>CAMEWH010000025.1:0-23985 GCA_945940335.1 uncultured Clostridia bacterium | reverse complement strand
GCCTGGGCGGGGAAGAGCTTATGTACCATGGCATGCCAGGCCGGGCAGCAGGAGGTTGCCATAAAAGGCTGGTTGGCAGGCACATTCTCCACAAAATCCTTGGCCTCTTCCACGGCACAGATGTCCGCGCCGATGGCCACTTCCACCACCTGGGCAAAGCCCAGGGCTTTCAGACCCGCCACCAGCTTGCTGACAGGCACATCCTTGCCGAACTGGCGGGCAAAGGCGGGGGCCATGATGGCGATGACCTTCTCCCCCTCCACGATGGAACGGACCACCTGGTAGATCTGGCCCTTGTCCACAATGGCGCCGAAGGGGCAGCTCACCAGGCACTGGCCGCAGGAGACGCATTTCTCCTGATTGATGATGGCCCGGCCCTGCTCGTCCATGCCGATGGCATCCATGCCGCAGGCCGCCTGGCAGGGGCGTTCCAGGTGGATGATGGCGTTGTAGGGACAGGCGGCAGCGCACTTGCCGCACTTGATGCACTTTTCGGTCTCGATGAAGCTGCGGCCATTTTTGAAAACAATGGCATCTCTGGGGCATACCTGCTGGCAGGACTGGGCCAGACAGTTCTGGCAGCCAATGGTAACTTTATACTGGTTGGTGGGGCAGACGTGGCAGGCATAGGGAATCACATTGATGAGGGGCGGCTCATAATACTGCTGGGCGATGGCGGCGTGATCCATGCCCTCGGTCATCAGGCTCCGGGTCTGGACGCTGCGGACGGAAAGACCCATGGCCAGCCGCACCCGCTCACCGGCAATGGCCCGCTCCAGGAAAATGGACTCCCGGTGCAATGGCTGATCGCCGGGAACGATCAAAAAGGGCAGATCCTCGGCTTTGGTGTAGTCCTCGCCGGAATAGGCGAGCCTGGCAACCTCTGTGAATACTTTCTTTCGAATGTCGGTGATGAGAGACGGAATCCCACGCATCGTGCTACCTCCTGAGAATTGATGAGTTATGAGATATAAGATATAAGATATGAGAAAATTGGAATTTACTGAACACGATACTTTCCGTAAATCTTTGTATAGGAACGAATCAAAAGAACCATACCTATTGTGCAACTCAAAACAAGGAGAATCAGGGCAAGGATGGAATTCCAAATTTCTGCTATGCCTGCTGCAAAATACCACAATGAATACAATTGCCACATGACACCGTTTTCTTTGTTGTATTGTTTTACATCTGTTATCTTTGTGGCATCAACTTCAGAACCAGACCAAAACCACATTGGTTTTTCCAGTTTTCTTGCGTAAACGCCGATACAAAAAAACAGGATTGCACAGCCAAAGGATACTGCCCACATAATCATTTTCCCTGCCATATCACATACCCTCCTTTGCTAAATTCCAATTTTCCGTTTCCATTGTACCAGACCGGGGCATCGGGGTCAAGGTCGAAGGGGGCAGAAATATGGAGAAAACGGGCAATCATGCTTTGGGTGTAGGCCGCATAGAATCCACCAGAATGGAGGGGTGAACTATGAAACGTGTACTGGGTCTGCTGCTGGCGGCCACGCTGACGGTATCGCTGCTTCCCGTGAGGGCCCGGGCGGTAAACCTGGATTTGAACGCCAAAAGCGCACTGCTGATGGATGTGGCCACCGGCACGGTGCTGTATGAAAAGGAGTGCCACGAGCGGCTGGCGCCTGCCAGCGTGACCAAGGTGATGACCATGCTGCTGATCATGGAGGCGGTGGATTCCGGGCGAATTCAGCTGACCGACCAGGTGACCGCCTCCGAGGCAGCCGCCGCCAAGGGGGGCAGCCAGATTTACCTGAAGGTGGGGGAGACCATGCCGGTGTCCGATATGCTGAAATCCATTGCCGTGTCCTCGGCCAACGACTGCGCCTGCGCCATGGCGGAGCTGCTGGCAGGCAGTGAATCGGCCTTCGTGGAGCAGATGAACCAGCGTGCTCAGGAATTGGGCATGGCGGACACCCGTTTTGTCAACTGCACCGGCCTGGACGACAGCCCGGAGGCCAAAGAACACCGCACCAGCGCCTACGACATTGCGCTCATGTCCCGGGAGCTGCTGAAACACCACCCGGACATCAAAAAATACACCACCATCTGGATGGATACAGTACGTGACGGCGCCTTCGGTCTGTCCAACACCAACAAACTCATCCGGTTCTACTCCGGAGCCACGGGGCTGAAAACCGGCTACACCACAGGAGCGGGCTACTGCCTGTCCGCCTCCGCCAAGCGGGAGGGCATGGAGCTGATCGCCGTGGTGATGGGCTGCGAAAGCTCCCAGAAGCGCACCGCCGACTGCAAAGCCCTGCTGGATTACGGCTACGCCAACTACTCCGTGGTGCGCCCGGGGCTGAAGGAGGGCCGCACCGTGGCTGTCCACCTGGGAAAACAGACAACCGTCCCCGTGGAGCTGGTGGATCGCCGGGAGATCCTGGTGGATAAAGCCAAACGGACCAGCCTCTCCGCCAAGGTGGAACTGGTACAGGCTGTCCCCGCCCCGGTGGAAAAGGGACAGAACCTGGGCACCATCAAGGTATACTCCGACGACAAAATGCTGATCCAGCTTCCTCTGGTGGCGGCCGAGGCGGTGGAGAAGCTGACCTACTGGGATGTGTACAAAATCATCCTTCGCCGGGTGGCATTGGGACAGAGCCCCACCGCGGCATAATCCGACACCCCGGGTGATATCCTCTTTTGCGGAAGGCAGCGGGAATATTGGGGTGGGATCAGATACACCCACCGGGAATCCGTAATTTCTTTACAAGGAATTGCCATCCATAAAAAAATGTGATATGATGGCGGAAATATTGAGAAAGAAGCGGACAGTATGGAAAAAGGAACATTGATCGTGATTGAGGGCCTGGACGGCAGCGGCAAGGGAACCCAGGCGGCGGAGCTGGTGAAAAATCTCTCCGCCCGGGGGCAGCGGGTGCGGAAAATTTCCTTTCCCAATTATGCCTCAGACTCCTCCGCCCTGGTCAAAATGTATCTGGGAGGACAGTTCGGCAAGGAGCCGGGGGATGTGAATGCCTACGCCGCCTCCACCTTCTTCGCGGTGGACCGTTTTGCCTCTTACAAACAGGACTGGGGAGAATTCTACGCCCGGGGCGGCATTCTGGTGGCCGACCGGTACACCACCTCCAATGCCGTTCACCAGTGCAGCAAGCTGCCCGAAGAGCAGTGGGACGAATTCTTAAATTGGCTGTTCCATTTTGAATACACCCTTCTGGGCATTCCCGCCCCGGATACCGTAATCTACCTGAACGTGGACCCCGCCGTCAGCCAGAAGCTGATGACCGGCCGCTACCAAGGGGATGAGAGCAAAAAGGACATCCACGAGGGTAATCTCCCCTACCTGGACCGCAGCCGCCATGCGGCGCAGTATTGCAGCAGGAAACTCGGCTGGAAGGAAATTACCTGCTGTCAGGATGGCCAGATGCGCTCTATTGATTCCATCCAAGGGGAGATTTTGTCTCTCATCTGAACTTTTTCTTCCAAAAATCGTTTTGTGTCCAAATAATCGGACAGATTCTCCGGTAGAATTCCCGGTGACGGAACCCTTGTCAAGACTTGTTTTTCAGGTTTTTTCATGGTATGATTCACGTCGAGTTTTGCTTGAAGGAGAATCACGACATGCAATGCACACAACATAACCCGATCCGGATGCAGGACCTGGCCGCCCGGGAGCAGGCTGTCTACAGCAAAATCCCCGGTATGAAGGAACTGCTGCGTACACCCCCCGAAAAATGGAGCGATGTGGAGCTGCGCTATCCCGATGCCGCCTTTGCGCTGATGGTGGCCAATCATCTGTCCATGGGCAACCAGGAGCAGAACGCCATCCACCAGAAGGCCTACCTGTCCATTTTGGAGGGAGAACCCATTCAGAACGTCCGCTTCCGCTATGACTATGATCTGGAGCAGTATCTGGAGCGTCATATGTGGGACTAATCACATTTCCCAGAGGCTGTCTTACCTGTGTGTAAGGCAGCCTCTTTTTTGTATATTCTGCTTGAACTCGGAGGAAAAAAGTAGTATACTGTGCACAGACAAATGAACGTGAGGTACGCATATGGAAATTCTATTCGTCTCTGATTATGTATGCCCCTACTGTTTGGTTGCGAAGGAGGCGCTGCACCGGGCACTCAGGGAGGCAGGCATTCAGGCAAGCATCACTTATCAGCCCTATGAACTGACCCCGGAGCCCAAAGAGCGGGTGGACACCTACCACGACCCGCGCCGCCGGGCGAGCTATCAGATACTGGTGGAACCCTGCCGCCAGATGGAGCTAAATATGAAGCTGCCCCCCAAGGTGATTCCCCGGCCCTACACCCGGCTGGCCTTCGAGGGCTGGTACTACGCCTGCGACCACGGCAAGGGCGAGGAATACAACGACCTGCTGTACCGGGCCTATTTCATCCGGGAGCTGGACATCGGTGAAGTATCCGTGCTGGCCGCTCTGGCCGGCGAGATCGGCCTGGATGAGGCGGATTTCACCAAGGCTCTGCTGGATAGCCGCTACACCGAAAAAGAGCGCCAGGCCGTCACCTACGCCCGAGAGGTACTGAAGCCCCAGGGCGTGCCCACCATCTATATGGATGGGAAGAAGATCAACCTGAGCGATTACACGGAAGCGGAAATGCTGCGCATCCTCAACGACAATGCCTTCACCGGCCCCGGTCATTTCTGTGGCCCGGACGGATGCTGAACCCTCTCACGCAACAGACCGACAAATTGTAATTTGGCGGGCAGTGCCCGCAGACAATGGCGCACCGGGCTGGTGTGAAATCCGGGACTCCTGGGTAAAGCCCGGTAACGATTTTGCGCAGTAAAAATGATTTCCCATCCAATCATGGCGTGCAAAAACGAATCGAGCGGTGCCCAGGAGTGTATCGACGACACACCAGCCGAGCACGCATTGGGGTGAAGCGCCCTGCGCTTCAAATTACAATTTACCCGCTTGTGCGTCATCTACAGAATCATTTTTCCTTAAAAGGAGATTTACATGGAAACAATATATAAAATGCTGGTCATCAACCCAGGCTCCACCTCCACTAAGGTCAGCTATTTTGAAAATGAAAAAAATGTTTACACCGAGAGCGTCTTCCACGATGCCCCGGTGCTGCTTTCTTACCCCACCGTCAACGACCAGGTGCCCATGCGCCGGGCCTTTATTGAGGATTTCATGAGCCGTCACGGCCTGAAGCTCTCCGAGATCGATGCCTTTGTGGGTCGGGGCGGCAGCGCCTGTCCCCAGCCCTCAGGCGTGATGGAAATCGATGAGCGCCTGGTGGCCGACACCGCCGCCGGTGTGGGAGGCAGCGACCACCCCGCCAAGCTGGGGGTCATGATTGCCTGGGAGCTGGGTCGGGAATTCGGCGGGAAGATGTACACCGTGAATCCCACCAATGTAGATGAGCTGTGCGACTACGCCCGGCCCACCGGCATTTCCGGCCTCTACCGCCGGGCTCAGACCCATGTGCTGAACCAGAAGGGCATTGCCGCCATCCACGCCAGAGCCATGGGCAAAAATTATGCCGACTGCAATTTCATCGTCAGCCACATCGACGGGGGGATCACCGTCACCGCCCACTGCAAGGGGAAAATGATCGACAGCACCGAGGGCGCCGGCGGCGACGGCCCCTTCACCCCCACCCGCCTGGGCTCCATCCCGGTGATGGAGGTGTTGACCTATCTGGAGGCCGGGCACTCCACGGAGGAAGTGAAGAAAATGCTCTCCCGGGCAGGCGGCTTTGTGAGCCATTTCGGCACCTCCAATTCCGACACCATCCACGCTATGGTGGATGCCGGGGACCGGAAGGCATCCGTCATCTGGAACACCATGATCTACCAGATCTGCAAATCCATCGGCGCCATGGCAGCGGTGCTGGAGGGCAAGGTGGACGGTATCCTGCTCACCGGCGGTTTGGTACGCTTCAGCGACATTGTAGACGGCGTAAAACAGCGCTGCGAATGGATTGCTCCCATCACCGTTTACCCCGGAGAATGCGAGCAGGAGGCCATGGCAGAAAGCGCCCTGGAAATCCTCCGGGGCCAAAAGCAGGCCCACCGGTACACCGGGAAGCCCGTGTTCCAGGGCTTCGGGTGGGAAAAGTGATTTTCATACACAAAAAGGAGGGCTTCCCCCAAGGAAGTCCCCCTCTTTTTTATTTCAAAAACAGGTGTATATCGGCCTCGTTCGGCGTACTAGGCTGAGACAATTGCCCAAATCCGATGTGCCATTGCCCGCAGGCACTGCCCGGGAAATTCCAATTTACCGACTTACCGCCCAATCCCGATAACCGCGCAAAAAAGACTGCCCGCGGGCAGTCTTTTTCGGTATTCGTTCCTATCAGGCCATTTCCAGGGCCAGCTTCTGGCCGCCCAGGATGTGGAAGTGGAGATGGTGCACGGTCTGTCCGGCATCGTCGCCGCAGTTGGACACCACCCGGTAGCCTCCGGTGAGGCCCTCGGCAGCGGCAATTTGAGGAATGACTTCAAAAATGTGGGCCACCACAGCGCTGTTCTCCGGGGTAACGCCGTTGCAGCCGGAGATGTGGGCCTTGGGAATCACCAGGATGTGGGTGGGTGCCTGGGGCGCAATGTCCCGGAAGGCAAAGACGGAATCGTCCTCGTACACCTTGGTGGAGGGGATTTCCCCGGCAATGATTTTGCAGAAAAGACAATCTGCCATAATGTTTTCCTCCTTATTTGGGGCCGTTACAGGCCAAATACATGCACACCCACAAGGCTCACGGTAGTCATGATCACCGCCGCCAGGGCCACACCGGCACAGACGGAGCAGGCAGTCTCCTTGACCCCCATGTTCAAAAAGCTCGCCCCCAGGGTTCCCGTCCAGGCGCCGGTGCCGGGAATGGGAATGCCCACGAACAAGGCCAGGGCCAGCATCAACCCCACCTTCCCTGCCCTGCCGGACAGCTTGGCGCCGGCCTTCTCCCCTTTGTCATGGAAGAAGCGGCAAATACCGCCCACGAACCGCTTGTCCAGGCCCCAGACGAGAAACTTTCGGGCGAAGAAATAGATCACCGGGACGGGAATCAGATTGCCCACCGCGCAAACCACAATGGCATGAATTGGCTCAATCCCCATGCCCACGGCAATGGGAATGGCGCCGCGCAGTTCAATCAGCGGAACCATGGATATGAAAAACACAGAAAGGTAGCGCGCGAACATCCCATCACCTCTCGGAATAAAGTCTGTTTTCTTGATTGTATCATACAATTTGTAGTTTTTCAACAAAAAAGTCGGGGCAGTTTTTAACATTTCATTAAGAAACTGCTCCGACGTATTCTGTTTTCAGGCGGGAACGGCTTCCTTCACAATGACATAGCCGTCCACCAGGTTGGCTTTTTCCAAAGTACCCTCGATGGCCATCTGGCGTTCCATCAGGTCGGTGAGGATCACCATGCCATCCCGGCATTCAATGCTCATCACATTTTTCATCAGCACGGCCTCGGGGGTCTTGCTGTTCTTATAAACGGTAGAAAGACACATATTGATTATCCTTTCATGCTGGACAGCACCACGCTCAGGCGCATGTTGCCCTTTTCAAAATCGGAAACGGCGGCCATCACCTGCTCGTAGGCGGTGTGGTTCCCGGCCTGCTCCAGCTGGACGGCCAGATCGGCCAGCTCTCGGGCGTGGGCGGCGTTGTGGCCCACCATGTACTGCATCAGGGCCATCAGCTCTTCCATGGGGGTGTGCTCACAGGGCGTGGCACAGCCGTCGCAGCTGTGATCGCACCCGTGGTCATGATGATGGTCGTGATCGTCATGGTCATGGGTGTGGGGAATGCCCATGGCGTGGAGCTCCTCGTGGGTGTGGGGGTGCGCATGGTCGTGGGTATGCTCGTGGACGTGCTCGTGGGTATGGGTGGTGCCGTCGGCGTGGGTATGCGCATGGGCATGCTCGTGGCTGTGCTCATGGGTATGGGCGCCGCCGGCGATGTGGTCGTGATCAAGATGCATAAAGAAAGCTCCTTTGCAATTTTTTCTCTATTATAGCCCGGATTTTCATTGATGTCAAAGAATTTATTTTTCGGAAAATATCCCCCCACGGGGCTTGCGTACCCGGCGCATTGGGGGTATAATAACTTGGTATCTGACGGAGGTGACCAAAATTGGACGAATTCCACGAACACGAGCATAACCACGACCATGAGCATGAACACGATCATGCCTACCTCCATGCCCACGGAATCCCCCATTCCCACGGTCATGTCCACGAAAATCAGCAGGCCGTGCTCAACCGGCTCTCCCGGGCCATCGGACATCTGGAAAAGGTGCGCCGAATGGTGGAAAACGGAGAGGACTGCTCCGACGTGCTGATCCAGCTGGCCGCCGTCCGCTCCGCCCTGGACAATACCGGGAAAGTAATCCTCAAGGATCACATGCGCCACTGCATGGTGGATGCCGTGGCCGCCGGAGATCAGGAAGCCATCGACGATCTGTGCCAGGCCATCGACAAGTTTATGAAATAAGATTTCCCTGCTTCGGATCGGAAGCAGGGAATTTTTTGTGTGTATTTACCTGTTTGCCGCGCAAACGCGCTCCGTCATTAAAACGTTGCCACGTCCGGGTCGGCGGGGGGAACATTGCGTACTACCTCCGTGGCGGTGAGGACGGGGCCCACGTCGCCCTTGTACAGGGGATGTTTCTCGGCGGAAATGGCCGCCGTCACCTGCACCCAGCTCCGGGATTCCAGGGACTTGGCATCGGCGTAACGGCAGGGAATGCCGCAGAACTGGATGTCCTCCACGCAGCAGGTCATCACAAACCGGCCGGGGGCAAACATTCCCTCCTTCTGGCGGCGGAGCATGGCCACCTGGGCCTTGAAGCACACGGTCTTGCCGGCATATTTCTCCGGCTCCTCGGTCACGTCCCGATACCATAGGGCAAAATCCTCATCCTTGATCTGGATGACGGGAGCGTTGATGTCGAAGGGCAGAGGGTCAACCACATCGTCAAACTGGGTGGTACCGTCGGTATAGTCGTAGAGAATGTCGATGCGCCGGTTGGCAGCCCGGGCCAGCTTGTGGAAGGGCATGGTGTCCTGACCGGGAGTCAGGCGGTTGAACACCACCATCTGGGCGCCCATCAGCTTGTCCATCACCAGGTTGCGCATATTGGAATTATAGGCCATGAAGGTGGTGGAGTCGGCGAACATGACCTCCTGGGCGATGGCCCAGCTCTGAGGAAAGCGGTTGTAAAGGTCCGCCACCAGCTGCATGCCGTTGAGCTCGGCAACCACCCGCTCGGCTTTGTACTTTTTCTGCAGGGCCAGCAGCTGTTCTTCCGTCACGGTTTCCTGGTCCAGCACCTCCAGGTACACGTTCTTCCCGGGATAGGTGGAGAGGTCATATTCCTCCTCCCCTTCCTCGAAGATCAGCACCAGGGTGCGCTCTCCGGCGTTGAACCGGGGGTCTTCCAGGGTCTCCTGGATGAATTTGGTTTTACCGGCATCCAGGAAGCCGGTAAAGGCATAGACAGGAATCTGCTGCATGGCTTACACCCCGAAGAGCTGAGCAATAGCAGCCTCATCCAGCTTGGAACCGATGACGCAGAGCTTGCCGGTGATGTCCGCGGAACCGGTGCGGATGTTGGCCTCCTCGGGCACATAGTCGAAGTGAATCCAGGTGCCGTCCACGGCGGGCAGGATGCCCTTGGCACGGAGGATCATGCCGTACTTCTCGGTATCCAGAGCCTTCAGAGCGGCCTCCACCGTGGCCTTGTCGAACTTCTTGGAGGTTTCCACGCCCCAGGAGGTGAACACCTCGTCGGCATGGTGATGGTGATGATGATGGTGATGCTCATGCTCCTCATGATCGTGGTCATGGCAGCAGCAGTGCTCATCATGGTCATGGTGATGATGTTCATGCTCATCCTCGCCATCCTCATCGTGATGGTGGTGGTGATGCTCGTGCTCGTCCTCCCCGTCATCATCGTGGTGGTGGTGATGTTCGTGCTCCTCGTCCTCATCATGATCGTGATGATGGTGTTCGTGTTCGTCCTCATCGTCGTCATCATCGTGATGGTGGTGACAGCAGCAGTCGTCATCGTCCTCCTCTTCTTCCAGGCGCTCCTGTTCCAGTCTGGCCAGCTCGGCAGCCAGGGAAGCCTTGCCTTCCATGGCCTCGATCAGCTGCGCGCCGGTGAGGTCATTCCAGGGAGTGGTGACGATGGAAGCCACCTGGTTGTGCTCCCGGAGCATCTCCACAGCGGTGTCCAGCTTGAATTGATTGATGGAATCGGTACGGGACAGGATGATGGTGGAGGCGGTTTCGATCTGGTTGTTGTAGAACTCGCCGAAGTTCTTCATATACACCTTCACCTTGCCTGCGTCCACCACGGCCACGGTGTAGCCCAGGGTCACTTCGTCGCCCGTAACCTTGTTCACGGCGCCGATGACATCGGACAGCTTGCCCACACCGGAGGGCTCGATGATGATGCGGTCGGGATGGTACTCGGCGATCACCTTTTCCAGAGCCTTGCCGAAGTCACCCACCAGGGAGCAGCAGATGCAGCCGGAATTCATTTCGGTGATGTTGATGCCCGCATCCTGCAGGAAGCCGCCGTCAATGCCGATCTCGCCGAACTCATTCTCGATGAGCACCAGCTTCTGTCCCTTGTAGCCCTCGGAAATCAGCTTCTTGATCAGGGTGGTCTTGCCGGCTCCCAGGAAGCCGGAATAAATATCTACTTTGGTCATAAAAAAGCACCTTCTCTTAAAAATTCTCTGCCTGTTATTATACCACCGTCTGTCAACCATTACCAGAAATTTTTCCGGGCTATTTGTGACTGAAGTGTAAATAATACAACGGCATGCCGCAGGTATTTGAACTCATCTATCCGCCGGCATGGAGCGCAGGACGTGGAGCTGGATGGGGACGGCGCAGAGGAAGGTAAGAAAATCCGCCACGGGCTGGGTGATCTGGATGCCGGTGAAGCCGAAGGCGGCACTGAGAATCCACACCAAGGGAATGAAAAACAATCCCTGCCGGGCCACGGACAGGAAGGTGGCGGGGACGGTTTTGCCCATGGACTGCTGCATCATATTGCTCATCACCACCCAGCCCTGGACACAGAAGGTCAGGCACTGATACCGCAGGGCAGCCGAACCAAAGAGGATTACCTGAGCATCGTCCCGGAACAAGGCAATGAGCCGGGGCGCAAAGACATAGCCCAGAGCGGAAATGGCCAGCAGACCCAGGGTGGAAACCTTCACGCAGAACCAGAAGCCCCGGCGCACCCGGGAATAAAGGCCCGCACCATAGTTAAAGCCGCACACCGGCTGGAAGCCCTGGCCAAAGCCCAGCATGGCGGAAGCGCCGAACATGGTGAGACGCTGGACAACACCCATGGCGGCAATGGCGGCATCCCCGTAGGGCATGGCGGCGTTGTTCAGGCAGATGGTGGCAACGGAGGCCAGGCTCTGCCGGGCCAGGGAGGGTACGCCGCCCTTGAAAATCCAAAGATAATAATGCCTGCTGATCCGGAAATCCCTCAGCCGGATGCGGATGTTCCCCCCCTTCCGGGTACCCAGGAGCAGCAGACAGAAGCTGAGCAGCTGGCTGAGGATGGTGGCCCAACCGGCACCGGCCACCCCCAGATCCAGACCGAAAATCAGAATGGGGTCCAGCACAATATTCACCAGCGCGCCAACGACGATGCCCACCATGGCATAGCTGGCACTGCCCTGAAAGCGGATCTGGTTATTCAGCACAAAGGAGGCACACATCCAGGGGGCGCCCAGCAAAATGACCTTCAGATAGGCCTCGGTGTAGGGCAGAATCGTCTCAGTAGAGCCGAGGAACAACGCCAGCGGCTTCAGGAAAATCTGGCCGAAAACGCAGATAATCAGTCCCGTTGCCAGGGCGGAAAAGAACCCGGTGGATGCCATCTGGGAGGCTTCGGCATAATGCTTCTTCCCCAGCTCCCGGGAGATGTAATTGCCGCTGCCCTGGCCGAAGAAGAAGCCTACAGCCTGGATCACTGCCATCATGGAGAACACCACACCCACCGCGCCGGTGGCCGCGTTGCTTTTCAGCATGCCCACAAAATAGGTGTCCGCCATGTTGTAAAAGGAGGTAACCAGCATGCTCACAATGCAGGGCACCGCCAGGCGGCAGATCAGCTTCTCCACGGGAGGGGTGGTCATTTTAATGTATTTTTCTTCCTGTGCGTCCATTTTGATCCTCTTTCTCTTTTTTGTCCAGTATACCACAGTTTCTTTGTCCCCGTCAAGGAAACGCCCAAAGGCGTTTTATTTCTTTCGACATAATCCGATTGCATAATCCATCCAAAATTCACTATGCTTTCTAACGGCGGACATATCCCCAGCGATGCGACAGTCTGCCAAAGCGCCGCCCCGGCTCTCCCTCGGGACGGCGCTTTTTTGAATTTTTCGACGAATTAAAGCACGGGAATCAGCAGCATCTGCCCGGGTTTCGGTTCTTCCTGGAGCTTGTTGGCGCTGCGGATGGCAGCCACGGTGGAGCCGCTCTTTTTGGCAATGTCCCACAGGCTCTCGTCCCCTGCCCGGCGCAGAATCAGGCTGGGCCGCTGTTGGTTTGGCTGGTCCTCCGGGCCCCGCTCCAGCTCCGTGACCATGGGAATACCTCGGCCGCCGGTGGTGGTGAGCTGCAGGGGAAGCTCCGCCCGGTAGACCGTGCCGCTGCCGCCGGAGATGTTCTGGGGGCTAGGGGCCGCCATGGGCATGGCGGCAAGGGTACAGTCCTCCCCGGTGGGCAGACGGAGCTTTCCCTCCCACCGGCTGGAGGAGGCCCGGAGATTCCCCTGCTCATCATGGGACAGCACCTGAATGGTGCCGGGAATCTCCAGGGAGATGCCTCCGTTTTCCCGGAACTGCCTGGGAAAGTCCGGCAGGAAGCTCACATCGTCCACCTGCCCCAGCTCCCCCTGGAAATTCCCCTCGGCGGATACCGTCTCCATCCGTTTTTCCAGAATGGCGCTGGGCTCCAGCTGCTGCTGTTCCAGCCGGAGCTGCATCCCAGGGACATAGGCATCGGACACCGTTTCCAGGGTGGTCACATCGTCCACCAGGTACTGAGCCGCAATGCTGCACCGGGCATGGAGAGTTCCGTTTTCGTCCTTCTCCAGCTCCAGATTGGTCACAGCGCAGGTCACATCCACCTGAGCCTCCGGGCCGTAGCTCTCATGGAGCTCGGCAAATTGAGAAAAAGGCAGCTGGAAATCCTGGGCCATGACCCTGCTGTCGGCGCACTGCAGCAGGACATGGAGGTTGGCATTGCCCCGAAAGGCGATCTTGCCGGAGAGCACCTTCTGCTCTGCTATTTCCGGCCGCAGGGTGTAATACAGCAGGCCCTCCGGGCTGACGCCGGCGGTCAGGTCCTCTTCCAGGGTGAAATTCTTCTCCCCCGCTTCCCTGGGCAGCCGGACGGGATAGCGGCGGCGCAGCAGCTCCACCCCCTCTGGCTCCCCGGCGCACTGCCAGTATTCCAGCCGGTTGGGGACCCACACCTCCGCCTGGATGCCAATGCCGCCCCGGAGCATCAGCTTCCGGGGAGAGACGGACCGGGCATCGGCGAACCGGGTCAGGGCCGAAACCCGGATCACCCCCTCCGGAGAGTCTGTGGGCAGCTGCCAGCGCATCTGGAAGGGCAGCCATCCGTCCAGAACCCGGGGGCCGGTTCCGTCCTCCGGGGTGTAAAGTACCCACATCAGCATCCCGCCGCTGACCAGGATACTGTCGGAGCGCCATTCCTTCCCTCTGAGAATCGTCTGTCCCCAGGCACACAGCACCTTGCCCACGTCCGGAAAACCGTCCGGCAGGCGGAGTTCCTGGGTCTGCTCGGAATTCTGCACCTCCCGCACCGCCCCGGTCAGGCAGGGAGCCTGGGTTTTCTGAAATGCCATTTCCATTCGGAACACTCCTTCCAGTATGATTCTGGGCAAGGATATGATTCCAAAATGAGAATTATGCCTGTCAGTCTGTTTTACCAAACTGAAATTTGGCGGTGGGTTGAACGGCATACGGTTCGTCCATCTCGTAGGGAACGGCCTGTGTGCCGTTCCGCCCAGCCCCCGGTATTTGAACGGCACGATGAAGGGTATTCCCTCCGTCCAAACCGCGTCCCATTCGTCCGGGTATCCCAGCCCGTCGGGTTGTGGCCGCTGCGCGGACGGAACGGCACATAGGCCGTTCCCTGCGACATGATCGCACATAGAACCGTTTATCCAAGTCCGAAAAAACGTTACCGGGCACCACCCAGGAGCCCCGGATCACATACCAGCCCGGTGCGCCATTGTCCGCGGGCACTGCCCGCCAAATTACAATTTATCTATATCGCACGTTCCGTTATCTTCGCCGCAGCAGGGGCATACAGAAGCAAAACACCACAATTCCGCCGCAGATGAACCAGGATTCCACCCACCGGCCGAACAGCAGCCCCAGGGCAAAGCAAAGCAGGCAGCAGTTGTGCAAATCTCTTTTGCGGCACATGGGGATCCCCCTCCCAAAATCAAAAAAGCTGCCGGCAAAACGCGCAGCAGCTTTTGTTGGATATACTATCTTATGCAGCAAAGGAAAATTTTTGCATCAGCCGCCCAGGTAGGCCTTGCGGACCTCGTCGGACTTGGCAAGCTCTGCGCCGGTGCCGGAGAGGGTGATGTTGCCGGTTTCCAGCACATAGGCCCGGTCGGCAATCTGCAGGGCTTTTCTGGCGTTCTGCTCCACCAGCAGAATGGTGGTGCCCGCCTTGTGCAGTTCCTTAATGATGTCGAAAATCTGATCCACCAGAATGGGAGCCAGGCCCATGGAGGGCTCGTCCAGCATCATCAGCTTGGGATGGCTCATGAGGGCCCGGGACATGGCCAGCATCTGCTGCTCGCCGCCGGACAGGGTTCCCGCCACTTGCTTGCGGCGCTCCTTCAGCCGGGGGAAATACTCGAACACCATTTCCAGGTCCTTGGGATCCACGGTTTTCTTGATGAAAGCACCCATTTCCAGGTTCTCCTGCACGGTCATCTGCAGGAAAATCCGGCGTCCCTCCGGCACCTGAGCCAGGCCCTTGGGCAGCAGCTTGCAGGCATCGGTGTGGGTGATGTTTTCGTCACAGAAGATGATGGTGCCCTGGCGGGGGTGCATCAGGCCGGAGACGGTTTTCAGGATGGTGCTCTTGCCCGCGCCGTTGGCGCCGATCAGGGCCACGATCTCTCCTTCGTTGACTTCAAAGGAAACGCCCTTGATGGCGTGGATGGCGCCGTAATACACATGAATGTCGTCAATTCTCAGCATGCTCATTCTGCGTCCTCCTTGCCCAGGTAGGCCTCAATCACGGTGGGATTCTGACGGATTTCCTCAGGGGTGCCCTTGGCAATCAGGCGGCCGTAGTTCAGCACGGCGATGGTCTCGCACACATTCATCACCAGGTTCATGTCATGCTCGATGAGGAAAATGGCAATGTGGAAGGTGTCCCGGATTCTTCTGATCTGGTGCATCAGCTCGGTGGTCTCGCTGGGGTTCATACCGGCAGCGGGCTCGTCCAGCAGGATGATGGAGGGATTGGTGGCCAGAGCACGGACGATTTCCAGCCGGCGCTGGACGCCGTAGGGCAGGCTTCCCGCCTTCTGGTCGGCCAGGTCAGCCAGACCCATAAAGTCCAGCAGCTCCATGGCCCGGGCATTTGCCTTCTTCTCCGCCGCAAAATAGCTGGGCAGATGGAACAGGCTGGAAACAAAGGAGCACTTGATCTGATTGTGCATGCCCACCTTCACGTTGTCCAGCACCGACATATCGGTGAACAGGCGGATGTTCTGGAAGGTCCGGGCAATGCCCAACTTGGTGACCTTGAAGGTGCTCATGCCCTTGGTGTCGATTCCGTTGATCAGCACGGAACCCCGGGTGGGCTGGTAAACACCGGTAAGCAGGTTGAAAATGGTGGTTTTGCCCGCACCGTTGGGGCCGATCAGGCCACAGATCTCCGTGGGGCCCAGGGAAACGCTGAAGCTGTCCACGGCGGTCAAACCGCCGAAATCAATGCCCAGGTTGCGCACATCCAGCACCAGGGGCTTGCCTGCGTCGGATTCCCGGTAGGTATTGAAGGTTGGCACCTGAACGGTATTCTTAGGATAGAGATTGCTCATTGTGCCTGCGCCTCCTTCTGTTTTTCTTTCTTGAACATACAGCGGATCTTATCCATCACCACGGAGTTCAGTTCCTTCATTTTGGGGGACCAGGTGAAGAGCATCACCAGGATCAGCACCACGGCGTAGATAATCATACGGTAATTGGCCAGGCCCCGCATGGCCTCGGGAAGGATGTACAGAACGGTGGCGGAAATGACGGAACCCAGAATATTGCCCATGCCGCCCAGCACCACGAAGACCAGAATGTTAATGGATGTATTGAAATTAAACTTGGCCGCATCCAGGGAGGAATAGTTCAGGCCGTACAGCGCGCCTGCCATGCCCGCCAGGAAAGCGGAGACCACAAAGGCCTTCATCCGAAAGGAGGTGACATTGATGCCCACGGACTCGGCGGCAATACGGTTGTCCCGCACGGCCTTGATGGCCCGGCCTTCCTTGGAGTTGATCAGGTTCAGCACCACGAACAGGGTGAACAGAATCAGGCCAAAGCCCACCGCGAAGGTGGCAAGCTTTTTGATTCCGGTGACGCCCATAGCGCCGCTGAGAATCCACTTGCCCTTGCCCACCAGCTTGGGCTTGGCGGTGGCGATGGCGAAACGGAAGCCGGATTCATCGGTGCCCACATACATGTTGCCGATGATGTTTTTCATGATTTCTCCGAAAGCCAGGGTCACAATGGCCAAATAATCGCCCCGGAGGCGAAGCACGGGAATGCCGATGAGGAAACCCAGAAGTCCCGCCAGGGCGCCGCCGAAGATCATGGCAATCAGCAGCCGCAGCGTGGCGTTGTCCACGGTATCCTTCAGCAGGGTTGCCAGCACCACGCCGGAGAAGGCGCCGATGCCCATGAAGCCCGCATGGCCCAGGCTCAGCTCACCGCAAACGCCCACCAGCAGGTTCAGGGAAACAGCCAGCACAATGTAGCAGCAAACGGGAACCAGATAGCCCTTCACGGCGCTGCTCAGCTTTCCCTGACCGAGCAGGGTCTGCATAATGATGAAGGCCACAATCACCACCGCGTAGGTGATGAAATCCTTTCGTCTGTCTTTGCTCTGAAGTGTCTTTTTCATGTTCATTCACCTCACACCTTCTCCTGCACCTGCTTGCCCAGAAGGCCCGCGGGCTTCACAAGGAGGATGATAATCAGAACGCCGAACACAATGGCATCCGAAAACTGGGTGGACAGATATGCCTTGGCAAAGGTTTCAATGATGCCCAGCAGGATGCCGCCCAGCATGGCCCCGGGGATGGAGCCGATGCCGCCGAACACCGCCGCCGTGAAGGCGCGGATACCGGGCATGGAGCCGGTGGTGGGGGTCAGGGTGGGAATGGAGGAGCACATCAGCACACCGGCAATGGCAGCCAGGGCGGAGCCGATGGCAAAGGTAATGGAAATGGTGCGGTTGACGTTGATGCCCATGAGCTGAGCGGCGTCCCGGTCCTCGGACACGGCCCGCATGGACTTGCCGATCCTGGTGCTGCCTGTGAACCAGGTCAGGCCGATCATAATCACCACGGAGGCCACCACGGTGATGATGACTTCACCGGTGATGGTCAGGTCCCCAAACAGGTGGAAGGGCTGGATATTGGAAACGATGCTGGTGAAGCTCTTGGGATTGGAAGACCAGATCAGCTGGGCGGCGTTCTGCAGGAAATAGCTGACGCCGATGGCCGTGATCAGAACCGCCAGGCTGGGGGTTCCACGCAGGGGCTTATAGGCCAGGCCCTCAATGGTGATGCCCAGCAAAGTACAAACCACCATGGATACCAGCACGCCCACCAGAGGGGGCATTCCCAGATAGTTGGTGACACAGTAGGAGATGTAGGCACCCACCATAATGACATCGCCGTGGGCGAAGTTCAGCATCTTGGCAATGCCGTAGACCATGGTATAACCCAGTGCAATGATGGCGTAAACAGAACCGATGCTGATTCCGTTTATAAAGTACTGGAGTATGTTCATCTTTCTTCCTCCTTGTTTCAACGGTTGATAACAAACGCCGCAGTGCGGCAGCTCTTATCAACCGCCGGGCATTTTTGCGGAAAAGGGGGAGGTGAGGCCTCCCCCTTTTCTATTGGTAAAAATATGGATTACTCAACGGAGACGTAAGCGCCGTCCTGAATCTTCACAACCGTGCCGGACTTGGAAACGAAGCCGTCCTCGTCCCAGGTCATGCCGCCGCCGGTGATGCCGTCGTAGGTCATGGAGGTGAACTGAGCGATCATAGCATCGCAGATGTCCTCAACGGACTCGGAGCCGTCGATGCCGGCAGCGGTAGCAGCCTGGTACATGGCCCAGATCACGTCGTAGGCGTCGGCAGCGAACTGGTTGGGAACTTCGTTGTAGGCTTCCTTGTAGGCAGCCACGAAAGCGGCGGTGCGCTCGTCCTTGGAGTCAGCAGCGAAGGGAGTCAGCATGTGCAGGCCTTCGGCCAGGGAGGTGTCGAAGCCTTCCACGTCCAGGATGCCGTCCATGCCGTCCACGCCGAAGAACAGAGGAGCGTACCCAATCTTGCTGGCGGTGGTCAGAATCTGGGAAGCCTCGGTGTAGTAGATGGGCAGGAAGACCAGATCAGCGCCGGATTCCTTGCACTTGGTAACCTGAGTGGTCAGGTCGGCCTTGGTGTCAGCGGTGAAAGCTTCGGTGCAGACAATTTCCAGGCCCTGAGTCTCAGCCTCTTCGGTGAAGCTCTCCAGGATGCCGGTGGAGTAAACATCGGAGGAATCGTAGATTACGCCGACCTTGGTGCCCAGACCCTTGGCGGTGATAACCTCAGCGGAAATCTTGCCCTGAGCGGGGTCGATGAAGCAGATCTGGAACACGTTGTCGCCGGTGTAGGCAACGTCAGCGGCGGAAGCGGAAGGAGTGACCATGAAGATGCGGTCAGCGTTGGCCTCGGGGCCGACAGCCAGGCAAGGCTTGGTGGTGACGGTGCCGCACATCATCTGCATGCCCCAGTCCTTCAGGGTGTTGTAAGCGGAGACGGCCTTCTCGGCGTCGTGCTCATCGTCCTGGCAGTTCAGTTCAAACTGCAGGCCGCCCAGAGCGTTGACTTCGTCAACAGCGATCTGTGCAGCGCGGGCAACAGCAGTGCCGTAAACGGCAGCGCCGCCGGTCAGAGGACCGGACATACCGATCTTAATGGTGCCGGCATCGGCGGAAGCGCCGACGGCGAACATGGCTGTAACCATAGCGAGGGTCAGAACCAATGCGAGTAACTTTTTCATTTTACGTTTCTCCTTTGTTGATTACTGAAAGCGCGGGAGAACGTCCCTCGCTTCCTATAAAAAAGCGGTTACGGGGTTTGGACCGTAACCGTTCTTTCATACGAACATGAATTCCCGGTCACGCCGAAGGCAGAATAACTCGTACATCCAGTACAAGTACGCAAATGGACACTACCAAATTGACGGCAGTGTCCAATAGGCTATGAATCCGGGCATCAAAGGAAGCCGCAGAGGCATTGCCGCTGCAGGAAAAAGACTGAAAACCGAAAGCATTGCGAGTCGTCATTTTCGTTTACCTCCCCTTGAATTTGTGCCTATTGTATCTCACGGGAGGACATTTGTCAACGAGAAAAATACTACCATATTCCCTTTGTAAAGATTTGAATTTTTGTGCAGAACCTACAAAGGTCCATATCCCCATTCATTTCGCCCCAAAACGGCAAACCGTCATTGAGTGGCGAGTTGATTGACACACAGTTCGTCATTTCGTAGGGAACGGCCTGTGTGCCGTTCCAAGTCCTACGTAATTACCCTGTTTGGTTAAATGGTATTGGTGTTGGATCAATCTGCATGGGGCGGATGTTGTACCACTTTACGCAATGTGCAATGAACGGCGCGGAACGGCACATAGGCCGTTCCCTACAGATTCGTCCAACAAGTGTCCGTTCAACCCACCGCAAAATTACAATCTGCTTTTATTCGGCATCCAGCACGGCCTTGCATTCGCTGAGGACGGTGGACAGGATGGGCACGCAGGTGGCCGCGCCGTAGCCGCCGTTTTCCACCACGCAGATGAAGGCCAGAGGGTACTTCTCATCCGCCACAAAGCCGGCGAACATGGCGTTGGAAATCTGGTCCTTGCCCAGCTCGGCAGTGCCGGACTTGCCGCAGACGGTGAGCCCCGGGAATTTCCAGGTGCCGTAGGTCACCTCCACGTTGTTGCGCAGGTAATTTTTCATCTGGCTGGCCAGGTTCTGGCTCATCACCCGGTCGGTGTAGGTGGTTTTGGCCTGGTAGGTTACTTCTCCGCCGCTTTCCACCCGCTCCACCAGGTAGGGCTGGGCCGCCACACCGCCCCCGGCGATCTGGCCCATGAAGGTCATAAAGCGGCAGGGGTTGACCAGGTCCGAATGCTGGCCGATGCAGCTCCAGGCAAAGGAGGCCGCGCCGGCATCGGAGATGTCGTAATTACCGGCGGAGGTGGTGACTCCGTCGAAGCTGAGCTTCTGGGTGATCTGAAACTGTTCCACATATTTCTGCATGTTTTTCCGGCCCACCAGCTCCGCCACCTGGGCAAAGGCACAGTTGCAGGACACCGCCAGAGCCCGCTTCAGGTCGCAGCTTCCATGGGCCGCCTCACAGGTGATGGTCTCCTTGCCGTAGGCATACTCGCCGGAACAGTAGAAGGTTTTGCTTTCTATCCCCGGCACGCATTCCAGGGCCGCGGCGCAGGTGACAATTTTGTAAATGGAGCCGGGGGGATAGGAGGACTGGAGAAACCGGTTCAGGTACACACCGGTGTAGGTGCCGGTGGTGTCCCCCTCGATGTCCGGCACATTGTCCGGGTCGTAGGTGGGGGAGGTGACGGCACAAAGGATCTCACCGGTTTTGTAATTGTACACCGCCACGGTGCCCTTCCGGCCCAGCAGTCCGTTCAGGGCCGCGTTCTGCACCCGGGCAGACAGGGTCAGCTTTTCCATGCCCCCGGTGCCATCGGCATTGTATACGCCGTCCACCAGGTCGTAGCCCACCATGGCGCTGGCATATTTGGCCACGGCCCCGGCACTGATAAAGCCGCTGCGGTCGCCCACCCAATGGAGGGTGGATTTTCTGGTCTGGACATCGGAGGCGTATTGCCGCCCGTCGGTCAGGTCCAGCAGGGTGTTCCCCCACCGGTCCACCACGATACCGCAGCCCAGGTTTCCGTTGTTATATACATGGGGCGACCCGGCGGAAACCACCCAGTTGGAAGCCTGGGTCAGGTATTCAAACAGGAAAAATCCCATTCCTCCCAGCAAAACCGCCAGGAACAGACCCATCAGCCAGGTTCTTTTGGTAACACGATTCATTTTTTACGTACCTTTCTGCTCAGCTTCACGGCGAAACTGGCGTTCTGCCGGGTATCCGCCGCTTTCACAAAGGCCAGCAGTCCCCAGGAGGCCACCATGCTGGTGCCGCCGTTGGAGACAAAGGGGAAGGTGACACCCGTAAAAGGCAGGATGTCCACGGTGCCCAGCACATTCAGGATGGTTTGAATCAGCAAGATACCCGCCGCGGTGCAGGCGCCGATGCTGTAGAAGCTGCTCCGGGCAACCCGGGCCGTGCGGATGGCGAAGAAACCGAAGGCGCAGATGCACAACACCGCCATCATAGCCAGAAGCAGACCCCATTCCTCCGAAATGGTGGCAAACACAATGTCCGAGTCCGCCGCAAAGACCTTCCGCAGCCAACCCTTGCCCGCACCCACGCCGAACAGGCCGCCGGAGGCAATGCACATCAGCGATTGGGCCTGCTGATAGCCCTTGTTGAAGGGGTCCTCCCAGACGTGCCGCCAGGTGGCGAACCGCTCCAGAGCATGGGGCGCCACCCGCAGGGCCAGAACACCGGCGATGCCCAGGGCGGTGATCGCCAGGGCCACGGTGCCCATGCTGCCGGAACGCAGATAGGCAATGATCAGGAAAGAGCAGAAGAAAATCAGGGCCGTGCCGAAGTCATTCATAATGGCAAGGCAGGCGCAGATCATCACGGAATAGGCAATGAAGGCGATCAGGTTCCGCTTGTTCATGATTCTGTCCATGGTGGAAGCACCGGCAAACACGAAGCAGACCTTGCTCAGTTCCGAGGGCTGCAAGGACACACCCCCCAGAATGATCCAGTTTTTCGCGCCGTAGTATTCCGTACCGAACACCAACGTCAGAATCAGAAAGCCCAATCCGGCCGCCACCGCCAGATACCGGACCCGCTTGGCCCGCTCCAGATTCCGCAGGGACATGCCCACCAGCAGGTAGACAAACACCCCCGCCAGCATGGCGATCAGCTGCTTCAGTGCCTCTTTGGGGGCCACCGTGGCAATGGCGGCCATACCCAGGGTGCACAGGAAGAAGGCCAGCGTCTCCATCTCAAAGGAACTGCGGCGGATAACCAGATAGAAAATATACAGCAGCCACTGGGCCAGGATAATGCCGCTGAAGCCCTCCAGCACCAACACCGTATTCTCCACCGCGTTGTGCACGGCGAACCCCATCACCACCAGCACCTGGAAGGCGGTGAGCAGCAGCAGATTGAAAAGGGACGCGATGGGCCCGGAGGCTCTGGTGCGCAGCTGGGACTGGAGCTGCTCCTGCTGCCGGGTGATCACCTTCAGCTTCAGCTTCACCCCACCCACGGAGATCACGTCGCCGTCCTGGAGGGCACAGATATTCACCCGCTCGCCGTTGACGTAAGTGCCGTCCTTGGAATTGGCATCGGAGACGGTCCAGCTGCCGTCATCATACCGGGTCAGCACCGCGTGGTTCCGGGAGACGGTGGACAGGGCGATGGACACGTCACAGTTTTTACTCCGGCCGATGACGTTTTCCCAGTGGGTCACGGGCACCCGCTCTCCCCCGGGCATCACCAGCCAGGCCCAGATTTCCGGTTCCCGCCGGAAGGTAAGCAGGGGCATGGCGCAGCGAAGCAGCAGCAGCGCTGCCAGAATCGGGCAGCCATAGCGCACCATGGACATATAAAAGCTGCCATAGGCCCCGTCTATCTGGGAAAATGAGGCCGGGATTGCGGCAAGTCCCGTCTCCAGCCACTGGACCATCGGCTCCATCGCCTGTCCCAGCCCGGAGAAGAAGCCTGTGATTCCATTCAAAACTGATTGAAAATCCATTCTGGGGATATTCCCCCTTTCAAAGGAACTTGATGATAGCTTGACACAGAGAAGGCCCCGTGTCAACTTAAATTTTTCTTATGAATATTGCGCCATCACTTCTCCAGCGCCCGCAGGGCGGCGATTTCCTTTGCGTAGCCCGGCAGCTCGTTGGGCGTTTCCAGGATCATGGGCAGTCCCTTCAGCGCGGGGTGGTTGACGATGTTCTCAAAGGTATCCATCCCCAGGCTGCCCAGGCCGATGCACTCGTGCCGGTCCTTATGGCTGCGGAAGGGATTCTTGGAATCGTTCAGATGGAGGGCTTTCAGCCGGTCCAGGCCGATGACCCGGTCAAATTCCGCCAGCACTCCATCCAGGTCACTGACAATGTCGTAGCCCGCATCGTAAACATGGCAGGTATCCAGGCACACGCCCACCTGATCTGAACCCACGGCGTCCAGGATCTGCTTCAGCTCCTCAAACCGGCCGCCCACCTCGCTGCCCTTGCCAGCCATGGTTTCCAGCAGGACGGTGACGGGATAGCCCGGTTCCAGCGCCCGGCGCAGAGCAGCGGAAATGTACTCGATTCCCTGGGCTGTCCCCTGGCCGGTGTGGCTGCCGGGGTGGAAATTATAGAAATTCCCGGGCAGCGCCCCCATGCGGCGCAGATCATCCAGCAGTACATCGGCGGCGAAGGCTCTGGCCTCCGCTGCTGCGGTACACAGGTTCATGGTGTAGGCCCCGTGGGCAACCAGCGGGCCGAAGCCGCGCTCCC
>CAMEWH010000024.1:0-24158 GCA_945940335.1 uncultured Clostridia bacterium | reverse complement strand
TCATCGACAGCGTGAAGTATTTCACCAAGGCCACCCAGCTCTACGACATCCCCCCCTCCGAGGTGCTGACCTCCGACAAGCAGAACATGACCGTGGACTGCTACATTCTCTGGTCCATCTCCGACCCCAAGCTCTTCTACCAGACCCTGGGCTCCACCTCCACCGCCGAGCAGCGGCTGGACGCCCTGACCTACAATGAGCTGAAAACCGTCATGGGCACCCTGGCCCAGTCGGACATCATCAACATGGAGGACGGCGCCAAGCGGAATGATATTTATTCCAACATCGCCTCCGACGTGGACCGGCTGGCCCGGACCTACGGCATCCGGGTGGAGGACGTGAAGATCAAGCAGTTCGACCTGCCCGAGTCCAACCTGAACGCCGTGTACAACCGGATGATCTCCGAGCGGAACCAGATGGCGGAGAAGTACACCGCCGACGGCAACTACGAGGCCTCCATCATCCGCAACAATGTGGACAAGCAGGTGAACATCATCGTCTCCGACGCGGAAGCGGAAGCCGCCAAGCTGGTGGCCGAAGGTGAAGGCGAATACATGCGGATGCTGGCCGCCGCCTACGACAGCGACGACAAAAAGGACTTCTATGAATTCACCCTGGCCCTGGACGCCCTGAAGAGCAGCCTGGACGGCACGGAGAAAACCGTGATCCTGGACGGCAACTCCTCCCTGGCCCAGATCCTCATGGGCAACCCGTAAAAAAATAGTTGCAATGCCTTTCGGGCATGGAGTGACGATTATTACAAAGTATTGGACATATCGCCGCCCTTCTGGTATTCTAGGATCAGAAAGGCGGCGATTTTGATGAAGAAAGAACAAACGGGCATATCCTTCACCGGTCGGGAGCTGCGGGACATGATCGTCCCCTTGTTCTTAGAGCAGCTGCTGGTGATCCTGGTGGGAGTTGCGGACACACTGGTCATCAGCTACGCCGGTGAGGCGGCGGTGTCCGGCGTGTCCCTGGTGAACCAGTTCAACACCATTTTTATCTATCTGTTCACTGCCCTGGCTTCCGGCGGTGCGGTGATCATCAGCCAGTACATCGGAAGCCGGGACAACAAAATGGCGGGAAAAGCCTCCGCTCAGCTGCTGATGTTCTCAACGGTGTTTTCCCTGGTGATGGGCCTGGGCGTGCTGTTGGGAGGCCGGGGAATGCTGGGGCTGCTGTTTGGCCGGGTGGAGGAGGACGTGATGGTCTCCTGTGTCACTTATCTTCGGATCTCCGCCTATTCCTATCCCATGCTGGCCGTTTACAACGCCGGTGCGGCATTGTGCCGCAGTTTGGGCAAAACCCGGATCACCATGAATATTTCTTTCGTCTCCAATATCATCAATGTGGTGGGCAATCTCATCGGCGTATTCGTGCTGAAGGCGGGGGTGGCCGGTGTGGCCTGGCCCTCGCTGATTGCCCGGACCGTTTCCGCCCTGTGGATCACGGTGCTGTGCTTCCGGCCCCAAATGCCGGTGCGGTATGACCGGCGGGGAATCTTCTGTTGGGACGGTTCCCTTTTGAAAAAAATGCTGGGCATTGCCGTTCCCAACGGCATTGAAAGCGGCGTGTTCCAGCTGACAAAGGTGGCCCTTTCCAGCATTATGGCGCTGTTCGGCACCTGCCAGATTGCTGCCAACAGCGTCGCCCAGAGCATCTGGTCCCTGGCTGCGCTGGCGGGGGTTGCCATGGGGCCGGTGTTCATCACGGTGATCGGCCAGTGCATGGGCGGCGGCGATCCCCAGGCGGCGGAGGAAAGCTTTGGCAGGCTGCTGAAAATCAACGTGGCCGTCTCCCTGGGATGGAATGCCCTGATCCTGGCCCTGACGCCCCTGGTGCTTGGATGCTACAGCCTGGAGCCGGAGACAAAAGCGCTGGTATTCTGGCTGGTGGTCATCCACAACTGCTTCAACGCCCTGGCCTTTCCCTTCGCCGGAGCTCTGGGCAACGGCCTGCGGGCAGCGGGAGACGTGAAATTCACCATGTACCTGTCCCTGTTTACCACCGTGGCTGTGCGGCTGGTGCTGTCGGTGGTGTTCGCGGTGTGGCTGAACTGGGGCGTTCTGGGCATCGCCGCCGCCATGTGCTGTGACTGGAGCGTCAAAGGCGCGGCGCAGTATGCAAGGCTGAAAAAAGGAAAATGGAAATCCTTCCGCCTGGTTTAAAAGGAAAACCCCGGATTTTTTCAAAAGGAATGGAAACCTATTGAAAACGTCCGGGTCTTTCTGTATAATGGTGGGCAGAAAAAGAAGGAGGAATTCCAAATGATTACCAATGATATTCGCTATGTAGGCGTGAATGACCATGAGGTGGATTTGTTCGAGGGGCAGTATGTGGTGCCCAATGGCATGGCCTACAATTCCTATGTGATTTTGGACGAAAAAATCGCCGTGATGGACACGGTGGATGCCCGCTTTGGAGAGGAATGGCTGGATCATATTTCCAATCTGCTGGACGGCCGGAAGCCGGACTACCTGGTGGTGCAGCATATGGAGCCGGACCACTCGGCAAACATTTTGGCCTTCCTGGAGCGCTTCCCCGAGGCAACGGTGGTGGGCAACGCCAAGACCTTTACCATGATGGGCCAGTTCTTCCCCGATGCCCCCGAAATGAAGCAGCTCACCGTGAAGGACGGGGACACGTTGAACCTGGGGAAGCATACCCTGACCTTCGTCTTTGCCCCCATGGTCCACTGGCCCGAGGTGATGGTGAGCTATGACAGTTATGACAAGGTCCTCTTCTCCGCCGACGGCTTCGGCAAATTCGGCGCCCTGGACGTGGAGGACGAGTGGGACTGCGAGGCCCGGCGGTACTACATCGGCATCGTGGGCAAGTACGGCATGCAGGTGCAGAAGCTGCTGAAGGCGGCTTCCGCACTGGATATTTCCATCATCTGCCCCCTCCACGGCCCCATTCTCAAGGAAAATCTGGGCCATTACATTGAAAAATACGACATCTGGTCCTCCTACCGCCCGGAGGAGCCCGGCGTGCTGATTGCCTACGCCTCCATCTACGGCCACACCAAGGCCGCCGCTGAAGCCCTGGGCAAAGAGCTGGAAGCCAGGGGTGAGAAGGTGGTGCTGGCGGACCTGGCCCGGGAGGACATGGCCGAGTGCGTGGAGGATGCCTTCCGGTATGACCGGCTGGTGCTGGCCTCCGTCACCTACAACGGCGACATCTTCCCCTGCATGCACGCCTTCCTCCATGCCCTCACCGAACGCAGCTACCAGAACCGCACCGTGGCCTTCATGGAAAACGGCACCTGGGCCCCTGCCGCCGGAAGGATCATGGCCGCCGCCCTGGAAAAAAGCAAGAATCTCACCTTCGCCCAGGAAAAGGTGACCATCAAGTCCGCCATGAACGCCGAAACCCTGGAGAGCATCCGGCGACTGGCGGAGGAGCTGGCAGGCTAATCCCCCGACCACACTGTAGGGGAGGCGCCTCCCGTATACATTGCAGAATCAGGACGGGAAACCCGTCCCCTACGTGTCTGGACGAATTACATACCATTCAACCGAACACGCAGGATTACTGCCTGGCGGGAGGTTGCCAATTGACAGAAAGTCCCCTTTTTGCTAAAATAAAAATTGCCTCCCATCGGAGGCAAGGGCACTACTGATTTAGATTATGCTTCTGTTGCCGTTGAGACAGCCGAAGCACGGTAGGCGGTTATCTCCCCCAACAGGGGGTGAAACTTCTTTGCCCCCTGTCCTATGTGGAAAGGGGGTGGATGGTTTTGGTTACATATACAGATTTATTTGTTTTTTGTACCCTCATCATCAGCTTGATCAATCTGATCGTCCAGATTTGTCAGAATAAAAAGAAGTAACCGCCCAAGCTACCAACCAAGCGGTTACTTCTTTTAACCAACGGGGGGAGCAAGCCGTCTATCGGTAGTGCCCTTTTCCCTACCATTATTATAACACAAGGCGGCTGATTGTCAAGAGAATCCAATCACCCCCAAAAAGGCATATTTCAAAACAAAAGATAGATGGAGGAACGTTCCTATGAAAGACATTGTGGCCATCGGCGAGGTATTGATCGATCTGACCCAGAAGGGTGTGGACGAGCTGGGCGTGGGCCAGTATGCCTCCAATCCCGGCGGTGCCCCGGCCAATCTGGCGGTGGCGGCTGCCCGGCTGGGTGCAAGCACCGCTTTTGTGGGCAAGGTGGGCAAGGATGCCTTCGGGAAATACCTGCGCGCCGTGCTGGAGGAAAACAGCGTGGACACCACAGGACTGCTGGAGGACCCCAAAGAGCACACCACCCTGGCGGTGGTATCCGTGGATGAAACCGGGGAGCGGAGCTTCACCTTCTACCGGGACCCCAGCGCGGATGTGAACCTGAAGGCGGAGGAGATTCCCGCAGGGCTTCTGAAGGACACCCGTATCCTCCATTTCGGCTCCGTGAGCCTCACCGCCGAGCCCGCCCGCAGCGCTACCCTGTACGCCGCCAGAACCGCCCGGGAAAACGGCTGCCTGGTGAGTTATGACCCCAACTACCGGGCAAGTCTCTGGCACAGCGAGGAGGAGGCCGTCCGGGAGATGAAGAACGCCCTGTCTCTGTGCGACATTCTGAAAATCTCCGACGAGGAGCTTCCCCTGCTCACCGGCACCACCGACCCGGCAGCGGGCTCCGAACTTCTGTTGGGGCTGGGCATCCGGCTGATCTTCGTCACCCTGGGTGCCAACGGCGCCTTCTTCCGTCTGGGTGAGCACACCGGCAGCGTCCCCGGCATCAGGGTCAAGGTGGGCGACACCAACGGCGCGGGAGACACCTTCTTCGGCGCTGCCCTGTCCAAGCTGGTGCATGAGGACCTGGACAAGCTGACCATGGACCGCCTGACGGAAATCGCCGCCTTTGCCAACAAGGCTGCCAGCATCACCACCAGCCGCCATGGCGCCATTCCCGCCATGCCCCGGTTGGAAGAGGTGCAGTAAGTAAATATAACTTCCGGGATTTCCGAAAACAAACGGAAATCCCGGCTTTTGTATTCAAATATACTTTGTGAATGAGGTTATCGACTTTCGTAAGCGGATTGTGAAATTGTAATCCAGCGGGCAGATACGGCAGCACCCCTTGGCTCTCCCTTTGGGAGAGCTGTCAGCCGAACAGGCTGACTGAGAGGGTACCGCAGTAAGATAATAGCATCCGCAATCGAAACCATACAGCCCTCTCAGTCTGCCCCTTAGGGGGCAGACAGCTCCCCCAGAGGGGGAGCCAAGGGGTGCGTCGGTTCGGGCACGCCAAATTACAATTTTCCAATTTACATAATTAACTCGATAAGCCCCAATTTTTTACAGCAAATTCAGCAGGGCGTCGGTATAGTCCTTGCAGGTGGCGCCGCTGCGGTCGCCGGTGACGGTGACGGGGCAGGTTTCCAGGGCGTTCTCCAGCTTTTGGGCGGCCTGGGGGCGGCAGATGTGGCGCAGGAGCATGGCCTCGGCCTTCAGAATGCTCTGGGGATTGGCGTAATCCCCCAGCCCCAGCTCCAGAAGCCGGGGGGCGGAGCCGTGGATGGCTTCGAACATGGCAAAGCGGTCGCCAATGTTGGCACTGCCCGCTGTGCCAACACCACCCTGAATCTGGGCGGCCTCGTCGGTGATGATGTCGCCGTAGAGGTTGGGCAGCAGCACCACCTGGAACTGATTGCGGATGGCGTTGTTCACCAGGTTGGCGGTCATGATGTCGATGTACCAGTCGTCCACGGTGATCTCCGGGTAGTCCGCCGCCACCTCATGGGCAATGGCGGTGAATTTGCCGTCGGTCTTTTTCATGATGTTGGCCTTGGTGACGATGGACACCCGGGTTTTGCCGTTCTGCCGGGCGTAGTCAAAGGCGGCCCGGGCAATTCGGCGGGTGCCGGCGTCGGTGGTGACCTTGAAGTCCACCGCCATGCCGGGAAGCTCTACCCCCCGGCTGCCCAGGACGTATTCGCCCTCGGTGTTCTCCCGGAAGAACATCCAGTCGATGCCCTCCTCCGGGATGGTCACCGGGCGGGTGTTGGCGTACAGGTCCAGCTCCCGGCGCAGCGTCACGTTGGCGCTCTCCATTTTACCCCCCATGGGGGTGGTGGTGGGGCCCTTCAGCAGCACGTCGCAGGATTTGATGGCGGCGAGAACATCCTCCGGCACGCTCTTGCCCAGGGCCAGGCGGTTTTCAATGGTCAGACCCTCGATTTTCTTCAGAATCACCTTCCCGGCGGCAAGGTCCTCTGCCAGCAGGGTTTCCAGCACCCGTCTGGCCTGAGCCATAATGATGGGGCCGATGCCGTCACCGTCGATCAGGCCGATGGTCACCACCGCCTTGGAGGTGAAATCCACCTTTTCCGTGGACATTTTTTCAATCCGGTCCAGCTGCTCGCCCAAAAGCACCCGGAAGGCATCCACCGCGGAGAGAACCTGAGCCTGAACCCCCAGCTCCTCCTTTACCGCGTTTTGCAGGTCGTTTAATGCTTTTTCAATGGAATTCATGGGATTTTCCTCCTGAATATTGTATGGATCAATGAAACCGGGTGCCGGTTTTTGAGCACATGCCCCCCTTGTGTAAAGGGGGGACGGACCGCAGGGCCGAGGGGGGATTGGGCAGCAGGCAGCAGCGTTTTGATCCAGCCGATGCGAATTCGTACAAGGCTCATTGCGTCTGTCTCTGCGAATTCGCCCCAGCTTTTCGATAGACGAACCACATGCTGCCCAATCCCTCAGTCAGCTTCGCTGACAGCTCCCTTTACACAAGGGAGCCTTGGCTTGTGCGGATTTGCCCGAACCGGTTTATGATTGTGGGGTTGTACCGCAGATTCAATTATTTACCGCCCTCTTTGGTATAGGCCAGCAGGCCGCCGGCGAGGAGGATGGCTTTCTGCCGCTCTGTGAGCCGGCAGTTCAGCTTGGCGGTATTGCCATTTTCGTCCGTCATGGTGACGGTGCCGGAATCCATGCCCTCCAGAATGCCGGAGATGGTGAGCTTGCTGCCCTGGCTGAACCGGTCGTAGTCCCCTTCCTCCTGGAAGGTCAGGGGCAGAATGCCGGCGTTGATCAGGTTGGCTACATGAATCCGGGCGAAGCTCTTGGTCACCACCGCCCGGATGCCCAGGTACATGGGCACCAGAGCCGCGTGCTCCCGGGAGGAGCCCTGGCCGTAGTTGCTGCCGCCGACGATGATGCCGCTGCCCGCCGCCTTGGCCCGGGCGGGGAAGTCCGGGTCGCAAACCTCAAAGCAGAATTCGCTCATCTTGGGGATGTTGGAGCGGTAGGGCAGCACCTTGGCCCCGGCGGGCATGATGTGGTCCGTGGTGATGTTGTCCCCTACCTTCAGCACCAGCTCCGCGCGGATGGTATCGGAAACCGGCGTGCCCTTGGGGAAGGGCTTGATGTTGGGGCCGCGGAGCACTTCCGCGTCTGCCGCTTCCACGGGAGGCAGCGGCTGGAGGACGGAGCTGTCGTCAACAACAAAATGGTCAGGCAGCTTGATTTCGGGAATGGGCGGCAATGTGGTGGGGTCGCAGATGTAACCCGCCAAAGCGGAGGCAGCGGCGGTCTCCGGGGAGACCAGGTAGACGTTGGCGTCCTTGGTGCCGCTGCGGCCCAGGAAATTCCGGTTGAAGGTCCGAAGGGAAACGCCGCCGGAGTTGGGGGAAAAGCCCATGCCGATGCAGGGGCCGCAGGCGCATTCCAGAAGCCTTGCGCCGGAGGCGAGAATGTCGTTCAGGGCGCCGCAGCTGGCCAGCATACTCAGCACCTGCCGGGAGCCGGGAGAGATGGACAGATTCACCCCGGGAGCAATGGTTTTTCCCTTGAGAATGGCGGCAACCTTCAGCATATCCACCAGGGAGGAATTGGTGCAGGAGCCGATGCACACCTGGTCCACCTTCACGTCCTTCAAGGCGGAGACCTCCACCACGTTGTCCGGGCTGTGGGGACAGGCGATCATGGGCTTCAGCTCGCTGAGGTTGATGGGAATGATCCGGTCGTATTCCGCGTCGGGGTCGCTTGCCAGAGGAATGTAGTCCTCTTCCCTGCCCTGGGCCGCGAGGAAAATCCGGGTCTGCTCGTCGGAGGGGAAGATGGAGGTGGTGGCGCCCAGCTCCGCGCCCATGTTGGTGATGGTGGCCCGTTCGGGCACCGTCAGGGTTTCCACCCCGGGGCCGCCCCACTCGATGATGGCGCCCACGCCTCCCTTGACGGAGAGAATTTCCAGAATTTTCAGGGCCGCGTCCTTGGCGGAGACGAAGGAGTTTAATTTTCCGGTGAGCTCCACCTTGTAGAGCTTGGGCATATTGATGTAGTAAGCGCCGCCGCCCATGGCCACGGCCACGTCCATACCGCCGGCGCCGAAGGCCAGCATGCCCAAACCGCCGCCGGTGGGGGTGTGGGAGTCGGAGCCAATCAGGGTCTTGCCGGGCTTGCCGAACCGCTCCAGGTGAAGCTGGTGGCAGATGCCGTTGCCGGGGCGGGAGAACCGGACGCCGTATTTCGCGGCCACGGACTGGAGGTACTGGTGGTCGTCGGCATTCATGAAGCCGCACTGCAGGGTGTTGTGGTCCACATAGGCGATGGAGAATTCGGTCTTTACCTGGGGGATGCCCATGGTCTCGAACTCCAGATAGGCCATGGTGCCGGTGGCATCCTGGGTCAGGGTCTGGTCGATTTTCAGGGCGATCTCGCTGCCGGGGGTCATGTCCCCGGAGAGCAGGTGGGATTGAATAATTTTTTGAGCAATCGTGTTACCCATTTTGGCTGAACCTCTCAATCATGGTATTTTTCGCGTTTTCAATATGCTGGCTCACCAGCTGTTCCGCCAGTTCCGCGTTGCCGTCGCAGATGGCGTCGCAAATAGCCTTGTGCTCGTTGATGCTCTTTTGCCGCCGGGCGGGGATGGAGTAGGAATTGCGGCGGTAGCGCTGGGTTTTCCGGTGCAGGGGGCGCAGGGTGTCCATGAGCACGGTGCGGCCGCTGATTTCGTAGATGCTCTCGTGGAACTCGTCGTCGATCTCCCGGAGATGATCGTAGTCTCCTTTTTCAAAATAGAAGTCCTGCAATTCGCTGAGCTGCCGCAAACGCTTGGCATCGGCCTCGGTGCGGTTTTTGGCGGCGTAGAAGGCGGCCAGGCCCTCGCAGCGCAGGCGGATGTCCATGATGTCCTCCAGGTCCTCCAGGGTGATGCCCAGCACCACGCTGCCCTTGCCGGAATCCCGGATCAGCCGCTCCTGCTCCAGGCGGCGCAGGGCCTCCCGGATGGGGGTGCGGCTCACGTTCAGCTGCTCCACCAGCTTCAATTCGGTGAGCACCTCCCCCCGGGGGTACACCCCGGAGATAATATCGGACTCCAGCTTCTCAAATACCTGATCCGCCAGAGAGATGGATTTTAATGCTGCCATAATGTCCTCCAATGTTGGGAATTTTTGTTGCACCAAGTAACGTATGTGAGTGTTTCGATGAATGGTATCACGTTCCGATTTCTGAGTTCATGCCCCCCTTGTGTAAAGGGTGGTGCTCCGCGCAGCGAATCAAAAATCTCCATGATTGCCGGGGGCAATCATACCACAATTCGTGGGTAGGGGGGATTGGGCAGCAGGCAGTAAAGAAGTGGTACAATCCAATGCGGAAAGGTACAATGTCGTTAAACGAATTCGCATTGGATTTCAAATAATCGAACCACCTACCGCCCAATCCCTCCGCCCCAGTGTGCGCACTGGGGCACCTCCCTTTGCACAAGGGAGGCATGAGGCGCTGCCGCGCCAGTACCACCCAACCAGGTGCGTCGGTTAATCTCCGGAAAACCGGCCCGGGGCAAATTCTTCGATTTTTTCTTCCATTTCCCCGTGGGAGATCATGGTCACCCGGCCGGTTTCGTATTCTGCGTCCACCCACTGCTTGATGGCTGCCACCAAGGGGTCGGATTTTGCCACCTGGTCGTCGCCCTTCAGCCGGTAGTGCTGGTTGATCCAGTAGGCGATGCCCGCGGCGCCGGAGGTTTTGCTGATCTCCACGGTGGCGGGACGGTTTAATAGCTTCTCGGTGTCGAAAATGGTGTAGATTTCCGCGTCCTTCATCAGTCCGTCGGCGTGGATGCCCGCCCGGGTGGAATTGAAGCTGGCCCCGGCGAAGGGGGTCATGGGGGGAATTTTGTAGCCGATGTCCTTTTCGAAATATTCCGCGATTTCCGTGATCACCGTGGGGTCCATGCCATCCAACGAGCCCCGGAGGGAGGCATATTCAAACACCATGGCCTCCAACGGGATATTGCCTGTGCGCTCACCGATGCCCAGCAGGCTGCAGTTCACGGCGCAGGCGCCGTAGAGCCAGGCGGTGGAGGCGTTGGTCACGGCCTTGTAGAAGTCGTTGTGGCCGTGCCATTCCAGGCATTCGCTGGGCACGTCGGAATAGTGCTGCAGGCCGTAGATGATGCCGGCCACGGACCGGGGCAGCGCCGCCTCGGTGTAGGGCACGCCGTAGCCCATGGTGTCGCAGGCCCGGATCTTCACGGGGATCCCCGCCTCCCGGCTGAGAGCCTGGAGCTCATTGACGAAGGGAACCACGAAGCCGTAGAAATCCGCCCGGGTGATGTCCTCCAGATGGCAGCGGGGAATGACCCCGGCACTGAATGCATCCTTCACCGTGCCCAGGTAGTAGTCCAGCACCTGGGAACGGGTCATTTTCATTTTCTTGAAGATGTGGTAATCGGAGCAGGAAACCAGAATGCCGGTCTCTTTGATGCCCAGATCCCGTACCAGCTTGAAGTCCTCCTTGCTGGCCCGAATCCAGCTGGTGATCTCCGGGAAGCGAAGGCCCAGCTCCATGCACTTTTCCAGGGCCTGGCGGTCCTTTTTGCTGTAAATAAAGAACTCCGTCTGGCGGATGATACCGTAGGGGCCGCCCAGCTTACTGAGGAGCTTGTAGATGTTCACGATCTGGTCCACGGTGTAGGGCTCCACGCTCTGCTGCCCATCCCGCAGGGAGGTGTCGGTGATCCAGATTTCCTCCGGCATGTTCAGGGGCACCCGGCGGTGGTTGAAGGCCACCTTGGGCACCGTGCCGTAGGAATAGATTTCCCGCTGCAGATTGGGTTCGGATACGTCCTGGAGGGAATATTTGTAAGAATTCTTCTCCAACAGGTTGGTTTTGCTGGAAATCTCCAACATTGGAAAGACCCCTTTCTCCTGGGTTTGTATGATTGTATACAATTATACTTGCGTTTATAGAAAAGTCAAGTGTTTTTTATATGCGGACAAATTCGCCCCACTGTAGTCTGTAATGCATAAAAATTGTTGTATGACGCACTGGCGCGGCAGCGCCCATAGCTTCCCCCGGGGGGAAGCTGTCGCCCAAATCGGCACTTCGGAACCGATTTGGGTGACTGATGAGGAACGGCGACCAGCTTCGACACGCTGTGCAGTCCGTTAAAAAGGTGAAAATGAACCTTTTCCCATGTTATTTTGGTGCATACTGGCCGGAACCCATCGCCGTTCCTCATCCGACCCGGCTTACGCCGGGCCACCTGTTCATTATGGTATGATTGCCACCGGCAATCATTGAGATTTTGAATTCGCTGCGCGGAGCACCACCCCCGGGGGAAGGTATTTTCGCCGTCCTGTCACATTACTATAATTCAATTTTTAAGAGCCTCCCGTATATGTAGCAGAATCGGGACGGGAAACCTGTCCCCTACATAGAGAACGAATTGCATACCATTCAACCGAACACGCAATTGTGTTACCTGGCGGGAGGCTGAGAGCCTCCCCTACAGTGGCTGGGGGTATCGGTACCCGTTACCGTTCAACCGACCTGGAAATATTGGATTTTTTCCAAAAACGGAGAAAAATGTCCTTTACTTTTGGGTACACTTATGTTATGATAGTCGGGCTGGCTATGGCTGGCTGACAGCCCGCGGCTCAGTTTCGGGATTCACCACCCACACTTAGCCGCCGGGGAATTTTATGTAAAGGTGGAAAATACCATGATTCAGAAGGAAAAGAAGACTCAGGTCATCCTGGACAACGCGACCCACGAGGGCGACACCGGTTCTCCCGAGGTTCAGGTCGCCATCCTGACTGCCCGCATCAACGAGCTCACCGATCACCTGCGCGTGCACAAGCACGACAACCACTCCCGCCGTGGTCTGCTGATGATGGTTGGTAAGCGCCGCAAGATGCTGGACTACCTGGCCAACAAGGACATCAACCGTTACCGCGCCCTGATTGCCAAGCTGGGTATCCGTAAGTAAGATTTGACAAAGGCGACGGTATCCCCGTCGCCTTTTCAAGCGTCAACCCCTTCGGGAGTGATTTTAGCAATTGAAAGTGTCCCCGGTGAAAAGCGGAGGCAATTTCAATGGCTAAACCTCCCGAAACAACAATATTTTAAACGGAGGTAATTCAATGGTAACTCACAAACAGTTCCCGAACCACAAGGTTTTTGAAATGGAAATCGGCGGCCGTCCCTTCACCGTGGAAACCGGTAAGGTGGCAGAGCTGGCCAACGCCGAGTGCATCTGCCGCTACGGCGACACCGTGGTGCTCACCACCTGCACCGCCAACCCCATCCCCAAGGCGGGCATCGACTACTTCCCCCTGACCATCGAGTTTGAAGAGCGGATGTACTCCGTGGGCCGCATCCCCGGCTCCTTCAACCGCCGGGAGGGCAAGCCCAGCGAGCGGGGCATCCTGAACAGCCGGATCATCGACCGGCCCATGCGTCCCCTCTTCGACGAAGAGCTGCGCAACGATACCGTGGTCACCTGCACCGTGCTGGCCAATGACTACGATAACCCCGTGGAGATCGTGGCTTCCCTGGGCGCTTCCATCGCCATCGCTTCTTCCGATGTGCCCTGGAACGGCCCTGTTGCCACCACCAACGTGTGCCACCTGAACGGCCGCTATATCATCAACCCCTCCACCGAGGAGCGGGAGGCTTCCGACTGCTTCGTGTGCATCTCCTCCACCTTCGAGAAGGTGGTCATGATCGAGACCGAGGCCAACGAGGCTCCCGAGGCCGTGGTCCTGGAGGCCATCCGTCTGGCCCACGAGACCAACATGGAGATCGTCAAGTTCATCAACGGTATCGTTGCCGAAATCGGCAAGCCCAAGTTCACCTTCGAGAAGGCCGCCGTCAACCACGAGCTGCTGGACGACCTGATGAACTATGGTCTGAATCAGATCGAGTACGCTCTGGACACCGATGATAAGAACGTCCGGGAGGAGCGCCTGACCGCCGCCCGTCTGGACTTCCAGGAGAAGTTCGGCGAGAAGTACGAGGACTTCGAGACCCACATCGAGGTCTGCCTGTACAAGATGCAGAAGAAGGTGGTCAAGAAGTGGCTGCTCCAGGGCAAGCGTGTGGACGGCCGCGGCATGGACGAGATTCGTCCCCTGGCTGCCGAGGTTGGCGTGCTGCCCCGGGTCCATGGCTCCGGCCTGTTCACCCGTGGCCAGACCCAGGTCCTGTCCATCTGCACCCTGAACACCCTGTCCGCTGCTCAGAAGATGGATACCATCTACTCCGAGGATACCAAGCGCTATATCCATCACTATAATTTCCCCGCTTACTCCACCGGCGAAGCCCGTGCCGCCCGGTCCACCAGCCGTCGTGAAATCGGTCACGGCGCCCTGGCCGAGAAGGCCCTGCTGCCTGTGATCCCCAGCGTGGAGGAGTTCCCCTACGCCATCCGTGTGGTGTCCGAGGTTCTTAGCTCCAACGGCTCCACCTCCCAGGGCTCCATCTGCGGCTCCACCCTGGCGCTGATGGACGCCGGTGTGCCCATCAAGCGGCCTGTGGCCGGCATCTCCTGCGGCCTGATCTCCGACCAGGAGACCGGCGAGTGGAGAACCTTCACCGACATCCAGGGCGTGGAGGACTTCCACGGCGAGATGGACTTCAAGGTGGCCGGTACCACCGAGGGCATCACCGCCATCCAGATGGACCTGAAGAATAAGGGCCTGACCATGGAAATCATCGCCGACGCCCTGGAGCGCTGCCGCAAGGCCCGTCTGGAAATCCTCAGCGAGATCATGCTGCCCTGCATCGCCGAGCCTCGCGCCGAGGTGTCCGAGTTCGCTCCCAAGATGCTGAGCATGAAGATTCCCGTGGACAAGATCCGGGAGGTCATCGGCTCCGGCGGCAAGACCATCCAGAAGATCTGCGCCGACACCGGCGCCAAGGTGGACATCGACGACGACGGCTCCGTGTTCATCTCCGCCGTGGACTCCGCCGCCGCCTACGCCGCCAAGAAGATGGTGGACGACATCTGCTTTGTTCCCGAGGTGGGCAAGCTGTACTACGGCAAGGTGGTCCGCATCCTGCCCATCGGCGCCTTCGTGGAGATTGCCCCCGGCCATGACGGCATGGTCCACATCTCCAAGCTGGAAAACCGCCGGGTGGAAAAGGTGGAAGACGTGCTGAACCTGGGCGACATGACCTACGTGAAGTTCATGGGCTTCGACGAAAAGGGTCGGGCCAACTTCAGCCGCAAGGACGCCCTGAAGGAAATGGAAAACAAGTAAAATAACCAACGCCGCCGGAGCAGCAATGCCCCGGCGGTTTTTCTGTTTGACAGCTTCCATGATATCTGATAAAATCACATTGGTTCTTCGGAACCAGGGCGTTGCCAGTAGTGGTAGGCGGTTTCTCCCCTGTTTGCAGGGGGTGAGCTTCTATGCCCCCTGTCCTCTGTGGAAAGGGGGTGACGGATTTGGTTACATATACAGATTTATTTGTTTTTTGTACCCTGATCGTCAGTTTGATCAATTTGTTTGTTCAGATTTTTCAAAATAAAAAGAAGTAACCGCCCCAAGCTTCCAACTTAGCGGTTACTTCTTTATGTAACTCCAGGGGAGCGAACCGTCTGCCGGCAGCGCCCTTTTCTATTATCATTATAGCAGGAATCCCGGGGATGTCAAGGGGTTCTGCCTCCCCCTGCGGTGGGATGGGGTAGGAATGAACCCGGTCCCGTTCCTGTTGATTTTGCAGCGTTCCGGGAGTATAATAAGGAAAAACAAATCCGGGAGGAACGGGATGGATACCTGCATCATTTTCGGGGCGGCGGAGTTTGACGGACTTTTGATGCCCGTCTGCCCGGGGGATTTCATCATCGCCGCCGACGGCGGCCTGCGGCACACCCAGGCCCTGGGGCTGCGGCCCAATGAAATCATCGGGGATTTCGACTCCCTGGGCTATGTGCCGGAGGCGGGCGTGGTGTTCCCCGTGGAAAAGGACGACACCGACACCATGCTGGCCGTGAGAAGAGGCCTGGAATTGGGCCTGCGGCGGTTCGTGATATACGGCGGCATGGACGGCAAACGGCTGGACCACACCCTGGCCAATTTTCAAACCCTGTGCTTCCTGGCCCAGCACGGGGCGGTGGGATTCCTGGTGGGCCGGGATTACATTGCCTGCGCCGTGAAAGATGGAACACTTCGTTTCCCGGCCGGAGCGGAGGGGGATTTCTCCCTGTTCTGCCTGGGCAGAGATGCCAAGGGCGTTACCATCCGGGGGCTGTACTATGAGGCGGAGGACATCACCCTCACCAGCTCCTTCCCCCTGGGGGTGAGCAACCATTTCACCGGAAGGGAAGCCGCCGTCACGGTAGAGGATGGCACCCTCCTGGCCCTGTGGGAACGAAAAACCGGCCTGCCGGAGCTTGTTTGAGGAATTGTCATATGGCGGTTTGCATCGCACCCGCTGTAGGGGCGGCTCTCAGCCGCCCGTAACCTTCCGGGCTTGCGTGTTCGGTTGAATGGAACGCAGTCCTTTGCAGTACGAATTCGCCCAACCTGGTTCATGAGTGTGGTTTGTACCGCGCGGGCGGCTACGAGCCGCCCCTACAGTGGGCGGGATGATGACCGGCACATGGTTTCATTCAACGCACCGATAAATTACAATTTCCCGGATTTACCCATCATCTGATCGGAAAGGATTTCATTATGGCATTTGATGCTTTTTTTCTGACCTCCGTATTGGAGGAAATCCGCACCCGTTGTCTGGGGGCCCGGGTGGACAAGCTCCACCAGCCCAGCCGGGATACCCTGATCCTCCATCTGCGCTGCCAGCAGGGGCGGGAGAAGCTGCTGTTTGTGGCCAATCCCACCGCCCCCCGGCTGCATCTGACTTCTGCCTCCCCGGAAAATCCTGCGGAGCCCCCCATGTTCTGTATGCTCCTGCGCAAGCATCTGCTGGGTGCCCGGCTGACGGACATCTCCCAGCCGGAGATGGAGCGCTGCGCCGTGTTCACCTTCGACTGCACCGACGAAATGGGCTTCCCCGTCCAGAAGCGGCTGGTGGCGGAGCTCATGGGCCGCACCTGTAATCTGTACCTGCTGGCCCCCGACGGGCGGATTCTGGACTGTCTGCGGCGCATCGGTCTGGACGAAAGCGCCAAGCGGGCCGCCCTGCCGGGCCTGAACTACGTGGAGCCGGAAAAAATCACCAAGGAGAATCCCCTTCATCTGAACTTGGAAGATTATGTCAACCTGCTGAATGCCCCCGGGGCGGATGTACTCAGCGACCGGCTGATGGATTGTCTCGGCGGCCTGTCCCCCCTGGTGTGCCGGGAGGCGGCCCTGTTTGCCGCGGGAGATACGGATGCCCGGGTGGGCTCCCTGGATATCCCCAAAACCGCCGAAAAGCTGGAGCTGTTCTTTGCCGAGCATCTGCGCCACCCCGCCCCCTACTACTGCGCCCAGGCCGACGGCACGCCTAAGCAGTTTGCCTTCTGCCCCATCCGGGAGTACGGGGAATGCCGCCAGGCGGAGAGCTTTGCTTCGCTGCTGGACAGCTACTACACCCTCCGGGACCGGAAGGACCTGATCCGTCAGAAAAGCCAGGGGGTGCGCAAAACCGTCACCAATCTCTGCCAGCGGCTGCGCCGGAAGCTGGCGGTGCAGCAAAAGGAGCTGGAGGCCACCTACGACCGGGAGCGGCTGCGCCAGCTGGGGGACATCCTCACCGCCAACCTGAATAGGATCACCAAGGGCCAGCCCGGCATCGAATGCCAGGACTTTTACGATGAGGATATGAAAACCGTCTCCATCCCCCTGTCCCCCATCCTCTCCCCCCAGCAGAACGCTGCCAAATTCTACAAGGATTACACCCGAATGAAAAACGCGGAGAAGGAGCTGACAAAGCAGATTGCCCTGGGTCAGGAGGAACTGGAGTACCTGGAAAGCGTGCTGGAGGAGCTGAACCGGGCGGACACCGAGGCGGAGCTGGAGGAAATCCGCCAGGAGCTGCAGTCCGGCGGCTATCTGCGCCAGGACACCGGCCGGAAGAAAATGAAGCAGAGCAAGCTCCCCCCCATGCGCTTTGAGAGCACTGACGGCTTCCCCATCTATGTGGGCCGGAACAACCGGCAGAACGACGAGCTCACCTTCCGCCTGGCCCGGAAGGACGACCTCTGGTGCCACGCCTCCAAGGTCCACGGCAGCCATGTGATCATCTCCTGCGGCGGCAAAACGCCCCCGGACAACACCATCACCCAGGCCGCCCAGCTGGCCGCCTACTACGCCGAAACCGGTGGGGGCCAGAACATCCCCGTGGACGTGACGGTGGTGAAGCAGGTGAAGAAAATTCCCAGCGGCAAGCCGGGGATGGTGATCTACCACAGCTATAAAACCGTCATTGCCAACCCCTACAAGGAAATCGTGGTGGATGCCCTCAACGCCGAACCAACGCAGTGAAGGGTGTTGCAATAAATTGGTACACGCCACCGTAGGGGCGGCTACCAGCCGCCCGCGGGGTACAAGCCAAAAATGATGAACCGGGTTGGGCGAATTCCCACAGCACCTCGACGAAACTGTAGGGGAGGATCGTATCCTCCCGCGCAGTACCAGCCCACAGTGACAACTCATGTTGGGCGAAGTGGGTACCGCGTCGGCATTGTACCATTCAACCGGACACTCAGTTGACAAACCTGGCGGGAGGCTACGAGCCTCCCCTGCATTCAGGTCGAACCGCTGTAGGAATTCGCCGGGGTGCATTCCAATTCGGAAGCCGGTGCCGCGCGGGCGGCTAATAGCCGCCCCTACGATGGGTTATGCAGCAAAATGAAATTCAATAACCATTTATTCCTGAGGCGGCAGCCTCTTTTTTTCTTGCTATTTTCCGGTGAAAAGGCTATAATGTAGAAAGAGAGATTCTGTCAAGAGGAAGAACGATGGACAAAAAGAAGATTCTGCTGCTCACCACCGGCGGCACCATTGCTTCCCTGCCCGGCGGGGAAGGGTTGGAACCCCGGCGCAGTGAGGTGATGGAGCTGGCGCTGGATCAGCTTCGTAATTTTTATGACATTACCGTGGACGATGTGATGTGCCTGGATTCCTCCAACATCACTCCGGAGGAGTGGCAGCTCATCGCCCGCCATATTTTTGGCCGCCGGGAAGGCTTCGATGGCATCGTGGTCTCCCATGGCACCGATACCATGGCCTACACCGCCTCCGCCGTGACCTTCATGCTGCCGGATATTGACCTGCCCGTGGTGTTCACCGGCTCCCAGCTGCCCCTGGCGGACATGCTGTCCGACGGCCCTTCCAATCTGCGCACCGCCTTTGCCATGGCGGCCTCGGGGCATCCCGGGGTGTTCCTGGCCTTCGACCGGAAGGTGATGCTGGGCTGCCGGGCAGTGAAGGTTCGGGCCTCCGGCTTTTCCGCCTTCGAAAGCGTCAACGCCCGCTACGCCGCCCAGGTCACCAACCGCGGCCTGGTGGTGGATGAAGCCGTGCTCCCGGCGCGCCGGGGGGAGGCCCGTTTCTGCCCGGAGATCAGCCGGGAAATTTTCCTGTTAAAGCTCACCCCGGGGCTGAACCCGGCGGTGTTTGATGTGCTGGCCGCCATGGGCTACAAGGGCATTGTCATCGAAGCCTTCGGCCTGGGGGGCGTGAACGTGCTCCACAAGGGCCTGCGGGGCATCCGCCGGGCGGTGGAGGACGGCATCAGCGTGGTGGTCACCACCCAATGCCTGTACGACAGCGCCAACCTCCAGGTTTACCAGGTTGGCACGAAGCTTTTGGAGCTGGGGGTCATCCAGGGGCGGGACATGACCAGCGAGGCTGCCATGACCAAGCTCATGTGGGCCATCGGCCAGGGAATGACCCCGGGGGAAATCAAGGACCTGTTCGGCAGAAACCTTGCCGGAGAGGTGGACGTATCATAATTGCCGGTAAAGTTGGGCTTTATTGCACTTGCACCAGCCATTGTAGGGGCGGCTCGTAGCCGCCCGCGCAGAACCAACCCACAGGATACACCAGTTTCGGCGAATTCGTACCACGCCCAACATGGTGCCATTCAACGAAACACCCACGTTCATTACCTGGCGGGCGGCTGAGAGCCGCCCCTACAGTGGGGGTGGTCGTTCATCGGCAATATTCTGCTTTTGCTGACCATCTGCAAGAAACACCTATCATAAGAAGGAGGAAACCTATGGACCCGATATATGTTACCGGACACCGGAACCCGGACACCGACTCCATCGTGGCGGCCATGGCCTATGCGGCCCTGCGCAATGCCTGCGGCGACCGGGAGTACGAGGCGGCCTGCCTGGGCCATGTGTCCGACGAGACGCAGATCGTGCTGGACCGCTTCGGTTTCCAGCCCCCCAAGCGTATCTATAATATGTATACCCAGGTCCGGGACCTGGATTTTGACACACCCCCCATCCTCAGTGATGCGGTGACTCTGGACCGGGCCTGGAAGCTCCTGTCCGACGATAAAAAGAGTTCCGCCCTGCCCGTGGCCAAGGAGGACGGCACCCTGTTCGGCATGCTGTCCCGGGAGGATGTGGCCAGCTACAATATGGACCAGGTGTTTAATGGCTTCCTGGAGCCGGTGCCCCTGTTTAACGTCCTGTCCGTTCTGGAGGGCAAGGTCCTCAACGAGGCCGGAGAAAGCACCGATACCATCGGCGGCGAGGTGACCATCGCCCTGCCCAAGAGCCGGGAGAATCTGCTGTTCAATTCCCCCAACATGGTGGTGCTCTGCGGCCACCAGCCGGAGATGATCCGCCGGGCCCTGGAGCTGGGGGTGAACTGCCTGGTGCTGTGCCAGGCGGAGCTGGACGAGGAGCTGCGTACCCTGCCCACCACCACCTGCATCATCTCCACCCCCTTCGACGCCTATTCCGCCGCCCGCCTGATTTTCCAGTCCACCCCTGTGGGCCGGATCTGCCGCACCAAGGACCTGGTGTGCTTCCATCTGGAGGACCGGGTGGACGAAGTGCGGGAGCAGGTGCTGAAGCATCGGGAGCCCTGCTACCCCATCCTGGACGACAGCGACAAGGTGGTTGGCGTGCTCACCCGGTATCATCTGCTCCGCCCCCGGCGTAAGCGGGTGGTGCTGGTGGACCACAACGAAGCCGCCCAGTCCGTGCCCGGGCTGGAGGAGGCGGAAATTCTGGAGATCATCGACCACCACCGCTTGGCGGACATTCAGACCAGCAATCCCATCACCATGCGCAACGAGCCCGTGGGCTCCACCAACACCATCATCGCCGGCATGTTCCAGGACCGGGGTCTCATGCCCTCGGAGAAGATGGCGGGGCTCATGGCTGCGGCGATCCTTTCGGACACGGTTATGTTCAAGTCCCCCACCTGCACCTCCCGGGACATCCGCATGGCTGAACGCCTGGCCCGGATTGCCAACATTTCCCTGGACGAGCTGGGCAAGACCATTTTCTCCGCCAGCCTGGGCAGCAAGTCCGCCGAGGAACTGCTGTTCACCGACTACAAGGAGTTCCACATCGCCGGCCACGATCTGGCTGTGGCCCAGATCACCTGCGTGGACAGCCCCAGCATGCTGGAGCGGAAGGAGGAGTTCCTGAAGCACATGAACAAGGTGGCCCAGAAGCAGGGCTTCTCCATGGTGCTGCTGATGCTCACCGATGTGCTGATGGAAGGCACCCAGCTGATTTACGTAGGCGACGACGAGACCATCCGTCAGGCCTTCAATGCCAGCCCCAAGGATAACACCGTCTTCCTGCCGAAGATCATGAGCCGCAAAAAGCAGGTCATCCCCATGCTCTCCGCCCTGTGGGGCTAAGCGGGCATGGCCCGCGGCAAATGCCGCACCGGGCTGATGTGTCATCCGGGACTCCTGGGTAATGCACGGTAACGTTTTTGCGGAAATAGTCGGATACAGATTGGCAGCACGATATCCATTCCGTTCGGAATTGTCGATATCCGCTTCGCGGTCGATATGTGCTTCCCACACGAGATACGCCGCGGCGCGAGAGGGAATGGATATCATATCGAACGGGAACAACGTGAGCGTATCTCGACGCCGAAGGCGATATCGAATTTTCCCATAAAGGAAAATATATCGTCATAACCATTCACAAATGAGGAAAAAATATGTCTTTTGAAACCCTCCTGGGCAATGAACAACTGAAAAAGAATCTGGCCCGGAGCGTTTCCATGGGGCATATCTCCCATTTCTATCTGATCTCCGGTCCCGCCGGGTCGGGAAAGCACACCCTGGCCCGGCTCCTGGCGGCGGCCATCCTCTGCCGGGGGGATCAAAAGCCCTGCCTTAGCTGCCCCGCCTGCCGGAAGGTACTGGCGGGCGCCCACCCGGACTTCATCACCGTGGATGACCCGGAGAAAAAGACCGTCCCCGTGGACCTGATCCGTCAGGCCCGGGCGGATATGTATATCCAGCCCAACGAATCGGATTATAAAATCTACCTCTTCCCCCGGGCCCAGGACATGGGTCTGCCGGGACAGAACGCCCTGCTGAAGGTGCTGGAGGAGCCCCCGAAATACGGCGTGTTCCTCCTGCTGGCGGACAATCCCAATAAGCTGCTGCCCACGGTCCGCTCCCGGTGCACGGAGCTGAAGCTGCTCCCCCTGCCCCAGGAGGTACTGCTGGCCCAGCTGAAAAAGGAGTTCCCCGCCGCAGCCCGGGAGGATCTGCTGGCCGCCGCTTCTCGCAGCGGTGGATTTCTTGGCCAGGCCAAGCAGCTGCTGGAAAACGGCCAGACCGTCAGCCCTCAGACCCTGGGCTTCCTGAAAGCCGTGGGGGAAAAGGATGTGCTGGAACTGATTCAGACTTTGGTACCCATGGAAAAATGGAAGCGGGATGTCCTGACCCAGACCCTGAACGAATGGCTGGAGCTGACGGAAAACGCCCTGCTCTGCCGCAGCGGCATGGACACCGTCTCCCCCCACGCCCGCCGTCTGGCCAAGGAACGCACCAGCAAGGAGCTGATGGACATCATCACCCACCTGCAAAAGGCCGTCACCTACACCCAGGCCAACGTCTCCCCCGCCGCCGTCTGCGGCTATCTGGAGTGGGAGCTGCAAAATATATAAATTGTGGAATCGCCACTGTAGGGGAGAATATCATCCTCCCGCGCAGTACAACCCCACAATAAAAAACCAGGTTCGGCGAATCCGCACAGCACTCCGACCACACTGTAGGGGAGGATCGTATCCTCCCGCGCAGTGTAAACCCACGATGAGAAAATAGGTTGGGCGAATCGGTACAACGTCGGACTTTTTACCATTCAACCAAACACGCAATAAACCAACCTGGCGGGAGGCTACGAGCCTCCCCTACAATACAGTGGCTGGGCAAAAATTTCGAATCCGTCAATTCCGCGCACCGTCCAAATCGGTGCCGTACCCATAAAAGGAGCAAACAAATGGAAGAACTTCTCAATCCTGTCCAGCAGGAAACGGTGGAGGTCGTGGACATCCAGTTCCGTCCCGGGCAGAAAATTTATTTCTTTGACCCCGACGGCGCCAGCTTCCTCCCGGGGGATCATGTGATTATGGATACCGCCCGGGGACCGGAGTTCGGCATCTGCGCCGGGGGGAACCACACCATTTCCGTCAAGGATGTGGTGGCTCCCCTGCGGAAAATTCTCCGCAAGGCCACCAGCCAGGACGAAAAGATCAACGCCGAAAACCGCAGCCGGGAGCGCCGGGCCTTTGAAATCTGCATGCAGAAAATCCAGCACCACGGTCTGGATATGCAGCTGGTATCCGCCGAGTGCGCCTTCGACGGCAGCAAGATCCTGTTCTACTTCACCGCCGACGAGCGGGTGGACTTCCGGGAGCTGGTGAAGGACCTTGCCGGTGTGTTCCACACCCGGATTGAGCTGCGCCAGATCGGCGTCCGGGACAAGGCCAAGATGGTGGGCGGTCTGGGCATCTGCGGCCGGCCCTTCTGCTGCGCCAGCTTCCTGGATGATTTCCAGCCTGTGTCCATCAAAATGGCCAAGACCCAGAACCTCAGCCTGAACCCCACCAAAATCTCCGGCACCTGCGGCCGGCTGATGTGCTGCCTGAAATACGAGCAGGACACCTATGAGAGCCTGATCCGTTCCAGCCCCAAGGTGGATTCCTTTGTGGATACCCCCGAGGGCCGGGGCACCGTGGTGGAATCCGAAATTCTCCGCCAGCGGGTGAAGGTGCAGATGGAAAACAACCCGGACACCGTGAGCGTTTTTTCCAACGAGGAGATCGCCGTCCTGCGCAATGGCAAGGCCAAGAAGAACGACCCGCCCATCCCGGCAGACCTGGCTCCCATTTCCGGCAGCGGCAAGCGCCCTGCCAGGGCCAGACAGGAGGAGGCTCCTCTGCTGGAGCCCATCCGCTTCCGCTACAGCACCGAGCAAATCGTGGAGGAACCCGCTCCCGCGCCCCAGCCGGAACAGGAGCAGCGGCCTCCCCGTTCCCGCCGCCGCAGGGGCAACCGCCCGGAGGGCCGGGAACCTTCCGAGCAGCAGGATGCAAAGCAGAACGAAGCAAAGCAAATGCAGCCCGCCGAAAAAAATGAGGAGCCCGGCAAGGAGCAGCCCGAACAGGGTCAGCGCCCACCCCGCCAGCGCCGGGAGCAGCGACCCCGGAAGCAGGACAAGGGCGAAGCCAAACAGGAAAAGCAGGCGGGCCAGAAACAGGACAGCCCGGAGCAGAGCAGAGAACCCCGCCCGCCCCGTCCTCCCAGGAAAAACTCCCAGCAGGGCAGCCAGGGCAATCAGTCCAGCCAGCCCAGCCAGCCGAACCAGTCCGCTCCCGCCCAGGGCGTCCAGCCCGCTGCCGAGGGAGAGACCCAAAAGCCCCGCCGCCGAAACAATTACTACCGCCATCGCAAGCCAAAAGCCCCCCAAACCTGATTGATATGCTCCCTTTATGAGAGACAGTGAAATAAGAACACTGTCAATCACGA
>CAMEWH010000023.1:0-26602 GCA_945940335.1 uncultured Clostridia bacterium | reverse complement strand
CCTTTCCCATTTTTCTGCCCTGGAATAAAGTCGTCGGGGATAGGGTTCCATTTTCCACGCATCTGGCCGCATAGGTGGCAAGTCTTGCCCCCTTGGTGGGGTCGAAGGTGGTGATGCCCTTGATCAGACCGATGGTACCGATGGAGATCAGGTCCTCTTGGTCGGCGGTCTGGGCGTAGTATTTTTTAGACGGTTGATGCTCGCGGGTGGTTTATGAGGCGAGTAAATCGCCTCATATTGCTGCCCCAACTTGAGATACACATCCAGATGGATTTCCTCCTTGGTACTCTCCTTTTTCACAACAATTTTCTCTAAAATCGTCGTAAGAAGTGCCGAGTTTGGCTCACCCTCGAAACTCAATTCCCGCTCCAGAACCCGCCGGATTTCGGCTTCATTCAGCTTGCCGTCACCAACACGATCTTCTTCCTTCCGGATGGCATCCAGTTGGCTTTCACACTCCCGAAGCCGGACATTCAGGGCATCGTTTCGCTTTTTGAACTCGGGTACATCCAGCGCCCCGGCAATGCTCAAATCCAGCAGACGATCCTTCTTTTTCTCAATCTCGTCCATTTCCTCCAGCACCCGGCTGCGGAGCCTGTCATAGTCCACCTCCTTTGGGACGCTGGTAATCACCTTCACCAGGGAGTCGATGATGGCCTGCTTATCCTTGGTCAGCTCCCCCCAAATCTCGCTGAGGATTGCATCCACCTCACAGCTGCGAATCTGAGGGGCAGGACAGCCGGAGCGCCCGTGGCTGCGGTACACCTTGCACTGCCAGACCTCCTGTTTTCCCTTTCTGTTTTCCAGCACCTGCCGGTGGAAGGTAGTACCGTGCTCCTCGCAGATGATTTTCGTGCTGTAGGGGTAGCGGTTTTGGAAGCTTTCGCCGCTGGAGTGTTCCATCATTTCTTCTCTCCTTTTTTTGTGCAGAGCATTCGCCCGGTTCCATAGTTCTTCCGGTACAATGGCGGGAATGGACGGGTCGGGGTACATGACCCACTCACTTTCATCCAGGAAGGCTTTCTTCTTTGTACGGTAGTCAAGGCTGGAGGTCTTATTGCCGCAGTACCAGCCCTTGTATTTGGGATTCTCCAGAATGTGGCGAATGGTCAGGGTGTTGAAGGCATTCCCCTCCCGGCTGGTGTAGCCCATCTCCGTCAGCTTTTTGGAGATGCTCCGGGTTCCCAGCTTCTGGTTGGCGTAGAGATCAAAGATAATACGGATGATCTCCGCTTCTTCCTCGTTGATGGTCAGAACGCAATCCTTTTTGTCATAGCCGTAGAGTTTGCCGTTGCCCAGTACATGACCATTTTTAATGGCCTGCCGAAAACCGAATTTCAGCCGTTCGGACAGCTTGCGGATTTCATCCTGTGCAACACCTGCCATGATGACCAGCCGGAATTCGCTGTCCGTGTCCAGGGTGTTGATATTATCATTTTGGAACAGCACGCCCACATTGTTCTCCAGCAATTCCTGGGTGTATTTGATGCTGTCCAGCGTGGAGCGGGAAAAACGGGAGATTTCCTTGGTGATGATGAAATCAAACATCCCGGCTTTCGCGTCCCGAATCATGCGGTTGAAATCATCCCGCTTTTTTGTGGTGCCGCCGGAAATGCCTTCGTCGATGTACCCCGGCACAAAGCGCCAGTTGGGCTTGCTCTGAATCAGTTCCGTGTAATACTGCACCTGGTTTTCCAGGCTGTTGATCTGTTCATCCTGATCGGTGGACACCCGGGCGTAGAAGGTTACCCGGAGGGGGAGGTCGTAAAGTGACCTCCCCATTCTCAACTCTGCACGGATTCTTCTCACATCCATGCGACTCCTCCTTTCCGCACTCAGTATCCCAGGAAAAAATCAGGCAAGTCCAATGTGCCAAGGATTTTGTTCCGGGATTTGTCGTAAATATCCCGGGTAATCAGTTCCTTATCCAAAAGTGTCTGCAATAAGACGCACATAATATCCTGCTGCACCTCATTCATGCCCACTCACCTCGTAACACCATATGAGTAGCTTTTCTCATCATGCCGCATCTCACCGTTGCTGACTACCAAGGCAATGGCAGCGGTATCCCGGTCAAGAACATAATTCAAGGCAGGAACCGTTTCGATTCCTGCCTTTTGACATGCGTGGAGTCTCCTGTGAAACAGCTCCAAAGGTCTGCACTTCCGGCACAGGAGCATACTGAATACAGCGCCTGCAGCGGCTTTTCTTCCCCGTTTGATTTCCAGAATCCGCTCCCGCATAACCTCTGCTTTCAGCCTGCCCACGGTTTTTCTTGTGGCGATGATCTGCCGGTTCAAATTGGTCAGGCACACTCGGTCGTCATCAATCAAATCCAGTGCTCCAACGCCGCTTCGCACCAATGCTTTCCCCCAATCCAAAAACAGCGGAAAAAGGGAAAACCACGTTTCTTTGTGGTTTCCCCTTTGTCCATATTGCGTTATTCCACAGCAGTGACGGTGTAGTCCTGGGCTTCCACAGCCTTTTTCAGAACATCGTCGGCAATTGCTGCCTTGAGGGTCACCACGGCGGTGCCCGCTTCGTGGCTGACCACCGCTTGGGCTACCTCCGGCAGGGCTTCCAGCGCTTTTTTCACCCGGGCTTCGCAATGCCCACACATCATGCCTTCAATTTTCATTGTTTTTTCCATGGGTTTGACTGCCTCCTTATGTTTTGCTTTGATTTTCCTGTCCTTTGCCGAATTGCGTACATCAAACAGATTCAGCCGCAGGGCGTTGGATACCACGCAGAAGCTCGATAGGCTCATGGCTGCCGCGCCGAACATGGGGTTCAGGGTCAGCCCCAGGGGGATGAACACACCTGCTGCCAGGGGAATGCCGATGGTATTGTAGAAGAATGCCCAGAACAGGTTCTCGTGGATGTTCCGCAGGGTGGCCCGGCTCAGGCGGATAGCGGCGGGCACGTCGGACAGGCGGCTCTTCATCAATACCACATCCGCTGCGTCAATGGCCACGTCGGTGCCTGCGCCGATGGCGATGCCCATGTCGGCCTGGGTCAGCGCCGGAGCATCGTTAATGCCGTCGCCTACCATGGCAACCTTGCCCTTTTGCTGCAGGGAGCGGATGACCGCTTGCTTGCCGTCGGGCAGAACGCCCGCAATGACTTCATCCACCCCGGCCTGAGCGCCGATGGCGTTGGCGGTACGCTGGTTGTCGCCCGTCAGCATCACCACTTGGATACCCATGTTTTGCAGCTCCTTCACCGCCTGGGGACTGTCCTCCTTGATGACATCCGCAACGGCGATCACGCCGGCAAAGATTCCATCCCGGCTGAAAAACAGGGGCGTTTTGCCCTGCTGCGCCAAAGCATCCGCCTGCGCGGAGACTTCGGCAGGAATTTCGGTCTGGGTGCGAATGAAGGTTCCGCTGCCGCCCAGAAGAACAGCACCGTTCCACCGGGCGGTAAGGCCGTTGCCCGGCAGGGCCTGAAAGTCCGTGACCTCCTCCGCCTTCAAACCGAAGGCTTCCGCTTTTTCAAGAATGGCGCGGGCCAGCGGATGCTCGCTTTTCTGCTCCAGGGCGTAGGCCAGGCGGAGCAGTTCTTCCTCACCGGAACCGGCGGCGGGGAGAATGTCCGTCACCTTGGGCTCGCCGCTGGTAATGGTGCCGGTTTTGTCCAGGGCTACAATCTGGATCCGCCCGGTCTCCTCAAGAGAGGCGGCGGTTTTGAACAGAATGCCGTTTTTCGCGCCCATGCCGTTGCCCACCATGATGGCCACCGGCGTGGCAAGTCCCAGGGCGCAGGGGCAGGAGATTACCAGCACGGAGATGCCCCGGGCCAGTGCGTAGCCCACACTTTGCCCCAGCAGGAGCCATACGGCAGTGGTCACGATGGCAATGAGGATCACCGCAGGGACGAACACGCCGGAGACCTTGTCCGCGATCTTGGCGATGGGGGCTTTGGTAGCCGCCGCGTCGCTGACCATCTGGATGATCTGGGACAGGGTGGTGTCCTCACCTACCCGGGTGGCCTGACATTTCAGGAAACCGGACTGGTTCACGGTGGCGGCGGAGACCGCGTCTCCGGGGGCTTTGTCCACGGGAACGCTTTCCCCGGTGAGGGCGGACTCATTCACCGCGCTCTCGCCCTCCAGCACCACGCCGTCCACCGGGATGCTTTCCCCGGGGCGGGTCACAAAAAGATCGCCCTTTTGTACCTGCTCAATGGGAACCTCTGTTTCCACGCCGCCCCGCAGGACGGTAGCGGTTTTGGGCGCCAGCTTCATCAGCCCCTTCAGGGCATCCGTGGTCTTGCCCTTGGAGCGGGCTTCCAGCATCTTGCCCACGGTGATCAGGGTCAGGATCATGGCGGCGGACTCAAAGTAGAACTCCATCATATCGTTCATAACGGCGTCCGCGTCTCCTTTGACCTGCGCATCGGTCATGGCGAACAGGGCGTAGGTGCTGTAAACAAAGGCCGCGGAAGCGCCAAGGGCTACCAGAGTGTCCATGTTCGGCGAGCGATGCCACAAAGCTTTGAAGCCGCTGACAAAAAACTTCTGATTGATGACCATGATGATGACGGTGAGCAGCAGCTGGGTCAGACCCATGGCCACATGGTTGTCGTTATAGAACGGCGGCAGGGGCCAGCCCCACATCATGTGACCCATGGAAAAGTACATCAGCACCAGCAGAAAGCCCACGGACCAGATCAGGCGTTGTTTCAGCAGAGGTGTCTCCCTGTCCTGCAGCGCATCCCCCGCCGCGGCAGAGGCTTTGCTCCCGGAGCCAGCGCCCTTTTCAGAGGCACCGTAACCGGCGCCTTCCACCGCGGCAATGATGGCTTGCGGCGCAGCGGTGCCCTCCACGCCCATGGAGTTCGTCAGCAGGCTGACGGAGCAGGCGGTTACCCCCGGCACCTTGGATACGGCCTTTTCCACCCTGGCGCTGCAGGCCGCGCAGCTCATGCCAGTGACGTTATATTGCTTCATAATTCCCTCCGTTGCTTGATTCGAGTGCCATCCCGGCTGTTTTATGGCGGCAATATTCTTTCCAAGAGGCTTGCCGCAGGGCCAAGAATAGCATGACCGATTTGTCAAATCCTATTTCATCAATTTCTGCAATGTGGCCATCAGCTCATCAATGGTCTCGTCCTTCCCCTCCCGAATGTCCCGGGCAACACAGGTCCGGATGTGTTCGGACAGCAGCTCCCGACTGAAGGCGTTGAGCGCCGCGTTGGCAGCGGCCACCTGGGCCAGAATGTCTGTGCAGTATGCGTTTTTTTCCAGCATACCCCGGATGCCTCGGATTTGTCCTTCGACGCGGTTGAGCCGGTGGATCAGGCTCTTGTATTCCTCCTCCGAGCGTTCTTTTGTCTTATGGCAGCAGCATTCCTGATGTTCCATAACAGGCTCCTTCTCAGATGTAATACCCCGTGGGGGTATCTACATCATATACCCCCATAAGGTATTTGTCAAGCCCGATTTCATGAAAGTCAAAACCCCCGGCCCGGGGGTTGACTTTGGTTAACCAATTAAAAAACTCCGGCGGAAACCGGAGTTTTCTTTATGATGCAAAGGGGTTATAGAATCTGCTGCCGTTCAGGAACGTGAGAAGCATCGATACCGCCATCAGCAGCACCGAGAAAGCGATGGTCAGGTAGTCCCATTTGGTGAAATCTCTTCCGGCATACCAGGTGCGCTGTTTTGCTTTTCCAAAGCGGCGCAGCTCCATGGCATTGGACACCACCTCGATGCGCTCCAGGGAGGACAGTATCAACGGGATGAGGATAGCGCTGGCAGCTTTCAGCCGTTTGATAAGGGTGGCCTTTTTGCTCATTTCCACGCCTCTGGCCTGCTGCGCCCGGGAAATATCCCTGTATTCCCGCTGAATATCCGGGATGTAGCGCAGCGCGAGGGCCACAGCGTAGCTAATGCGGTAGCTCACGCCAATCCGGTTCAAGCTGGCGGCGAACTCGCTGGGGTTGGTGGTGCAGACAAAGAGAATCACCACCGGGATGGTACATAGGTATTTGAGAAGCAGATTCAGATGGTAAAACAGCTGCTCCTGGGTCACTGCGTAGCGCCCTCCAAAAGAGAGCAGCACATGACGGCTGCCATAAAGGCTCACGCCGTGCTCCGGGCTGAACAAAAAAATCAGTACATTGTTCATCAGCATAAACACAGTCACGGCCCCTACCAGGAAGGATACCTCCCGCAGCCGGATTTTGGAAACCCGGAACAGCACCAGGGCAATCACTGCCACCACAGCCAGGAATGGGGTATAAAAGCTGGTCATGGTACTGATGCTGAACATCAGAAGGGCAATGAGCTTGCTGGCACCGGTGAGCTTGTGAATGGGAGAGGGACGCTCAATGTAGTTAAAGAGGTTGATCATTTCCGCACCTCCCGGTCTCTTTCGATGAAGCAGCGGGTAAATTCCTCCGGGGCTTGAATTCCGCATTGCAGTGCCAGATGGTAAAGTGAGGTCTCCTTCAAATGGGCCCGGGCGACGATTTGAGGGTCATTGAGCACCTGAGCCGCCGGAGCGTCACAGAGCACGGCTCCATCGTGGAACACCACTGCCCGGGGCGTATATTCCAGCATCAGGTGCATATCGTGAGTAATCAGCACCACGGTGACACCCTGTTCATTGAGGTCTTGCAGGAAATCCATAATCTCCGTATAGTGGCGGAAGTCCTGCCCTGCGGTGGGCTCGTCCAGAATCAGAATCTCCGGACGAAGCACCAGAATGGAGGCAATGGTCACCCGTTTTTTCTGCCCGTAACTCAAGGCGGAGACCGGCCAGTTGCGGTAAGGGAACAAGCCGCAGATTTTCAGGGTTTCCTCCACCCGGGGCCGAATCTCCTCCTCTGATACGCCCCGATTTCGAAGGCCGGAAGCCACCTCGTCAAAGATCATCGTTTTGGAAATCATCTGGTTGGGATTCTGCATCACATAGCCGATGCGTTCCGCCCGCTGCTTGATACTGCAATCTGCAAGATTACTCCCATCCATGGTGATGCTGCCCTTCTGGGGAACCTCAAAGCCGCAGATCACCTTGGAAAAGGTGGATTTCCCCGCGCCATTGGTGCCCACAATGCTGAGCATCTCCCCTTTCCGCACGGTCAAATCAATGTCCCGAAGCGCATGATGCCCGCCGTCATAAGTAAAGTCCAGGCCTTCCACCCGGAGAAGAATCGGTGCCTTTTCCTTTTCCGGTGGTGGGGCGAAGCTGTGGAACCAAGTATTTACCTTTTCCTTGTCTGTGTCCCCCAATTTGAGAGAATGAATATCCGATGGGTGCATTTCCTCCGTGACGGTCACGCCGGCATACTTCAAAGCGGTGACATACAGCGGTTCCCGAATGCCGCTGCTGCGAAGCTGATTCCCGGAGAGCAGCCTATCCGCGCTGCCGTCAAACAGAATCCGGCCCTCGCCCATGACCACCACCCGGTCCACACTCCGGTGGAGCACATCCTCCAGCCGGTGCTCAATGATGACGACCGCACAGCCGGTTCGCTTCTGAATGTCGTCGATCAGCTCGATGGCCTGCTTTCCGGTGGCGGGGTCCAGGTTGGCCAGGGGTTCGTCAAAGAGCAGCACATCCACATTGTTCACCATCACTCCGCCCAGACTGACCCGCTGTTTCTGTCCGCCGGAAATCTCATGGGGCGCATGATGCAGCACCCGGCGGATGTCCACCAGGTCGGCGATCCGCTCTACCTCCTCGTGCATCTGATCCCGGGGCATGCAGTCGTTTTCCAGGGCGAAGGCAATATCCTCCGCCACGGTCAGCCCGATGAATTGGCCGTCGGAATCCTGCAGAACGGTGCCCACGGTTTTGGACAGTTCAAACAGTCCCAATCCCCCGGCATCCCTGCCGCCCACGGTAAGTCTTCCTGTCATTTTTCCCGGATAGGAGGCAGGGATCAGTCCGTTGATGCAGTGGGCAAGGGTGGATTTTCCGCAGCCCGAGGGACCGGCAATGAGTACCTTTTCCCCCTTATGGATGGTCAGATTGATGTCAAACAGCGTGGGCTCCGCCTGGGCATTGTACTGAAAGCCAAAGTTCTGAAACTGGATAATCGGTTCTTTCTCCATAGAATCTCTCCCATCTTACTCACAAAAAGCGGGACTGCAAACGATACAGACGGCTCGTCCGCAGTCCCGGTTGGGGGTGAGGAAGTTTTGATTATTCCTTGGTCAGGCTGCCTGCCTTGGTCTTGGTGGAAGAATAGGCAACGCAAAGCAGAGTGCCCACAATGGCAGTGGTGACGGCGTTGGCAATGCCGGCAACCAGACCCTGGGCAAACAGCTTCTCCACAGGCTCGCTGTACCACCAGATGTCCAGGGCGGGAGCCACTGCGCCCCAGCAGATGGCGTGGGCAATGAGCTGAGCCACGTTGAAGGTGATGATCTCCTTCTTGCCGATCTTGCCTTCTTCCAGGTTCAGCTTCTTACAGCCGAAGCCCATCAGCAGACCGAAAACGGCGGAAGCGGTGATCCAGCTCCACCAGGGGCCGTAGCTGGCAAAGTCAATCAGGGCATGGCCGATGAAGCCAACGAGAGCGCCGGCAATGGGCCCGAACACCACGCTGATGAATGCCAGCAGGCCGTACTGCACGGAAATGCTGGTGTTGGGCACGGGGCTGGGAATCTTCACAAAATAACCCAGCACAAAGAACAGTGCCGCGCCGATGCCGATGGCTACAATGGTTTTCACGGAAAACTTTTTCATTTACATACCTCATTTCTTCTTCATTTTATTCAGACGTGTGTCCAAATGACGGTTAAAAGCCCCGGAACGGAGCAATGCGGATGCGCCAGGAATTCCCGGTGCCGATGTTGTATGCCCGGGCGAAGTTGCCCTGATTGATGGCCACCGCCACACAGTTCAGGCTGTTGATATACACCAGCGTTTCTCCCACATACACATCCGCGAAGCTGTGGGTATAGGTGACGATGTTCCGGTAGACGGTGCGTGTATCATCCTCAATGGTGATGCTCAGCCGATCTCCGCAGACGGCACCGGTTCCCCGGAACAGCGCCGCCGGAATATTCGTCCACAGGCTGCCGAAGCGCACATCCAGCACATCGATGGTGCCGCATACGCTGTCCCCATCCCGATAAGGCTCCACAATAGGAAGCCGCACCAGGCTGTCCACAGTCACCAGGGGACCAACCTCTTCAAAAGAAATCGCACCGCTGGCCAGCCTTGCGCCGGTGTAGGCATAGACATCCCGCCCATAGAAGGTGTAGCTCTCGCCGGAATTGGGCAGACGGTTCACCTGTTCGTCAATCTCCCGGGCGGCTTCCACGCCGTCCAGCCGGAGAATATGGGTCAGCGTTCCGTTGTCCGGGGTGACAATGTATTTCCCGGAAGCGGTCTTCACCACCACGCTTTTCCGGTCGGAACCCACCCCGGGGTCCACCACGGAAACGAATACCGTGTTGTTCGGCCAGTAGGCAACCGTCTGAATCAGCCGGTAGCTGGCCTCCCACACGCTGTAGGGAGTGATCTCGTGGGTCAGGTCGTGCATTTTCAGCTCCGGATTGACACTGTAAGCCACACCGTACATGGCAGAAACCGCACCATCAACCAAGCCGAAATCCGTTTGAAATACCAGAGGATACATATTCCGTCTCCTTGTTCCGTATCACTTCTATCTTACCAGCATCTTGAAAAAATGCAAGGCTTTTATATCACATAATCGTCCCCCGCCGTCCCCTGTTCCATCAGGTCGGCAATCGTCACACTTTTTAGATAAGTGCGAATCGCCTGATCCAGCCCCTGCCACAGCGGCAGGGTTTTGCATCGGGCCGCCCGGGGGCAGGCATCCGCATTCTCTTCCAGGCAGGCTACCGGAGCCAGGGATTCCTCGGTCAAACACAGAATGCTGTCGGCAGTATATTCCTCCGGCGCTTTTTTCAGCCGGTATCCGCCGCCCTTGCCCCGGAGGCTCTCCACAACCTTTGCCTTGACCAGCATCCTTATGATGCTCTCCAAATATTTCTCGGAAATCTCCTGCCTCACGGCAATCTCCCGCAGGGAAATGAATTCTTCTGACCGGTGCTCTGCCAGATCGATCATCACCCGCAGGGCGTAGCGGCCTTTTGTGGAAATCAACATCGCTTATCCTCCCGTGTATCGCTTTCTGAAGTCCTATTATACAGCAGGGTTTATAGGAAATCAAGTGGACTTTTTTGATTGAACCTATTGACAAATGCGTCTGCCTGATATATAATCCATTTATTCCTAGTATGAAAGTAGGATTTAATATGAGAAACAACAACACATTCTTCCGATGTCGGCTGCAGGGTTCTCCGTTTCATAAGCCATTGTAATCATCATTATCAGGAGGAATCATTTATGTCTAAGATTTATACATCCGCCGATCAGCTGATTGGAAAAACCCCGCTGCTGGAGCTGACCCATATTGAAAAAGAGCAGGGATTGGAAGCAACCATCCTTGCCAAGCTGGAATACTTCAATCCTGCCGGTTCCGTGAAGGACCGTATCGCCAAGGCCATGATTGACGACGCCGAGGCCAGCGGAAAGCTGAAGCCCGGCAGCGTCATCATCGAGCCTACCTCCGGCAACACCGGCATCGGCCTGGCTTCCGTGGCAGCCGCCCGGGGCTACCGGATCATCATCGTCATGCCGGAGACCATGAGCGTGGAGCGCCGTCAGCTGATGAAGGCCTACGGCGCGGAGCTGGTGCTGACGGAAGGCGCCAAGGGTATGAAGGGGGCCATTGCCAAAGCTGACGAGCTGGCGAAGGAGATTCCGGGCAGCTTTATTCCCGGCCAGTTTGTAAATCCCGCCAACCCCGCCGTCCACCGGGAAACCACCGGCCCGGAAATCTGGGAGGACACCGACGGAAAGGTAGACATCTTTGTTGCGGGCGTTGGCACCGGCGGCACCGTCACCGGCGTGGGCGAATACCTCAAGAGCCAGAACCCCAACGTCAAGGTGGTTGCCGTGGAGCCTGCCAGTTCCCCGGTGCTAAGCAAGGGCACCCCCGGCGCCCATAAGATTCAGGGCATCGGCGCAGGCTTTGTCCCCGCCGTCCTGAACACCGGCGTGTATGACGAGATCATCGCCGTGGAAAACAAGGACGCCTTCGCCACCGGCAAGCGGATCGGCAAGTCCGAGGGCGTGCTGGTGGGCATCTCCTCCGGCGCCGCGGTGTATGCCGCCATCGAGCTGGCAAAACGGCCGGAGAACAAGGGCAAGACCATTGTGGCCCTGCTGCCGGACACCGGCGACCGTTACCTCTCCACTCCCCTTTTCGCAGATTGAACAAGAAAGCCCTGAGAAATTCAAACTTCTCAGGGCTTTTATCCTGCCGATTATCTGCGATACCACCATTCCACGAAGAAATCCACATAATCCAATCGTTCCGCGACCGCCCATTGGGGAAGCTGCGTTTGCCGTTCCTGCATGAGGCAGTCGATATTGAATTGCAAAGAGAGCAAGTCCGACAGGAGGCTGGCTCCTGCCGGGCCCCACCATATTCAAGTCAGGACCCCATTCCAGTGGATTTTTATGCGTCTGTTATAGCACACGGACAAAATCATGCCGTTTGTCCTCCACGAAAAGTTTCCGCAGGCATTATCCTTTCTTAGACGGTTGATGCTCGCGGGTGGGTTATGAGGCGAGTAAATCGCCTCATATCGCTGCCCCAACTTGAGATACACATCCAGATGGATTTCCTCCTTGGTACTCTCCTTTTTCACAACAATTTTCTCTAAAATCGTCGTAAGAAGTGCCGAGTTTGGCTCACCCTCGAAACTCAATTCCCGCTCCAGAACCCGCCGGATTTCGGCTTCATTCAGCTTGCCGTCACCAACACGATCTTCTTCCTTCCGGATGGCATCCAGTTGGCTTTCACACTCCCGAAGCCGGACATTCAGGGCATCGTTTCGCTTTTTGAACTCGGGTACATCCAGCGCCCCGGCAATGCTCAAATCCAGCAGACGATCCTTCTTTTTCTCAATCTCGTCCATTTCCTCCAGCACCCGGCTACGGAGCCTGTCGTAATCAACTTCCTTAGGAACGCTGGTAATCACCTTTACCAGCGAGTCGATGATTGCCTGCTTATCCTTCATCAGTTCCTTGAAGATTTCCGTGAGAATTGCGTCCACCTCACTGCTTCGGATTTGGGGGGCAGAGCAACCGGAACGACCGTGGCTGCGGTACACCTTGCACTGCCAGACCTCCTGTTTTCCTCTTTTGTTTTCCAGTACCTGCCGGTGGAAGGTAGTACCGTGCTCCTCACAGACGATTTTTGCGCTGTAGGGATACCGATTTTGGAAGCTGACGCCGCTGCTGTGACTCATGGTTTCTTCTCTCCTTTTCTTATACAGGGCATTTGCACGATCCCATAATTCTTCCGGGACGATGGCGGGAATGGACGGGTCGGGGTACATGACCCATTCACTTTCATCCAAAAATGCTTTTTTCTTGGTACGGTAGTCGAGGCTGGAGGTCTTGTTGCCGCAGTACCAGCCCTTGTATTTGGGATTCTCCAAAATATGGCGAATGGTCAGAGTGTTGAAGGCATTCCCCTCCCGGCTGGTGTAGCCCATCTCCGTCAGCTTCTTGGAGATACTCCGTGTACCCAGCTTCTGGTTGGCGTAGAGGTCGAAAATAATGCGGATAATCTCCGCTTCCCCTTCATTGATGGTCAGAATGCAGTCCTTTTTGTCGTATCCGTAGAGCTTATCGTTGCCCAGCACATGACCGTTTTTGATTGCCTGCCGGAAACCGAATTTCAGTCGCTCTGAAAGTTTCCGAATCTCGTCCTGTGCAACACCTGCCATGATGACCAGCCGAAATTCGCTGTCCGTGTCCAGGGTGTTGATATTGTCGTTCTGGAACAGCACACCCACATTGTTTTCCAGCAGTTCCTGGGTATATTTGATACTGTCCAGTGTAGAGCGGGAAAACCGGGAGATTTCCTTGGTGATGATAAAGTCAAACATCCCGGCTTTCGCGTCCCGAATCATGCGGTTGAAATCGTCCCGCTTTTTGGTCGTGCCGCCGGAAATGCCTTCGTCGATGTACCCCGGCACAAAGCGCCAGTTGGGCTTGCTTTGAATCAGCTCCGTGTAATACTGCACCTGATTTTCCAGACTGTTAATCTGTTCGTCCTGATCTGTGGAAACCCGGGCATAGAAGGTTACCCGGAGGGGCAGGTCGTAAATCGACCTGCCCATTCTCAGCTCAGCACGGATTTTTCTCACATTCATGTGCATCCTCCTTTCTTGCCTCAGTATCACAGAAAAAGTCCGGCAAGTCCAATGTGCCGAGGATTTTGTTCCGGGATTTGTCGTGAATGTCCTGCGTAATCAGTTTTTTATCCAAAAGCGTCTGCAACAAGACGCACATAATATCCTGCTGTACCTCATTCATGCCCACTCACCTCGTAACACCCTATGCATATTCTTTTTCATCATGCCGCACCTCACCGTTCCTGACTGCGCTGCCGCTTGCGGCAGTCCGCTTCCAGCAGCTTCAAAATCCGCTCCTGAATCCGGGCGGCGCTGTAGGTTTTGGGGAAGTATTTCCGCAAATCCTCCACCCGGAAGCTGATCTTTTCCTGCTGATTGGCCTTTGGCTCCCGGAGAATTTCAAAAATCTTATCCATATTCAGTTCCCCGGACTGGCTCAGCTTTTTCATCTGGACGGCTTGGGACAAAGACGGGGTGCAGTCCTCACTCTCCATGGTTTCCAGAAGGTCATGCTGTTCTTGCTCCGTCAGATAGGACAGCTCCACCGCCGGGGTCAGTGCGATTTTTCCAGCATCCACCATGCTGAGAATTTGGGGAATCAACTCGGTCAGGCGGATAAAACGCTTAACAGTATCCTTGCTTATACCGGCACTGTCTGCAATTTGCTCCGTTGCTAACTTCGGTGCAACTTGCGCCGAAGTTAGGTCCGTGCGCTGTCCCTGATGATTCAACGCTTCTGCTTTCATCTTGTAAGCAAACGCTCTTTCGCTGGGCAAAATCTTCTCCCGGTGCAGATTGCTGTCCACCAGCGCGATGGCGGCGGCATCCCGGTCAAGGGCATAAATTAAGGCAGGAACCGTTTCGATTCCTGCCTTTTGACACGCGTGTAATCTCCTGTGCCCGGAGATCACTTCATATTCATCATTTTCCAGAGGACGGACAACCAGCGGTGTCAGAACGCCCTGTGTCAGGACACTCCACATCAGCTGATTCATTTCATCATCGTCTTTCACCTGGAAGGGGTGGTTTTCAAAGGGGCGCAGCTTTTGGGTAGGCAGCTGCATAGCCTGTACTTCTTTGGTATTACTCAAGGGCAATGGTTTCCTCTCTCTCAGATTCTGTATTGCAATATCGTGTGTTCTCCATTATCTATCCCTCCGTTTCTGCCAGATAAGGTCATATCCCAGCACATCTGCCAGCTGGATTGCCTCCCGGTAGCGCAGAGAGCCCCGGGACAGCTTGTTGGAGAAATTGGAAATACTGTCACTCCAGCGATATTCCTCAGACAGCAGGTCAACTACCTGCTGCATGGTCATGCCCGAACGGACAATGATACTCTTGATTTCATTCTTCACATTCATAATCATACCTCTGATTTCTGTCTTGTGATATCAGCATCGAAACTGCCAATATCGGTTATACGGTTTTGATATCGAGTCTTCGGAACAATGCAAAATTGCACGAAACCGCAGAATGAATACACGCTTCGCACCAGCGCGATGCGGTGTAATTCCCCTGCGGTTTGGCATAGCATTTTTCTGTTTAGATAAGTCTTTGGAAATACCCTCACATTTCGGACTGTTCCTGATGCCTTTTCCGGCTTTCGTACCGCCTGCAGCTGACGATCTCCGCCCGAAAGGTCTGTTTGCAGCGGCGTTCGCAGCTCCGGCAGATGGAGTTGAACTGGATGCGCCCTGCCTGATTGCGGAACAGTTCCCACTCCTGTCCTGTGTATTTCTTCATTCTGGTTTCTCCTTCTGTTTTTTGTTGATGGTCTCTTGTCTGCAACAAATGCAATAAATGCAGTAAAGTTAAGCAGTGGGATTCACAAGAATATGCACATCCGGCGGTCTGCCGGTTCCATTGTATTCCGGCTGGGTGATTTTGAGATAGCCGTACTCTTCCAGCAGCTCCAGAATGGGAAACAGTTCCTCCGTCTTGGAGAAATACTTGCCCCGGCAGTTCTGAAACAGCTGGGAGCGCTTGATATCAAAACTCTGCATTTTCCGAATCTTCGCCCAGACGAATTTCGCCTTCGCGATGTTCACATCCGCACCCATGGTGGAGTAGGCGTGCATGGAATGGGCAAGGAAGTACTTACCGATCTCCATAGCCCGTCCGACGGTTTCCGCAGAGATTTCGTTTTCTCCTTCCGCCATATCCGCAGCATGGAGCAGCCCCGCAATCCGTAAGATTGCGCCGATGTACTTTGCCGCCCAGTCCGGAAAAATCTGCCCTTCCTCAACCATGAACTGTTCGTGTTCTTCAAAATAATCCGCGATCATTTCCTCTGCCCGCTGGGACAGCACCAGCGTCTGGGGCTCATCGCCTGTGGGCAGTGCCATCAGCCGAAAGATCAGTTCCCGATACTGATCCCGAACCTCTTTGGGAATTCCCGGTGTACGGAAGGTTCGAGTGCCAATCCGGGAGGTAGGAAAGGAATACAGGAATCTTGCCAGCAGACCCCGGCCAACCATGGTCGTGTTTGCCATGATGCAGTCCAGCACATTGGGCTGCACAGTGAGGATCGCTGTCAGGCAGGGATTGGGAATGTACTCTGCCTCCCGGCTCATACGATCCACGGAAATGGGATCACCGCAGTGGGCTTTCAGCCAGGTATCCAGATTGGCTGTGCTGCTGTAGCGACCAGCCAGAATATCAAAAATGCCGCCCTCTGAGGAAATAACCGACAGCGTGCCGCCGTTGTTCGCAAGCAGATTTGTCAGTGCCTCACTGGAGCAATCATCAGCAAAGAATCTGCGCGGTTTCTCCACCGGTATCGCTTCCAATTCATCCTCCAGCTGCTGAAGCTCCAGTTCCATTTCCCGGTTTTCTTTGGATTCCAGCTTCTTTTTAATGCCTGTGATCTGCCTCTGCAGCGCTTCCCTCTTTCGTTCACTGGTGCGAATTTCCTCTGCGTGGTCAGCATTGTACTGGATTTCATAATCATACAGCACCCGGGTCATATCCCGGATGACGCCGGATTTCCGTTCGCCTGGGGCTGCAATCACCAGCGTGTAGAGGTTCAGCGGCTCGTAGTACCCCGGCATACCCTGCACCCGGAACTTCCCCTGCAAGGCGGTTGCCAGAACACCCAGACCGATTACTGCCGCCATTCCGGGAGAAGTCTGGCTGTTTTCAGAAACAGCATTTACATAATCTCTGACCACTGGTGGAAGTGCAGCCACAGGGAAACCCGGCAGTTCCCCGATGGTAGGTGTCAGAGGAATCACCGGCAAAAACTCCGGCTCTGTGTCACACTTGGGCTGGTAGGTTTCCGAACATTTCTGGATCGCATTGCGAATGGTGATGGCACCGTAGGTACTGCCGGACTGGGGCCTGTCCCACTTCTCTCTCATGAGGCCGGAAGACCGGAACAGGCGATCCATCCGCGCCGCATCCCTGCCTGTCCAGAAGGCCAGATGGCTGCACAGTGCCATGTCTGCTTCGGAAGGCGACTGAAAATTCCCGGTATCCCCACAGTACAGCTTCCAGAAGCGGTTTCCATTTTTGCTTTTCCTCGCCCTTTCCAGCAGGGCGGTATCGTCCTCCCTGTCATTGCGAGCCAGTCCGCAGACTGGCGTGGCAATCCGTTCCTCCTGAGACTTTATTGCATTTATTGCATTTCCTGCAGGTTTCTCGGGTCGCAGCATAAACCGTTCCAGAACCTCTTTCAGTTCCTCTGTTCGGTCACCGAATTCGTACCACTGGCAAATATCCCCGGTGAGGGTTACATATTTGCTTGTGGCTCCAGCCACATACACCTCCACCCCAGCCTTGTGGTTCATGGTGTAGTACCGCTGGCTGTCATACTGGAAGTCTTTTGCGAAGAAATACAGGTGGAGCCCCTTTTTGCTGGGGCTGAACTCTGTGTAGGTGTGCATAATCTCCACAATGGTTGCCGCAGGTTCCGTGAAATAGCCGCTGTCGGTGACGCAGTTGTCCAGATCAATGGCGCACAGTCCGCCAAAGATTCCAAGACCGATGCCGTCATACCCCTGTGCCAGGAGGGCGGTTTCAAAAGGGGCAAAAGTTCCCGGGTCGTTGCTTTTCGCCATCTGCCCGGTGTTGGGATTGTAGGGGACTTTCGTTTTTCTCCCACCACGCTCTTCCATACGCCAGCAGCAGAATCTGCCTTGCGCCAGAATCTCGGGTGGAACTTCGTGATAGTTGTTCATGCTTGATCTCCTTTTCAAAATCGTATGTATGCCGTTCTCCCCGAACCAGTTCCTGCCCGGCGTTTCACCCGGCGTTTTCTCCCCCTTGGCACGCTCATAGTCACCGCGATGCTTCCCCGGAGGACATATCCCTTTCGGACGGTCATTCAATTTTCAAGCTTCACCCGTAGTCCCAAATGCGGTTTTCATTGCATTCGGGCAAGCAACTCTGTCCGTATTCTACAACATAAAAAGGCCGTTTCCCGGATATCCAAAAGGATGGAAACAGCCTGTGATATTCAGAATTTCCACGCTTATAGACAAGCGTGTTATAATGGAAGAAAAGAATGAAAGGGCGTGTTGTTGTGAATACGAAGCTTACAACACAGGAAAAACTGAAGGACCTGAGAGTGGAACGGCATTTGACTTTGGAGCAGCTTGCGCAGGAGTCCGGTATTTCCAAATCCGCACTGGGCAAGTATGAATCCGATGATTTCAAGGACATCAGCCCGTTCAGCATCGTCACCTTGGCGAAATTCTACGGTGTGTCCACGGACTATCTGTTGGGGCTGACGGAAACAAAAAATCACTCAAACACAGACCTGCACGATCTGCATTTGAGTGATGAAATGATTGATCTTTTGAAAAGCGGAAAGCTCAACAACCGCCTGTTGTCTGAGATAGCTTTGCACAAAGACTTCCAGCGCTTTCTGGTGGACATAGAGATCTTTGTTGACCGGATTGCGGACATGCGTATCAATGACATGAACGCAATTCTGGAAGCCTCCCGGCGGCAGGTGATGGAGAAACATAATCCCGGTGAAAACGATCTGTATATGCGCACTTTGGAGCTGGCACAGGTCAGTGAGGAAAACTACTTTGCCCATGTGGTTCACAAGGATATCGACGGCATCATGCAAGATATCCGCAAATCCCACAAGACAGATTCTACCACCGCTGATACGGAATCTCCCGTGAAAGAGATTCAAAAGCAGATGGAAACCGCCATGCACTACGAGGGCAGCGAGGACGAAAAGAAGGCCCGTCTGTTCCTTTCCACGCTGGGTATTGACTACGATAAGCTGTCTCAGGAGGAATTTGTTACTCTGATCGGTATTTTGAAGAAGTCCGCTCATATGAAAAGTCCCAATAACATGCGGGGAAAAGTAGTTCCGTATCAGGTACATGGGAAGGGAAATCGAAAAAAGCATAAGTGACGGAAAATAGAAAAGACATCTGTTTTTCAGGTATCGCAAACTGAGTAACCGTTTTGGCAAGCAGTGTCTGGGTGCTACCCAGCCTTATTTTGCTTGTTGGGGCGAATCCCCCAATCCCCCAAATCAGCACTGCATGCTGGCTACGCATTTTTCAAATGCTGATTTGGCAATCCTGACAGATGCACAATTTCGACTATGGGAAGCAGAAAACACCTCACGAAAACGATCAAGGGCGGCGTGTTTCACGCCTCCCTTACAGAGATGTATAGTAAAATATACGGATAGAAATCCCAAATCTCTCTTTCCCATTTCTCAATTCTGGTGTATAATAACCTCATTACAAACTGGTCACGCACCGGAGAGGAGTCAGCATGAATTACATCTTAAAACATTTTGATACGCCGCTGATTTCCTTTTCTGCCCAGAGCGGTGCGGAGCCGGATATTCAGATTTTGTCCGTGAACGAATCCTGCCGGGAACTTTTCCCTCTGGATTTGGCAGAAGTCAGTCCTGTCGGTCTGGAATCCTGGATTCGCCACCGAACCATCCCCCGCAACCGGGCGTATGTGGACAATCTTCTAAGCACTATGGGACTGAGTCTGAATCGCCCGGTGGATGTTCTGAAGGTCTCCAAAGGACTGAGCCTGAACGATTGCTACTGGGTGACCGAAGCGGATTTCTCCGGCAGCTTTGAGAAATTCAATCTCTACGACAACCGGTTCAGCCGTATTTTGGGGCAGATCGCCTTTACTGGCTTTGGCAGCTCCGGTTCCATTCTGTCCTCCAGCCCGGAATTTACAACGGGCGGCATGCTGCCCAAATGCTGGCGCAGAGAGGGCGGCATCATTCGTCTGTACAAAGGCGGTACCCAGGGTGCCTCCAACACCGGATTCGAGCCCTACTCCGAGTTCTATGCTGCCCAGATTGCCAAGATTTTGGAAGTCAACGCCATCGACTATTCCATCTCCCGCTGGAAAGAAACCCTGTGTTCCACCTGCGAGCTGTTCACCAGCAAAGACATCTCCTTCGTGCCCGTAGGAAGAATCGTCCGCAGCGGCGGTATGAAAGCCGTCCGGGGGTTCTATGAATCGTTGGGAGAGGAATTTGTCAGAGCGCTGGATGACATGATTGTGTTTGATGCCGTCATCTTCAACACCGACCGGCACTACGGGAATTTCGGCTTCCTTGTGGACAGCCACACCAACAAGATCATTGCACCGGCTCCGCTGTTTGACCACGGCAATGCGCTGTTGAATCTGGCAGGCACCGAAGCCCTGAAGAGCAAGGAAAACATTCTGAAGTACTCCAAAACGCAGATGCCGTGTGTATACGATGATTTCGTAGGGGAAGCCAGGAAGGTCATGACCCACGAACACAGGAACCATCTGCGCAGGCTTCTGGACTTCCGCTTCAAGCGGCACAGCCGGTACAACCTGAGCCCTGAACGGCTGGCCCTCGTGGAGTTTGCCGTGCAGAGCAGAGTCAAGGAACTGTTGGAAGAATAACAAATCCCACCGCATTGCGTGTACCAGCCACTATGCGGTGGGATCGTTCAATTAGCCTTTCGGCGGATACGGGTCATGTCCGTGGGAATCTTTAGCCCTGATCTGGCCGTTTGTACCGTGAATCAGGAGTTCCGAATGCTGGTTCTGGGCAATGATTCTGCCTGCCGCTATAGCTTCCTTTTGGGTCGCCGTTCGGACGGTAGCCCGGGAATTGCCAGCGCCCTTGACCTGCCAGCCACCTTGGGGATGTGGTGTCACATGCTGATTGCGTCCTGCCATCATGCTACCTCCCCAGAAATCCGGTAGAACAGCCGACCAAGATGCTCCTTCCACTGTCCCGTATGATAGATTCTGGCTTCCTGAAGGCCTCCAGACAGCACTTCCATCTTGGTGAGTCTGGATGCCTTTTCCCAGTCTCCACGGAAAACATAGGTGGCATTGTTGATCTCGTTTGACTCAAACAAGAAGAGGTCGAGTGCCGGGAACCCATAGATAACATATCCAAAAAAGTTCTGTGCACCCAAGACGCAGAATTCCGGCTTCATCTCCATCAGGTGTTCGTGCCTGTTGCAAATCTCCACTTGCTGCGCTTTGGATTTGCGTTCCACAGTCTTCACCAGATATTCTTCCCACTCATCGCGATCCCGCGTTCCAGCGCGAAGAATCTCCCATGGAACCTCAACCTGCTGTACCGGAGGAAGTGCAGGTGCCTTTTCAGCTGTCCAAATCTCACAGTGCCCAATCATTTCCAGAACCACATTCATGGCCAGCTTGATGCACTCCATGTTCTCTTCACTGTTGGTCAGCAGCGGAGAAAACAGCAAACCGTCTTCAATAACAAAAGCCATCTCTGCTGGTGGAATCAGTTTCCTCTGATAACACCAGCGCTCCTGAATGCAAGTGCCATAGTGGTCATCGCCATTCCAATCAACCAAATGATAAGCCCGAACAAATTGCCGCAGTTCCTTTGGTAAGTCACGAAGGAGCAGCCATTTCCCGTCAGCATTTATCCGAGTAGCGGAGCGGGTCGGAACTGGAATGCGAGCAGGTTCGCCCGGTTTGATTCCGTACCGCTTCAGCCTGAGGAGGTCATCCTCCCCCAAAGGAGCGGTGACATAAAATTGGTCACCGGGGTGCAGCGCAAAGAGATAGCGCCGCGGATTTCTAATACATGTTCTTCTAATCAATATTATCACCTTATGAGAATTATTTACAAACAAGGAAAGACCGATGCTTGCCCAAAATTCACAGATTGTGAATTTTGGGTTTACAAACCGGCCCAAAGGTGATATACTAAGACCGTGTACAGGAAACGGTACTGTAATCACCTTTAGGCTGGTTATTGTATCAAACACAGGAAGAGTGACATCTGGCGACTGGTACTCGCTGGGTGTCGCTCTTTTTCTTTTCCTGATTTGCATCATTTCAGGTGGTCTTCGTCGACCACAACGACCAAGGTCTGGGAGTCTTCGTCATATTCAGCCACAAACTGCTTTGCCTTGGTTAGAAAGTCAATCTGGCTGACACGGGACAGGTACTTCATGAAGTCTTTGGCTCCGATGCGGATCCAATCGTTCTTAACGCGCGGAGCAAAATCGTAATACGGCAAAGTCGTATCCTTTCCTCTGGCACGAATGCCAATCGCGTGCTGCTCCTGATCGTAGCCGATGATCACCTGGTCTGGTACCCCAAGTGATTCGATTGCGCCCTTATTAAAAGCAATGCCAAAAGCGCTCAGCGTAACGATAGGCGAGCCATTTTTGAGATAAGAAAAATCAAAATTATAGGACATCATTTCACCCACTTTCAAGTGCAGTTGTATCCTCGATGTAGAGTATACCACAGATGTATAGGAAATGCAATAGGAGAATTTACAAGAGATTTCAGAAACATTACAAAAATACCGCTCAAGTCCTCCTGCATATGTAGAAGGATTTGAACGGTAGCTCTTTACAGTCGTCATTTTCCACTGGATAGTAGATATCGCAACTCCTTTTCCCTGAATTATCACAGAAATCATTGTGAATATTTTATGAACTTTTTCTTGTGCTTTCTGTACATCGCGATTTTACATCGAAACACGTTCTCCATTTCGTCGCCATATGTAGCAGATCATTCATCACTCATTGCTGAATTACTTGCTTCAGCAATTCCACCGTGCTCTCTTCGGCTGGAGCATTGGTGTCCATTTCGCCGCAGACAATCCTCGCGCGGATGTTTTTTCTGTGCGAATCAAAAGATGCCAATAGGAAATGAAAAACGCTCTGTTATCGAAATTTCCGCCACGGAACCTTTATTTCCCGAAGTCCATAGTAGGCCCCGGTCAGCACGATGAAGATTTCCAATCTGCCGAGAATCATACCGATCATTTCCACAATCAGGGTAGCATTGTTGGTCATTGGCCCGGTCAGGCCAATGGACAGGCCCACCGTGCCCAGTGCGGAGGCAAATTCAAACATAGCCTTTTCCAGGCCGCACCCGGCGGTTAGGGTGATTATCAGTGTGCCCGCCGCAAACAGCAGAAGATAGCAGCCCACGAAGCCCACCGTGTCGGAACAGAGTTCCTCGTCAATTTTGGTTCTTCCCTGTGCTTTGACAAAAGTGGGAGTATCCACGCACCGCTGGGGGAGCAACTTGCGTTTTACATTCAGACCGATCATCCGCAGAATCAGATAGACACGGGTCAGCTTCAGGCCGCCTGCCGTGGAGCCGATTCCGCCGCCAATCAGCATCAGCAGAATCATCAGTCCGATTGCGAAGGAGGGCCAGTTTTCGTAGACAACCGTGGCATAGCCGGTGGTGGAGAGGGCGGAAGCCGCGTTGAACAGGGCATGGCGCAGACCCGCCCCAAAACCCATGCTGCCGGAAAGCGACAGGGCCATCAGAGGCACAAAAATTAGCAGCAGAAGAAACAGAAACCGCACCTCGCTGACCTTCGCCGCCTGCCGCCACTTTCCCCGGAGCAGAAGCAGCAGCACTGCGAAGTTGGTTGTACCAATGAGCATCAGCACGATGGTGACGATCTCAATGGAAAGGCTGTGATACTCGCCGATGCTGTTGAGCTTGGTGGAAAAACCGCCGGTGGACAGGCTGCACATGGCATGGCACAGACTGTCAAACAGGGGCATACCGCAAACAACATAGGCCGCCGTTCCCAGAATCAGGAAAATGATGTACATTTCAAAAATGGTCTGGGCTGTCTGCTTGAGGTTCGGCATCAGCTTGTCGGGGTGGCCCTCTGCGTTGAACAAATCCATAGAGCGCTTGCCGGAAACTAGCATGACCATCATCAGCACGAAGCCCAGGCCGCCGCAGTATTGCATGAAGCTTCTGTAGAACAGGAAGATATGGGAGGTCTTTGCCACATCCATCACGGAAAGTCCGGTGGTTGTCCAGCCGCTGACGGATTCAAAGAGAGATTGCACGAATTTCAGTTGCCCCGAAAGGAAGAAGGGCATGGCACCGACTGCAATTCCCCAGAACCAGGTAAAAAGCACGGTGTTATTGCTGTGCCGCTGAGCAGTCAGACGGTCAGAGCTGAAATAGGCTTCCCGCTTCCCAAAGGCGCATACAAGCCCCCCTACCAGGATAGAGAGCAGCCCGGTCAGCAGAAAGTAGATTGCATAGCCAATGTCCTGCGGATAGAACGGGAGAATTGCCACTGGGGCGATGACCAGCAGACCGATCATGACCATCAGCTTGCCGCGGTTGGAGCAGTCTTTCATTTTTGCCATTTGGCCTCACCGCCCTTTAATTCCAGAATCGCGATTTCCTCCTGCTCGTTTCCCGAGATCAGGACAAGAATGTCTCCCGCCAGAATCCGGGTGTCGCCTCTGGGGATCAGGGTCTGATCCCGGCGGAGGATGCAGCCGATGATGACCTCCTTGGGCAGGTTGATTTCCCAGACCTGCTTCTGGGCTGCCGGATCTGTTTCCGTTATGGGCACTTCCAGAAGCTGCACCCTTCCTTCTCCAATGGGGATCGCCTTTGCCATCTCCTCCATGAACGCCTGCTGTTCAATGATGCTGGTGACAGCGGAAATGGCACAGACCACGCTGTCCACGCCCATTTTATAGAAGAAGTCTGTTTTTTGGGGATCGGACAGCAGAGATAGGGTTTTGGGAACCCGGAACTTCTTCTTACACAGCTCGCAAACCACCAGGTTATCCTCGTCCCGGGGTGTCAGGGCAATGACAAGCTCCATATTCCCGGCGCCCGCATCCTCCAGCACATAGGGTTTTGTGCCATCACCATGAATCACAGTCAGCTTTTCATTTTCCGCCAGTTTTTCGCAGTCGGGCAAATCCTTGTTGATGACCGTGACCCGATAACCTTTTTTCAGCAGAGACTGGGCAAGAGATTTCGCTTTGCTCCTGCCGCCCACCAAAAGCACATTCCCTTTCATAATCAAACAGCCTCCTTCGTGCGGGCTGGTTTCTCCAGCAGCTTGTCGATTTCGTTAGCGGACAGGACTGCCGGGCAGATGGTGTCGATGCCCAGCTCCCGGTAGACGCATTCCCGCTCCGGGTCATACAGCCGGGAGATCACCCGCCCCACGCAGTAGTATTCCTTCGCCAGCTGGGCAATGAGAATATTGGTGTTGTCGTTGTTGGTAACGGCAATCACCGCATTTGCCCGGGAGATATCCGCTTTTTTCAGGACATCCAAATCTGTCCCATCTCCATCAACCGTCAGCCCGCCAAAGGAAGGGGACAGTTTGCGGAAGGCTTCCTTCTCCTTATCCAGAATCAGGACATTTCCTCCCTCCTCGGACAAGGTATTCGCCAGATTGGCCCCCAGCCGTCCGCAGCCCACAATGATGGTATAGCTTGACTGTTTCTTGTTCTGCAGAAAACTCATTTTGTTTTCCTCCTGACCACATGGCCAATTCCGTTTTCGTCGTATTCGGTTTCATAGGGTGACGGGGCTTCCTGAGGGCAATCGCTCTCGTCATAGGCGCAGCCACCCCGGGGATAAAACAGCGTTCCATAGTGATGCAGGTTTTGACTTGCCGGTAAGTAGGTGGGGTCCAGTGCGTATGCTGCACGGAAGTGCTTCATGGCTCCGGCATGGTCACCCTCTTTTTCCAAAACGATTCCCAGCAGATTGTGAGGCTGGGGTGCGTTGGGAAATTTTCCCATGGCCTCACAAATCATTGCCACACATTTTTGATAATCCCGAGCTTTGGTATACTTCCTCACCCCATCGCAAAGGGCCTGCAGCTGCACGCTGCGGCTGGTCGGTTCCTGTGTCATCATGCTGAAATTCTCCTTTTCCTTCGGATTTATCTTATGGTGTGATTTTAGCGCGGAAGCCGTGAGCGCGGTGTGAGAGATTGCGATTTCCTGTGAGAATTCTGTGAGAAAAAATCAGAGAGCCTTCCTTAGCAGTCACACACCTACCACCTATGATTTCAAAACAACCACTTGTCGAGAATCCATAGAAATTTGTTCCCGATTGGATTATACTGTGACTGCGGAAAGGAGATGGGACGTCAATGCAAATTGAAATTCAAATCGAAGAAAATGTTAAGGAACCAAAAATCATTGTCATCACAGACAAAATGACAGAAGAAGTCAGCGAAATTCTGAAAAAACTCTCTGAGGAAAGGGGACAAACAATAGCTGGGTTTAAGGATGATATCGTTGAAGTTTTAGAGCCGGACGATCTCTTTCGGATATACGCTTCCAATAGCAAGGTTTTTGCTCAGACAAATCACGGTGAGTACCAGCTCCGCCTCCGGCTGTATGAACTGGAACAGCGTCTTGATAGGCATTCCTTTGTACGAATCTCAAACTCCGAAATCATCAATCTGAAAAAGGTGAAGGGATTTGATCTTAGCTTTTCGGGAACAATCTGCGTTATGCTTTCCGACGGAACGGTTACCTATGTTTCAAGACGGTATGTGGCGAAAATCAAACAAATTTTAGGAATATGAGGTGGTAGAAATGAAAAAGAGACTGATCCTTCAAGGACTTTTGGGCTTCCCTCTTGGGATCGCCATTGGGTTTGTCATTACAATTCTTATTTCCATATGCGTTGGAGACGGCTCCTTCTATCCGGTGACGCCTGAGTTGATGGAAACAATGGGGAACGAACTCAACGCCGTGATTCTTCAAACGGTTCTTTGCGGCGTCATGGGAAGTGGCTTTGCCATGGCTTCGGTTATCTGGGAAATGGATTCCTGGAGTCTTGCCAGGCAAAGCGGAATCTACTTTTCCGTTGCCTGTATTATCATGCTTCCCATTGCCTATGTCACAAATTGGATGAAGCACTCAGTGGGCGGAGTCCTTGCCTATATTGGCGTGTTTGTTGTCATTTTCTTGACCGTTTGGCTGATTCAGTATTATGCCTGGAAGAGAAAGATCAAAAAAATGAATGATTGCATCAGGAAAAGTAACGACAAAAGATAATACTGTCAGATAGTATGGCAAACCATTTGCAGTCAGCAGGTTTGAGCTATGGACAGAAAAAGGGGCTGTCTCACTAACGGAGTAAGGCAGCCCCAAAAATACAGCGCCCGGC
>CAMEWH010000022.1:0-26925 GCA_945940335.1 uncultured Clostridia bacterium | reverse complement strand
TGGAGGCCACCACCGCGTTGACGCTTTGGGCCATCTCCGTGGTGACATACAGCTTCTCCGACCCGAACTCCCCTCCCGCCAGGAACCGGCGAAACTGGGAAGGATGGGCAATCTTCACCTCCGAAAAGGTGTACACCCCGCCGTCCAGCACCTGCTTCCAGGTAATGGCCAGAATGGTTTCGTCCAGATAGTAGCGTACCGGCGTGCCGGGCACCAGGGTCACATTGGGGGAAAAATACAGCGCCTGTCCATCCATCAGCTTTTCTGCCGCCGAAAAATCCAGCTCGGCCGGGTCATCCGTCCGGCCGAAACAGGCCGGATCCGGTTCGGGGGCCGCCAGGGCATGGCGGTCGATCCAGTAGACCCGCTCCGAGGTCCGTACCCCTTCCATGGCATCGGACAGAGCGCTTTCCAGGTATTGGTTCAGGGCTTCTCCGGTTTCTTCCCGGCAAGCGGACCGGGCAGGGGCACCAACCCACCGTACCGTCCCCCACAGCACCGACACCGCCAGCACGCCGGACACCATGCCGGGCAGGCTGCGCAGCACCCGGGACAAAAAGGCATTTTCTGCCATGAAATTCCTTCTTATGCTTATCGTATTCCGCCGGAAATTGCGGTCATCAGAGCGCTGTCGGGAACCACCCACCACTGATTTCCTTCGTAAACAAGCTGCACCGTTACAGCGTTCTCCACAGGGCCAACTGCTGCAACGGCCTCCCGGGCCGCCTCTTCCAGAACGGATTGGGCAAAACCCTCCCGGTACTGCTGATTGCTGTCATACACCTGGGACATATCCTCCGCCGCTTCCACCCGGGCCTCCAGCACCGCAAAGGCACGCTGCTTCAGCTCCTGGGTCAGGCTGGGAATGTCCAAACCGGACACGGTGAAGTCCATGGCCACGCCGGCGTCCGTGGCGTAGCAGCCGCCCTGGCTTCGACACTCCAGACTGGAGACGAAGGCATCCCAGATAAGCGCTGCCGCCGGTGTCTCCCGTTGGGCATCGGTGCCCAGGCTGGGAGTGCCGTACAGATAGGCGGAGGCCCCGGCATAATCTCCCCGGGAGATACATTCCATCATCGCCCGGGCGCATTTTTCCGCTCCTTCCGCCTTACCGAAGAGCTTAGGAGCCGCATTACGCTGGGTCAGGCAGATCAGCAGCGCCGCCACCGCCAGCACCGCCGCCAGCGCCCCAAAAATCCAGAATGAAGCTTTGTTTTTTCTCATTTTCTCACCAATGATTCCCGTTTGCGGCCGGGCAGGGCCGCAATAGATGGCTGATTATCATGTCGGACGAAATCAGCAGGAAGGAGCATTCATAGGATTTCCCGGTTTTTCCAAATTATCCGGTTTGGGACATAAAAAAACTCCCCGAAACCGGGGAGGAAGTGTGCATCAGCAACTGCAGGGGAGGCTCATAGCCTCCCCCTACAGCGGGCGGGGTGTTATTTGAGCTCCCATTGCTTGATCTGGGCGGATTTCTCGTACAGGCGCAGATAGCTGTCATAACGGGAAGGGACGATTTCTCCAGACGCCACAGCAGCACGGACGGTGCAGCCCGGCTCTGCGCGGTGGGAGCAGTCGGCAAACTGGCATCGGCCCAGCCAGGGGGCGAAGTCCGGGAAGGCGTACTGCAGGTTCTCCTTTAAGATCACGTCCATCTGGTCGGTATCAAAGGAGGAAAAGCCCGGGGTATCCATCACGAAAGTATCCTCCCCCAGGGAGTACAGCTCCACATGGCGGGTGGTATGCCGGCCCCGGCCCAGCTTTTCGGACACCTCGCCGGTGGCCAGAGTCAGGCCCGGACACAAACAGTTGAGGATGCTGGACTTGCCTACCCCGGAGTTGCCGGTAAAGGCGGTGAGCTTGCCCTGCAGAAAGGCGCGGAGCTCCTGCACGCCCTCGCCGGTTTTGGCGCTGGTGCAGATGACGGGGAAGCCCGCCTTTTCGTAAGTCTGCCGCAGCTGCTGTGCCGGGTCCAGATCAATCTTATTGATGCAGATCACGCACTGCACATTCTGGTTGCCCGCGATGGCTGCCACCCGGTCGATGAGGAAGGGCTCCGTCACCGGGTTGACGTTGGCAGCAAAGACGGCCAGGGCATCCACATTGGCCACGGCGGGCCGGACAAAGCTGCTGCTGCGGGGCAGCACGGCTTCCACCATTCCCTTGCCGTTTTCCACGGTGATTTCCGCCAGGTCCCCGGTCAGGGGGGTGATATGCTCCTTGCGCAGCACACCCCGGCCCCGGCAGACAACCATCCGGTCCGGCAGCTGCACGTCATAAAACCCACTCAAAGCCCGGACAATTCGCCCGGTATGTTTCTCAGCCATGATTTGTAAACGTCACTTTCATCGTCTGGTAGTATTCTCCGTTGATATACAGGTCGTATTCCTGCTCTCCGGTGCCGGCCAGCTCCACGGTGAAGATATTGTCGCCCGCCTGAACGGTGCCGCTGGCCACCGGCTGGTCCGCCTGGCCCTTGCGGCAGATGATCAGGGTATAGCTCTCCGTGCGCACAGGCACATTGAAGGTTACCCTTTCCCGGCCGGGAGCGGTTGTGGCAGGGGCGGTGGCCTCCGTGGGGGAGGTGGGATCGCCGGTGAGGCTGCCGTTGGACACCCCCAGCAGGATTTCCTTGCTCAATGCCACCACGGTATCCGGCTCCTCCGACTGGTTGGCCACCTGGTTTTTTGGCAGGCTGCTGTCCACGAGGTAAGTCTGCACATTCTTGAAGCCCTTGGCATCCAGCACCTTCACGGCAGTCTCCACATCCAGATGCATCACATCCGGCATTGCAGCAGTGGGAATTTCCGGTCCCCCGGAAATTTCCAGGACAATGTGGGTGGTCACATCGATGGTGGCCCCCGCCGTCTCGGACTGGGTGACCACATTGCCTTTATTGATCTTGCTGCTGTAAACCTCGGTGGTGGAAACATTCTTAAAGCCCCACTGCTCCAACACCTGCAGTGCCATTTCCTTTTCCACATTCAGCACATTGGGCATCTTGGCCGTCACATTGTCCGGCCCGGTGCTTACATAGAGCTTCACAGTCTGGCCTTCCGTCAGCTCCGCGCCAGCCACAGGCTCGGTGCGAATGACGCAGCCGCTGGGGTATTCATCGTTGGCCTCCTCCCGGATCAGGGTCTTCAGGCCCTGGCCGATGAGGAAGGAGGTAGCCCGGTCCTGGGTCACCCCCACCAAATCCTCCATCAGCTTCACTTTGGGCTCCTGGCCCATACTGATGGTCAGGAAGATCTCCGTTCCCTTGGCGACGGAGGAACCTCCCGCGGGCTCCTGGTGCATGATCTGTCCCGCCACATAGAAATCGTCATACTGCTGGGGCCGCAGCCGGATGGTAAAATTGGGATAGAGGGTATCGAAATCCTCGCTGTACATGCTGCCGGTGAGGTAGGGCACCTCCACCCGGCCCCGGTCCTGGTTGATGAGGAAGCCGTTGAAAATGGCAGCCAGGAACACCACAATGGCAATGATGGCCACCACGCTGCAGGACACCACCGCAATGGTAGCGGTGCGGCTGCGCTGGGCATCCCGGCGGGCTTCCTCCTCCCGGCGCTTTTTGGCTCTGGCCAGGGCCTCCTGGCTCCGGCCGGTATTTGGCACCGAGGGCTCCGCCGTACGGCCGCCGCCCTGATGCACCGTCATATTGGGATTTCCAACGCTCATCACACCGCCCTTGGATTGGGCCACCCGCTGAGCGGTGGTTTTGGGCTTCGTGACGATGGGGGTGATCTTCTTGGTGGCGTCATCCACCAGGGTATGGTACTGGAAGGTCAGGGCAGGATTTTTCCGGAACTCCTCCAGATCCGTTAATAGCTCCGTGGCGCTGGAGTAGCGGTCCTTGGGGTCCAGGGCCATGGCCTTCATAATCATCTGTTCCATCCCCGCGGGAATGTTGGGATTCAGGGTGGTGGGCATGGCCGCGCCGCCGTTGATGTGATGAATGGCCACAGCCACGGGGGACTCCCCGTCGTAGGGCGGACGGCCGGTCATCATTTCATACATCACAACGCCCAGGGAGTAGATGTCGGAACGGCTGTCGGTAAAGCTGCCTTTGGCCTGCTCCGGGGAAATATAGTGTACGGAACCCAGAGCCTCTTTGGTCAGGGTGCTGCTTTTGTTCATCACCTGGGCAATGCCGAAGTCCATCACCTTCACGGAGCCGTTTTTCAGCACCATCACATTGTGGGGCTTGATGTCCCGGTGGACGATGCCACGGCTGTGGGCATGCTCCAGGCCCTTGGCGATCTGGGTTGCAAAGTGGAGGGTTTCCTTCCAGTTCAGGATGCCCTTCACTTCCATATACTGCTTGAGGGAAATACCGTCGATCAGCTCCATGACAATGTAGTAGGCATTGTCGGAAGCGGAAACGTCGAACACCTGGACGATGTTGGGATGGCTGAGCATGGCAACGGCTTCCCCCTCCGCCCGGAAGCGGCGGCGGAACTCCTCATCCCCGGAAAATTCGTCCTTCAGGACCTTCACTGCCACCAGCCGGTTCAGGCGGTGACAACGGGCCTTGTAAACCACTGCCATTCCTCCGGTACCGATGACCTCCAGGAGTTCATACCGGTTGTCCAGCAGCTGTCCAATATATTGATTCATATTCTGAAATAGCTCCTTTCCAAACCGGATGTTACAGACTCACCAGCACGCAGGTCACATTGTCCGGGCAGCCACGGGACATGGCGATGTCCAGCAGGCGTTTGCAGCAGCGCTCTTTATTCACTCCATGGACCACCTCGAAGAGGATCTCCTGGTCGTCCATCATATTGCTCAGACCGTCGCTGCACAGCAGCAGATAGTCTCCTTTGGACAGTTCCCGCCGGAACACGTCACAGCTTACCATGGACTCCGTGCCCACGGCCCGGGTAATCAGATTTTTGCCCGGATAATTTTTGGCCATTTCCGAGGTCAGTTCTCCCCGGTCCACCATCAATTGGACCACGCTGTGGTCCCTGGTGACCTGGATGATGCCTTTCTGATTGATAATATATGCCCGGCTGTCGCCCACATTCACAAAAGAAACCTGCCGGCCCCGGATAAAGGCCGCCACCAGAGTAGTGCCCATGCCGTCGAATTCCTCGAACTGCCGGGCCTGGTCATAGACGGTGAAATTGGCCAGCTTCACGGCACTTTTCATAATCTGGTCCGCCTTGTCCCACTCCATATTCGGGGTCCAGGTACGTTGGATTTCCTGGGAGAACACATCCACCGCCAGGGAGCTGGCGATGTTGCCGGATTTGGCGCCGCCCATACCGTCGCAGACCACACACAGCAATGTATTCCGGTCCAATTGCCGGATTTCATAGGCATCCTGATTCATTTTTCGGACGCAGCCCTTGTCTGTCAGTCCCCAACTTTGCATGGCAAATCACCTCGTCTGTCTTTTTGGTGACATCGGGCAGAAAAATTCTTTCCTTCCGATCGTTTTTTCATAGGGTGGAAGCTCGCTCCCGCCGCCTGTACCGTTGATTGGCAGAGCTCACGCTCTGTCTTTCTGATATTTTCTTCTCAGCTGGCCGCAGGAGGCATCGATGTCTCCGCCCAGGGTGCGGCGCACGGTGGCGGTGACGCCCCCATCCTCCAGCGTTTTCTGGAAGGCAGCCACTGCGGCCCGGGTGCTGGGCTTCAGGGGGCTCTCCTCCACATGGTTCAGAGGGATCAGGTTAAAATGGGCGGGCAGCCCCTTGAGCCGCCGCAGAAGCTCTTTGGCATTCTCCACGGAATCGTTCACTCCGTGGATCATGGCGTATTCAAAGGAGATCCGCCGTGAGGTTGCCTGGTAGTACCGGCGGCAGGCCGCGATCAGTTCCTCGCTGGGGTAGGCCTTGTTCACCGGCATGATGGTGTCCCGGATGGCATCGTTGGGCGCGTGGAGGGACACGGAAAGGGTCAGCTGCAGCTTGCGCTTTGCCAGCTCATCGATCTTCGGCACCAGGCCGCAGGTGGAAAGGCTCACATGGCGCAGGGAAATATTCATGCCCTCCGGGCTGTTCACCAGCTCCAGGAAGCGCATCACATTGTCAAAATTATCCAGGGGCTCGCCGATGCCCATCAGCACGATGTGGGAAACAGGCAGGCCGGAGTCCACCTGGGTGAACAGAACCTCATCCAGCATTTCAAAGGGCTCCAGCCGGCGTACCAGACCGCCGATGGTGGAGGCACAGAAGGCACAGCCCATCCGGCAGCCCACCTCCGTGGAGATGCACACGGTATTGCCATAGTGGTAGCGCATGAGCACCGTTTCCACACAGTTGCCGTCGGACAGCTGCCAGAGATATTTGATGGTACCGTCCCGGGCGGATTCCTGCCGCCGCACCACGGTGGGCGGGCAGATGGGATACTTCTGCGTCAGGGTGTCCCGCAGCTGTTTCGGCAGATTGGTCATCTCGTCGTAGGAACGGACGCCCCTGTGCAGCCAGGTATACACCTGCTTTGCCCGGAAGGCAGGCTGCCCCATGTCCTTCAGAAGGGCGGACAGCTCCGGCAGCGTCATGGATTTCAGGTTCATTGCTTCCTCCGCAGACGGCAGATAAAGAAGCCGTCGGTATCGTATTCACCGGGAATCAGGGTGAGCATCCCGGTATCATTCCTGGGGAACACCTCCGGCAGGTCCAGAGGCTCAGTGCAAAATTCCGGGTGGTCCGCCAGGAAGGCGTTCACCACCTCCTGGTTCTCTCTTGGAAGCACCGTACAGGTGGAATACAGCAGCACCCCGCCGGGGCGGACGTATTTCGCCTGGTTTTCCAGGATGGCCCGCTGCAGCGGGGGCAGCCCCTCCAGCTCGGCCAGGTTTTTATAGCGAATGTCCGGTTTTTTTCGGATGATGCCCAAGCCGGAGCAGGGCACGTCGGCGATGACCGCATCGAACCGCCCAAGCCACTGGGGATTTTCCAGGGCGGCATCCCGGCACTGAACGGTGATGTTCTCAAAACCCAGTCGATGGGCTCCTTTGGCAATCAGCTCCGCCTTGTGGGGGTAGATATCGCAGGATAGGATGCTGCCCGTGCCCTCCATGACGATGGCGGAAGCAAAGCTCTTGCCTCCGGGGGCGGCACAGCAGTCCAGAACATGCCAGCCCTTTTGAAGCTGCGCGCACTGAACACTGAGCCGGGAAGCAGGGTCCTGGACATAAAACAGTCCCTCCCGGAAGGCATCCAGCCGCTCCAGATTGCCCACACCGGAGAGGATCAGGCAGCTTTCCATCCAGGGGTGCTTTTCCCAGCCGATGCCCTGGTTTTCCAGCAATTCCACTAACTTTTCAGTGGTGGTTTTCAGCAGATTCACCTGCACCACCGTCTGGGGAGCGGTATTGTCCGCAATGAGCATGGGCTCCAGCTTCCCCTTGGGTAGGCTCTTTTTCAAAAGGGTGACCAGCTCCTCCGGGTGGCTGTACCGCTCCGCGTAGCTCACCGGCTCCACCCAGCTGCCCCGGGTAGACGCCGCTTTTCGCAGCACGGCATTTACCAGGGCCGGGGCGTTTTTCTGCTTGGGGCAGTATTTTTTCGCCAGCTCTACCGCCTCGTTCACGGCGGCGCTGTCCGGCACCCGGTCCAATTCGGAAATCTGGTACAGTCCCAGATGGAGAATATCCTTCACCACCGGATGCAGCCCGGAGAGCTTGCCGGTGAGGAACTGCTTCAGATAGAAACTCAGCTTGTCCCGGTTCTGCAGCACCCCGTACACCAGTCTGGTGGCCAAAGCCGCGTCCCGGCTGTCCAGCCAGTCCCGCTGCAGATAATCTTTCAGAGCAGCGTTGGGCCAGGCGCCGTTTTTCCGGCAGGCAATCAGCGCGTTCAGCGCCGTTTCCCGGGCACCCATCAGAAATTCAGGGGGTGGCCCCGGAAGTAGTCCGGCGCAGCCATCCGTTTGCCGCCCTCGGCCTGGAGGGAGCGGATCTCCACCGCGCCTTCGCCGCAGGCGATGACGAGGCCGGTTTTATTCAGCGCCAGAATCTTGCCGGGCTCTCCCGAACCGGGCACCACTCTGGTTTCATGCACTTTAAACAGCTTCCCCTCCAGCTCCATGGTGGCCACGGGCCAGGGATGGAGTCCGCGCACATGGTCGTGAACCTGCTGGGCGGTCTTGCTCCAATCGATGGGGCACATGGTCTTGTCCAGCATGGGGGCATAGCTGACCTTACTTTCATCCTGGGGGGTACAGGGCACTTCCTCCCCGGCGGCAAACCGGGAAAGTGTCTTGCTCAGCAGGTCCGCGCCCAGCACCGCCAGCCGGTCCAGCAGCTCTCCGGCGGTCTCATTTTCGCCAATGGGCGTCTTGGAAACATCAATGATGTCACCGGCATCCATTTCCCGCACCAGATACATGGCGGTCACGCCGGTTTCCTTCAAACCATCCAGCACGGCCCACTGGTAGGGGGCAGAGCCCCGGTAGCTGGGCAGAAGGCTGGCATGGATGTTGATGCAGCCAAACTTGGGAATATCCAGCACCTTCTGGGGCAGAATTCTTCCGTAGGCCACCACGGCGCACACATCGGGCTTTAAGTCCCGCAGCTGCTGCACCGTCTCTTCCTCCCGGAAGTTCTCCGGCTGGAACACGGGAATCCCCGCGTCCACCGCAACCTGCTTCACGGGAGAAGCCACCAACTTCATGCCCCGGCCCTTGGGCCGGTCGGGCTGGGTATAAACGCCCACCACGTTGAAGCCGTCCGCCAGTATTTTTTTCAGGCAGGTGGCCGCAATGTCCGGCGTTCCCATGAAAACAACTCTCAAGCTTCTTCCTCCGCTTCCGCGTTCAATTCCTCCTCGGTCAGGAAGCGCTCCATGACCTCGGTGTACACAATGCCGTCCAGATGGTCCAGCTCATGACAGAAGCACCGGGCAATCAGCTCCTCGCCCTCCGCCTCGAACCATTCTCCATTCCGGTCCTGGGCCCGGACCTTGGCGTAATAGGGGCGCTTCACCAGGCCGTACTTCCCCGGGACGCTGAGGCAGCCCTCGGCCCCCTCCTGCTCCCCGTCGGTTTCCAGCAGCTCCGGGTTCACCAGCTCCAGGATTTCCTCCCCGGTATCCACAATCACCACCCGGCGCAGAATGCCCACCTGGGGAGCGGCCAGGCCCACGCCGTTGGCCTCGGCCAAGGTTTCGTGCATATCATCCAGCAGCTTGTGCAGCCGCCAGTCGAATTTATCCACCGGTCTGCAAACCTTGTGCAGGGCGGGCTCGTCGGTTGTCAGAATTTTACGAAGTCCCATATTCTCTCTCCTCGTCTTCAATATATCTCCACAGCCACCGTAGGGGCGGCTATTAGCCGCCCGCCAGGTTGGAAATAATGCGTGTTTGGTTGAATGGTATTGTGTCCGACATGGTGTGAATTCGCCAGGGCTGTGTGATTGGGTGGGTTAGTACCGGCACTTACGGCGCCCATAGCTTCCCCCGGGGGAAGCTGTCGAGCAAAGCGAGACTGATGAGGAACGGCGAACACTCCATTCTTCATTTGCAGTTGGTTAAAAAGGTACCATTTTGGTACCTATGCACATCTGTTTCGCTGCTTTCGTTGCCGTACCTGTCGCCGTTCCTCATCCGACCCGGCATTCGCCGGGCCACCTTCCCCCCGGGGGAAGGTTTTTTTCGCCGTCCCGTCACATTACTAAACATTCATTTTTAAGAGTTACAACTTACTACAGATCGCTCATTCAAACCCGTTCACATCCGCGAAGGCGGAGACGCCACGGTTTTGCTTGTCTTTTCCGAATTCCTGCAGGAGCCAGGCAATCAGCTGGCGCAAGGGCTTGTCCATGCGGCAGTTGACGGTGAGCCGGTAGCGGTAATGGTAATTGATCTTCGGCACCGGGCAGGGGGCGGGGCCCAAAATGTCCGCCTGGGCGGAAGCATATTGGGGCTGGGTCAGGCAGGAACGCAGGCTGTCCCGGAATTTCACCGCCCCCCGGAGCACCGCCCCTTCCTCCTGTCCCTGGAAGGTGACCATCAGCTGGTCGCCGAAGGGAGGCACATTCTGCACCCGGCGCAGGCCGATTTCCAGATCGTAAAAGCCATCGTAATCCTGCCGGGCCGCCAGCTGGATCAGCCGATGCTCGGGGACCATGGTCTGCACCACCGCCCTGCCCGGCCGCTCACCTCTGCCCGCCCGTCCCACCACCTGGGTGAGCAGGTTGAAGGTGGTCTCTCCCGCCCGGTAGCCGCCGGTGTACAGGGAAAGGTCCGCATCCAGCACCCCAACCAGGGTGACTTTCGGCAGATTCAGGCCCTTGGCCACCATCTGGGTACCCAGGAGCACGGCTACATTTTCCTTCTGGAAATGCTCCAGAATTTTTTCATGGGTGTTCACGGCGCTCACCGTATCGGCATCCATCCGGTCCACGGTGATCTCCGGGAACAGCGCCTTTAGCTCCTGCTCCACCTTCTGGGTGCCGGTGCCCATGGTTTTCATGGGGCCGCCGCACTGGGGGCAGCGCTGGGGCACGCTTTGGGAGAAGCCGCAGTAGTGGCACATCAGCCGCCCGTTGGCGCTGTGGTAAGTCATGGGAATGGAACAGCGGGGGCACTCCGGGGTCTGGCGGCAGTCCACACACACCAGGGCACGGCTGTTGCCCCGGCGGTTGAGCAGGAGCACCGTCTGGTCCCCCCGGTTCCAGTTGTCCAGAATCGCTTCCCGCAGGGGATAGCTCAGGGAAAGGTCGTTCCCCAGCTTAACTTCCTCCCGCAGGTCCACAATCTCCACCGCCGGCAGGGGGCGGCCATTGTAGCGATTTTTTAACGTATACAGGGAATAATCCCCGGTTTTGGCCCGATACATACTCTCCACGCTGGGGGTGGCCGAGCCGAACACCACCAGGGTATTCTCCTTTACCCCCCGCCAGATGGCCACTTCCCGGGCAGAATACCGGGGAGAATTTTCGGATTTATAGGAATGCTCCTGTTCTTCGTCCAGGATGATCAGCCCCAGCTGGGTACTGGGAGCAAACACCGCCGAGCGGGTGCCTATGATCACTCTGGCCTCGCCGCTACGGACCCGTTTCCACTGGTCGTACCGCTCGGCCATACCCAGACTGCTGTGGAGCACAGCCACGCCATCCCCGAACCAGGCAGCCATCAGGCCAAGAAGCTGGGGGGTCAGCGCGATTTCCGGCACCAGAAGCAGGGCGGTTTTCCCGCTTTCCAGACATTTCTGAATCAGGCGGATGTACACCAAGGTCTTGCCGGAGCCGGTGACACCGTAGAGCAGTGCCACCCCGGGAGCCGTCTGTTCCATTTGGGCGGAAAGTCCCTCATAGCAGCGCTGCTGCTCCTCATTCAGCACCAGGGGGCGCTGAATTTCCGCGGGGCGAATCTCCCGGCAGCGCAGCACGGGCCGCTCCGAAAAGCTGACATAGCCCAGCTGCTCCAGCCGCTTCAGGGTAGAGACGGTGGCGCCGGTATAGTAGCAGATGTCCTTCACCGCACCACTGCCCACGCTGCACAGCAGCTCCAGAACGCTGCGCTGCAGGGCGGCGGATTTGGGCCTGGCAGCGGCGAACTCCATGGCCTGCTCCGCCGGCACCGCCAGGGTGGCCACCTTCTCGGTTTTATCTCCGATCCGGCGCTGAAACTCCTGCTGGGAGGTGATCCATTTTTTCTTCAGCAGATAGCCGATGGCCTCCTCGAACACTGCCCGGGAAGGCACGGCTTTTTCCAGCACCTCTTCCTCCGCCGCTGCGCCCAGGGTTTCCAGAAGCTGCAAAATGGCAGCAGCCCCCTCCTTGCGGATGGCGGCCGTCTTCCAGCTGCGGTCCTGGGTGAGGGAAAAACTGGCTTTGGTGTTGAACCACACCCCCGCAGGAAGCATGGCCCGGATGGCATCAAAAAAGGTGCAGAAATACCGCTCCCGCAGGAAGGCTGCCAGACGAAGCTGGTGGGCCGTGAGCAGGGGCTCGTCGTCCAGCACCCGCTGAACGGCTTTCAGCCCTTCCTCCTGCCCCGGCACAACCGCCAGGACAATGCCCTCGGATGCCTTGTTGGCCCGCCCGAAGCTGACTTGGACCCGGTGACCGGGCTGCAGCTCCATTTCCCCGGGAATACGGTAGGAATAGGGCTTGTCAATGGCAAAAACAGCCGCAGAAACAGCAATTTGAGCGATCATAAGCCCTCCGGAATCAGATTAGTGTTTGTACTCTTCCTTGACGGAAGCGGTGAGCTCGCCGTCGGCAACCTCACGGATGGCCATGGTAACGGGCTTCTCGGGCAAGTCTTCCTGGAAAGCCTCTGCCTCGGCAGCGATCTGGCGGGCCCGATGGGCAACCACGTTCACCAGCAGATAACGGCTCTCCACATTCTTCAGCAAATCAGCAACAGGGGGATAAAGCATTTTTGTAGCCTCCATAAATAAATTTTCGTATCAGTTTTGTATGGCAAATCGGCAAATGATAATTTGGCGGGCTGAATTGCCGCCCCCCTTGGCTCCCCCTATGGGGGAGCTGGCTGCCCCGTTAGGGGCGCCCCTGAGAGGGCAACACGCAGCATGTTAAGATGGTATTTCCTTCTCTGCGGTAACCCTCTCAGTCAGCCTGACGGCTGCCAGCTCTCCCAAAGGGAGAGCCAAGAGGGGCTGCCGTATCTGCCCGCCAAATTACAATTTTGCTTCTTGAACTTTCATCATTCGTCGATGATGGCGAGAATTTCCCGGGCGCAGCGGCTGGCCACGTCGTTGACCACCACATGGTCGTACCAATCGCGCTGCTCCATTTCCCATTTTGCTCGCTCCAGGCGGATCTCAATCTGATCCTCCGGCGTGTCTCCCCGGCCTCTCAGGCGGCGCTCCAGCTCCTCCATGGAGGGAGGCATGATGAAAATCAGCACCGCATCCGGCACCGCTTCTTTTACCTGTTTTGCTCCCTTGGGCTCAATGTCCAGCAGCACATGCCCCTTCTCCCGTTTCTGCTCGATCTGGGCTCTGGGGGTGCCGTAGCAGCATTTGTTATGCCTGTCGTATTCCAGAAACGCATTCTCATCGATCATCCGCTCAAACTGCTCCGGGGTCACAAAGTGATAGTGCTTTCCGTCCACCTCGCCGGGACGGGGGGGCCGGGTGGTTGCGGAAACGGAGAAAGACAGGTCCGGCCTTTCCTTCATCATCAGCTCCAATACCGTGCCCTTGCCCACACCGGACGCACCGGAAATAACAAACAGCTTTCCTTGGCTCATTCTTGGTTCTCCTCTGTCTCTTCTTCAAGCTTTCCCTGCCACCGGTCGCCCAGGGCCTGGGTGGTCAGGGCGGACAGGATCACATGGTCGGTGTCCATCAAAAGCACCGCCCGGGTCTTTCGGCCGTAGGAGGCATCGATCAGCATCCCTCTGTCCCTGGCCTCCTGCACCACACGCTTGATGGGAGCAGAGTCCGGGTCCACCACCGCCAGGATTCGCCCGGCGGCAACCATGCTGCCAAATCCGATGTTCACCAGCTTCATGGGGTTCCTCCTTTGGAAGAATATGTATTATATTACTCAATGTTCTGGGTCTGTTCCCGAATCTTTTCCAGCTCGGCTTTGATATCCACCACCACTCTGGCCAGGCGCACGTCGGTGCACTTGGAGCCGATGGTATTGGCCTCCCGGTTCATTTCCTGGAGCAGGAAGTCCAGCTTTCTGCCAATGGGGCCGCCGGAAGCCAGCATGGAATCCATCTGCTCCAGATGACTTCTCAGGCGGACGGTCTCCTCGTCCACGGCCACCTTGTCGGCAAAGATGGCAGCCTCGGTGAGGATGCGGCTTTCGTCGATGGCGGTACCTACCAGCACCTCCTGGAGCTTGTTGTACAGCCGGGTGCGGTAGTCGATGACGGTCTGGGCATTGCCCGCCTCCACCTGGCTCACCAGCTCCCGGATGGTATTGCCCCGGTTCGTCAGATCATTTTTCAGGGCCAGGCCTTCTTTGGTGCGCATGGAATCGTAACTATCCAGAGCGGCATTCACCACGCCCATCAGATCATTCAGCAGCTGCTCCTCATCCACCTGGGGCTTGTCCACGGTGAATACCTCCGGCATTCCGGAGAGCAATGCCACGCTGATGTCCTCCCGGATTTTGAATTCCTCAGCCATTGCGTTCATGGCTTCCAGGTACCCTGCCACCATGGCGCTGTTCAGGGTGATCTTCACATCGGAGGCGCCTTCGGAACGCTGGGTGACAAACACATCCACCTTGCCCCGGGAAATGGTGGCTTTCACAGCCTGCTTCAGGGTGTCCTCCGCGAAGGAGAGCATCCGGGGCAGCTTCACGGAGCAATCCAGATATCGGTTATTGACGCTGCGAATCTCCACAGTGAACTCTCTTCCGTTCACCGTCTGGACGGCACGGCCGTAGCCGGTCATACTTTTGACCAAGGTCATTATCCCCTTTTCATTTTACTTTTTACACACTTTCGCTTGAATCAGCAATCAGTCTAAATGTAATTTGGAATACCGGAACCGTTCCCCTTGGCTCCCCCTCTGGGGGAGCTGGCTGCCCCGTAAGGGGCGCCCCTGAGAGGGCCAGTATGGCGTGGATTCGGCTGCCATTATCTTACTGCGGTACCCTCTCAGTCAGCCTGACGGCTGCCAGCTCTCCCAAAGGGAGAGCCAAGGGCGCTGCCGCGCCAGTACGTTCAATTACAATCCACCGATATTTATCCCACAGCCTCCGACTCTTCCGTTGCCGTGATCTCCTCCGTGGGCTCGGAGGTCATGGTGCCCAATTGCATCACACTGGCGGAGACGCTTTCGGACTTGAAAATGCCCACATCCCGGAAGCCGTCGGTAAATACCGCCCGCACCGGGAAGGTGGCCGTGCCCACCTCGGCATTGGTGAAGTCCACCACGATCATCACATCGTCGTCACTGAGGCTGGCAACCTGGGCGGAAGGTCCGCGGACCTTCACGGTCAGCTCCTGGGTGATCAGCTCCACCTCCAGGCCCTCAGGCACATTCACCACATTGATCTGGCGAATCAGGAAATCCCGGGTACTCAAACCCGTCAGACGGATGTCGGCGGTGACTTCCATCACGCCGGTGAGGTTGGTGATCCCCTCTTCCAGAGGAATGGTAAAGGTCTTGACGGTATCTTCGGAAATCTCCGACAGGTCAATGGTGCCAACCACCAGCTGGTCACCCATGAGCTCCAGAGCGGCCTCGCTTCCGGAGACACGGATCTTTTCCATGCTCAGCGTGATCTGCACATTCTCGGCCTTGGCACCGCCGCCCTCCACCAGATGGTAGGTCAGCAGCACATCCTTGACCCGCTGAATCTTCACTTCCAGATGGATCATCTCTGCATTGGTGGTGATCAGGCCGGCATCCACCGGTTCACCCTCTCCATTGCACAATGTATAGGTACTGTCCCGGCTGATGGACTCCCGCTGATCGGTCAGATCTATCTCGATGACCGCTTTTTCAATCTGGTCGGTCACGGACTGGGGGCCGGTAATCTGGATGGTGGGGTACTCCAGCAGCATATTGTCCCGGTCGGCGATGAAGCCGTCGGGCACGGAGCCAATCCACTTGACCTCCACGGGAATTGCCTTGGAAACCCGGCGCTCCACATTCAGGTAGATTCTGCCGGGGGTTTTGGATTCAATGACGAAGGCGTTGCTGGCCACGTTGCCGGGGAAGGAGGTGGTATAACTGATGGGGATCTGATTGCCCGGCTCGTAGATGGAGGACAGGTCGGCCTTCAATGTGATGTTGCTCTGATCCACCTTGGTCAGATCGGTACGGTTGCCGGAGAGCACCAGGGTCGCCGTGGAAGCGGACTGGTAGGTAATCATCAGGCCCCGCTCGTTGAGCACGGTCTCATTGGCCAGCACCACGGGAATGTTGTAAATCGTTTCCTTGGAGCCGGGGCTGACGGTGGTGATCACATACAGCCACAGCGCCATGGCAACGAGGACGGACAGCACCGCCGAAATCAGTTTACTTTTCATTGCTGTCCTTCCTTTCCAGAGCGCGCAGCCGCTGCCTCAGGCGCACAGCCAGCTTGTTTTCTTCCTCCGCATCCCGGTCGGCGCACAGCTCGTTGTACAGCAGACGCTCCAGGGTCTGGGGTGCCAGGTGTCGCTTGAGCATGCCGTCCACCGCCACGGAGATGGTACCGGTCTCCTCGGAGACAATCACCACCACCGCGTCGGAGGCCTCGCTCATGCCCACACCGGCACGGTGACGGGTGCCCAGGTCGGCGCTGAGGTGGCTGCTGTCGGAAAGGGGCAGCACGCAGCCGGCAGCGGCAACACGCCCGTCCCGGATGATCATGGCGCCGTCGTGAAGGGCGGCCTTGGGGAAGAAAATGTTGCGGATGAGCTGCTCGGACACCACGCCGTCGATCTGACTGCCGGTTTTGAAGTATTCATCCAGCCGGGCATCCCGGGCAAACACAATCAGCGCACCCACATGCTCCCGGCTCATGACCTCGCAGGCCGCCACGGTCTGGGAGATCACATTGTCCATTTCCGCCGCCGGCTTGGAGCTGCCGAAAAGCCCCCCCAGCCGCACGGTGCTGCCCAGACGGTCCAGCATGCGCCGCAGCTCCGGCTGGAACAGTATCACCACCGCCAGCAGTCCCACGGACATCAGCTGGTTCAATATAAAGTTAATGGTATAAAGATGCAGCAGGCCGGTAAGAGCCGACAGCAGCACCATGGCCGTCACCGCCCCGGCGATGCGCATGGTGCTGGGGGATTTGAACAGGGGAATCACCTTGTAAATCAGGAAGGCCACCAGCGCAATGTCCAGATAGTCCGACCACTGCATTCCGCCCAGCTGCTGCAATACCGATTCAATCAGTTCCATGAACGTTTCATCCTTTGTATCCATGGCAGATTTGCGCCAAAAACAGAGGCCTTCCGCCATCAGCGCGCACTTGCCTAGTATCTTTTCTATTATAGCGGAAAATATAATTGATAGCAATAGAAATTCTGCATAAAATTTCTATGAAGGAACGTCCCTGTCGCTGGCGCTCAGGTGATGTCCGTCAGAGAAGTCACCCACACTGCAGCAGGGTGTCATACCCGTAAATTGTAATTTGGCGGTGTGATGGGCGGCAGAAATACCTTCCCCCGAGGGGAAGGTGCCCCAGTTCGCAAACTGGGGCGGATGAGGAATGGCGACGCAGTGGGACGAAGAATGCACCCAAATATAACGGATAAAGGATTCGGTTTCAACCATTTTTACGAACTGCATCGGAATGTTTCAGGTTTCGCCGTTCCTCATCCGACCCGGCTTGCGCCGGGCCACCTTCCCCCCGGGGGAAAGGTATTTTCCCTGTCCCGTTGGTGCGCCAAACAACAATTTACCGCGTTCCCGGGGAAAGCCGGGCGGCGGCGTGTAAAAGGGCGTCGGTCTGGGCGTCGCAGGCATCCGGGCCGAAGCTGATGCGCACGGTGCCGGTATCCAAGGTCCCGGCGCTCTCGTGGGCCAGGGGCGCACAGTGCAGTCCCGCCCGGACGGCAATGCCCATTTGCGCCAGCTTCCCGGCCGCCGTCTCGCAGTCGCCCTCCGGCAGGAAGGACACCGTACCGGCCTGATCCGGTCCCGTGAACACCCGGAAGCCCAGCTTCTCCAGTCCCCGGGCACACCGCCGGGCCTGGCGGTGCTCTCTCGCCCGAATGGCGTCCCCATATTGCTGTACATGGCGCATTCCCGCCGTCAGCCCCGCCGCGCCGGGAACATTCATGGTCCCCGCCTCCAGCCGCTCCGGCAGCAGGTCCGGCATATCATGGCGGATGGATTCTCCTCCCGTGCCGCCGAACAGCAAAGGAGTCGCCTCCCCGGCGCACAGCAGCAGTCCGGTGCCCTGAGGACCCAGCAGTCCCTTGTGGCCGGGCATCGCAATGAATTCCGCCCCCAGGGCCTTCAGCTTCACCGGCAGGCTCCCGGCGGACTGGGCCGCGTCCAGAATAAAGGGTACTCCATGGATTTGGCACAGCTTTGCCAGTTCCTCCACCGGCAGCACATAGCCGAACACATTGGATACATGGGTAAACACCGCCGCCTCTGCTCCGGCGCCCAGCGCTCTGTCAAATTCCTCCAGGGTGTTCTCCCGGTGGAACAGCCGCCGGCCCGCCACGGTGATCTGCGCCCCCAGATCGTACAGGGGCCGCATCACCGCATTGTGCTCAAACCCGGACACCACCACCCGTCCCCCGGGTTTTACCAGGCTGCGGATGGCAATGTTCAGCCCATGGGTGCAGTTGAAGGTGAGCACCACCTGCTCCGGGCGACAGTCAAACAGCTCCGCCGCCGTCTCCCGGCAGGCATACATGGCCTCCGCCCCGGCGGTGGAGGCCGGATAGCCGCCCCGGCCAGGGTTGGCGCAGCGGCGCATGGCCTGCTCCACTGCCCGGTAGACGGCGGCAGGTTTATGAAAGGAGGTTGCGCCGTAATCCAGGTAAATCATACCGTTACCTCCTCCAGCCCCCCATCGTCACGCTGGACATAAACCTTCCGCAGCGGCAGCTGTTCCCCCCGCAGCATGGAAACCGCCCGTGCAATATTCCCCGTTTGCAGCCGCAGACTGTAGCCGCAGCCCTGTTCCTCCATCCACCGGGGCGTGCGCTGCACTCTGGCCCGCTCCCCCGCCCGGTTCAGCACCCGCTCCCCCCGCTGGGCGTAGGTGACGGAGCGGAACGTGATCAGATAGACATAATTGGCATTCATACGACAAAACCTCCCGGAACATTCTATGATTCGCACGAAGAAGGTGTGACGGCGGAGAATATCCCGTTTGGGCGAGATTCCGGCAAACAGGCCAAAGGATTGGCACCTCAATTGTTCGGGGCCGCTTGAAATTTTAAGGGGAATGTGGTAACATAGTCCAAAATTATGTCAGGAGAAGAAAATACCCAATGAAATCAAGAAATCGCGCCCTTTTGCTGGTGTTCCTTCTGGCCGTCATTCTGATTCTGGCGGCGCTGGGGGTCCTCTGGTACTACACGGATCACATGGACCGCAGCGGATGGGTGCAGCAAAACGGTTACTATTATTATCTAAATGAAAAGGGAGACCCGGTTTCCGGCTGGCTGGATGACGGAGAAAATCGCTATTATTTCGGCTACAACTCCGCCATGGTCACCGGCTGGCAGGAAATTGCCGGCAGCCACTACTATTTCGGCGGCGACGGTGTCATGCGCACAGGCTGGCAGGAGATCGAAGGCCAAATGCGCTACTTCCACGACACCGGTATCCCCGCCCAGGGCTGGGAGCTGGTGGACGGGGAAAAGCGATACTTCCTCTCCGACGGCCTGCTGGCCACCGGCTGGCAGGACATTGACGGAATGCACCGCTACCTCTCCGGCGTGGGCACCGTTGTCACCGGCTGGCTGGAGGAAAGCGAGGGCTGCTACTACCTGGACGAGAACGGCATCCCCGTCACCGGAATGGAAACGGTGGAGGGCAGCACCTATTATTTTGACCCCGGAACCGGACTGATGACCCAGGGCCTGATTGAGGTGGAGGGCAGCCGCTACTTCTTCGGCGAGGACGGCGTGATGCAGACCGGCTGGCAGACGCTGGGAGAGGACACCTTCTATTTTAATGAGGACGGTGCCATGCACACCGGCTGGCTCCAGGAGGATGAATACTCCTACTATTTCCTGGAGGACGGCACCATGGCCGTTTCCCCCACGGTGATCGACGGGGAGACCTGCTTCTTCACCCCCGCGGGTATCTATGTCCTGCTGGTGAACTACCGGTACGGCATGCCGGAAAACCGGCAGCCCGATCTGGTTCGCTACGGCGAGTGGGCCCGAGTGGCCCGGGTGGCTGAGCAGAGCCTGCGCCAGATGATTCTGGACTGCCGGGCCACCGGCATCGAATGCTGGCTCAACTGCGGCTACCGCACCAAGGACGAGCAGAAAAGGATTCTGGAAGAGCGCACCCAGGAATATCAGGAGGATGGCCTGAGCTATCAGAATGCCTACAACAAGGCCCTGGAAACCGTGGCCCTGCCCGGCTACAGCGAGCACGAAACCGGCCTGGCCATGGACATCGTGTGTTCCGTCACCCCCACCTGGCTCCATGAGCACTGCTGGGAATACGGCTTCATTCTCCGCTATCCCGAAAACAAAAGCGACATCACCGGCATTTCCTACGAGCATTGGCACTTCCGCTATGTGGGCACCAAAGTGTCCATGGCGATGAAGGATACGGGAATGTGTCTGGAAGAATATGTGGGAGCGGCGTAAATTGCCGGACTTCCCGTAAAAGGAGGATCACCCTATGGGAAAACAATCGGGAAAATACGCAGCTTCCGGTTCCGTACACCGGAGAAGTCACGTCGGGTTGACGGTGGGGCTGATCCTGGTCATTCTTCTCGTCGCCGCCGCCATCCTGGTGTTCTGGCTGGGGAAAACGCCCCAACCTGCATTGAATACGGCGCCGTCCACACAGCCGGAGGTCCAGACTGACGCCACCGCCCCCGTTTCCACCGAACCGGCAGCGGCTCCCGCCGATACACCGGTGGTCACTCCGACCGGGAATAAAACCGATATTGCCTGCAAAGCAAGCTACACCGTCACTCCCGACGCGGGAGACGCGGAGACTATTGTGGCCACCGCCGGTGACAAGCAGCTGACCAACGGGATGCTGCAGATCCTCTACCTGTCCCAGGTCAATGCCTACCGGGCAGCGGAGGCGGAGATTGCCCCGGATTTCAGCCGGCCTTTGGACTGCCAGTCCTGCCCCCTGGAAGAGGGTCTGTCCTGGCAGCACTATTTCCTGAAAAAAGCCATCCTCTGCTGGCAGGCCCAGCAGGCGGCATTGGTCCGGGCCTCCCAGCCCCAGATCATCACCGAGGAAGGCTTCAGACCCAATTATCCCAACGAGAACCTTCACGAAATCAACATCTCCCCCGATCTGCCGCTGAATCACTTCCTGTATCAGGATCTTCCCTGCTACACCCCCAACAAGCTCCACCAGGCCTATCTGGATTCCATGGAGCAGGCCCTGGACACTCTGGCCTCCGGCGCCGGCTTTGACAGCCTCAGTGATATGGCCGGGCAGCTGGGCGTCAGTGCCGGTGACTTCCTTCAAGCCGCTCTGGACTACAACACCGCCTACATGTACTTCACCGAGAAAAGCTACGATTTTTCTCCCACCGACGAGGAAATCAGCAGCTATCTGACCCAGCATCGGGCCGAACTGTCCGGCAGCGTGGAAACCGTGGACATCCGCCACATTCTGCTGATTCCCGAGGGCGCCCAGGTGGCGCAGGACGGAACCGTCACCGCCACGGACAACCAGTGGAACCAGGCCCAGCAGAAGGCGGCGGAGATTCTCGCCGAGTGGAACGCCACTCCCCAGCGGCAGAAGAAGGGCGCCGCATTTTCCCAGCTTGCCGTCACCTGGTCTCAGGACAACGCTTCCCGGGATAACGGCGGCTGCTACTACGGGCTTCTGCCCGGTATGCTGGCGGAGCCCCTGAACGAATGGTGCTTTTCCGACCAGCGAGAGGCCGGAGATTATGTTGTCCTGCGCAGTGATTACGGTGTGCACATCCTCTATTTCTCCGCCCGCGGGGAAACCGGTGCCGTGGCCGCCAAAAACGCCCTTGTCACCCAAGGGGAACGGGAGCTGTGGTGCCAGTGGCTGGAGGAAGTGCCGCTGACCCCGGATTACAGCGCCGTCGCGCTTTGGGCGGACACCACCGCCGCCGCGGTCACTCTGGAGGATTCTTTGTACCCGGACATCGCCCATGAGCGCTTCCCGGAAGCCATCACCTATCTCCAGCAGGACTACAATTACTATCCCTTCGGCAGCGGATACATCGGCTCCAACGGCTGCGGCATCACCGCCTACGCCATGCTGGCCACCTATATGACCGATTCTCTGCAAACGCCCGCCATGATGGCGGATCGGTTTTCCCAGGATTTTTTTGACTACACTGGCAAGAGTGTGGATGGCATCATTTTCCGCTATGCTCCCTCCCAGATGGGCTTCTATCTGGACAAGGTTTCCTTCAACATCAACGAGGTGATTTCCGCTTTGGAAAACGGGCAGGTCGTCATCTGTCTGCAGGAGCCAGGGCACTTCACCTCCCGAGGGCACTATCTGCTGCTGATGGAATACTATCCCGAGGACGATTCCATTCAGGTCCGGGACTCCAACATCTATAACTACAACCATCTGAGGGGACATCAGGTGGACCGATTCTCCCGGGAGATCGTGGCCAAAAACGGAATCCAGTATTACATCATGCACAAGAAAGTCACCTCCATCCCCGCCTGCTGCCGCTGCGGCAGCAGTGATGCAGAATCCTCCGCTCTGCTGACCCAGGATTACACCTGTGAAAAATGTGTCGCCGCTCTGGCACGCAGAAACAGCTTCCTTTTCCTGCTGGAAGAGCTATCCCATTAAACGACGAGGTTATCTACATATATGGCAAATCATCCCGAGAACAACAATCAGAAGGTCAAATTCACTGTGGCGATCACCGCCGTTCTTTGCCTGGCCGTCCTTGTCCTGGCTGTGGTTCTGACCGCGCTGGCCGTCCGCCGGGCCAACACGCCCCCGGTCACAGAAGAGATCAACGTCCCTCTGTCCACCGTGCCCGTCACGACCTGGCCGGAGCCCATCGTCACCGCCGACGGCCGCCCCTCCAGCCTGCTTTGCCTGGACAGCTACTCCATCCCCCTCAGTGCTGCCGGGACGGTGACCTCCCAGACGGTGGCCACCTGCAGCGGGGAAAGGCTGACCAACGACGCACTGCAGATTTACTATGTGAATGCCATCAGTACTTACCGTCTGGCGGGCAGCACGCCGGCGCCGGACTTCTCCCAGCCTCTGGACCGGCAGCTGTGCCCTTTGGGTGATGGGAATCTGACCTGGCAGCACTACTTCCTGCAGCAGGCAATCGATGCCTGGCAGCTGGAAACATTGCTGCTTCAGGCCGCCGAAAAGCCCCGGCCCATTCAGGAGGAAGCCTATAAGCCCAACGAAACCGACAACCTTCACGGAAAATACGTGGCAGCCGACCTGCCGGTGAATGGGTTTCTCTACCAGAACCAGCCCTGCTACAAGCCCAACTCCATGCACCAGGCATACCTGGACGGTCTGGAGGAGCAGCTGGAGCAGCTGGTCCGGGAACAGGGCTACCAGGATCTGGCCGACTATGCCGAAACGGTTTTCGGCTCCCCGGTCAGCGCCCAGGAGCTGGTTGACGCCGCGGTCCGCTACAACACCGCCTACATGTTCTTCACCGAGGAAAGCTATGAAACTTCCGTCACCGAAGAGGAGATCGACCAGTATCTCGACGCCCACGGCAAGACATTGGCAGACGCCGGGGAGGACACCGTGGATGTGTGCCATATTCTGCTGATCCCCGAAGGAGCCAAGATATCCGCCGACGGCACCGTGAAAGCCGCCAAGCGGCAATGGGAAAAATGTGAAGAACAGGCTGAGAATCTGCTTCTGAGCTGGGAGCAGGATTACATTACCAACATTATGGGCAAGCGCAGCAGCTTTACCCATCTGGCAAACCAGCAGTCCCAGGATGCCGGCTCCCGGCTTAGCGGCGGACTGTACCGGAACATCCGGCCCGGTCAGCTGACCCAGCCCCTGGATGAATGGTGCTTCGACGAAGGCCGCCAGCCGGAGGATACCGCCATCATCCGTTCCAAGCTGGGGTATCACGTGGTGTTCTTCTGCAGCCGGAACGACGCCAGCCGCGCCGCCGCCCGGGAAATTCTGGAAACGAACAAGCAGCTGCAGCGCTGGCAGACCGCCCGGGAAGAAAACCCTGTGAACGTCAATTACACCGCCGTACAGCTGTGGGCGGACTGCACACAGAAAACCGTATCCCCGGTGGATGTGCTCTACCCGGATGTGGCCCATGAGCGTTTTCCGGAGGTCATGGTCTATTTCCAGCAGGACTACATGTACTCCCGCTATGGCGGTTCTTATGTGGGGCGGGGCGGCTGCGGCATCACCACCATGGCCATGCTGGCCACCTACATGACCGATACCATCCTCTCTCCCGACATGCTGGCAACCAGGTACCCCAATTATCACGATGCCAGTGGCACCCGGGGAGAGATGTTCATCTACGTCCCTGCCGAGCTGGGCTTTTTCCTGGAAAAAACCTCCTCTCAGATTGACGAGGTGATTGCTGCTCTGGAAAACGGTCAGCGCGTTATCAGCCTCCAGCATAAGGGCCACTTCACCAGCGGCGGTCACTTCCTGCTGCTGCAGCAGTATTACGCGGAGAATGATACCTTCCAGGTCCGGGACTCCAACATCTACAACTATGGACGGCTGGAGGGTCACAAGGTGGATTATTTCACCCGGGAAAACGTTCTTTCCGGCGGCGCCATATTCTACATCATGCAAAATAAAATTACCCGCATCAGCGCCTGCTGCCGCTGCGGCGACGGGAGCGCTCCGGAAGCGCTGCTGGAAGAGGACTACCTGTGTGAAAAGTGCATCGCCGCCCTCAGCCGCCGCAACCACTACCTGGCCCTGATGAGTGAATAAAGGAGGAAGCCGTTATGGCTCTGATTCAGGCAACATTGTTTTCCCAATCCCTCATGCGAACCGTCAATGTGAATGTGATTCTTCCCGTGGATAAGCTGTCCGCCCCCGGGCAGGCTCTGCGGCCGGAGCAGCCGCTGAAAACGTTGTATCTGCTCCACGGCGTATTCGGCAGCTACGTGGACTGGGTGGCAGGCACCCGCATCCAGCGCTATGCCGAGGCCCACAACCTGGCGGTGGTGATGCCCTCCGGAGAGAATGCCTTTTATGTGGACCAGGCAGCCGGGCACAATTACTACGGCGAATTCATCGGCCGGGAGCTTGTGGAGCTGACCCGGCGGATGTTCCCCCTGTCCCGGAAGCGGGAGGACACCTTCATCGGCGGCCTGTCCATGGGCGGCTACGGTGCCCTGCGGGGCGGCCTGAAATACAGCGATTCCTTCGGCTGCATCACCGCCTTCTCCGGTGCCTGGGACATCGACGGTATGGCCGCCCGGAAGGAAGAGACCGGCTTTATGCTCACCAGCCGCAGCTATGTTGAGGCCTGCTTCGGAGAGCCGGAGAAGCTCCCCGGCAGCGACATGGACCCCCGATTCCTGGCCCGGCAGCTGAAAGAACAGGGAAAGCCCTTCCCAAAAATCTTTATTGCCTGCGGACAGAGCGACAGCCTGCTCCCCGTCAACAACAGCATGGCCGCCTATCTCAAGGAGCTGGGCGCAGACGTGACCTACGAGGTGGGCCCCGGAGCCCACGAGTGGGATTTCTGGGATGCCTCCGTCAAAAGAGCCATCGAATGGCTCCCCACAGAGGAAAACAGTCAGGGCATCAACAGCGGAAACGTGGGGATCTGACTGATGATTGAAAAAAGAGGCTTTCTCTATTCCCCGAAAGGAAAGAACCGCACGCTGCACATCTACCTGCCCCGGGGGTATGACTCTTCCGGGGAGCGTTATCCCGTGATGTATTTCTTTGACGGGCATAACCTCTACCGGGACCAGGACGCCACCTACGGAAAGTCCTGGGGCCTTGAAACCTTCTTGGACCGGTGGAGCAAGGACATGATCGTGGTGGGCATGGAATGCAGCCACGAAGGAAACGCCCGGCTGGATGAATACAGCCCCTATACCTTCCCCATGGGACACTGGGGGATGGTCCACGGAATGGGCAATCAGACCATGGACTGGATCGTGAATGAGGTCAAGCCCATGATCGACCGGGAGTACCGCACCTATTCCTTCCGGGAGGCCACCGGCATCGCCGGGTCCAGCATGGGCGGACTCATGAGCCTGTACGCCGCCGCAGCTTACAATGAGGTTTTCTCCAAAGCCGCCTGCCTGTCCAGTGCCATCACCCCCTGCTTTGCGGACATGGGGCGGGAAATCCTGGCCCACCGGCTGGATGCGGATACCCGGGTGTACCTTTCCTGGGGCACCGAGGAAGCCGGCGGCACCCACCGGAAGCCCACTGAGGATCTGAAAACCCACACCGCCCGGTGCAACCTGGCCATCCGGGCACTGCTGGAGCAGCAGAACGTATCGGTAAAGACCTTCTGCCAGAGAGGCGGCCATCACTGCGAGGCCGACTGGGAGAAGCAGGTGCCGGTGTTTATGGATTACCTGTGGCTGGATGGAGAATGAACTGCGTTGAAAACATACAAGAACTATCTGTTTGACCTGTACGGCACCCTGGCGGACATCCACACCAACGAGGATTCCCCCGCATTCTGGCGAAACGTCAGCCGATTGCTGGGAATGCAGGGGGTGGATTGGGCCCCGGTGGAACTGAAAGAGAAATACAAAGCCGAAATTGCCCGGCAGGAGGCCCAAATGCGGCAGCACCTGCCGGAGGGGGCGGAACCGGAAGTGGACCTCAGCCCGGTGTTCCGCAGCTTTTTTGAGGACACCGGTGTTTCCGTGGATGATCGGGCCATTGCCGATTTTGCCCGGACCTTCCGGCTGCTGTCCATCCGGCGGCTGAAGCTCTTCCCCGGGGTATTGGGAATGCTGGAATACCTTCACCGTCAGGGGAAGAACGTGTATCTGCTGTCCAACGCCCAGTCCCTGTTCACCCGGCCGGAGCTGATCCTGCTGGGGCTGGACACCCGGCTGGACGGGAGCATCCTCTCCAGCGAGGTGGGCAGAAAGAAACCCGATCCTGCGTTCTTTCAAATGATTCTGGAAAAATATGACCTGGATCCTGCCGAAACCGTGATGGTGGGCAACGACGATGTATGCGACTGCTGGGGCGCGGCAAAGGCCGGGCTGGACAGCTTTTATGTCTGCACTCCCCAGTCCCCGGAGCTGGTCAACCCCCTCCCCGCAAACTGCCAGGGGCTGGACAAAATCGCCGATCTGGCGAACACACTTTCCGGTAATCGTCTTTCGTAAGAGCATTGCCAAAATGTGATTTGGCGGGCAGATACGGCAGCGCCCCTTGGCTCTCCCTTTGGGAGAGCTGTCA
>CAMEWH010000021.1:0-27881 GCA_945940335.1 uncultured Clostridia bacterium | reverse complement strand
CCAAAGGGAGAGCCAAGGGGTGCTGCCGTATCTGCCCGCCAAATTACAATTTGTCAGGATGCTGCATAAAACCGATAAGCACATAACGGAAACTCCATTTCTCCGGCAGCCGCGAAAGCGGCTGCCGGGTTTCTTTTGCCCTGACCAAAAAATGGCTAGATAAATTTATAACTTATTTAGTGAATCTGTACGCTGCAAAGGCGAAAATCTTTGTTATAAATGCACATAAACAGCGCGTTAAGAATGTAAAAAATAGAGTATTTCATATATAATCCTTGACAACGGAATTGTTTCTTGCTATAACTTTAGTATACTTTAGATGAAATTTAGATAACCAGGAGGAAAACATATGAAGCAAACATTTGGCATTATCGTTTCCACCCGTTCGTTTTTTCCCTCCCATCTGGTGAAAACCGCCAGGGATGCAGTGACCTCCCTGCTGGACCGGCTGGGCTATGACTATATTATGGTGGGAGAGAACGACACCCAGTACGGCGCCATCGTCACCTACCAGGAGGCAAAGGTGTGCGCAGAGCTGTTCAAAGCCAACCGTGAAAAGATCGACGGCATCATCGTCATCATGCCCAATTTCTGCGAGGAGCTTGGCATGGCCGAGGCCATTGAGCAGGCCGGCCTGAATGTGCCCATCCTGATCCAGGCCTGCGACGATGATTTCGGCAAGCTGGACATGGCCAACCGCCGGGATGCCTTCTGCGGCAAGATCTCCCTGTGCAATAACCTGTACCAGAGAAACATTCCCTACACCCTGACCAAGCTCCACACCTGCCCCATCGACAGCCCTGAATTTGCAGAAGATGTGGTTCGCTTCGCCGGCATCTGCCGGGTGGTGAATGGCATGAAGGGTTCCCGCATTGCCATGCTGGGCGCCCGTCCCATCGCCTTCAATACCGTCCGTTACTCCGAGAAGATCCTCCAGAAGCACGGCATCAGCGTTCAGACCGTGGACTTTTCCGAGATCATCGCCGCTGCGGAGCATTATTCCGATGAGGAGAAGGTCGATGCCAAGATTCGTGAAATCTGCGCCTATGGCAATGTGGCTCCCTTCGTGGACCGCAAGCTGCTGGAGCGGCAGGCAAAGCTGTGCCTGGCCATTTCCGAGAAGGTGGAGGAGCTGGAGTGCGATGCTTCCACCGTTCAGTGCTGGGACAGCGTTGAGAACAACTACGGCTGTGCTACCTGCCTGGCCATGAGTATGATGGGCGAAAGCGGCAAGCCCTCCGCCTGTGAGAGCGACGTCACCGGCGCCATTTCCATGCTGGCTGCCTCCCTGGCTGCCCAGTCTCCCGCCGCCCTGATGGACTGGAACAACAACATCCGGGACGACCGGAACACCTGCATCAGCCTGCACTGCTCCAATTTCCCCAAGTCCTTCTTCCAGAGCGAGGTGGAGATCGAGTGCCTGGACGTTCTGGGCAGCACCCTGGGCAAGGAGAACTGCTTCGGCGCCTGCAAGGGTCAGGTTGCCGCCGGCGACATGACCTTCCTCCGGTTCACCACCGACGACTGCAAGGGTGTGCTGAAGGCCTATGTGGGTGAAGGCAGATTCCAGGAGGAAGTCATCCCCACCAAGGGCGGCGTGGCCAACTGCTATGTGGAAAACCTCCAGGATCTGATGCACTACATCTGCAAGAACGGCTACGAGCATCATGTCTGCTTCGTCCGGGGCCATGTGGCCGATATTCTGGAAGAAGCCCTCACCAATTACATGGGTGTCCAGGTCTACCGCCACAATTAAGGAGGCAGCGCAATGAAGAATTTGACAGCAACCGCTCTGGAACGCCGCCTGAGCGTTCTGGAGATGGTTTACAACGGAAAGAGCGGCCATATCGGCGGCAGCATGGGCTGCATGGACATCCTCACCGTGATCTACGACGTGATGATGGACGTGGACAAGATCAAAGCTGGTGACCCGGACCGTGACCGTTTCGTAATGAGCAAGGGCCACTGCGCCGAAGCGCTGTACGCAGTGCTGGCGGATGTGGGCCTGATTGAGCGGGAAGAGCTGAAAACCTATGCCAAGTACAACACCCGCTTGGCCGAGCATCCCACCCACTCCATCCCCGGTGTGGAAGCAGCCACCGGTGCCCTGGGCCACGGCTTGTCCCTGGCGGTGGGCATGGCCTACGGTTTGAAGCAGTCCGGAAGCCCCGCCAAGGTTTACACCCTGATGGGCGACGGTGAGCAGGCAGAGGGCAGCGTATGGGAAGCGGCCATGAGTGCGGCGAAATTCAAGCTGGATAACCTCACCGCAGTGGTGGACCGGAATTATCTCCAGATTTCCGGCGGCACCGAAGAGGTGATGCCCCTGGATGATCTGGCTGGCAAGTACCGGGCCTTCGGGTTCCACACCGTGGTCTGCCAGGGCAACAACAGCGACTCCCTCATTGAAGCCTTCAGAACCCCCCACGAGGGGAAGCCCCTTGCCATCATCGCCAACACCATCAAGGGCTACGGCAGCCCCATCATGGAGAACAAGGCGGACTGGCACCATCTGATCCCCAACACGGAGCAGTATGAGATCATCAAGGCCGATCTGACCCGGAAGCTGCAGGAGGTGCGCAATGGCTAAAGTATCCTGCCGAAAGGCATTTTCCAATACTTTGCTGGAAGTGGCAAAGGAAGACAAGAACATTTACACCATCGCCACGGACAGCCGGGGCAGCGTCACCACCTCCCAGTTCTTCAAGGAACTGCCGGAGCAGAGCGTTGAGCTAGGCATTGCGGAGCAGAACGCAGTGGCCATGGGCGCGGGCCTCTCCCTCACCGGCAAGAACGTGTTCGTCACCTCCCCGGCCTGCTTCCTGGCGGCAAGATCCTATGAGCAGGTGAAGGTGGACGTGGCCTATAACAATACCAACGTTAAGCTTATCGGCGTTTCCGCCGGTGTGAGCTATGGCCCCCTGGGCTGCACCCATACCTCCCTTCATGATTTCGCCAGCATGAGAAGCCTGCCCAATATCCACGTCTATGCACCCTCCGACGGTGTGCAGACCGCCTGGCTGATCCGCCGGATGACCCAGTGGAAGGGCCCCGCCTACATCCGTATGGGCCGGGGTGACGTGGAAGAGGTTTATCCCGAAGGCACGGAGTTTGAAGAAGGCAAGGCCAAAATCGTCCGGGAGGGCAGCGATGTTTCCATCATTGCCTGCGGCGAAATGGTGTACTACGCCGTGGAAGCAGCCAAGCTGCTGGAAGAGGCGGGCATCAGCGCCAGAGTGATCGACATGTACTGCCTGAAACCTTTGGATGCCGAAACCGTCATCAAGGCGGCCAAGGAAACCAAAGCCATCGTCACCGTGGAAGAACACAGCATCAACGGCGGCCTGGGCGAATTGGTTTCCCATGTGGTGGTGGAGAATGCCCCCTGCAGAATGGCCATCCTGGGCTTCCCCGATGAAGAGTACATTGTGGGTAAGTCCGCCGAGCTGTTCAAGCATTACGGCCTGACCCCGGAGAACATTGCAGCCAACGCCCGGCGTCTGCTGACAGGGGTGGCGGAATGAAATACATTTTGGCCGTGGATCAGTCCACTCAGGGCACCAAGGGCCTGCTGTTCGATGCCAATGGAATCCTGATAGGCAGAGCGGATCGGCCCCACCGGCAGATCATCAACGATCTGGGTTGGGTCAGCCATGATCCCATGGAGATTCGGGCAAACACCCTGGCGGTGTGTAAAGATGTGGTGGAGAAATGCAATATCAATAAGGATGATATTGTGGCCATGGGCATCTCCAACCAGAGAGAGACTACGGTTGCCTGGAACAAGGAAACCGGCGAGAGCATCTGCCATGCCATCGTCTGGCAGTGTGCCCGGGCTGTGGGGGAGTGCGAGAAGCGAGCCGACCTGGCAGAGCAGGTTCGCCTTTCCACCGGCATGAACCTGTCTCCCTATTTCCCGGCCTCCAAAATGTGCTGGATTATGGAGAATGTGCCCGAAGCAAAGGCCCTGGCCGAAAATGGCAAGTTGGCCTTCGGCACCGTGGACAGCTGGCTGGTGTACAGCCTCTCCCGGGAAAAGCACCACAAAACCGACTATTCCAACGCCAGCCGGACCCAGCTGTTCAACATCACCACCTTGCAGTGGGATGAGGAAATCTGCCGGGCCTTCGGAATTCCCATGGAGGCGCTTCCCCAGGTTGTCATGTCCGATTCCTGTTTCGGCATGACGGATCTGGGCGGCTACCTGAATGCCCCCATTCCCATCCATGGTGTGCTGGGTGACAGTCACGGCGCGCTGTTTGGCCAGGACTGCCGGAAGCCCGGCCAGATCAAGGCCACCTACGGCACCGGCTCCTCGGTGATGGTGAACATCGGAACGCAGCCCAAGTTCAGCGCCAAGGGCCTGGTCACCAGCCTGGCCTGGGGCATGAACGGCAGGGTGGAATACGTTTTTGAAGGCAATCTGAACTACACCGGCGCGGTGATGACCTGGCTGAAAAAAGACGTTGGTCTGATTCAAACCGACAAGGAAGCCACGGATATGGCTTACGCCGCCAACCCCAAGGACAGAACCTATTTTGTCCCCGCCTTTTCCGGCCTGGGCGCTCCCTATTGGGATTCCCACGCCACGGCGCTGCTCACCGGTGTGTCCCGCACCACCGGGCGGAACGAAATCGCCAAGGCCTGCCTGGAGTGTATTGCCTACCAGATCACAGACCTGACGGACCTGGTTCAGCAGGAAGCCGGCATCGCCCTGGATGCCCTTCGGGTGGACGGCGGCCCCACCGCCAGCGAGTACCTGATGCAGTTCCAGAGCGACATGGCTCAGCTCACCGTTCAGGTTCCCAATCTGCAGGAGCTGTCCGGTATGGGCGCCGCCTATGCGGCGGGAATCGCCGCAGGCTTGTATGACCCGGAGGGTGTGTACAGCCATGTGCAGCGCCGGGCCTACGAGCCGAAGATGACCAAACAGGAGCGGCAGGAACGCTATGACGGCTGGAAAAACGCCGTGAAGCAGACCCTGCTGCACCCGTAACAACCGTATATTGCGGTAAAACCGTCAATATAAAATATTTTTTTAGGAGGAAACACAAATGAAGAAGATCCTGTCCCTCGTTCTCGCTCTCGTCATGGTTCTCAGCCTGGCTGCCATCACCACCTGCGCTGAGGAACCCGTTTTCCTGCCCGGCGGCGGCTCCAACATCGTCTACGTCATCACCCCCGCAACCTCCAACGTTTTCTTCGCTACCGAAGCTGAAGTTGCCAAGGCTACCGCCGAAGAGCTGGGCTACGAAGTGAAGACCGTCTCCCACGACGACGACGCCTCCAAGCAGCTGGAAGCCATCGAGACTGCCATCGCTGACAAGGCCGCGTTCATCATCCTGGACAACGCCGGTGCCGACGCCACCATCGAGGCCATCCAGAAGGCTTATGATGCCGGCATCCCCTGCTTCCTGATCGACCGTGAGATCAACGCCACCGGTCTGGCCGTTGCGCAGATCGTTGCCGACAACGCCCAGGGCGCTGCCGCCATCGCCGAAGCCTGGGTCGATGCCATGGGCTACGAAGGCAAGTACGCCGAGCTGCTGGGCCTGGAGTCCGACACCAACTGCTGGGTCCGTTCCGAGAACTTCCACTCCGTGATCGATGAGTACGAAGGCTTCGAGATGGTCGCACAGCAGTCCGCCATGTGGGATCAGACCCAGGGCTACGAGAAGGCCGAGGCCATCCTGCAGGCTCATCCCGAAATCACCGGCATCATCTGCGGCAACGACACCATGGCTTGCGGCGCTGCTGCTGCCTGTGCTGACGCCGGCCGTTCCGACATCAAGATCATCGGTGTTGACGGCTCCGACGACGCCGCTGCCCTGATCAAGGCTGGCCAGATGACCGGTACCGCTCTGCAGCAGTGCGCTCTGATTGCTCAGATGGCTGTTGAGCAGGCTCACTACTACATCAACAACGGCGGCGCTACTCTGGACGACGTTCCCGAGAAGCAGCTGGTTCCCTGCGTTGCCATCACCATCGACAACGTTGACAACCTGTCTGCCTTCGTTTACACCGAGCCCGCCGCGTAATCTGACTGAACAGTCATTAGATTCCGTATATTTGACACCTGCCGGGCGTCGCTTGCGGCGCCCGGCTTGGATAATTCATTCCGTCAAATATGCGCAGGCCTATTCCGGACGCGTTAACCCATTTCAAAAATTCAAACCGTAAGGTGTGCGGAATACGCCTGCGCGCGTATTCATGATCTGCAAGGAGAGGATACAATGAAAAAAGCGAGACTGATTGCAATGATCCTGGCACTGACCATGCTGAGCGCGGTTCTGTCCGGCTGCGGCATCGTCAAAATCATCCCCAAGGGGCAGGAAGCCCAGTACACCGGCCAGAAGGTCTTCGATGCCAGCGCCGAAGCTGCCAGCGACTGGGAGAATGTCCGTAATGAAATTGTGGGCAACGCCAAGCCCCTGGCAGACGTCATGGCCGAGGAGGTTAACGGAAATGCTTATTCCGTTTCTTTCTCCGGCACCGTGGAAGAATACAATACCGACAGCCCCAAGGGCTACCTGCGCATTGCCGTGGAAGGCGTGGCCACTGAGGTGCAGGTCCAGGTGGGCAAGGTCTTCAGCGGTACCACCGTCCGGGACTGCCAGACCTTCAAAGGCTACGGAAGCTTCACCAACCAGACCGAGTGGTCCGCCTATGCCAAAACCGTGAACAAAGAAGTGCTGACCAACGTGGTTGAGCCTCTGGGCGATCTGTCCGCACTGGTGGGCAAGACGGTGGAGGTTGTCGGCTGCTATACGCCCAGCACCGGAAAGGTCGTTGTTACTCCCGTTTCACTCACTGTTCAGTAAGGAGGAGCCATCATGTTTGATGATTCCAATGTTGTATTGCACTGCGAGGCAATGGAAAAAATCTACCCTGGCACCAAAGCTCTGGACAAGGTCTCTTTCGATGTCTTCCGGGGCAAGGTCAATGTTTTGATCGGTGAAAACGGCGCCGGAAAATCCACCCTGATGAAAATCATCGCCGGTATCGAGCAGCCCTCCGGCGGCAAGATGTACATGGATGGCAAGGAAGTCTCCTTCAAGGATACCATCGCCGCCCGGAATTCAGGCATCGGCATCATCCATCAGGAGCTGAGCCTGTTCCCCAACCTGACCATCGCCCAGAACATCTACATGAACCACGAGAAGAAAAAGGGCCTGTTCGTGGACAACGATGCCCATGTTGAGGGCACCAAAAAGGTGCTGGAGCGGCTGCAGCACATCATGGACCCCAAGACCCGTGTGGGCGACCTGCGGGTGGGTCAGCAGCAGATGGTGGAAATTGCCAGAAACCTGGTGGAGGACGACCTGAAGATTCTGATCATGGACGAACCCACCTCCTCTCTTTCCAACCAGGAGGTCAAGGTCCTGTTTGAAATCATGCGGGAGCTCACCGCCAGCGGCCTGTCCATCATCTACATCTCCCACCGTCTGGAGGAGATCATGGAGATCGGCGACCACGTCACCGTTCTGCGGGACGGCAGGTATGTGGATGAAGCCGACGTGAAGGACATCGAACTGAGCTGGATCGTCACCAACATGGTGGGCGAGAACAAGGGCTATGCCCGAAAGGCCAGAAAGATCGACCTGGAGAAGCAGCCTGTTGCTTTGAAGGTGGACCATATGAAGCTGCCCAAGCAGGGCGGCGGCTGGCTGCTGGACGATGTGTCCTTTGAAGTGAAGAAGGGTGAGATCTTCGGCATCTACGGTCTGCTGGGTGCCGGCCGCAGTGAGCTGATGGAGTGCATCATGGGCCTGCGCCCGGAGCACACCGGCGAGATCTGGCTGGACGGAAAGAAGATCAACCCCAAGAGCGCAGCGGAGCAGATTCACCGCGGCTTCGCCATTGTACCGGAGGACCGGCAGGGCACCGGCCTGGTACAGACCATGGACATTGAAAAGAACACCTCCCTGTCCAACCTGGACAAATACGTCAAGGGCCTGCTGCTGAGTCAGAAGGCGGAGGACAAGGATGTGGACAAGATGATCAAGGACATCCACATCAAGGTGGCGGATAAGAAGCTGCCCATTCTGTCCCTGTCCGGCGGCAACCAGCAGAAGGTGGTCATCGGCAAGGGCCTGCTGACGGAGCCCAAGGTGCTGCTGATGGACGAACCCTCCCGGGGTATCGACATCGGCGCAAAGACGGAAGTGTTCGACATCATCCACGAGTATGCCGACCAGGGCCTGACCATTCTGGTGGTTTCTTCCGAGCTGAAGGAGATCATGAACATTGCCGACCGGATCATGGTCCTGTCCAACGGCATCAAGACCGCGGAATTCATTGGCGATGAAAACCTGACCGAGGATGATCTGGTGCTTGCCTCCTATGCCGGTCACCACGAAACCGAGACCGCTGTGAAAGAATAAAAGGAGATCAATGACATGAAAAAGAAGCAGTTTGATAAAAATGCATTTCTTATGACATTGCTGAAGGGCCGTACCTTCATCGTTCTGGTGATTCTGGTGATCCTGTTCAGCTTCCTCGCCGGCAATTTCCTGTCCGTGCCCACCCTGAAGATGGTTGCCAAGCACGTTGCCCTGTATGGCATTCTGGCCATCGGCATGACCTACGTCATCATCACCGGCGGCATTGACCTGTCCGTGGGCTCCGTGGTAGGCCTGGCCGGTATGATCGCCGGCGGCCTGATCCAGGAAGGCCTGACCATCGGAAACAGCACCCTGTACTTCAGCGTTCCCATGATCATCTTCATCGTTCTGCTTATGGGCGCCTTCATCGGTTGGGTCAACGGCATGGTCATCACCAAGCTGAACGTGGCCCCCTTCATTGCCACCCTGGGCACCATGTACATCTGCCGGGGTCTTGCCAACATTCGTTCCGGCGGCAATACCTTCTCTTCCCTGGCGGGCTTCGAGGGCCTGGGCAACACCGGCTTCAAGGTCATGGGCTCCTCCATTGCGGGCATCCCCATCGGTGCCGTTCTGCTGATCATCCTCACTGCCGTCATGGCTGTGGTTCTGCGCAAGACTACCTTCGGCTGGCATGTGTATGCCGTGGGCGGCAACGAGCGGGCTGCCCGGATGTCCGGTATCAAGACCGACCGGAATAAGATTTACGTCTACATGATCTCCGGCGTCTGCGCGGCTCTGGTTGGTATGATCAACACCGCCCAGCTGATGGCAGCCCATCCTGCCTCCGGCGACGGCTGGGAAATGAACGCCATCGCTGCTTCCGTTCTGGGCGGTACCTCCATGGCCGGCGGCATCGGCACCATCGGCGGCACCTTCGTGGGCGCCTTCGTCATTGGTGTTCTGAATGACGGCATGACCATGTGCGGTGTGTCCGAGTTCTGGCAGAAGGTCATCAAGGGCGCGGTCATCATCCTGGCTGTGGTCATCGACCAGTATCAGCGGAATCTGCAGGCCAAGATGGCCCTGCGCGTGAAAAACGAGGCGAAGTAATATGAAAAAGCATGGTATTCTGAACGCCCAGCTCTCCGGCCTGATTGCAGCCTTGGGCCATAAGGATCAGTTCATGATTGCCGACGCCGGTATGCCCATTCCCAAGGGCGTTCCCATTGTGGACCTGGTGCTGGTGGGCGGCGTGCCTACTTTTCAGCAGGTGATGGACGCAGTCCTTGACGAAACCTGTGTGGAAGGTTATATTGTAGCTGAGGAAATCTGTGGGAAGAATCCGGAGCAGCTGGCTTACATTGAACGGAAGCTCCCCGGCCTGCCCCGGGAAATGATTCCTCACACCGAATTGAAGCAGCGATGCAGCGATCTGCGCTTCGTGATTCGTACCGGTGAATTCACGCCCTATCCCAACATTATTCTGATTGCCGGTGTGGCGTTTTAATCGAGAGGTGTTTCTATGAAAGCGCTTTGCTTTGGCTCCATGAATATTGACTATGTGTACTCTTTGGACCATATCGTCACTCCGGGGGAGACCATCGCCTCTTCCAAGCGGGAGGTATTCGCCGGCGGCAAGGGTCTGAATCAGTCCGTTGCTATGGCCAAGGCCGGCCTGCCGGTGTGGCACGCGGGTGTCTCCGGCAACGGCGGCCGGCTTCTGTTGGATACGCTGGAAGAAAATGGTGTGAACACCAGCCTGATCCGGGAAGAGGACACCATGCCCGGCCACACCATCATCCAGGTGGATGCCGGAGGCCAGAACAGCATCATCCTTTTCGGCGGTACCAACCAGCGGGTGACGGAAGAGTACATTGAAACGGTCATGCAGTCCTTCGGCCCGGGGGACCTGGTGCTCCTCCAGAACGAAGTGAACCTGGTGGACAAGATCATCGACGCCGCTCATGCCAAGGAAATGCGGGTTGTCCTGAATCCCTCTCCCTTTAACGAGGCCATCGGAAAATGCGACCTGAACCGGATCAGCCTGTTCCTGGTGAATGAGGTGGAAGGCGCCCAGATCAGCGGCATTCCCTCCACCCAGCCGGAGCAGATCCTTCAGTGGTTTGCCCAGCATCACCCCCAGGCGGAGGTTGTCCTGACCTTGGGTGCGGAGGGCGCCTGGTACGCCGGAAGAGGGGAACGCCATTTCTGCCCGGCACGGAAGGTGAAGGCAGTGGATACCACTGCGGCAGGAGACACCTTCACCGGCTTCTTCCTGGAAGGCTGGATGAACGGCAGGCCCATCGAGGAATGTATGGCCAGAGCCACCAAGGCGGCTGCCATCGCCGTTTCCAGAAAGGGTGCAGCCCCCTCCATCCCGCTGGCCTCTGAGCTGGAGAAATAAATTGGAATCCACCCGGAATATGCTCTTTTCCGGGGCTTGACCAGAAATAATCCGAACCCACGCTCCCCCCGGAGCACTGGGTTCGGATTATTATCATTTTTGTTTACGAAAGAATATCGACAAATTGTAATTTGGCGTACCGGAATTGCCGCACCCCTTGGCTCCCCCTATGGGGGAGCTGGCTGCCCCGCAAGGGGCAGACTGAGAGGGCAACACATGAATTTTGGTTACCATTTCCTTACTGCGGCACCCTCTCAGTCAGCCTGTTCGGCTGACAGCTCTCCCAAGGGGAGAGCCAAGGGGTGTTTCCGCATCTGCCCGCAAATTACAATTTCACGATTCGTTTGTCGAAGCCGCAAACTTGAATTCCATTTCCGTGTGGCTATTAAATCGACACATTATCCGGAAAAAAGATTCTATCATCCCAGGGCCGTTTTGTGTATAATACGGAAAACAATTCTTATAAGAGGTGAGGAAATGATGAAAAAGAATCACCATTCAAGGTCCTGGGTCACCGGTGGCATTCTGCTGTTCTGGACGATCTTCATCGGTCTCGGCGCAGTGGGCGGGGCGGCGATGATGCTTTACGATCCCACCGGAAAAGCCATGGGGATGGATGCACTGCTGCCCTGTTTTCGGGTGCTTCCCTTCGCGGAGGTCCTGTTTCAGAACTATATTTTCTCCGGTTTTGCCCTGCTGATCGTGAACGGGCTGTCGAACCTGACGGCGGCAGCGCTGCTCCTGGCGAAAAAGAAAAGCGGCGTGATCCTGGGCGGCGTGTTCGGCGTTACGCTGATGCTGTGGATCTGCATTCAGTTTGTGATCTTCCCGCTGAATTTCATGTCCACCAGCTACTTTGTGTTCGGCTTCTGTCAGGCGATCACCGGATACATGACCTGGATATTCGCAAAACAGGAGGACTTTTCTGTCGACCCTGCAGATTATCCCAACATTGGCAAAGATGACGCTTGTTTGGTGGTATATTTCTCCAGAATGGGGTATGTGAAGAAGCTGGCTTTGGAAACTGCCAATCGTACCGGTGCGCAAGTTTATGAGATCAAAGCCACCGAACGTACCCAGGGCACCCTGGGGTTCTGGTGGTGCGGCCGCTTTGCCATGCACCGCTGGCAGATGCCCATCCAGCGGGTAGACCTTGACTTAACGGCTTATGACCATGTGACCATCTGTACGCCCATCTGGTTTTTTTCTCTGGCAGCTCCGGTGCGTTCCTTCTGTGCCCAGGCCTCCGGAAAAATCAAAGAGGCAGACTACATCCTGGTGCACCACACAAAGGGCACCTACAAAAATGCTGCAAGGGAAATGGACGCCCTTCTGGGTCTTACCCATACCCGGAGTACCAGCGTGCGGTGCCATACAGGCAAGTTTGAAATCTGCGGATAAAGCATAGGATTAGCCCCCTAAAGCGTTTGCCTTAGGGGGGCTTGCTTTGTCACAATTCCTGAACCAGCACCGAACCTTCCTGGCTGCGCAGAAGTTCAATGACCCGTTCGGGGGGATACCGCCGATTGGTACGGATTACAAACAGGGCATCGGAGGTATCCGAATCGGTGTGTCCGTTTCGGGTAATCTCAATGTCCAGCAGCTTCAGGTTGGCCTTCCGGAGCAGACTCAGCACGTTGGAAAGACAGGCATTGCCGCTGTATTCCATGAATATGTTCATCTCCTGGGTCTTGTCCAGAATTCGGTATTCAATCTTGGAGAACACCAGCTCGGCAAAGAGAATCAGAATGGCCACGAGAATGCTGCCTTCAAAGAAGCCTGCGCCCAGGGCCAGGCCCATGATGGCCACGACCCACAGTCCGGCAGCGGTGGTCAGCCCCTTTACCCGCTGGCGTCGGGTAACGATGATGGTACCGGCGCCGATGAAGCCCACGCCGGATACCACCTGGGCGCCCAGTCGGGCCATATCCGTGAAGAAACCCATTTCTACCAGCAAATACTGGCTGGTCAGGGTGGTGATGGTGGCGCCCAGGCAGATGAGAATGTGGGTCCGAAAGCCCGCGGGGCGGCGCTTGAATTCCCGTTCCATCCCGATTAGCCCACCCAGGACCACGGCCAGGAGCATGCGCAGGGAGATGGACAGGAAGGTCAGTTCTCTGAGAGGATTCAGTATTTCAAGCATATTTCCTCCTCCTATACTTCATCGATCTTGGTAACACAGGGCAGCGCGGCAATGGCGGCCAGCAATCTTTCGTGATCATTGCTTTGGCTCAGACGAATGGTCAGCAAGGCGTTGGGCTGCCGCCCGGGGGCGTCCTTGTCCCGGCCAATTTCCACATCGTAGATTCGTACATTCTGAGCTTTCAGGTGATTGATGATTCGACCCACATCGTCGATGGCGTGGAATTCGATGTAGATATTCATATTCCGGGATCGCTCTACGATGAAGGCTTCTACCAAAGGCAGGAGCTGGATGCTGATCATCATGTACAGACAGGCCAGAATCACGCATTCATAAAATCCCGCACCAATGGCAAGACCCATGCAGGCAGAAGCCCACAAGCCCGCGGCGGTGGTCAGACCCTTGACCTCCTGGCGGCTGGTGACCAGAATCGTACCGGCACCCAGGAAGCCGATACCGCTGATCACCTGGGCACCAATCCGGGAAACGTCCGATTTTGCCCCCAGGGCGGATGCGGCCCGGGACCAGGGCCCTGCCAGCATTACCGTATAGTACTGACTCAGCAGCATGGTAAGCGCCGCGCCCATGCACACGAACATGTGAGTGCGGAACCCGGCGGCACGACCCTTTTTAGCACGGTTCAGGCCCAGAATTCCTCCGGATATCACGGCCAGAGTCAGCCGAAGGATCACGGAATGAATGGTAAACTGGCGCAAAGGATCCAAAATAGGAAGCATACCTTCATCCTCCTTTTCATCCGTATTACAGGTGAGGCGGTTCGTTTTTTCTGGAGGCAAAGAGTTTGACCTCCTTGAAAACCCGCATTGCGGGGGTGGTTTTCCGGTAGATGGTCTGGCCGGTTTTTTCCTGAAGGAAGCGGCGAAACTGCCCTTCCTCCTCTTTCAGGGACTCTTTGGGGATCATATAGCCACCGAATTTATCCCGGAATATGTAGATGTAATCGAAGTCTTCCGACAGGCGAAAGAATTCGGAATAAGCAAGGGAAGTGACTTCACCCGCGCCCTCCGGCAGGGGGAGAATGTCCATACGGTCATCATAAAAGCAGAACCGGGAGGCGGGGAAGGGAACTTTGGCAGCTTCCAATTGGGCGGTGAGCTTGTGGGCAGTGTGGTTGGCGGAGGCATAGCGGGTGTTCAGCAGATATGCGCCGTAAACCGCCAGCAGAATGCCCCACCAGCTTTTCAGATTGTTGACACCGATGAGCAGAAAGGCAAAGCTCAGAATGGTTCTGACCACCAGATTGGATTTGCAGAACAGGTCATACTGCATATGGGCCAGCTTTTCAAAAGACTGGGGAGTGTGGTGCATTTCAAAGGAAAATTCCATAGGTTACTCCTAAAAATGGGAAAGCCCGGGAGGCACTGGGGCCTCCCAGGTCTTTTGCGAAAAAACTTAGCCGTAGATGAGATTGGGGACGAAGGTGACCAGGACGGGGAAGAAGGTGATCAGCAGCAGAACCACAACCAGGCAAAGGATGAAGGGCCATACTTCCTTCAGGAAGTCGCCGATGGCGCACTTTGTAATGCCGCAGGTGGTGAACATCATGGAGCCGAAGGGAGGCGTCAGACCGCCGATCATGATGTTGGTAATGGCAACCAGACCGAAGTGGATCACGTCCACGCCCAGCTGCTTGGCAACGGGCAGCAGCAAGGGGGTAATGATCATCAGAGCGGCGCCGCCTTCCAGGAACATGCCCATGATCAGCAGGATCACGTTGCAGATCATCAGGAATACCCATTTGTTTCCGGTGATGTTCAGCACGGCAGTGGCGACTACCTTGGGCAGGTTGATCCAGGTCATGTAGTAGCCGAACACGTTGGCTGCCACCATGATCAGAACCACGGAGGATGTGCCGGCGACGGAGTCCATCAGGATGGGGATCAGATCCCTCTTGAAGGACAGCTTCTTGTAGAAGAACTTACCCACGATCAGGCAGTATACCACGGAGAACGCACCACCCTCGGAGGGGGTGAACAGACCGAAGCGCATGCCCAGGATGATGCCGAAGGGGAAGAACAGACCCCAGAAGGAGATGAATGCCTGGCGAAGCACTTCCTTCACCGGAGGGAACTTATCCCGGGTGGTGGGATAGTTACGCTTCTTGGCGATGATGGCCACCACGATCATCATGGAAATGGACATCAGGATGCCGGGCACATAGCCGGCGGCAAAGACGCGGGCCAGAGAGCACTGGGCAATGACCGCATAGACGATCAGGTTGACTCCAGGGGGGATGACGGGAGTAGCCGCCGAGGAAGCTGCGGTGATGGCAGCGGAGAATGCCTTGGAGTAGCCGCGCTTCTCCATCTCGGGAACCAGCATCTTGGACTGCATGGCGCAGTCGGCGTTGGCGGAGCCGGAGCAGCCGCCCATCATCATGGACAGAACTACGTTCACCTGTGCCAGACCGCCGCGCATGTGGCCGGTGATGACTTCGGCGAAGTCCATGAGCTTGTCGGCGATGCCGCCATAATTCATGATGGATCCGGACATGACGAAGAAGGGAATGGCCAGCAGCGAGTAGGATGCTGTGGAGTTCATGACCTTCATCATAATCATGTAGGGCACGGTGGTGGTGTCAATGAACAAAAAGTAGAAGAAAGACGCACCGAAAAGGGAATATACAATGGGTAAACCGGCAAAGTAGAGGACGAAAACCAAAAGTACCGGCAACAGATCAATCAGATCCAGTGTCATTTGCTTCCTCCTCCTTTTTCTCAGATTTGCCTGTCAGGCGCTGGATGAAAAAGATGATTGCGTAGAGCAGCGACCAGCCAAAACCGATGGGCACCGCAATGGAGAAGTACCACCGGGGCATCCGCAGAACATCGGTCGCCCGGTTCCAGGAATGGATTACGTACTGTGCGCTGACATAGGTCAGCATGGCCAGAACGGCGATCTCGATGATGCTGATGACATATTGGGTGAGCTTCTTGAATTTTTCGGGAAGCATTTTCACGAGAATATCAACACCAAGGTGCGAGTGGTTGCGATAGGCGTATGCGCTGCCGACGAACACGGTCCAGATGAACAGGGAGGTTGCCACTTCTTCCGCCCAGTAAATGGGTTTGTTGAAAATATACCGGGAGAAGATGTTCGCGTTTACCAGGATGGTACAAAGGCTCAGCGTCACGCAGGTAATAATCGCGTCCAGATTCGTCACGATGGTTTTGAAAGTAATTTTTTTCTTTCCTTTCATAAAAAACCTCGAATCCTCTGAATGTGGGACAGCATTGCACGGACTAACCCCTGTGGGGCAGTCCGTGCAACATCGTTACTGTGAATTGCCGGAAAACAGGGCTGAGTTCGATGAATTAGCCATTGTTGGCGCGGTATTCCTGAACCAGGGCTACCAGCTGACCACGCAGCTCGGGATCAGCGCCGTACTGCTCCACGATCCAGTCATAGACGGGCTCGCAGGCGGCGGTGAAGGCATCCAGATCAACGTCGTTGTAGGAGGTGCCGTGCTCTTCCAGGAAAGCGATCATCTCAGCTTCGGAATCAGCAACCGCGTTCTGCTCCCAAACGCCGCACTCCAGAGCGCACTCTTCGATGATGGCCTGGTACTCTGCGGGGATCTGCTGCCAGACGTTCTCGGAGATGAACAGCCAGCGGGTAGCAATCAGATGGTTGGTCAGAGCCACATTATGGATGAACTCGTAAACGCCGGTATCCTTGTGGGTGGAGACGGAGCCTTCGTAGCCCTGCACAACACCGTTGGACATGGCGGAGATGGCCTCGGTGAAGCCCATGGCCTGAGGAGTGGCGCCCAGGCATTCCAGGGTCTTGGCAAACAGAGCGGAAGAGGTGGCACGCAGAACCATGCCGTTCAGGTCCTCGGGCTTCTCGATGATCTTATTGGTGCAGACGGAACGGAAGCCGAAGGAGTAGTGGGTGTCCAGAACATGGATGTTGTGCTCGGAAGCCAGACGATCTTTGATTTCGGCAACGATGTCGGAGTCCATCACGTAGTTGTACTCTTCGTTGCTGGAGTACAGCATGGGTCCAATGAGAACCGCGCAGTCGCCAACGTAATCGGCGAACAGAGAGGGCTCTTCCAGGCCCATCCAGTTGGCGCCCATGTTCGCCTGAGCAACGGAGTCACCGTAGCAGTCCAGGGTGTTCTGGCCATAGTAGGTGACGGTGACGGCACCGCCGGTACGCTCGGTGATCATCTGAGCCAGCATTTCGGAGGCCTTGCCGTTCATTTCTTCGGGCTGAAAAACGTTGGAGAATTTGATTTCGATGTGGAAATCCTTGGCAGAAGCCTTGGGGCTGCCGAAGGCGACCATGGACAGCGCCATAGCACAAACGAGGAGCAGTGCGAGAAGCTTTTTCATATGATGTATCCCCTTAATTATATTTGTCGCCGGAACAGCCGATCTGAAGGGCCCCTCAGATCCGATGACTCTGCCGGACAACATACATGACGAAACGGACGGTAAAGCCGCCCGAAAACAGAAAGGCTGCCCGGACCGGAAGATGATGAGAAATTGGTAATTTCTCACGCTTTGTTAGCCCATAACTTCCTTTCTGTTGTGCATTATATCACAGAGATAATAGAAATTCAACAATTAGTTTAAAATACGTTCATTATTATTCGTCGAAATAGACAAATTATTTCAATAATCAAGGAAACCCGTGGTATCGCTCCGTTTTGCCCAATAGATTGCCGGAACAATTGGATTCTTTCTTGTTTTCCGGTATCTTTTTCCGGATTTGTTGGAAAAGACAAGCCTGCGGGTGCTGTTCCGGAAAAGGCTCCGCACCCTGCTTTTTTCGGGAATCCGGCCTGACACGGGAAAAACTGCCTGTGATGCAACCCAAAGGGCCTATACACTATTTTTGGATAAAACTACCAAAAAAATCTTCTTGTATCGATTATCCTTTGGATAAAACCTATTGACATTACCGGATTTCTTTTCTAAAATACGAACAGATATCGTGCGGGGGTCTGCTCCCGTATCAATAACAGAGAGAGGGATTATTTCATGAGGTATGACATTGCCATTATCGGTGCCGGTGTGATCGGCGGTATGGCAGCCAGAGAGCTGAGCAGGTACGATCTGCGTGTCTGTCTGCTGGAAAAGGAAAACGATGTTGCCATGGGCGCTACCCGTGCCAACTCCGGCATCATTCACGGCGGCTATGACCCGGAGCCTGGCACCCTGAAAGCGAAGCTGAACACCCAGGGCGTCGGTCTCCTCTATGAAGCGGCCAGAGACCTGAACGTCCATCATAAGAACAACGGCTCACTGGTGGTTGCCTTTGGCACGGCGGAGGAAGAGTCGACTCTGGAGAAGCTGTATCACCGCAGCTTTGAAAACGGCATCGACTGCGTCAAACTGATTTCCGGAGAGGAAGCCCGGAAAATGGAGCCCAACCTTTCCGAAAAGGTCAGCAAGGCTCTGTATGTGCCCAATGCGGGCATTATCTGCCCCTATGACCTGACCATTGCCGCCATTGGCAACGCCATGGACAACGGCGTGGAACTGAAGCGGAATTTCCAGGTCGTTAAAATCCAGAAGAATGACTGCTTTACCGTCACTTCCGCCGAAGGAGAAACGGTGGAGTGCACTTACCTTCTCAACTGCGCCGGCGGCTATTCCGACAAGGTGGCCCAGATGGCCGGTGACGGCTTCTTCACCATCATTCCCCGTGCCGGTGAGTACATGCTGCTGGACAAGGCCGAGGGAGGCCGGGTGAAGCACACCATTTTCCAGGTCCCCACCGCTGAGGGCAAGGGTATCCTGGTCACCCCCACCGCCGACGGCAACCTGCTCACCGGCCCCACCGCGACGAAGGTGGCGGACCCCTCCTCCACCCAGACCACCTCCGAGGGCCTGGCTATGGTGGGTAAGCTGGCAGCCAAGAGTGTGCCCAGTGTGAACTTCCGCCAGGTCATCACCTCCTTCTCCGGCGTCAGAAGCTCCGAGAAGAATGGTGACTTCATCATCCAGGCTTCCAAACAGGTAGATAACCTGGTCCATGTGGCCGCCATCGACTCCCCGGGCCTGACCTCCTGTGTGGCCATTGCAAAGATGGTGGTGGGAATCCTGGCGGAACAGGGTCTGAAGCTCACGGAGAAGGAAGCCTGGAACGGCAAGCGGGAAAATACCCATGCCTTCCAGGAAATGTCCGACGAGGAGAAGGACGCCTATATTAAAGAGCATCCTGCCTACGGCAAGATCGTCTGCCGCTGCGAGACCGTCAGCGAGGGGGAGATGCGGGACGCGATCAAAAGGAATCCCCCCGCTTTTGACCTGGACGGCGTGAAGCGGAGAACCCGGGGCGGCATGGGCCGCTGCCAGGGCGGCTTCTGCTCCCCCTATGTGATGAAGCTCATCGCCCAGGAGCAGGGCATGAAGATGGAAGAAGTTACCAAATTCGGCAGGGGCAGCGAGCCTTTGACCGGGAAGCTGTAAGGGAGGGAACCGAAATGCTGAATCATGATATTGTCATTGTCGGCGGCGGTCCCGCCGGTATGGCAGCTGCGGTGGCGGCTTACGATGCAGGCTGCACCGATGTGGTCATTCTGGACAGAGAACCGGACATTGGCGGCATCCTCCGCCAGTGCATTCATGCAGGCTTTGGCCTGCACAAGCTGGGCCGGGAGCTCACCGGCCCGGAATACGCGGATGTTTACAAGCAGGAAGTGCTGAAGCGGAACATCGAGGTCCACTACGAAACCACGGTTACCGCTGTTTCTCCTGCAAAGGTGGTCACCGCCCAGAACCGGGAGGGCCTGCTGAAAATTCAGGCCAAGGCCGTCATTCTGGCCATGGGCTGCCGGGAACGGAGCCGCGGCGCCCTGAACACCCCCGGAACCCGTCCCGCCGGCATTTTCAGCGCCGGTACCGCCCAGAAGTTCATCAACTGCGAGGGCTACATGGTGGGTAAGGAAGTGGTCATCCTGGGCTCCGGCGACATCGGCCTGATTATGGCCCGCCGCATGACCCTGGAAGGCGCGAAGGTGAAGGCTGTGTGCGAGCTCATGCCTTACTCCGGCGGTTTGACCCGGAACATCGTCCAGTGCCTGGAGGACTTTGACATTCCGCTGTATCTGTCCACCACCGTCTGTGAGATCCACGGCAAGAAGCGCTTGGAGGGCGTCACCATTGCCCAGGTGGACGAAAGAAGAAGGCCCATCGAGGAAACCAAGCGGTTCATTCCCTGCGACACCCTGCTGCTCTCCGTGGGCCTGATCCCCGAAAATGAGCTGACCCGTGCCGCGGGTATTCCCATGGACCCCGTCACCAGCGGCGCCCTGGTGGATGAGCACTGCCAGACCCAGATTCCCGGCATTTTCGCCTGCGGCAACGTGCTCCAGGTCCACGACCTGGTGGACTATGTTTCCGAGGAAGCCGAGCGGGCGGGCCTAGGCGCGGCGCAGTATGTGCGCAGCGGCGGCAGAGAATATCCCACCGTGCCCACCAAGCCCGGCTATGGCGTGCGCTATGTGCTGCCCCAGAACGTCCACGTCTGTGAAGAAGATGTGAGCCTTTTCCTGCGGGTCACCCAGCCCTTTGGCAAAGTGAAATTCACTGTGAAGTCCGGCGATACCGAGCTGGTCACTGCAAAGCGGCTCCGGGCGGCGCCGGGTGAAATGGAGAAGCTGACCATCAAGGCAGAGACCCTGAAAAATGTCACCGAACCCATTACCGTATCTCTGGAGGTAGCAGAATGAAAAAAGTGATTACCTGTATCGTTTGCCCCAGGGGCTGCACCATGACAGCCGACATCCAGGGCGAAACCATCACGGTTACCGGTAACAGCTGCCCCCGGGGTGAAAAGCACGCCATTGGCGAGTGCACCAATCCTGTCCGGAGCCTGACCTCCGTCATCCGGGTCAGCAACCGGGAGGACACCATGGTGTCCGTGAAATCCTCTGCCCCCATTCCCAAGGGGAAGATGTTTGAAATCATGGAGAAGATCCATGGGACCTCCGTGGAAGCTCCCGTGAAAATCGGTGATGTTCTGATTCCGGATGTGTACGGCGCCCACATCGTGGCCACCAAGGAGATCCTGTGATGGAAAAGGACGAATTGCTGCGCCGTATCAAGCTGTACCTGTTCGATATGGACGGCACCCTCTATCTGGGGGACCAGCTGTATCCTTTTACCATTGATCTGCTGAATAAACTGAAGGAGACCGGCCGGAAGTACCTGTTCATGACCAACAATTCTTCCAAAAGTGTGGACGATTACATCAAAAAGCTGGCTAAGCTGGGCATTCCCTCCACCCGGGAGGATTTCATCACCTCCTCCCAGGCCACGGCCTACTACCTGAAGGAGCACTACCCCGGCAAGAAGCTCTATGTCTGCGGTACCCGGTCCCTGAAGAAGGAGCTGGAGATGGAGGGCTTCACCGTCACCGAATCCGTGGAGGAGACGGAAGTCATCGTCATGGGCTTTGATACCGAGCTGACCTTCCGGAAGCTCCACGATGTGAGCTACATGCTGCTGACCCGGGGAGACATCCCCTATATTGCCACCAACCCGGACTATGTGTGCCCCACGGAGTTCGGTTCCGTGCCGGATTGCGGAAGTGTCTGCGACATGATCTATAACGCCACAAAGAAGCGTCCCGTGGTCATCGGCAAGCCCAGCCCCCTGATGCCCACCCTGGCCATGTCCAAGTGGGGGTACTCCAAGGAAGAATCCGCCGTGGTGGGGGACCGGATCTACACCGACGTGAAGTCCGGCATCAACGCAGGCATTACGGGCATCCTGGTTCTCAGCGGTGAGACCGACGAAGCCATCCTGGCTGCCTCCGATGTGAAGCCCCACCTGGTCCTGCAGGACGCCGGCGAAATCCTGGCAGCTCTGTAAATTTGTTCCATAATACAATTCCCGCCCCCTTCACCGGGAGCGGGAAAATTGTATGGGGACCAGCTGCATTTTGCCGGTTTGATGAAAGGAAAACCCTGAACCCCGGCTGCAATGTCCTCAAAAGGCAGGAACCACCCCGGTTATTTCCTTCTTTTTTGCAGGAAAAGGGACAACCGGCGGCGAATAGAGTGTGATGAGGTGATCATCAATGCTGCTATCCGCATGGCTGATGCTCAGCAGTTTGCTCTATTCTCTGCAGCTGTCCACCGGCAGCTTTCCCAAACCGCTGACCGAGGAAGAAGAACGCCGCTACCTGGCCCTCTCCGCCCAGGGGGACATGGAGGCCCGCAATGTCCTGGTGGAACGCAACCTCCGCCTGGTGGCCCATATTATGAATAAGGGATAATGCGCGCGGAGGTTTTCTGTGGAGGACAAATGGCATGATTTTGTCCGCGTACTATAACAGAAGCGTGAAAATCCACTGGAATGCGGTGCTGAACTAAATATGGACAGGCCCGGCAGGTGATTGACACTTGCCGGGCTTGAACGCTATATTGATGGCTGCTGACATGTAATAAAGTCGTAAAATTTTCAAGTTTGTTACATCAATGTAATAAACTTTGCAAGGCGGCACATTCGACTGCATCTCGATCTTTCGGTAAAATAACCGTACCGAAGTAAAGGAGGCATGACTATGGAAATTCAATACATTCGAGTGGGCGATTATTTCATACCTGACCTGAGACTGCCGGAAGAATCCCGTCCCATAGGCAAGTGGGGGCGAATGCACCGGGAGTACCTGAGAGAGCACAAGCCGATTCAGTACAACTGCCTGCTCCTGTCCGGCAAGCTGTGGACACACCTTGCTGACCTGAATGAGCAGGCGCAGGACAGGCTGGAACGGATGATCGACCAGATGAAAGCCACCGAGGGAATTACGGAAACTCTGAAAGCCTGCGACCCAATGGCTTGGGTGCAGCGCATGAACAATATCCGCGCCAGAGCCGAGGAAATTGTCCGAGAGGAGTTGATTTATGTATGAACATGGCGGAGTATATCCAAGCACTTGAAACCTATGTGGCATCCCACAAGCTGAATCTGGGGGATGGCGAATCTGTCCTGTCGCTTCTCTATGAGGCTTACGGTGATGTGAACCGTATAGACGATGACCAGATCAAAGCGGATTTTGGTGAATTGTATCGCTTACTGAACGGAATGCCCCTGCGGGAAATGGATTGGATTATCAATCCCGTCTGCGCCCTCTGCCGGGATCATGAGCGGTCTGGCTTTATTCACGGAGTGCAGGTAGGTATACGACTGGCACAGGAAGTGCAAAACACAGAATAATCCATATTCAACGCCTCGGCCCCAATACAGGGCCGAGGCGTATCCTTACATGATGCTGAATATGTCCAGGCTTCGGCGAAAAGCCAAAATCCAAATTCCTGCAACCAAAACAGATGGCAGTATATACACCAGATTGGTTTCATATACCGCCATCCCCACCCAAAAAGACGGCAGGAATGAGAAGCAGAAGCAAACCGGTGCCGGAACGAAATACGGTGTGACAGCGCCAAGCATCATTAGGGAGGATAGTTTTGTAATCGCCATACCTTCGAGTTTGTTGGATGATTTCGTCACAATCAGCAGCGCAATGATGATTCCCTGCAAAGACCCTGTCAAGGACAGCCAAAGGATCGACCACAAAGACAAAGCCGTAAGCCGAAATACCGGAAGGAATGCCGCTGTGACTAAAAAAGCAACAAGCGCCGGGATTACGATGCGCGATACAAAATACCCGTTTTGCCCCAAACCTGTCACAAACAGATATCGGTCAATATGATCGTCCCGCTCTTCCAGCATCACCATGGATGCGATGAAACAAAACATCGCCGGAGTGATGGACGAAAAGAAAATGTCAAAAAGGCCGTAGTAGGGAGACAAGATGGCGGGCAGGGCGGTAACATGCGTCAGGATGCTCTCGGTAAAGGGTACACCAAACCGGATGGCACTCCCTGCAAGCAGCGGAGCAAGCAGCGCCGCGAGCAGCATCTTGTCTTTGCTTACAAACTTAAGCAACTGGAAAAAACTCAGCCGTATCGCTTTCATAGCTTGACACCTCCCGCGCTGCTCCACATTTTTCCAACAGATCTGCATGCCGCGAACATAAGCAGCAGAAGCAAAGCCCCGGTCAAAACCAGCCCGTTCACGGAAAACGATCTTCCGGCAATCAAATCCATACAGACATTCGCGGGATAACTGCCGAGAATAGAAGGCGTCAAACCGAACAGGTGGGCGATGGCAGGTAAAAAGACAAGCATTTCCACCGGCACCGTGGCCAGAAGGAATTGATTCAGACTGGTGATTCTGGTTGCCACCAGAATACCGATCAGGGTGAACAGAACGCTGGAAAGGAATGTACCAGCCAGCACGGAGGGCAGCGACGGACAGCCTGCGGCAATAGCCAATATCGCCGCCACCAGCACTCCAATGGTGCTCAGCGAAAGCACCTTGGAGCATACATATTCCAAAGCGCTCAGGGGCGAAACCGCGAAGAACGAAGTCACTCTCTGACTTTTCTCCAGCAAAACGATTGCACCCATAAAGAACAAGCCCATCGCCGAAGGATCAGAAAAAATGAGGATTGCCGCAGCGCTCTCTTTCCACGACTGGGGCAGGGAAAACAGCAGCGCAAGATAAAGCGCCGTTAAAAACTGTACAGCAGGTAAAAGCCATATCTTGCCTGAAACCGCATATTCCATAGCAGCAAATGCCGAAATCTCATACCAGCGTCCTCCCGGTAATCTCCATAAAAATGTCGTTCAGTGTCGGTTCGCTGCTGTGGATGGATTGCAGGCGGTTTTCGGCAATCAGCGTATGAAGCAGCGTATCCTCCGAGATTTTGTCCATGGGACAGCTTGCTGTCCGCTCTCCGTGGTCAAGCCAGGTATAGGTGATATGCGCCGCCCCCTTGGACATGATGAGGTTGTGGGGACTGTCCAGTGCAAAAATCTTTCCTCCCACGATAAAGGCCACCCGGTCGCAGAGCTCTGCCGCGTCCAGCATATTGTGGGTGGTCAGCAGGATAGTTTTCCCTCTGCGCTTTTCCTCTAGAATCATATTCTTCATCAGGCGGCTGTTAGTGGGATCAAGGCCGCTGGTGGGTTTGTCTAAAAACAGCAGCTTGGGATCGTGCAGCAGCGCTTTTACAAAGTTCAGGCGGCTTTTCATCCCCTTGGAATAGTCCGACACCCGCTTGTCCGCGTCGTTTTCCAGTCCCACTGCGGCAAGCAGCCCCGGGATGGAGCGTGCCTGCCTGCGGTAGAGAGAGGAAAAGAATTGAAGGTTTTCTTTGGCGGACAGTTTTTCATACAGGGTGGAGTATTCAAAATCCACGCCAATGGATTCATAAAAATCTGCCCCGTGATGTTTGCACTCCCTTCCGTTTACCATGGCAGAGCCTTGATAGTTTGGAAGCATCCCAAGAAGGATTTTCTGCAAGGTGCTCTTTCCTGCCCCGGAGGGCCCCAGAAAACCAAAGATTTCCCCCGACCCAACAGAAAAAGTCATATCCTGAATAAAGGGCTTTTGGATATAGCTGAAGGACAGATGGCTGACCTGTATCATTTGTTTCGCTCCTTTTCTTCTATTTGACTAATTATAAATAAATGGTCAGATTATTGCTTAGTTTTAGTCCGGCGAACCGCCGGACTATTTTGATGAATTAGAAAATCTGCGTGACAACGCCGTGAATCAGCATCCGAAGCGCTTGGTCGTACTGCTCCTCTCCAATCTCTTTCTTGTGCAGCGTGGCATAGTAGATGGCATGGAAGGCGGCGCTGATGACCGTGACATCCACTTCTTTTTTTGCTGGAATGAGAGTGAACAGATTCCCGATGGTATCCGTATCCTCCTGCAAGTGCGCCTGAACTACTTCCTGAGGCAGTTTCCGGACTAACAGCTCGATTTCCTCGGAATTGATCAACCTAAAAATCGGCATTTGCTCTGTCATTTTATAGAAATTGAAAATCACATCGGTGATTTTATCTGACGAAAGTTCAGCGGCTGAAAGATCCGAGAGTTCCTGAAACAGCTTCTGGTTTACCAGCTCGTGCTGCTCCTGAATCACTTCAAACAAAAGCAGCTCCTTGGATGAATAAAACAGGTAAAAGGTTCCCTTGGGAATATGGACACGCTTGACCAGTTCGTCCACTGTGGTGCGTCGGATGCCATACTGCCCCATGCAGGCGGCAGCTTCCTCCTTCAGACGCTTTCGGATGTAGGCCCGCTCCTGATCGGAATAACTCTTTGGCAAACGGCTCACTCTCCCTTTTGACCAAAAGTATTTGCTTGGTCAGTATAGCATGATATTCCCGTCCTGTCAATGCGCTTCTATGCCTTGCGTTCCTTGTCAAAATGCAATATAATGCTTTTGCAAAGCCTTGTATCAATCCAGAAAGAGGTGTATATGCTTTGGAAAATAAAGCAGGCAGCAGGCGCTGTTCAAGTTTGCTGCTGACGGTTTTGTTTGTTGCTGCAGCCACCGGGATTGGCACCCTGTTCCGCCTGTGGCAGTTCCCGGAAACCAATATTGTGGTTGTCTACATTCTGTCGGTGGTTCTGACGGCCCGGTGTACCGAGGGGTATTTCTGGGGCATTCTGTCCACCATTCTGTCCACCTGCGCTTTTAACGCCTTCTTTACAGCACCCTACTTCACCCTGTCCGTGGATGACCCCACCTACTTCATCACCTTCTCTATCATGGCTGTGACTTCCATTATCACCAGCGCTCTGACCTCCAAGGCAAAGAAAATGACGGCGGAGGCGGTTCGTAACGAGCAGGCGGCCAGTGCGCTGTATCACTTGACCAGCCATCTGGCGGATGCGGAAAGTAAAGATCAGATTGCGGGGATTACGGTGGAAACAGTCAGCCGCATTATGGACTGCAAAGCCGCCTGCCTCTGTTCGGATGAACAGGGAAAACCGGAGCATACATTTATACAACAGAAAAACGAATCTGAGCAGGTACGGCGCAGTGTTTCCAACCCGGATGAAATTCAGAACCGAATTGAAAACCTGCGGACGGATTATGATGCCGGTGAGGAATTCTATGACTGGCCAATTTACGGAAGTGAGTCTGTCCTTGGTGTTCTGCGCATTCCAAAAGAACGGGCTGAGGTGCTGACAGATCAGCAGAAGATACTGCTTCATTCCATGATTGAAAGTACAGCTATGGCCATGGATCGGCTGCGGGTCATGAAAGAGCGCATCCGCACCCGGGAGGAAGCCAATCAGGAACGCTACCGGGGAAATCTCCTCCGGGCCATTTCCCACGACCTGCGGACGCCGCTGGCGGGCATCATGGGCACCAGCGAAATGATTATGGACATGACGGATAAAGACGATGCCCGTTTTTCTCTGGCGGAGGGCATCTACAAGGACGCGAACTGGCTCCATTCCCTTGTGGAAAATATTCTCAGCCTGACCCGGCTCCAAGACGGACGCCTGACCTTGAACAAGCAGCCGGAGGCCGTAGAAGAAGTCATCGGTGCGGCGGTGCTGGCCATCAGCAAGCGCGCGCCAGAGCGGGAAATCGCCGTTCAGATTCCCGATGACCTTCTGATGGTGCCCATGGACGCAAGGCTTATTGGTCAGGTGCTGGTGAATCTGCTGGACAACGCGGTAAAGCACACCCAGCCCGGAGAAGAAATCTCCGTGACAGTCTCTAAGAACAACGACTTTGCTGTTTTTACAGTTGCCGACCGGGGCACCGGCATTTCCGAACAGGATTTGCCCCATGTGTTCCAGATGTTTTACACCACCCAGGGCAAAGGCCCGGACGCCAAACGGGGCATCGGTCTGGGACTTGCCATTTGCGAGTCCATTGTCACTGCCCACGGGGGCACCATTCATGCGCAAAACCGCAGGGATGGAAAAGGCGCGGAATTTATCTTTACCCTGCCGATAAAGGAGGGAGAAACCGGTGAAAAATGAATGGATTCTGGTTGTGGAGGACGATGCCCAAATCCGCAACTTTATCACCTACACCCTGAAGCAGGAGGGCTTTCCCTGCCTCACCGCCGGAAACGCTCAGGGAGCCCTGTCCCAGTTGGTGTCCAACCAGGTTGACCTGATGCTGCTGGATTTGGGGCTGC
>CAMEWH010000020.1:0-30181 GCA_945940335.1 uncultured Clostridia bacterium | reverse complement strand
GCCCTCTCAGTCTGCCCCTTACGGGGCAGCCAGCTCCCCCATAGGGGGAGCCAAGCAGTGCGTCGGTTCCGGTACGCTAAATTACAATTTATTGCATGTCTACTGAATCAGGCCTGGGCCGTGTTTGAGGGATGCTCCCGCAAATAGGCAAACAGCACCGGGGTGATGGCCGGATAGGTGACATTGGAAGGAAGGGCGTCAAAGGTCTGCACCTGGGCCATTTCACTTTCCGGCATCGGACCCAGCTTGCGGATTTTCGCCCGAAAGACCATACCGTTCGCCCAGTCCTCCGGCGTTCCGGCCCAGTAGTCGCACAGTGGGACGATTTCATATTCCAGCGCCCCGGATTCTTCAAAAAGCTCCCGCCGGGCAGCCTCCATGGGGGTCTCCCCCGGCTCGATGTGGCCTCCCTGGGTCTCCCAGGTGGTGCGGTTTTTATGCCGGCTGAGCAGGATCTTCCCCTGATATTCCGATAAAATCACCACGTATTTGTAGCTTTTTAAGCTTCCAACTTCATATGTCCTGCATGTCATCTTCCATATCTCCTGCTATTGCCGATATTTTTCTCGAATAAAGGGTTCCTCTCTTTTGGTTTCCACCAGAAGGCCGTATTTTTTGGGGCGGCGGTAGGCGTTGCCGTGAACCTCGGTTTGGCGATAATGACGAAGCTGCTCCAAATCCAGTTCCGCCACATAAATCCCTTCCTGTCCGTCTGCCTGCAAAACGCAGGTATCCCTGGAACCGGGCAGGTCCGGCAGATAGGCCACGCCGTCAAATACACTGGACCCACCGTTGCAGTCGGGCACCGTTTCCGGATAATTGCAGGTGGCGATGGCTGTCATGTTCTCGTAAGCCCTTCCCCGGAGCTGGGAGAGACGATTAATTTCCATAGGGCAGGCATTGGGCACCAGAATCAGCTCCGCCCCCTTCAGCATCAGAATCCGGGCGCTTTCCGGAAATTCCCGGTCGAAGCAGATCATGGCTCCCACCTTCACCTCACCCAGGGCGGTATCCAGGCTGGTGACATAAAAATCCTCTCCGGCTGTTAAATACCGCTCCACATCAAAGTCACAGGTATGTACCTTGGCATAGACGAATTGCCGCCTTCCAAATCGGTCAAACAGAACAAGAGAATTTCGGGGCCCATTCTGATGCTTTTCAAGCAGGGTAATCCCGATTGCCATATCCAGTTCTTTCGCCAGCACTCCGAAGGCATTGACAAATTCTCCCTCCGCCGGAATGGCCTCCGCCTGCCACTGCCGGACATTTCGGTTGTAAATTCGGTATCCGTTGCTCCACATTTCAGGGAACAAGGCAATGTCTGCGCCTTGTTCCTTTGCTTTTTTGCAGAATGAAATTCCTTTTTCCAGATTTTCTTCCAGCGTGTCACCGGGCGCAAGCTGAAGCAGGGCAATTTTTAGTTTTTTCTCCTTATTCATGGTGTTTTTTCCTCATTATCTCGAAGCTGCTCCCATTCCCCCCGGGTGATGGCGTAGGCATAGGAGATGGTGTTTTTCGGGTCCGGGTATTCCTTCACCTTTTTCATGCCGTTGGCAATGGCGGTGGAGTAGGAGCCCACGTTGGTGTACTTCATGTAGGAATAGAGCACATCATAGCCGGTTTTCTCAAAGGCCCAGTCCCGGACAGCCCGGGCGGCTTCCTTACCGTAGCCCTGCCGCCAATGCTTCTTATGGATGTGATAGCCGATCTCCGGGAGCATCTGGCCATCGATGTTCTGAAGGCTCAGGCCGCAGTCACCGATGAATTCCCCGTTTTCCTTCAGCACCACCGCCCACAGGCCGAAGCCGAATTTCCGGTAGTTATCCAGGTTCCACTCAATCCAGTGTCTGGTTTTTTCCGGGGTGTAGGGAGCGGGATAGTGCTGCATGGTTTCCGGGTCGGAGAGAATTTCATACAGCGCGTCAAAATCGTCCATGGTGTACTCCCGCAGGATCAGGCGCCGGGTCTCGATGGTCATTGCTATTCCTCCTTAATACGAATCGTTGCGCCATTATAAAACATTTATTCGGAACAGTCAAACACTTTTGGCGTGAAATCTGTAAAAAAATGCTTGCAATTTGCAAATAAGAGTGGTATGCTTTATGCAAGTTGTTGTTGGAGGCTAACGCCATGACTACCATGAGCTTTGCTGCACAGTCCTACTTTTATTACTATTACTTTTTTACCCGAAAAAAGTAATAGCGATTTGTGCTGCAATGCTTCCCACAGGAGCAATAGAACGTTTTCAAGACGCCGCACGATTCGCCGTGCGGCGTTATTTTTGTAAGGAGTGCTTATCATGATTGCGATTCTGAAACACGGTACAACCCCCTCCCAGACCAGCCACCTGGTGGACTGGCTGAAAACCATGAATCTGGATGTCCACATCTCCCAAGGTCAGGAAGTGACCATTCTGGGCCTGATCGGCGATACCAGCCGGGTGGACATGGAACTGCTGAACAGCCTGGAAATCGTGGAAACGGTGAAGCGGGTGTCCGAGCCTTTCAAGCAGGCAAACCGGAAATTTCATCCCCAGGACTCCGTGGTCGAAGCCGGCGGCTCCAAAATCGGCGGCGGGTACTTCGGTCTGATCGCCGGTCCCTGCTCCGTGGAAAGTGAAGAGCAAATCATTCAGGTAGCCCAGGCCGTGAAAGAAGCCGGAGCCAATTTCCTCCGGGGCGGCGCCTTCAAGCCCCGCACCTCCCCCTACGCCTTCCAGGGCATGGGTGCCGAGGGCATCCGGCTGCTGCTGAAGGCAAAGGAAGCCACCGGCCTCCCCATTGTTACGGAGCTGATGAACATCAACACCCTGGATTTGTTTTCCGATGTGGATGTGATTCAGGTTGGCGCCCGAAACATGCAGAACTTCGATCTGCTGAAGGAGCTGGGCAAGACCAACAAGCCCATCCTGCTGAAGCGTGGCCTGGCCAATACCCTGCAGGAGCTGCTGATGAGTGCGGAATACATCATGAGCGAGGGCAACGAGAACGTGATTCTCTGTGAGCGGGGCATCCGCACCTTTGAAACCTACACCCGGAACACCCTGGACCTGTCTGCCGTGCCGGTGCTCCATGAGCTGAGCCACCTGCCCGTGGTCATCGACCCCAGCCACGCCACCGGCAAATCCCGATTGGTTCCCAGCATGGCCTACGCCGCTGTCGCCTGCGGCGCGGACGGACTGATGATCGAAGTCCACAACGATCCGGAGCACGCCCTGTGCGACGGCGCCCAGTCCCTGACACCCAGCCAGTTCGCCGATATCAGCCGGAAGGTGCAGCAGATTCGTGAGGTAATGGTATGACCGTTGGAATTTTGGGCTTGGGGCTCATCGGCGGCTCCCTGGCCAGGGCCTACAAGCTGGCGGGCCACACCGTTTATGTGAAAAACCGGGACGAAAGCATGTTTTCCTTCGCCATGCTCTCCGGCGCGGTGGACGGCAAGCTGAATGAAGAAACCATCCCCGCCTGCGATCTTCTGCTGCTGGCCATCTATCCCGACGGCAGTGCCGGCTGGCTGGAGGAAAACGCACCCCTCATTTCCAAAAATGCCCTGGTCATCGACTGCTGCGGCATCAAGGAGCAGGTATGCGCCCGGTGCTTCCCGGTGGCAAAGCAGTACGGCTTTACCTTTGTAGGCGGCCATCCCATGGCGGGCTCCCAGTTCTCCGGCTTCAAATACAGCCGGGCAAACCTGTTCCAGGGCGCGCCCATGGTGCTGGTGCCTCCGGTGTACGACGACATGGCCCTGCTGCAGCGGGTGAAGGACGCTTTGGAGCCCTGCGGCTTCGGATTCTTCTCCGTGACCACTGCCAAGGATCACGACCGGATGATCGCCTTTACCTCCCAGATGCCCCACATTCTCAGCAATGCCTTTATCAAATCCCCCACCGCAACGGAGCACAAGGGCTTCTCCGCCGGAAGCTACCGGGATCTGACCCGGGTGGCCTGGCTGAATGCGGGGATGTGGACGGAACTGTTCCTGGAAAACCGGGAGAATCTGCTCTTTGAGCTGGATCAGTATATCAGCAGCCTGACCCAGTACCGCCAGGCGCTGGAGGACCGGGACGAGGCCAGGCTCTATGCCCTCCTGGAAGAGGGCAAAAAGCGGAAAGAAGAGGTGGACGGATGCAAAAAGTAACCATTTCCGCCTCCCGCTCCTATGACATTCTCATCGGAAGCGGACTGCTGGGAAAGCTGGGGCAGGAAGCGAACAAATTCCCCAAGGTGAAAAAGGTGTGCATCGTCAGCGAGAGCAATGTGTATCCCCTCCACGGTGCAGCCGCTGAGAAAAGCCTCCGGGATGCCGGGTTTGAGGTGGTTTCCTACGTCTTCCCCGCCGGGGAAGAGAGCAAATGCGGCAGCACCTACCTCTCCTTACTGAATTTTCTGGCAGAGCATCAGCTGACCCGCTCCGACCTGCTGGTGGCCCTGGGCGGCGGTGTGGTGGGAGACCTCACCGGCTTTGCCGCTGCCACCTTCTTAAGGGGCGTGAAGTTCATTCAGGTGCCCACCACATTGCTGGCCGCAGTGGATTCCTCCGTGGGCGGCAAGACCGCCATTGACCTGCCGGCGGGGAAGAATCTGGCGGGAGCCTTTTATCAGCCCAGCCTGGTGCTGTGTGACACGGATCTGCTGAGTACGCTGCCCCGGGAGATTTTCCTGGACGGCTGCGCCGAGGTCATCAAATACGGCATCATCTACGACCGGGCCTTTTTTGACTATCTGAAAGAGGCCGGCCCGGAATTTGACCGGGAACGGGTGATCCGGCGCTGCGTGGAGCTGAAACGGGACGTGGTGATGGAGGATGAATTCGACACGGGTAATCGGATGAAGCTGAACCTGGGCCACACGGTGGGTCACGGCGTGGAAGCCAGGAGCCACTTTGGCCTGTCCCATGGCAAATCCGTGGCCATCGGCACCGCCATGGTCAGCCGGGCCGCCGCGAAGCTGGGGCTGCTTTCCCAAGAGGATGCCCAAAACATCCAGGACACCCTGGCTGACTATGGACTTCCCATCCGCACCGGGTACCCGGCTGAAGAATTGGTGCAATATATGCTCTCCGACAAGAAGCGCTCCGGGGACACCATCCCGCTGATCATCCCCACTTCCATCGGGCACTGTGACATTGTTCCCACCCCGGTGGAGGAACTCACCGCTTTTGTTCAGGCAGGACTGTAATATGGATATCATCATCACTCCGAAAACGCTCTCCGGGGAGATTACTGCCATCCCCTCCAAATCCCAGGCCCACCGGCTGCTGATCTGCGCCGCCTTTGCCGACGGGCCTACAGTGCTCCACTGCCCGGAAACCAACCGGGACATGGACGCCACCGCCGGGTGTCTCCGGTCCCTGGGGGCGGACATTACCCGCACAAGCACCGGCTACCTGGTCAGGCCTGTACAGTCCCTTCCCGAATCCGCCGTGCTGAACTGTCAGGACAGCGGCTCTACCTTGCGGTTTTTGCTGCCGGTGGCAGGCGCTCTGGGGGTGGACACCATCTTCCAGATGGAAGGAAGGCTCCCCCAGCGTCCCCTCTCCCCTCTGTGGGAGGAAATGGAGCGGATGGGCTGCCGGCTCAGCAGGCCAACAGAAGACACCCTTCGCTGCCAGGGACAGCTTTGCCCCGGGGAATATAGCATCTCCGGCGGGGTTTCCAGCCAGTTCATCACCGGACTGCTTCTTGCCTGTTCCCGCATTCCCGGGAAAAGCCATGTTCAGATTACCGGCAAGCTGGAATCCGCCCCCTATGTGACCATGACTTTGGAGGCCATGAAGCGATTTGGTCTGGAGGTCAAGGATTTTACGGTAACAGGCGGGCAGCCCTTCCGCTCCCCCGGGCAGCTAACCGTGGAGGGAGACTGGAGCAACGGCGCCTTCTTCCTCGCCGCCAAGGCGCTGGGAAGCGACGTTGAGGTTGCGAACCTCTCTCCTGTTTCCGCCCAGGGTGACCGTGCAGCGGCGGAGCTTTTGCCGGGGCTGGAGGATTTTCTCACCATCGATGCCTCCGATATCCCCGATCTGGTTCCCATTCTGGCAGTAACCGCCGCCTGTCAGCAGGGGGCGAAATTCACCAACATCGCCCGGCTGCGGCTGAAGGAATCCGACCGGGTGGCTTCCGTCATTGCCATGCTCCGGAATCTGGGCGGCAAAGCGGAGGCGGATGAGAACACCATGACCGTGTACGGCACCGGGCTCACCGGTGGAACCGTGGATGCCAAAAACGATCACCGCATCGCCATGTCCGCCGCCATCGCCGCCACGGTGTGCAGGGAACCGGTGACCATTCTGGGGACGGAATGCGTCAGCAAATCCTATCCCCAATTCTTTGAAGAATACCGAAAACTGGGAGGCAGCTATGAGCAGTACCTACGGTGAAAACCTGAAATTATCCATCTTCGGCCAGTCCCACGGCGCTGCCATCGGCATGACCCTGGACGGCATTCCCGCAGGGCTCCCGGTGGATTTGGAGGCCCTTCAAGCCTTCCTGAACCGCCGGGCCCCGGGGCAGAATGACTACTCCACCCCCCGAAAGGAGGAGGACCGTCCGGAATTTTTGAGCGGACTGCTGGATGGCCACACCTGCGGCGCGCCCCTGGCGGCCATCATCCGCAACACCAACACCCGCTCCGGGGACTATTCCAACCTGAAGGACTGCCCCCGGCCCGGCCACGCGGACTACACCGCTCAGGTGAAATACGGCGGCTGCCAGGACGCAGCGGGGGGCGGCCATTTCTCCGGGCGGCTGACCGCTCCCCTGTGCATCGCCGGTGGGCTGTGCAAGCAGTGGCTGGAAGCAAGGGGCATCCGGGTTGGGGCACACATCGCCGCCATTGCCGGGGTGGAGGATGACGCCTTTGACCCCATGTGTCCCCAATTGGAGGCAGTGAACACCGATTTTCCCGTTCTGAATCCCCAGGCCGGGGCAAAAATGCGGGAGGCAGTGTCCGCCGCCCGGATGAGTTTGGACAGCGTTGGGGGCATCGTCGAATGCGCCGTCACCGGTCTGCCCGCCGGGCTGGGAGAACCCATGTTCGGCGGTGTGGAAGGGCGGATTGCCCAGATTGTCTACGGCATTCCCGCCGTGAAGGGCGTGGAATTCGGCATCGGCTTTGAAGCGGCCAACCTGCGGGGAAGCGAAAACAACGACCCCTTCCGCATGGAAAATGGGAAGGTGGTCACCGCCACCAACCACTGCGGCGGCATCCTGGGGGGCATCACCAATGGAATGCCCCTGCTGTTCCGGGCCGCCATCAAGCCCACCCCCTCCGTCTCCCAGGTGCAGCAGAGCGTGTCCCTCAGCCTGGGAGAAAACCGGGAGCTGGTGGTCAAGGGCCGCCACGACCCCTGCATCGTCCCCCGGGCGGTGCCGGTGGTGGAGGCGGCGGCGGCCATTGCCATTTTTGATCTGCTGCTGCAAAACGGCTGGAAGAAGTAAAGAAGGAACCCCGGCCATAAATTGTAATTTGGTGGCAGGCGCGGCGGCGCCCTTGGCTCTCCCTTTGGGAGAGCTGGCAGCCGAACAGGCTGACTGAGAGGGTACCGCAGTAAGGTAATGGCAAATGCATTGCCCTCTCAGTCTGCCCCTAACGGGGCAGCCAGCTCCCCCATAGGGGGAGCCAAGGGGTGCGGCAATTCCGGTTCGCCAAATTACAATTTACCGCAATGGAAACCGAAAAAGTGAAACAGAAGGAAGAAGGAGCCTCATGGATATCACCGAACTGAGAGCCGAAATTGACGAAATTGATCAGGAGCTTGTGAAGCTTTTCCGTGCCCGGATGGAGGTCTCCGCCAAGGTGGCAGACTACAAAAGGGAGCGGAATCTTCCCATCTTTGTCCCCGCCCGGGAGCGGGAAATTTTGCAGGAGGTGGCCCAGAAGGCCGGGCCGGAGATGGCGGGCTACACCCGTATCCTCTACTCCACCATTTTTGAGCTGAGCCGCAGCTACCAGGCCAAGCGCAACGGGAATCAGACCCCGCTGTATCAGGAAATCACCCAGGCCATTGAGAAGACACCCAGGCTTTTCCCCCAATCCGCCATGGTGGCCTGCCAGGGTGTGGAGGGAGCCTACTCCCAGCTGGCCTGTGAAAAGATTTTCAAGAACCCCATGATTATGTATTTCAAGAATTTCGATGCCGTGTTCTCCGCCATCGAAAAGGGCATGTGCCAATATGGCATTCTTCCCATTGAAAACTCCACTGCCGGGTCGGTGAATCAGGTTTACGATCTGATGATTCAGCACAATTTCTCCATCGTCCGCACCTTCCGGCTGAAGGTTGACCACAATCTGTTGGTGAATCCCGGCACCAGGCTGGAGGACATCAAGGAGATTTACTCCCACGAGCAGGCCATCAATCAATGCGCCGGTTTCCTGAGTAAGCTCACAGGCGTGAACGTGGTTTCCGTGGCCAACACGGCCTTGGCATCGGAAATGGTTGCCAAGTCCGGCCGGAAGGACGTGGCCGCCCTCAGCAGCCGGTCCTGTGCCCAGCTCTATGGGCTGCAGAACATCGCCGCCAGCGTCCAGGACAAGGGCAACAACCGCACCCGGTTCATCTGCATCAGCAAAAATCTGGAAATCTACCCCGGCTCGGACAAGACCAGCATCATGATGATTTTGAACCACAAGCCCGGCGCCCTGTACAAGGTGCTGGCAAGACTTTACACGCTGGGCATCAACGTGACCAAGCTGGAGTCCCGTCCCCTGCCGGACCGGGAATTCGAGTTCATGTTCTATTTCGATTTGGAGACCTCCATCTACTCCGAGGAATTCGTGCAGCTCATGTGCGAAATTCAGGATTTCTGCGAGGATTTCAAATATCTGGGCAGCTACACAGAGGTGGTATAAATGCAGTGTGGATTACTTGGCCGGAAGCTGGGGCACAGCTACTCTCCCCAGATTCACGGGCAATTGGCTTCCTACGACTATTCCCTGTTTGAAAAGGAGCCGGAAGAACTGGAAGGATTCCTGAAAAACGGAAATTTCGTGGGACTGAACGTGACCATTCCCTATAAAAAAGACGTGATTCCCTTTTTGGACCAGCTCTCCCCTGTTGCCCGGCGGCTGGGGGCGGTGAACACCATCGTCCGCCGGGGGGATGGGAGCCTGGTTGGGCACAACACCGACTATTTCGGCTTCCGGTATCTGGTGCAGCAAAGCGGATTGGACGTCCGCGGGAAAAAGGTCCTGGTGCTGGGCAGCGGCGGTGCCTCCAATACCGCGGTGGCTGCCCTGCAGGAGCTGGGGGCAAGGGTGGTCATCATCTCCCGCTCCGGGGAGAACAACTATGGCAACCTCCACCTCCATGCCGATGCTTCCGTGATCGTGAACACCACCCCGGTGGGCATGTATCCCAACACCGGCGTCAGCCCCATTGACTTAGGGTGCTTCCCCCAGCTGGAAGGCGTGCTGGATGTGGTATACAACCCCGCCAGAACCCAGATTCTGCTGGATGCGGAAAACCGGGGACTGGTGGCCATGAACGGATTGTGGATGCTGGTGGCCCAGGCAAAGGAAAGCGCCGAATGGTTCTCAGGAGAAACAATTCCCGACAGCCGGATTGTGCAGATTCACGCTGCCCTCCGGGCTCAGATGGAAAACATCATTCTCGTCGGCATGCCCGGCTGCGGCAAGACCACCATCGGCAGACTGCTGGCCCGGGAAACGGGGAAACAATTTGTGGATGCGGATGAAGCGCTGGAGGCCCGGGTAGGCCGGAAAATCACCGACATCATCCCCACCGACGGGGAAGCTGCTTTCCGCTGCCTGGAAACCGAAACGCTGGCTGAATTGGGCAAGCAGAGCGGTTTTGTAATCGCCACCGGCGGCGGCTGCGTGACCCAGGAGCGGAACTATCCGCTGCTCCACCAGAATGGCACCATCCTTTGGCTCACCCGGGCCCTGGACAAGCTGCCCACCGAAGGACGGCCCCTGTCCCAGACCGGGAAACTGCAGCAGATGCTGGCCACACGGCAGCCCATGTACCGGCGCTTTGCCGATGCCGTGATTGAAAACGACGGCACAGTGGAGGAAACCCTGGCGCAGATTCGCGCCGCGCTGGAGAAATAAGGAGGACGCACCATGAAAATTCTTGTGATCAACGGCCCCAATCTGAACTTCCTCGGCATCCGGGAGCCGGGCATTTATGGAAAGAACACCTTTGCCGATCTGCTCCAGATGCTGCAAAACTGGGGCAAGGAACTGGGGGTGGAAGTAGAGCAGTACCAGTCTAACCACGAAGGGGACCTGGTGGATAAAATCCAGTGGGCCTACGGAAAAGTGGACGGCATTGTCATCAACCCCGCCGCCTACACCCACACCAGCGTGGCCATCCTGGATGCGCTGAAGGCCGTATCCATTCCGGCGGTGGAGGTGCACATCTCCGATGTGGATTCCAGAGAAGCCTTCCGGCAGATTTCCTACGCCGGTCTTGCCTGCAAACACACCATCAAGGGCCAGGGCTTTGACGGCTACCGCCAGGCCATGGTGTGGCTGAAGGAACATTACGGCAATCCATAATTTCTTGGGGCTGTCCTGCGCGTGTGGGACAGCCCCAATGCTGTTTCCGGGTTGACGAAATGGGCATTTTGTGGTATTTTTGATATGTGCTCTTATCCGCCTTTGGAGAATAACACAATATGGCACGAAATAACGCGAAACATGATGGAGAAACGCAAACGATGACACAAACCGCAACCATATGTCTGCTGAATGATTCCTTTCCGCCCCTGATCGACGGGGTGGCAAATGCGGTGAAAAGCTATGCCCAGGTGATTTCCGACTCCGGCTTTGATTCCGTGGTCATCACCCCCGCCCATCCGGACAGCAGTGACGAAGATTATCCCTATTCCATCATCCGCTATCCAAGCCTGGATCTTCGGAAAAAGACCGGAGGCTACATGGCCGGTATCCCCTTCTCCCCGGAGATTGCCAGGCAGCTTGCAGGGAAAAAGATTGCCCTGCTTCATTCCCACTGCCCCATCGTCTCCACCATACTGGCAAGAGAACTGCGGCAGGTGGTGGATGCCCCGCTGGTGATGACCTACCACACCAAATTCGACATTGACATCGCCAACATTCTGAAAAGCAAACCGCTGCGCGCAGGGAGCACCAAAGCCTTGGTGCAGAACATCAGTGCCTGCGACGAGGTCTGGACCGTGAGCCGGGGGGCGGCAGAAAACCTGCACTCCCTGGGCTACGAGGGGGAATGCGTCGTCATGCCCAACGGTGTGGATCTGCCCCGGCAGCGGGTGCCGGAGGAAACCGTTGCCCAGGTCACCGGGGATTTTGATTTGCCCTCCGGTGTGCCTGTTTTCCTTTTTGTGGGGCGAATCATGTGGTACAAAGGGCTGAAAATCACCATCGACGCCCTGACCATGCTGCTGGCAAAGGAACATGATTTCCGCATGGTATTCATCGGCTCCGGCGCCGATTATGACGAAGTGGTGGCTTACGCCCAGCACTGCGGCATTGCCCAAAAATGTATCTTCACCGGGGCCATCCGGGACCGGGAGAAGCTCCGGGCCTGGTACTGCCGGGCGGACCTGTTCCTTTTCCCCTCCACCTTTGACACCAACGGACTGGTGGTGCGGGAGGCCGCCGCCAGCTCCCTGGGCTCCATGCTGATCGCCGGAAGCTGCGCCGCCGAGGGAATCACCCACGGGCGGAACGGTCTCTTGATCGAAGAAAATGCCGGGAGCATGCTTTCCTGCCTGGAGCAGCTGCTGGCCCATCCCGGAAAAATGGCCGAGATCGGTGAAACCGCAGCCAAAGAGCTGTACCTTTCCTGGCAGGACGCTGTGAAGCAGGCAATGGAGCGGTACCAAATCGTGATTGACCGCTACCAAAGCGGCGGCTACCCCGCAAGGCACGAGCCAATGGACAACTTCCTGAAAGCAAACGGAAACCTGATGGAGGAACTGGCCAATCTGCAGCTCCAGCAGGAGGAGCTGCGCCGGAACCTCCGGGCCAGGTACGCCGGGAAGCTGCCGGAAATCAAAGATAAAATCCAATCCCATATCCATGAGCATTTTGAAAAATGAAAGGAGCCCCATTATGTATCGTATTCTGGAACTGAATCCCCAGCTGACCCCCTTCGCAGGCGACATCGACCTGCGGATGTTCCTCTACCGTGCCACCAAGGCGCGGCTTCTGACCGACGATCAGACCTTGAATCAATTTGCCAATGCCCATGATTATTTCGGCTTCCACCATGTGGATGGCGGCTGGTACTATCGGGAGTGGGCCCCCAGCGCCTATCAGCTGTATCTGGAGGGCGATTTCAACGGCTGGAACCAGACCAGTCATCCTCTGAAGCCCATCGGCAACGGCAACTGGGAAATCTTCCTGGAAGGCGATGACGCCCTGTGGCCCGGCTGCAAGGTGAAAACCGTGGTGGATGCCAACATGACCCGCACGGAGCACATTCCCCTATACGCCCGCCGGGTGGTGCAGGACCCCAAAACCATCACCTTCACCGCCGAAATTGTGGACGACCGAAAGGAATTCCCCTGGACGGACAAGGATTTCCAGGGTGAAAAATCCCTGTACATCTATGAAGCCCATGTGGGCATGGCCCAGGAAGAGGGCAAGGTGGGCACCTACCGGGAGTTCGCCGACTACACCCTGCCCCGGATCAAAAAGGCGGGCTACAACACCGTGCAGCTGATGGCCATCATGGAGCACCCCTACTACGGCAGCTTCGGCTATCAGGTCTCCAATTTCTTTGCCGCCTCCAGCTGGTTCGGCAAGCCCGATGATTTGAAATACCTGGTGAACAAGGCCCATGAAATGGGTCTGCGGGTGCTGCTGGACGTGGTGCACTCCCACGCCGTGAAGAACACCGCCGAGGGCATCAACATGTTCGACGGCACCACCTGGCAGTTCTTCCACGACGGCCCCAAGGGCGACCATCCCGCCTGGGGCACCAAGTGCTTTGACTACGGCAAGACCGGCGTCATCCACTTCCTGCTGAGCAACCTGAAATTCTGGATGACCGAGTACCATTTCGACGGCTTCCGGTTCGACGGCGTCACCTCCATGCTGTACCATGACCACGGCCTGGGCACCGACTTTACCTCCAACGACAAGTATTTCTCCATGAACACCCACACCGAGGCCATCACCTATTTGCAGCTGGCCAATGAGCTGATTCGCCAGGTGAATCCCAACGCCATCACCATTGCCGAGGATATGTCCGGCATGCCCGGCATGTGCCTGCCCATTGCCGACGGCGGCATCGGCTTCGACTACCGCCTGGGCATGGGTCTGCCCGATATGTGGGTGCGCACCGTGAAGGAGCGGAAGGACGAATTCTGGGATATTTTCAAAATGTGGTGCGAAATGTGCATGCGCCGTCCCGGCGAGAACACCGTGGCCTATGTGGAAAGCCACGACCAGGCACTGGTGGGCGACAAGACCATGATCTTCCGTCTGGCCGACGCCGCCATGTACACCGACATGGACAAGAGCATCCACAACCCCACCATCGACCGGGCCATTGCCCTGCACAAGATGATCCGGCTTTACACCCTGGCCGGCGGCGGCGAGGCATACCTGAACTTCATGGGCAACGAATTCGGCCATCCCGAATGGATCGACTTCCCCCGGGAGGGCAACGGCTGGAGCTTCCACTACTGCCGTCGCCAGTGGAGCCTGCGGGACAACGGCTTCCTGAAATACCAGTGGCTGGGCCAGTTCGACGAGGACATGATCCACCTGACCAAGGAGGCCGACATCTTCTCCATGCGCATGGGCGATCTTCGGATGAAGGATTCCGACAAGCAGGTGATCGTGTTCTACCGGAAGGGTCTGATGTTCGCCTTCAACTTCAGCCCCACCCATTCCTACACCGACATCAAGGTTCCCCTGCCCGCCATTGCAGACTACACCGTGGCCCTTTGCTCTGACGATGGCAAGTACGGCGGCTTCGACCAGGTGCAGCACATTACCTACCCCGCCCAGGTGGACGAGAAGGGCAATTCCACCATCACTCTGTACCTGCCCGCCCGCACCGCCGTGGTGCTGAAGGAGATCCCCAAGGAAGCCAAGGCGGAAACCGCCCCGGAAGCAGAGGCAGCCAAAGCCCCCAAGACGGAAGCTCCCGCAGAAGAAAAGCCCAAGAAGCCCAGAAAGCCCCGGGCCCCCAAGGACCCCAACGCCCCCAAAAAGCCCAGAGCCAAAAAAACCGTGAAAGAGGCTTAACGATTTCCGGCAGCAGCCATTTCGAGCTGCTGCCGGTTTTTATTTGCAAGTGTTACGATTGACCTTATTCAGCAAGTTGACAAAATGTGATTTGGCGGGCCTGAACCGACGCCCCCCTTGGCTCTCCCTTTGGGAGAGCTGGCTGCCCCGTTAGGGGCAGACTGAGAGGGCTGTACCAGTTTGATTTTGGATTCTATTTCTCTTACTACGGTACCCTCTCAGTCAGCCTGTTCGGCTGACAGCTCTCCCAAAGGGAGAGCCAAGGGACGTTGCCGCACCTGTCCGCCAAATTACATTTTTTCGCGTGGCTGCTTTAACTGCCGATATACAAAAATTATTTCTTCTTTTTGAAACTTTTTATAGTCCTCGGGAATCTATATCATGAAAGCAACGTGAAAGGAGGAATGCAGCGTGAATCGGATTCTGTACGAAAACCTGGTACAGTACATCCTGACCAATCAGGAGCGGTTTTACCGGCTGGCCTACAGCTACACCAGAAATCAGGAAGATGCCCTGGACGCGGTTCAAAATGCAGTCTGTAAGGCGTTGGAGGCCTATGAACATATCCGAAACACCGGCGCGATCAAAACCTGGTTTTACAGGATTCTGGTGAATGAAAGCTTGCAAATCCTGAAGCAGCGTAAAAAAGATGCCCCAATGGAAGACGCGGAGGAGCAAGTGTACTGTGAAAAAGCCTATCACCGGGAAGATATGGACGGGGAGTTGAACCGCCTGGAGCCGGAAATCCAGACAATCATTCGGCTGCGGTATTTTGAAGAACTGTCCTTAAAAGAGATTCTCCTTCAATAGCTTCCAATTTCCAGCCGCTTCTCCTGTCGTCTTTCCCTGTACCACATCACTATACAAAACCGGAGGAGCCGCTCGGCCCCTCCGGTTTGATATTTTACGAAAGCTCTTTTCCCGCCAGGAATACCCGCTTTTCGGTGTAATCCGAATTGCAGACGATGAAATCAGCCACTTTTCCCTCTGCGATGGAACCAACTTCTTTCTGTGCGGAGATGGCACAGGCGGGGTTCCAGGTGGCAGCGCGGACAGCATCCTCTTCTTTGATGCCCCAACGGAGCACATTGGTCAGACAGCCCCAGAGGTTCGCAGCGGAGCAGGCAATGGTGCCGTCCTCCAGACGTCCCACGCCTCCCTTCAGCCAGGCGTCCTGACCGCCCAGGGTGAATTTGCTGCCCTCCGGCAGTCCGGCGCACCGGCCGGAATCGGAGACGAGGATCATCCGCTCCCCGCCAAACATGGAGAAGGCCAGGCGGACAGCCGCGGGATGGATGTGGTAGCCGTCGCAGATGATCTCTGCCCGAACATGGGGATTCTCCACGGCGGCAGGAATCACACCGGGATTGCGGTGGTTGATGCCGGGCATGGCGTTGTACAGGTGGGTCAGGTGGGTGGCGCCGGCATCGAACGCAGCCTTGGCGTGGTCATAATCCGAATCGGTGTGGGCCACGGACACAGTGCAAAGCTTGCTTGCCTTTTCCGCAAATTCCGCCGCGCCGGGCAGCTCGGGGGCCACATCCACAATGGAAATGAGTCCACCGCAGCCGTCATAGAGCTTTTTGAAGCCATCAAAATCCGGGTCCTTCAGATAGTCGGGATTCTGGGCCCCCCGCTTTTTGTAGGAGAAGTAGGGGCCTTCCATCTGGATGCCCCGAAGCACGGAAGAATCCGCCGGTTTTTCCTCCGTCAGCCGGAGGGCAGTGGCAAAGGCCTTCTCCAGCACGTCATAGGGCAATGTCATGGAGGCAGGGGCAAAAGAAGTCACGCCGCAGCCGGCATAGTAGCGGGCCATGGCCTTCAGTCCCTCATAATCTCCGTCGGAAAAATCCGCACCGGAATTGCCGTGGCTGTGGACATCGATGAGGCCGGGAATCACAGTGGCACCCTTCAGATCAACGGCATCGGCAGGGACTTCCTCCGGGAGCACCTGGCCGAAACGGCCGTCCTTCACTTCAAAGGCACCCATGTGGAACCGAAAATCCTCACCGAAAATTCTGGCATTACGATAAAACATGGCATATCTCTCCTTTCAGGGCTCGTCGGAGGGAGATTCTTCTCCCAATCCGCCGCCGTAATTTTTGAAAACCGGCTCCGCCACCAGCGACCAGCCGATCACCGTCACCGCCGGGGCAAAGGTCAGGGCGATTGGATAGTGGAAGCAATACCAGCACACCACCCAGGTAAACACACCGACGGCCAGAGACTGCAAAAGGTGCACCGGCAGAAAGCGCAGGGCATTGGCCGTCAGGTCCCGGAATTTGTAGGTAAAACGGGACAGGAGCATCACCGACCAGCAGGCGCAGGTGAGCGGAATGCCCATGAGCACCCGGTAGCCGCCGGCCATCACCCCTGCCATCGCCTCCTCAGCGGCTGCTTCATCCAGCAGGGCCAGAACGTAAAAGCCAAAGAGCAGCACCGCCCCCCAGAGCAGCGTGACCGGCACAGAGGTTTTCCACTCTCTGCGGAAGGTGCGGAAAAACCGGCGGTAGAGGCCGGGCTCCCGATAGCGGATTCCATGGACCGCCGCGTCATACAGCGCCGTGGTGGATGCACCCAGGGTGATCAGGGGCAGACTGCACCCGCACCACAGAAGACTCAGCAGCAGCACATCCGTGATGGTGTTGCAGAAATTCCAAACCGGACCATAGGTCCGGAAGATCGAGCGGAACATCTTACACCAACCCCGGAATCACTTCCGCCAGTTTGTCGGCCAGCTGCCGGTGGCCCCTGGCGGTCAGGTGCATTCCATCCACGGTGTTGAACTCCGCAAACCCCTGGGCATCCAGGAAGGCGGCGCCCACCAGGTTGGCGGTGTCCTTCAGGTAGCGGGCCAGCTCCCGGGACTTTTCGATGCACCCCTGGCCCATGGGCACACCGCATGGATTGTCGTACATCTCCCTGCGGATGTGGGGCGGGCAGACGATGAGCACATTGGGCTTACCCTTCGCCCAGCACATGGTGGACTGGGCCTTGCGCACCAGGCGCTCCATGCCGATGGCGATGCAGGCGGCATTCACACCCAGGCGCTCTTTGGTATCGTTGGTACCCAGCATGATCACCAGCAGGTCCACCGGCTCGTGGCTCATCAGGGTGGCGTAGATCACGCCCAGGCCGTCCATGCTCTCATGAAGGGCATCGGGGAACACGGTGGTGCGGCCGGAAAGGCCCTCCTCCAGAATCAGGTACTCCTCCCCCAGCTTCTGCTGGAGCAGACAGGTCCAGCGTTCGGATTCATCAAACCGATTGCCGCCGGTGACGGTGTCGGAAGGATCGGCGCAGTAGCCGTGGGTATTGGAATCGCCGAAGCATACAATATGTTTTTTCATGATGAAATCTCTTCTCAGGTGCCCGGGTATAACCGTTATTTCATTTCAGGCAGGGAGGCGGCGATGGCGGACTGACCCACCCGGCGGAACTTTTCGTCCGGCAGGGCAACGTGGATCTTTTCAGCCAGTTCGGGGTATTCGTCGGCCATGACCTGGTTGTAGGTCTCCAGCAGCAGGTCGCCGCCCTTGCCGGACATCACACGGCCCAGGAGCAGCACATGCTTAAAGCCATAGAAATCATGGTACAGCGCGAAGCTGTGGGCAAGATAGGTGCCGATGCTGCGGTAGATGGCAGCGGCCCGGGGATCATCCTGCTCCATCAGGCCCTGGACCTTTTTCAGCTTCTCGGCAGGAGACAGGCTCTGCTCCAGTTCAATTCCGGCGGCAGGGGCCAGCTTGATGACGGCATCCTGGGAGAAATACTTGCAGCCCACGCCAAAATCCTTGGACCATTCGTCCTGCATGGCCTTGGGAGAAGCGTCCACCGGGCAGAAGGCAAGCTCGTTCAGCCAGCCGGTGATGCAGCCGTTGTCGTCCACATAGCCCACGGCCTCACTGGTACCCATGGCAATGCCCAGCATGTTGTTTTCTCCCAGGCTGATGGCACCGGCCAGAGCGGACACATCGCCGTCATTCACCACGCTGTAGGGCACGTCGCCGAAGGTATCGGTGATGGCGCGGATGTAGATGTCCTTCACCTTCTTGTCATACAGATCCTTGGGAACCTGCAGGAACAAGGAGGCGTTCATGGTGCGGTTGTTGATGAACACACCGGCGGAGGAAACACCCACCGCATCCACCCGGGGCATATGGGCGGCGGCGGATTTCAGAGCGGACACAATGCCGTCGTAGTGGTAATCGGGATCGGAATTGATCTTGGGGAACCAGACCACTTCCTCGGAGAAGACGGTTTCGCCGTCGATCACCGCGGAGACCTTCCGGTCAGAGCCGCCGGCATCAAAGCCAATACGGCAGCCCTCAAAATGACCGCCGATCTTCTGGGGGGCATCCTTGCTCTCGGGTACCTTGTCCACCAGCAGCACCTCGAAGGGGTGCTCGAACACATTTGCCATATAGTCCCAGTCGAAGTCCTGCTTGCCGCCGGCGCGGTAGGCATCGCACAGGTAATTGTAAATGGTTTCGTCTCCGCTGACATAGATGCGGAAGCCGCCCTTCATCCACAGGATGAATTTCACCAGACGGTCGATGTAGAAGCAGTCGGCATCCTTCATCTCCGGGGTGCCATGGATGAAGGTGTGGTAGCAGGCCATCTCTCCCTTGGCCCGCTCCACCGCGATGGACACAGGCTTTTTGGCATCGGCAAGAAAAGCCTTGTTGAACAGATGCAGCGGGATGAATTCCGGATCAAGCTCCGGGGAATTTTTGATGTTGATTTGAACGCCGAGAAATTCCATAATGGATGCACCTCTTTCGTCAAAATTTGGATGCCTTGATTGTAACATGAAAATCTTTTTCTGTCACTAGCTTTTTTGAAAATTCTACTTGAAAAAACAATGGTATAATGCTACTATTGAAAATGATAAAAAATCACCCCCATCAATCTATCAAGGAGGAACAATATGAACAAAGACAAACTGCAGCAGGCCAAGCTCTGGACGGAAAAAGAGCTGGACGCCTGCGTCAGCTTCTGGCTGAAAAACGGCATGGATCACGAGTATGGCGGCGTGTATACCTGCCTGGACCGCTACGGCAAGGTCTACTCCACCGACAAGAGCGTATGGATGCAGGGTCGCTGCGGCTGGATCTTTGCCTACCTGTGCCACGTGTACGGCGTGAAGCAGGAGTGGCTGGAGGCATCCAAGAGCTGCCTGGACTTCATGGAAAAGTACTGCATCAACCGCCAGGCCGGGGACAGAATGTACTTCACCGTCACCAAAGATGGCAAGCCCCTGCGTCAGCGCCGCTACTTCTACTCCGAGGCATTCTATGCCCTGGCCAATGCGGAGTATTACGGCGTCACCGGTGACACCGCCTGCCTGGAGCGGGCACGGAAGGCCTGCGACATCTACTGGAACCTGTGGCACGGCATGCCCGATCCCACCGGCCTGGGCCCCAAGACCATTCCCGAGACCCGCACCGGCCGCAGCTTCGGTCTGCCCATGATCTTCCTGAATGTGCTGTCCGTGATGATGCGGGTGGATGAAGAAAAGAAGGCCCTGTACGAAGAGCGGGCGCAGACCTGCGTGGATGAGATTTTCAAGTACAACTACCATCCCGAGCTGAAGTGCGTTCTGGAAAATGTGGGTCCCAACGGCGAGGCCAACCTGGAATACACCGAGGGCCGCGTTGTCAACCCCGGTCACGACATCGAGGGCGTGTGGTTCATGCTGGAGCACGCGAAGCGCACCGGCAACAAGCAGCTGGTTGCCGATGCCGAGCAGATCTTTAACTGGGCAATCAACGCCGGCTGGGACAAGGAATACGGCGGACTGCTGTACTTCATCGACTGCCTGGGCAATCCCCCCGAGGCCTACGAGCACGACATGAAGCTGTGGTGGCCCCATGACGAGATTCTCATCGCCTCCCTGATGCTCTACCGGGACACCGGGAAAGAAGAATACCTGGACTGGTACTTCAAGACTCTGGACTATGCCAAGGCCCACTTCTCCGACCCTGAGTACGGCGAGTGGTACGGCTACCTGCGCCGGGACGGCCTGCCCACAATGCCCAGCACGAAAGGCTCCACCTTCAAAGGCCCCTTCCATCTGCCCAGAATGCTGATTATGACCGACATCATGCTGGGCCAGCTGCTGGAACGGTAATTGGGGAACATGGTTACCGGCGCTCGTATTGAAACATAAAAATCTTAATTTGAAGCGCAGGGCGCTTCATCCCAATGCGCACCGGCATATTTGTCATCCGGGACTCTTGGGTGGTGCCCGGTAACGTTTTTGCGTGCCAGACTACAACAACCGCCCAGCCAGTGTAGGGGAGGCTCGTAGCCTCCCGCGCAGTATAATCCACAAAAATAAACCGGGTTGGGCGAATTCGTACGATGTCAGACACGATACCATTCAACGGAACACTCAATTTCGTTACGTTGCGGGCGGCTACGAGCCGCCCCTACAGTGGGTGCGGTTCAAACCATCAAATACCAATTTGCAGAAAAGGAGGCGATTCCATGGCAAATGAGAAGCAGAGCGTGTTCGTCCACATCGGCAGCGAATACTATACCTTCACCGCCGCGGAGAAAAAGCTTGCGGACTATATTTTATCGGCTCAGGACTGCATTTCCCGCATGTCCATTTCCGAGCTGGCCAGCGCCTGTTCCGTGGCGGATGCCACCGTTTCCCGGTTCTGCCGCCGGTTGGGCTACAAGGGCTACCCGGATTTTAAGCTTGCCATTGCCAACGCCTCCATCCACCGGCTGGAGGACAATCCCCTCTCCGGTGAAATTACCCGGGAGGATACCCTGGAGACCATCAGCCAAAAGCTGCTGAACGCCAGCGCCATGGCCATGGTCCAGACCCGGGAGGTTTTGAACCTGGATGCCGTGGCCGAAGCAGCGGCCGTTCTGCGGGAGAGCACCTCGGTGCTGTGCATGGGCCAGGGCGGCTCCATGCTCATTGCCTCCGAAGCGGCCCATTTGTTCTCCACCATTTCCGGCAAATTCCGCCCGGTCAGCGATTCCCACATGCAGGCCATGGCCGCCGTGATGATGGAGCCAACGGATTCCATCCTGTTTTATTCCTACTCCGGCTCCACCCTGGCCATGCTGGATACCCTGAAAACCGCCAAGGAGCGGGGCGGCAAGGTGATTCTGGTCACCCGGTTCCCCAACTCCCCCGGCGCTGCCCTGGCAGACATTGTGCTGCAGTGCGGGGCCAATGAGAATCCCCTGCAGAGCGGCTCCGTTCCCGCCCGGATCGCCCAGATGTATCTGACGGACATTCTGTTCTCTGAATACACCCGGAAAAATCTGGACGAGGCCAAGGAAAGCCGCAACCGCATTGCCCAGGCCCTGGCCGCCAAGCATGTGTGAAAGGCCATTTTCATGGTTTTTTTGCACGAAACTGCCGGATTTTCAAAGTGTCCGAAACATTGCGAAATATCTTGTCTGTTTTTCACAATTCATTCGGTATGGAAATGATTTTCAATCAGCAGATTTTGTGCGAAATGTTAGAATTTTCCCATAAAGGCTGCTTTGAAAATTATTTTCACTCAAAGCCCATTGACTTTCTTGTTGATGTTAGCTAAGATATTGACAAGTGAGGACGACGTATTCAACGTTTTCACCAAACTACATATTCTTTAGGAGGATACTATGAAAAAGTTATTTGCTATCCTGCTGACCGTCGCCATGGTGATGAGCCTGTGTGCTTTCGCCGTCAGCGCTGACGACGTCACCGAAATCTCCCTGTGGACCTACCCCATCGGCAAGTGGGTCGACGAAGCCACCGTTTCCGCTCTGCTGGAAGACTTCCACGCAGCTCATCCCGAAATCAAGGTCAACGTTGAGTATCTGGACTACACCAACGGCGACGACAAGGTCAACACCGCCATCGAAGGCGGCCAGGCTCCCGACATCGTTATGGAAGGACCTGAGCGTCTGATCGCCAACTGGGGCGCCAAGGGCCTGATGGTCGACCTGGCCGATATCGTTCCCGAAGGCACCTACGCCAGCGTGCTGGGCTCCTGCACCAGCGCCAACGGCGAAGTTTACGAGATGCCCGTCTGCATGATCGCCCACTGCATGGCCATCAACCGGGACGTGTTTGAGGAAGCTGGCGCTCTGCAGTACCTGAACGAAGAAACCCACACCTGGAACTCCGTGGAAGACTTCTTCAAGGCTGTTCAGGCTGTTTATGATGCCGGTTATGAGTACGTTGGTTGCATCTACTGCGGCGGCCAGGGCGGCGACCAGGGCACCCGCGCTCTGATCACCAACATCGGCGGCGGCACCTACGCCAACGCTGAGCACACCGAGTACACTTACGCCTCCACCGAGAACGCCACCGCGCTGTCCCGTCTGTACGCTCAGGACGGCATCGGCTTTGATCCCTCCATCGTCGCCGGCGACGAGATTCAGAACTTTGTCAACGGCACCTTCCAGATGGCTTTCTGCTGGAACATCAGCCAGGAAGTCAACAATGCCGACGCTCTGACCTTCGACGTGCTGCCCATGGCCTTCCCCTCCGACACCACTCCCTCCCTGCAGGGCGGTATCTGGGGCTTCGGCGTGTTCAACAACGGCGATGAGGCCAGGATCGCTGCTGCCAAGACCTTCATCCAGTTCATGACCCAGGACGATGCCCAGTACGCCAAGGCTGTGGAGGCTACCTCCTTCGCTCCTGTCCGCGATCTGGAAGGCTTCGCTCCCAACGAACTGTTCCCCGAGTACGCCCTGATGAGCCCCATGATGGGTGACTACTATCAGATCACTCTGGGCTGGGCCACTGCCCGTACCGAGTGGTGGAACATGCTGCAGCGCGTGATGGACACCGACGGTTCCGTGGATGCCATCCTGGCTGAGATGACTGCCGCTCAGGACGCTGCCAACGCAGCTGCCGCCGGCTAATACAGCTCTCTAAATCCATTTGAATCACGCCCCCTTCCCTGCGTAAGGGGAGGGGGCGTATTCCATCCCAAAACGTTCGGCAGCAGGCGGTGCGGCTGAAAATGCCCGGCCGCAGCGCCTGTTGCCCGAACAAAAGCAAATGATTGAGAGGAGGATTTTTCCCTTGGCTGACAAAAACATTTCCGTAAGCAGGAGGACTAACCGTCTTGTGATGCACGAGAACATCGCCGGATACCTGTTTATGGCCCCCTTCCTGCTGTTCTTCTTCGGCTTTGTGGTGTATCCCATGTTCATGTGCATCTTCACCAGCTTCTTCGATGCCACCATGGGCCGGGAGGATATCTTCATTGGTCTTAGCAACTACAAAGAGCTTTTCTCCGATCCGGTATTCTGGATCGCCCTGAAAAACACCCTGATCATCGTTATCGTCTCCGTCCCTGTCACCTGCGCATTCTCCCTTTGGATTGCGACCCTGATCAGCAAAATGCCGGTGGCCGCCACCTCCGCCTTCCGCTGCATCTTCTACCTGCCCGTGGTCACCGGCTCCGTAGCCGTCACCATGGTGTGGAAGTGGATGTTCAACAACTACTATGGTATCTTGAACTATCTGGGCAAGGGCCTGGGCCTGATTGACAAAAACATCAACTGGCTGGGCGACCCCAAATACGCCCTGGGCTGCATCATTCTGATTCTGCTCACCACCTCCGTGGGTCAGCCCATCGTGCTGTATGTCTCCGCCCTGGACAATGTGGACAAATCCCTGGTGGAAGCCGCCCAGGTGGACGGCGCTACTGAAACCCAAGCCTTCTGGCGCATCAAGTGGCCCCAGATGATGCCCACCACCCTGTACATCCTGGTCATTACCACCATCAACTCCTTCCAGTGCTTTGCGCTGATTCAGCTGCTGACCTCCGGCGGACCCAAGAACGCCACCATGACCATCATGTACTACATCTACTACAACGCCTTTAAGCTGTACCGCTACGGCTACGGCAACGCCATGGGCGTGATCCTGGCAATCATTATCGCAATTCTTTCCGCTGCCCAGTTCCGCCTGGGCAAGGAAAAGTAAGGGGGTAGAAGTATGGCTGCAACAAATCCCATTGAATCCAGCAAGCGCAGGGCAAAATATGCAAATATCGCCAGCTGGGTGATTGTGTGCATCATTGCGTTCCTGTTCGTCTTCCCCCTGTACTGGATCATCACCGGTTCCTTCAAGGTGAAAAAGGAGATCATCTCCTCCACTCCCGTGTGGATTCCTTCCCAGTGGGTGCTCACCAACTATGAGAACCTGATGAGCAAGCGCTCCGCTCCCCTGTTTGAGCTGTTCGGCATTGCCGGTCCCACGGTTCCCGCCGCCATCCGCTGGCTGGTGAACACCGTGTTCATGTCCGTGGCCTCCATGCTGCTGACCTGCCTCACCGCCGCCATGGCTGGCTACGCCCTGGCAAAGAAGCGTTTCTATGGCAGAGGGTTGATTTTTACCCTGATCGTCTGCGCCATGGCTCTGCCCAAGCAGGTCATCCTGATCCCGCTGCTGCGGGAAATGTCCGCCCTGAACCTGTACGACACCATCTGGGCGGTGATCTTCCCCATCGTGGGCTGGCCCTTCGGCGTGTTCCTTCTGAAACAGTTTGCCGAGGGCATCCCCACGGAAATGACGGAAGCCTGCCGCATTGACGGCGCCAGCGAATGGAGAACCTTCACCGACGTCATGTTCCCCATGATCAAGCCCGGCGTGGGCGCCTGTGCCATCTTCACCTTCATCAACAGCTGGAATGACTACTTCATGCAGCTGATTATGCTGACCTCCAGCAAGAACCTGACCATCTCTCTGGGCATCGCCACCATGCAGGGCGAAAACTCCACCGACTTCGGTCTGCTGATGGCCGGCTGTGCCCTGGCCTCCGTGCCCATCATTATCGTGTTCCTGATTTTCCAGAAATACTTTACCAAGGGCATCACCATGGGCGCTGTGAAGGGTTAATCTCTCCAACTTTTCGCCGCCTGCTTCCAGGCGGCGAAAAATAAGAATATCACACTTTACTTTCACGAAAGAAGTGATAAAATGATTGTCGCAAATCTCAGGAATAAATCAGAATATTATGGTATTCATCCGGAGCTGGATAAAGCACTGGATTGCCTTACCCCGGAATTCCTGGAAAAGGTTCCCACCGAAAAGCAGCTGCTGGACGGAGAAAACCTGTTCGTCACCAAATTCCACCTGGAAACCGTTCCCTTTGAGCAGACCTTTTTTGAAGCCCACAAAAAGTACCTGGACATTCAGGTGGTCACCCAAGGAATGGAACGGGTGGACATTGCCCACCCCGACAGCCTGACCCTGACCGAAAACAAGGGCGACTTCTACGGCTACACCGGTCAGGCGGAACAGAGCGTCATTCTCAGGCCCGGCAATTTCCTGATTGTGTTTCCCGGGGATGCCCACCGACTGAGAATTCCCGTGGAGCAGCCGGGCGAACCCTTCACCCGGGTTGTGTTCAAAATCAAAGCATACGATTGAAAAGGAGATCTATCATATGAAAGATTACAGCAAATATGCCGGCATTATCCCCGCATTTTACGCCTGCTATGACGAAAAAGGCGACATTTCCCCCAAGGCCGTCCGGGAACTCACGGAATACTACATCGAAAAAGGTGTCAAGGGTCTGTATGTGGGCGGCTCCTCCGGCGAGTGCATCTACCAGAGCGTTGCCGAGCGGAAGCTGCTGCTGGAGAACGTGATGGCCGTTGCCAAGGGCAAGCTGACCATCATCGCCCATGTGGCCTGCAACAATACGGGAGATTCCATGGAGCTGGCCGCCCACGCCGAGAGCCTGGGCGTGGATGCCATTGCCTCCATTCCTCCCATCTACTTCCATCTGCCCGACCGGGCCATCGCCAAGTACTGGAACGACATTTCCTCCGCTGCCCCCAATACCGATTTCATCATCTACAACATTCCCCAGCTGGCCGGCGTGGCCCTGAATCCCGGCCTTCTGAAGACCATGCTGGAAAACCCCAGATGTATCGGCGTAAAGAACTCCTCCATGCCCATTGAGGACATCGAAAAGTGGATTGCCGGCGGCGCCATGGTCTTCAACGGACCTGATGAGCAGCTGCTCAGCGGCATCGTTGCCGGCGCCACCGGCGGCATCGGCGGCACCTACGGCGCCATGCCCGAAGTCTACCTCAAGATTTTTGAGCTGGCCACCAAGGGCGAGAACCTGGCCCTGGCCAGGGAGCTCCAGCAGGATGCCAACCAGATCATCTACAAGATGTGCTCCGGCGAGGGCAACATGTACGCCATGATCAAGGAGATCCTCCGCCTCACCGGCGGCCCGGACATCGGCGGTGTCCGCGCTCCCCTGCTGAACCTGACCGAGGCAGACAAAGAAATTGCCAAGCAGTGCGTCGCCATGATCGCCGCCGCCAAGGCAAAGCTGGCATAATACATAGGTAAAAACATCAGCCGCTTCCGAAATCGGAGGCGGCTGATTTATTATGATCGGTTTTATTGAGAAACATACAAATTGTAATTTAGCGGGCAGTGCCCGCGGACAATGGCGCACCGGGCTGGTGTGTCCTCCGGGACCCCTGGGTAAAGCCCGGTAACGTTTTTGCGTGCCAGACTACAACAACCGCCCAGCCAGTGTAGGGGAGGCTCGTAGCCTCCCGCGCAGTATAATCCACAAAAATAAACCGGGTTGGGCGAATTCGTACGATGTCAGACACGATACCATTCAACGGAACACTCAATTTCGTTACGTTGCGGGCGGCTACGAGCCGCCCCTACAGTTGGTGCGGTGCAAACCATCAAATTACAATTTGTATGCTTGCTGAGCCGATGGCCTAATAAAAAACCACCCTTTTGACGGCCAAAAACCAATCAAAAGGGTGGCTTATCGTGGAGTCCGATTGCTTACTCGGCTTTTTCCGGAGTCAGTCCAAAATACGCCCGGATTTGGGGCAGCATGAGCTTGGCGTCGGCCCGGCCCAGGAGGTACAGCGCCCCCAACCGTTCCATATCCCCCTCTATTGCGGAAACACTGATGGAGCCTGAGGGGCAAAGCATCAGCAATTTCCCCTGCTCCTGCAGCTGCTCCAGTTCCCGGCAGGCGCCGTTGTACTGCTCGCTCTGATTGTCCAGCAGCTCCACCAGTTGGGGATAATTCCTGTAAATTCGCTCGGTGATTTCCGTAAAGGCCTTGGTCTCCTGGGGACGGCGATATTCTGCAGGCCGGGTGCGCACCACAAGGATTTTCTCAAAGCCGTTGTCCAGCGCCCACCGGTACGGAATCTTCACGGCACAGCCTCCATCCAGGCAGGGAACGCCGTCCACCTCCACCATATCGGACACAAAAGGCATGGACGCGCTGGCCTGGACCGCCTTCTGGAAATCCGGGGTGATTCCCTTTTCACAGTAGCGCACCTGGCCGGTTTCGCAGTTGGTGACCGTCACCAGAAAGCGGCGGTTGGGGTCCTCAAACCGTTCCCGGTTGAAAGGAATTTCCTCCTCCACTTCATTCAGGAGAAAATCGAAGCCCACAACGCCCCGGTTCTTGGCCAATGTGCGGGGGCCCATGTACCGGCGGTCATGGCGGTAGCCAAGGTTGATTTTTGCGGCACGGCCGATCTCTCCGGCCACATAGTTGTAGCCATTCAGAGCACCGGCGGAGGTACCGATGGTGGTCTGCAGATTGATGCCGTTTTCCATAAGCACATCCAACACCCCGGAGGTATAGCAGCCCCGGAAGGAACCGCCCTCCAAAACGATGCATCCAGGCACGATTGTGTCCGGCGCAGAGGACAGCTTCACAGAATCAATGCCGGACCAGGTCTTTTTCCTGTCCCAATCATCCATCAATCCAACAGCCTCATCCAGAAGCCGATCCGTTTCGGATTTGATACCGCTGAGCATCGCCTGCCCATTGCGCATCACCTGCTCTGTCAGCTTTTCCAGTTCTTCCTTCATGAGTTGGACTCCTTTCTTCCCGGGTGGATCAACCAGCCATAATGTGGAAATTGTCAAACAAACAAAAACCGAACCTCTCCCAGGGATAAGGTTCGGATGATCTTTGGTAGGCCGGAAGGAACTCGCAACACAATGGTATCGGCGCCGTCAAGCCGTCGCCCAGGGGATGACCACGGACATCCGCAAAAATCCTTCCAGTCCTGCCGGAATGTAAAAAAATCCGAACCCTTCCTGAACAGAGGCAAGGTTCGGATTCCCTTTTGGTACGCCGGAAGGGACTCGAACCCCCGACCTACTGATTCGTAGTCAGTCACTCTATCCAACTGAGCTACCGGCGCATACACCGCATTCCTGAGTGCCAAAGTATAATAACACATCGTTTTCAAAAATGCAAGTGTTTTTTTGAAAATATTTCAAGTATTTTTTCCAAAGGCAGGAACGCTGAGGCACACGGTAAGCACCGTCAGGACAATGGTTCCCACAAGGGGCAATAAAATCCAGTTTTTCTCCGCTGAATCAGCCGTTTCTCCGCGCTCCGGCAATGTTTCCGGAACCGCTGTGGAAGAGAGAGCCGGTTGGGGTTCCGGAGCCGGTTCCGTTTCCCGGGTTGATTCCGTGGGAACCGGCTCCGTCCGGTATTCCTCCAGATGCTCGAAGAAATCCCCCTGGCCGGTGTCCTCCCCCACGGTGGTCTGGTAGAGGCCGTATTGGCAGGGGCTGTATTTTTCCACGTCCGATGCCCGGTCCGCTCCCCGGAAATACCAAGCAAAATCCTCCATCTGGCTGGCATGACAGGGGAAGCCCTTCTGCTTGCTGACTTCATAAGCCGTCATGCCGTCAAAGGCAGCCAGCGGAATATCCCAATCCATGGTGATGGGATTATCCGGATAGAGGTGCAGATAGGTCTTTGGCACCAGCCAGGTGCCGTATTTTTCATCCAGCTCCGGGAAGGCATCGGGCTCACTGCTGATCTGCACCGCCTCCATCAGCAGATCGGCGGTGAGTTTGTGCATCCCGTGGCCGTACTCCCCCGCCACATCATGCCCCACCGCCACCAGGGGACGATAGCGGCGCAGCTGCTCCGTTACAAAGCCCAGCAGCTCCTGCCGGGGGTGACCGGTGGATTCATAATAGCGGTAAGCATCCTCCATATCGAAGGTATAGTAATCCGCAAAGGGCCCGAAAACCGGGTAATCCCGCACCCCCGCTGCCCAGAGACCATTGAGCATTTCGTGGACCCGGTGAGACGTGAGATTCCGGTGGTCGGTAAAATATACCACCTGGACCCGGTAGCCCTTTTCTCCGGCATACCAGGGCAGAAGGCCGGCGAAGAAAAGCTGCTCATCGTCCCCGTGGGTGGACAGCAGGAGCAAGTCCGCCTCCCCATCCGGGATTTTCTCCCACCGCTGGACCCAGTCCGGCAGTTCGCCGGGGGTAAACAGACGCAGCTCATTGAGCCTGGCCTCCCCGGTGGAAAAGCGAAGCGTCACCTTTCGCGGTGCAGCGCCAAAGCATTCCTCCAAATCCAAAAAGAAATGGAGCATTCCTCCTGTGGAAACCGCCGCAGTCCTTCCGGTTTCTTCCTCTGTCAGGGTGAGGAAGCCGTACTCCCGGTCGAAAACCAGATAGACGGAGGCAATTCCATCCGCATGGTAAAAGCGCACGCTGGCGTCCTCTGCGCAACTCTGGGCGGTTTCCAGGTCCATGTCAAAGAGTGCTTCCACCGCCGGAACGCCGCTGCTGGCTACAACACATTCCTCGCCTGACACATCCTCCGCCGCAGCTGCGGGAAGGCAGCACAGGAGCAGAATGAATAATGGAAGCGCCGCTGCTTTTCGCATATGATCTCCTCCGGGAATCCTTCGCAATTTTTCCGCATGTCTTGCCGCTTGACAAGATTTTTCTCCACCTGTACAATGTAGTACAGTCGCAGTCACACCACAAATTGTAATTTGAAGCGCAGGGCGCTTCATCCCAATGCGCACCGGGGTGGTGTGATATCCGGGACTCCTGGGTACCGCCCGGTAACGCTTTTGCAGGCTAAATTGTTGTTTGGCGTACCGAAACCGACGCACCCCTTGGCTCCCCCTATGGGGGAGCTGGCTGCCCCGTTAGGGGC
>CAMEWH010000019.1:0-30905 GCA_945940335.1 uncultured Clostridia bacterium | reverse complement strand
ATCATAGAAAATGGAAAAAGCCCAGCATGGGCTGGACTTTTTCGACAGTCTGAAACCGACAGGTATCCCTGTCGGTTTCATTTTTCACTTTCGGAGTTTGTCAACCCAGCAGGCCGGCCCAGATCACAATGCAGATGATGGCGAACATGGTGACAACGGAGGCAACGCTGGTCCAGACCACCAGTTGGGTGGCCAGCTGCCCGTCGCCCCCCATCTGGCTGGCCATCACCGCACTGGAAACCGCCACCGGGGTTGCAAACAAAGCAATCAGGGCGGGGTAATCCGCCGGGGTGCAGGTGAGCAGGCCGGTGTGGGTGCTCAGCAGGTACGCACTTCCCAGAGCAAGGATGGGAGCAATCACATTGCGCCACACCGTTCCCACGATGATCTCCCGGTGCATATTTCCCGCCGCGGAGAAATTGAACTGCCCGCCCAGCACCACCAGGGCAAAGGGAGAGGCAATGGAGCTCAACTGAGAAAGAGCGGAATAAACAAAGGGCAGATTCTCCCGGAGGGAAAAAGCCACGCTTCCAAAGCATCTTTCTTCCAGATTGCGGATCAGCACGCAGCCGAATCCCAGGACAATGCCAACGATCAGCGGATTGGTGACCACATCCCGGAGCAGCTGCTTCAAACTCTTGCGTTTTCCTTCCCTGCGGATAAACATGGACAGGGAGACAACCGCCAGGATATTCATCAGCGGAAGGCACATTGCCGTCAGGATGGAGGAAACCGTTGCCGCCTGCTCTCCTCCCAGGATGCCCGCCAGAGAGATGCCGATGATGGCGGTGTTGCTGCGGAAGGTCCCCTGCAGCAGCACGCCCTTGCGCCTGGGGTCCTTGGTGGCCAAAGGCGCGGTGAAGCAGCCCAGGGCAAAAATCACCACCATCATCACCAGGCTGAACAGCACCAGCCGCCAGGGGATATGGGAAAATTTCTCAATTTTATAGGCATTGAGAAACATCTTGATGGGAAGCAGATACTGAAAGGACAGCTTATTGCCGATCCGTACAAATTCATCGGAAAGGAATCCCTTCTGCCGCAGGGCAAAGCCAAAGAGAATCAGCAGCATGATGGGGAAAATGGAATTCATTCCCGTGGAAAAAATGGAAACCAGCTTCATTCTTTGTGTGCCTCCCCGGTTGTTTTCTGTGCCTGCCGGAAACTGAACAGAATGTTCCCCATACTTCTGGAAATGTGCTGCTCCATCACCGCTCTGGCATCGTCGGCCTCTCCCCGCCGGATGCACTCCAGCATCTGACCGTGTTCCCGGATGGACAGGGCTTCATGCTCCCGGTCCCGTTCCTGGGTGGTGGAGGAGGGGCCGTTCCAAAGGGAGCTGAGCAGCTGGAAGAGCTTGGCGTTATCCGCCGCTTTCCAGAGGGCAATATGGAATTTCTGATTATAATCCCGGTACTCCTGGTCCGTCATCTGTTTTTCATGCTCCAGGGCCCACTGCTGCAAAGCCATCAGCTCCCCGGTATCCATATGCGCTCCGGCAGCTCTGGCCACCGCCTCGCCTTCCAGGAGGATGCGCACCTCAAAATGGTCCCGGATGAATTTCTCATTGATTTCGGTGACAATGGCGCCGCGATTCATGCGAAGCTCCAGCAGCCCTTCCGCCGCCAGGGATTGAAAGGCTTCCCGCACCGGCGTTCTGGAAACCCCCAGTTTTGCCGCCGTTTCCGTCAGGCTCAGTTCCTCCCCGGGACGGTATTCCCCGGCCAACAGCGCCTTTCGCAAAACAGAAGTCACCCGAACCCGAATGGGCAGCACCTGAATTGTTTCCATAAAATCTCCTCCGTTTCTGCCTTTTATCCTAACACGAAACGGGGAAGAAATCAATCACGGTATTTGGGAGCCGAAGCGAAACATCCCTTTCAATTGACGCGCTCTGTTCGCAGGATTGAGCCAAATCCTCAATTACGCTGCCGGATTTGGTGAATAGATTGAAAAATGTTATTTGGCGGGCGGTGCCCGCGGACAATGGCGCACCGGGCGTGTGTGTCATCCGGGACTCCTGGGTAAAGCCCGGTAACGTTTCTGCGCAGCAAAAATGATATCCAATCCAATCATGTCGTGCAAAAACGAACCGAGCGTGGTGCTCCGCGCAGCGAATCAGAATCCTGATGATTGCCGGTGGCAATCATACCACAATTTATACCCAGGAGTGTAACGACTACGGACCAGCCGAGCACGCATTGGGGTGAAGCGCCCTGCGCTTCAAATTACAATTTGCCTTTCTGACGTTTACGTCCCGATCCTGTTGGAATATACAAAACAACCGGCGATATATGTGAAATCTGACGATTTTTTCCGCTTTTCTCCCAAGGGCTTGCATTCCCTTTCTTTCTGTGGTATATTGCAAAAATGAATATTGTATACAATATTCAATCTTCAAATCAAAGGAGCGACGGACATGCATGCCATTGAAAAGATCCTGGCCCGGAATGCCGGGGTGGAATCCGTGAAGTGCGGTGAAATCGTCACCGCCAACGTGGACTTTGCCGAAATCAACGACCTGTACCTGCAAACCGTGTACTCATTCTATGAAATGGGCGGGCAGCGCGTATGGGACAACACCCGGGCCGCTTTCGTTTTTGACCACTACGCCCCCTGCCCCACCATCAAAACCGCCTCCAACCACAACGAGATGCGCCAGTTCGCCCGGGAAAATGATCTGAAATACCATTTCGATGTGAACACCGGTGTTTGCCATCAGGTGATGGCGGAGGCCGGCGTGGTATACCCCGGCATGATTGTGGTGGCCACCGACAGCCACACCACCACCCACGGCGCCTTCGGGGCCCTGGGCACCGGCTGCGGCGCCACGGATATGGCCTGCATCCTCATGACCGGTCAGATGTGGTTCCGGGTGCCTGAGATCATCGAAATCCGTCTGGAAGGCCAGCCCCGGAAGGGCGTCTATCCCAAGGACGTGATTCTCAACGTGCTGGGGAAGATCAAGGCCGACGGGGCGGTGTACAAGTGCATCGATTTCACCGGCAGCTATGTGGAGGGGCTGGACGTTCCCGGCAGAATGACCATGTGCAACATGGCCGTGGAAATGGGCGCGAAAACCGCCTACATGCAGCCCAACCAGGCGGTGCTGGACTATGTCGCCCCCCGGGCGGTCCGCCCCTGGCAGGTGGTGACCACGGACCCGGATTTTGAATATGCGGAAAGCCATGTGTTTGATGTTTCCGCCATGGAGCCTGTGGTGTCCTGCCCCCATGATGTGGACAACGTGCACCCCATTTCCGAAATTGCCGCCAAGAACATCCCCCTGAACCAGGCCTACATCGGCAGCTGCACCAACGGCCGCACCGAGGACATCGCCCAGGCCGCCGCCATTCTGAAGGGAAAACACATTCCCAAGTACGCCCGTCTGCTGGTGGTGCCCGCCTCTTCCCAGGTGCTGCAGGAGTGCATGGAGCGGGGCTACATTCAGGACCTGATGGACGCCGGCGCCACCCTGGTCACCCCCGGCTGCGCCGCCTGCCTGGGCACCCACGAGGGAATTCTGGCCCCCGGCGAAAACTGTATCACCTGCACCAACCGCAATTTCAAGGGCCGCATGGGTTCCAATCAGGCAAATCTGTACCTGGCCAGCCCCGCCACCGTGGCAGCCAGCATTCTCTGCGGCAAAATCACCGATCCCCGCCCATATCTTGACTGAGAGGAGGCAGCACCATGAAAACAGAAATCATCGGAAAAGCCCTGGTTGTGGGCAACAACATTGACACGGACATGATTTACCCCGGTCGTTTCCTGGAGCTCACCGATCCCAAAGAAATCGGCAGCCACTGTCTGGCGGGCATCTCGGAGGAGATCGCTCCCCATTTCCCCCAGGGGGGAATTGTGGTGGCCGGAACCAATTTCGGCTGCGGCTCCAGCCGGGAGCATGCCCCCATCGCCCTGCTGAATATGGGCGCCGGCGCCGTTCTGGCAGACAGCTTTGCCCGGATCTTCTTCCGCAACGCCATCAATCTGGGTCTGCCTGTAATCGTATGTAAGGGCATTGCCGCCCGGGTTCAGGATGGCCAGACCATCCGTCTGGACATGGCCGCCGGCACCGTCACCATTGCCGAAACGGGAGAAGTGCTCCCCGCCCAGGCGCTGGGGGACAAGGCCATGGAGATTCTCCAGGCCGGGGGCATCAAGCCCATGATGCGCGCCCGGTTCGCTCCCGAAGCATAAATTTCATCCCCGATTCACAGCGAATCGGGGATGTTTTTATGACACTTATCGGTTTAACCCGTCATCCCGGCAAATGGCAGTTTGGCGGGCAGTGCCCTTGGCTCCCCCCATGGGGGAGCTGGCTGCCCCATAGGGGCAGCCTGAGAGGGTACCACACCCAATGAAACGCTCCTAATTCCCCAATGCAGTACCCTCTCAGTCAGCCTGTTCGGCTGACAGCTCTCCCAAAGGGAGAGCCAAGGGGGTGCTGCCATATCTGCCCGCTATTTACAGGGCTGGGGCTAGACCTTCTGCATCCGGTAGCCAACGCCGATGTGGGTCTGGATGTACTGCACATCGTTTTTCCCGGCGCTGAGCTTTTTCCGCAGGGTGGCCATGAACACCCGCAGGGAGGCGATGTCATTTTCGGTGGCGCTGCCCCAGACCTTTTGGGTGATGAAGGTGAGTGTCAGCACCTTGCCCACATTCTGGGCCATGACGCACAGCAGCTTATATTCCATGGGGGTCAGGTGCAGCTCGTTCTGCCCCAGCCAGGCGCAGCCGGCGGCAAAATCGATTTTCAGCTCCCCGTTGGTAAAGATCGGGTCCGCTTTGGAGGTCCGGGTGTAATTCAGCCGCCGCTGGGTGACCCGGAGCCGGGCCAACAGCTCCTCCACGGAGAAGGGCTTGGTCAGATAGTCGTCGGCGCCGGCGTCCAGGGCTTCGATTTTGTCGGTGTCCTCCGCCCGGGCGCTGATGACGATGATAGGCAGCTGGGACCAGGTGCGGATTTTCCGGATGATCTCCACCCCGTCCATATCCGGCAGGCCCAGGTCCAGCAGCACAATATCCGGCTGGGCGGTGGAAACCTGCATGATGGCGGAGGCCCCGGTGGGGGCGGTGAGGAACCGGTAGTCGTGGGATTTCAGGGTGGTGGACATGAGATTGCGGATGGCGGGATCGTCCTCCACCACAAGAACCAGCAGTTTATTCATTGATGGTCACCTCGCTTGCCGGCAACGAAAAGGAAAAAACGCACCCCTGGGGAGGGTTATCCGTCAGAGTGATTTCACCGCCGTGAAGATGAATGATGGACCTGCACAGGTGGAGCCCCAGCCCCATGCTCCGGCGGCAGTCCGCGATTTTGTTGTTGCCGGTGTAGAACATATCAAATACCTTGGACTTCATTTCGTCGGAAATGCCCGGGCCGTTGTCCGCCACCTCCACCGTGATACGGTCCCCCCGCTTCCGGGCGGAGATGGATACCTTGGACCCCTCCGGCGTGTATTTCAGGGCATTGTCCACCAGATTCACGATCACCTGGCTGATGAGCCGGGCATCCATCTGGGCAAGGAGCATTTCGCTTCCAAAGTCCGTTTCAATGGTGTGGGTTTTGGAGCGCACATGCTGCAGTGACTCCGTGATCACCTCGTCCACCAGCTCCGTGGTCATATTGAGCCGGGTTTGCCCGTCTTCGATTCTGGTGACGGACAGCAAATTCTCCACCAGCCGGATCAGCCAGACGGAGTCCTCGTAAATATCTGTCAGCACGGCCTTCCGGTCCGATGCCTCCATGGCCTGGCCGTTGGACAGCAGATTCTCCGCGTTGCCGGAAATGGAGGTCAGGGGCGTACGCAGGTCGTGGGAGATGGAGCGCAGAAGGTTGGCCCGGAGCTGTTCGTTTTTTGCCAGGACGGCAGCTTCCTCCTTCTGGCGGGAGTTCTGCCGGCTTTCAATGGCCAGGGCCCCTTCTCCCAGGATGGAGTGGAGGATGCTGCTTTCCAGAGGCTCCAGGGCGCTGCCGTAAATCAGAACATCTCCGAATTTCTCCCCGGCGCAGTGCAGGGAAAAGCTTTGGGGAACCCCATCGGCGGAAAAATCGAAGGGCTCCTGCTCCGGGACCCGGCGGATGGTTTCCCCGCCGGTACACCGCAGGACAATGGGGCGATTGAGCAGCTTCAGGAGCTGATCGGCAATTACCTCCAGAATCTGGGCCTCGTCCTCCGCCTGATCCAGCTGCTGGGTGGTTTCCAGCAGCACCTGGGTCCGCCAGGCGGCCTGGGCGGAGCGCTTTGCCAGCACCGCCAGGCGGTTGGCCAGGGTGCCGGTGAGCAATGAGGCAAAGAGCATAATGGCAAAGGTGACGGGATAGCCGGATTCATAGGCATAGAAGGTCAGTCTTGGCTCCGTGAAAAAGAAATTGAACAGCAGCACCCCCGCCAGGGAGGAAATGCCGCTGCAAACATAGTTCTTGGTGTAAAGGGCGGTGAGCAGCACCCCGAAAATATACACCGTAATGGTATTCGCCTCGGTGAACTTCAGCCGGTGGAACACAAAGCCCAGGGCTGTGGACATGGCGAGAATCCCGGCGGTAATCAGCCAATCCCGGACTGTCGGCAGGATGCTCTGCCTGGTGGCGGGGTTTTGCCGCTGCTTGTTTTTGCCGGCGGAATCGGGAATGATGTAAATATCCAGATCGGGGGCAAGCTCCACCAGCTGCTCCGTCAGGGGCTTGGGGGCAAACAGCCTGCCCTTTGGCACGGCGCTTCTGCCCAGCACGATTTTGGTGGCCTTGGAAAGCCTGGCAAACTCCGCGATCTGGAAGGCCACGTCATCCCCGGTGACCGTGGAAACCGAGGCCCCCAGCTGTTCCGCCAGCCGGGTGTGCTGCTGCAAACGCCGGCGGTCCTCGGCGCCCATCTGGTCGGAGCCGTTGGTCTGCACATACAGGGCGGTGAGGGTGCCGCCAAAGGCCTGGGATAATTTCGCCGCCGCCCGGATGGTGTTCCCGTTGGAGGGGGCGGAAGAGAGGCAGACCAGGATATGTTCATGGATTTCTTTCTTCATGTTTCCTTTCTCCTTGCTGCTTTGCCGGGGACAAGTCCATCCCATCCTCAGCCGGGTCACGCCAGGCAGTGGGGTTCCCCATCATCTTTTTCCGTCTGCCCGGAAAGCCCCGGGGATGGGCGTGCATGAAGCCATCCGCCCCCCGGACAAAGAGGTAGCCCACCCCGAAAATATAGACAAGGCACAAAACCAATACCAATTCTTCCATTCAGGACCCCTCCTACCGGGCTGCGGCACTTCCATTTTGTGCCTTCATTATACACCGGTCCAGTCTAAGGCGGCCTTAGAGAAGAATCATTCAGTTTAAGACGGTATTAAAACCGGGGGGATTTGGAATTTAACGTACTGGCGCTTACGGCGCCCCTTGGCTCTCCCTTTGGGAGAGCTGTCAGCCGAACAGGCTGACTGAGAGGGTACCGCAGTAAGATAGTAGCACCCGAAATCAAACCATGCTGGCCCTCTCAGGCTGCCCCTTACGGGGCAGCCAGCTCTCCCAAAGGGAGAGCCAAGGGGTGCTGCCGTATCTGCCCGCAAAAATTACAACTTGCTGCTGTGCTTCCGAAACAGCCGGTAATCGGAAAAGGACAAGCCTTGCCGGGTCAAGCATACCAGAAAATCCGGAATAATTCAACCACCCCCTTCTTCACAGCGGGGGAAAGGGCACCCGGTCTGCTTTTTGCAGGCTGCGGAATGGTCAGATTTACCAGTTTCTTATCTTTTTTCTTATCTAAAACAGCGATTTATTCCATGGGAACAAAAAAAGACTTTGCAATTGCGGAAAAAGGTGCTACAATATCACCAAGAAATTGGAAACGGTTCCAGTTTCAAAAAATTTTGGGAGGATACATCATATGAAGAAGTTTCTTGCATTGTTCCTGGCTGTTGTGATGGTTCTGGGCCTGTGCGCCGTGGCTTCCGCTGAGGAGACCGGCTCCGTCTACTACCTGAACTTCAAGCCCGAAGCAGACGCCGCGCTGCAGGAGATCGCCGCGCTGTACACCGCCGAGACCGGTGTCCCCGTGAAGGTTGTCACCGCCGCTTCCGGCACCTATCAGCAGACCCTGTCCGCTGAGATGACCAAGTCCGAGGCGCCCACCCTGTTCGTCATCGGCAACCGGGAAGCCCTGGGCAACTGGGACGAGTACGCTCTGGACCTGACCGGCACCGCCGTGGCCGGTGAACTGACCACCAACGACTTTAACCTGTACAACGATGAGGGTGCTCTGAAGGCCATGGGCTACTGCTATGAGTCCTTCGGCATCATCACCAACGTGGACCTGCTGGAGAAGGCTGGCCACTCCATCGACGAGATCAAGGACTTCGCTTCCCTGAAGGCCGTGGCTGACGACATCCACGCCAACGCCGAGACCCTGGGCTTCGATGCCTTCTCCGCTCCCGGCCTGGACGGTTCTTCCTCCTGGCGTTTCTCCGGCCACCTGGCCAACCTGCCCCTGTACTACGAGTTCAAGGCTGACGGCATCACCACCCAGCCCGCCACCATCAAGGGCTCCTACATGGACAACTTCCGCAACATCTGGGACCTGTACATCACCGACACCGCTGCTGATGCCAAGACCCTTACCTCCGGCACCGGCGACGAGAGCAGAGCTGAGATCGTGGAGGGCAAGGCTGTATTCTATCAGAACGGTTCCTGGGAGTACGCCACTCTGAGCGACGCCGGCCTGAACGTGCAGATGATCCCCATCTACTGCGGCGTGGAAGGCGAAGAGAAGGCCGGTCTGTGCTCCGGCACCGAGAACTGCTGGGCCGTGAACGCGCAGGCCTCCGAAGCTGACCAGAAGGCCACCCTGGACTTCCTGTACTGGCTGGTGACCTCCGAGGCCGGCACCTCCATGATGGTGGAGCAGTTCGGCTCCGTGCCCTTCAAGGCTGCCCCCGCTTCCACCAACGGCTTCATCAAGAACGGCGACGCTCTGCTGGCTGACGGCTGCTACTCCGTCACCTGGGCCTTCGTGGACACCCCCAATGTGGACTCCTGGAGAGCTACCGTTGTCACCGCTCTGGCCAAGTATTCCGCCGATCCCACCGACGCCAACTGGGCTGAGGTTGTCACCGCCTTCGTGGACGGCTGGGCTGTGGAATACAACATGGTTCACGGCTGATTCTTGAATCCCACCGAAAGGGGCGGGCGTACTGCCCGTCCCTTTCTTTATATGCGGATACGGGAAGAGCGGAGGCCTGCGCCTGGCTCGCGCGGGTCCGGGCCTCCGTCCTTCCTTACAAATCGGACAGAAAGGAAGATTCTCTTGGCAAAAAACAAAAAGCAGCTGAGTCTGGTGCAGCGTCCCATCAAAAAATATGCGCCATTATTCATCCTGCCCACGTTCCTGGCATTTATCATCGGCTTTATCTGGCCCTTCCTTCAGGGTATTTACCTTTCCTTCTGCAAGTTCAACACCCCCCGGGATGCCAAATGGGTGGGCATTGGCAACTACCTCAAGGTCTTTCAGGATGCCGGATTTGCCCGGGCCTTCTGGAACACCGCGGGCTTTGCTGTGGTGTCCATTGTGCTCATCAATGTGTGCGCCTTTTTCATCGCCTATGCCCTGACCCAGAAAATGCGGGGCACCAACCTGTTCCGTACCGTGTTCTTCATGCCCAACCTGATCGGCGGTGTGGTGCTGGGTTACATCTGGAGCATGATCTTCGACGGAATCCTGAAGCGCTACGGTACCTATCTTACCGCCAACGCCACCTACGGATTCTGGGGCCTGGTGATCCTGGTGGCCTGGCAGCAGATCGGCTATATGATGATCATCTACATTGCCGGACTCCAGTCCGTGCCCGGGGATATGCTTGAGGCGGCCAAAATCGACGGCGCTTCCGGTTCCCAGACCCTGTTCCGGGTCATCATCCCCAATGTGATGCCCTCCATCACCGTCTGCACCTTCCTGACTCTGACCAATTCCTTCAAACTCTTCGACCAGAATATGGCCCTGACCGGCGGTATGCCCAGCGTGATGGCAAACGGTGCAAAGATCAACATGACCGAAATGCTGGCCCTGAATATCTATTCCACCTACAACATCAATAAGAACTGGCATGGCGTGGCCCAGGCGAAGGCAGTCGTCTTCTTTATCCTGGTTGCTGTCCTTGCCCTGACCCAGCAGTATGCCACCCGCAGCAAGGAGGTGCAGCAGTAATGAAAAAGAATAGTCAGTATACGACCCTGAGCAAAATCATGACCGTGTTATTCTCCGTGCTCTGCCTGTTCTGGATCATGCCCGTGGTGGAGGTCCTGATCAACTCCTTCAAGAGCAACAACGCGGTGAACCTGAATCCCTTTGCGCTGCCCAATTCCGAGACCTTCACGGGCCTGGGCAACTACATCAAGGGTATGACCTTCGGCAACTATCCCTTCCTGAAATCCGCCTGGTACAGCCTGTTTATTACCATCGCCTCCGTTTTCCTCATTCTCCTGTTCTGCTCCATGAGCGCCTGGTATATCTGCCGGGTGGAGAGTGGGGTTTCCAAGGCATTCTACTACCTGTGCCTGTTCTCCATGATCGTGCCCTTCCAGATGGTGATGTTTACCCTGACCTTCACCGCTGACCAGCTGAAGCTGAACACCCCCTACACCATTCCCATTGTCTATCTGGGCTTTGGTGCCGGCCTGGCCATTTTCATGTTCACAGGATTTGTGAAGGGCCTGCCCCTTGAAATTGAGGAAGCAGCCGTCATCGATGGCTGCGGTCCTGTTCAGACCTTTTTCCAGGTAGTGCTGCCCATGCTGAAGCCCACCATGATCTCTGTGGGCATTCTGGAGCTGATGTGGGTCTGGAACGACTACCTGCTGCCTTATCTGGTGCTGGACCGGACAAAGTACATGACCATCCCCATCCACGTGCAGTATCTGAAGGGCAGCTACGGTTCCGTGGACCTGGGCGCCACCATGGCCGTGATCATGCTGAGCATCATCCCCATCATCGTGGTGTATATGTTCTGCCAGAAGCACATCATCAAGGGTGTGGCTGCCGGCGCAGTGAAGGGCTGATATGACCATCAAGGACCTTGCGAAACTCTCCGGCTATTCTCTGGGTACGGTCTCCCGGGCGCTGAACCATCAGCCCAACGTGAGCCTCAAGGCAAGAGAGCACATTCTTGCCCTGGCCCAGCAGTACGGCTTCGAGATTAACGCCAATGCCCAGAGCCTGAAAAGGCAGAACAGCGACGCCCTGCTGGTGATCGTCAAGGGGCGGGCCAACGAGCTCTTCTTCCAGATGGTGGAGGCCACCCAGGAGCTGGCCGCCGGGGAACAGCAGCCGCTGATGGTGGACTACATTGACGAGGATGACAATGAGGTCCGCAGGGCCATGAAGCTCTATCGGGAGAAAAAGCCCCTGGGTATTCTGTTCTTTGGCGGTACCACCCAGAATTTCCTGGCGGACTATGAGAATTTGAGTCTGCCCACCGTTCTCGTGACCAACTCCGCCAAGGGGCTCCCCTTCGAGGGGCTGTCCAGTGTCACAACGGATGATATGGCGGCGGCGGAAACGATTTGCGACCTGCTGGTGCGCAACGGCCACCGGGAGATTGCCGTCATCGGCGGTGACCTGGAGTCCTCGGAAATCAGCCGGAACCGGTTGAGCGGCTGTCAGGCTGCCCTGTCCGGAACGGGGGCGAGGATGGCCTGCTACCGGACGGCCCGCTTCTCCTTTGAGGGGGGCTATCAGGCCATGGAGAAAATCCTGGCCAACCGGGAAGGCATTACCGCCGTTTTCGCCATGGCAGATGTGATGGCTGTGGGTGCCATGCGGTGCATCCATGACCACGGACTTCGGGTGCCGGAGGATATCTCCGTGGTGGGCTTCGACGGCCTGCCCTACGGCCAGTATTTCATCCCCAGGCTCACCACCGTGGCCCAGTCCACCGGAGCGCTGGCGGAAACCAGCTACCGGGTGCTCCAGGATGCCATTGCCAACGGAAAAACCTGCCACGTTTCCGTTCCCTTCTCGTTGTGTCCCGGCAGCAGCGTGGGCCCCGTACCGGCGAAAGACTAAGTTCATAAAAAGAGCAGCCATCCGAAAAGCTTGGATGGCTGTCTTTTTGCGTTGTGTGCGGATGGGTTTTCCACCGCAAAACGGTGAATTGTAATTTGTAGGGATGCCATCGTAGGGGCGGCTACCAGCCGCCCGCAACGTAACGGAACCGCGTGCTTGGTTGAATGGCATGCAATCCGTACCCATTGTAGGGGAGGCTCTTAGCCTCCCGCCACGCGATGAAACTGCGTGTTCGGTTGAATGGTACCACGTCCGACACAGTACGAATTCGCCCAAGCTGATTCGTGATTGTAGGTTTGTACCGCGCGGGAGGCTGCGAGCCTCCCCTACAGTTTTATCGTGGTGCTGTGGGAATTCGCCCAACCCGGTTCATCATTTTTGGCTTGTACCGCGCGGGCGGCTAATAGCCGCCCCTACGATGGCTGGGCAATGATTGTACTGCGCAAAATCGTTACCGGGCGGTGCCCAGGAGTCCCGGATCATATACCAGCCCGGTGCGCCATTGTCCGCGGGCACTGCCCGCCAGATTACAATTTGCCCGCTTCCAGGCGGTTCATCCATTTTTTCCTGCGCAGAACTGCCAGGGAAATGGCGAACCGAACACATTCCTCCAGGGACAGGATGAAATAAACATCGGGGATGGACAGCTTCAGAACAAAGGCGGACACCAGGCCCAGGGGGACGCCGAAGCCCCAGGTGCCGATCATATCAATGTACATCACATATTTTGTCCGTCCGCCGCTGCGGATGATGCCGCCTCCCAGAATCATATTCAGCACCTTAAAGGGCGCAATCAGGGCATAGGCCAGCAGAATCTGCCGGGTCAGCGCTTTGACGGCTTCCTCCACCTGATAGATTTCCACATAAAGGGCTCTGGTCAGCACCACCACCGCTGACAGCAGCACGGAGCCTACCGCCCCGTAAAGCAGCAGCTTCCAGGCTGCCGTGTAGGCCGCTTCGTATTCTTCGCCGCCCAGCTTTTTTCCGATGATCACGCTGGCCGCCTGGGATAAGCCGCACAGGGCACCGATCAGCAGCCCCTGGATGGGATTGATCAGGGTCATGGCGGCGGTGGCCTGGGTGCCCATGTGGCCGTAAATGCCCGCGTACACGTTCTCTCCCAGGCTCCACACCACTTCGCACACCAGAATGGGCAGCAGCATGGACAGGTACTGGTTCCAGTTGAAGCCTGCGGGCCGGACTTTTTCACCCGGCTGAGCCGAAATAGGTCCGGTATGGGAGAGCATCAGAAGCATCAGCAGGCAGTTGACCCCTTGGGAAATGACCGTCGCGATGGCCGCGCCCCGGGCACCCATGGAAGGCAGACCCAGCCTGCCGAAAATGAGGATGTAATTCAGCCCGGTGTTCAGCGCCGCGGAGATCATGCTGGCATACAGGGGCAGTTTGGGCTTTTCCGTGCAGCGAAACAGGGTAGACAGCAGGGTGGACCCGGCCAGGGGCAGAAAGGTCAGGGCAATCAGGAACAGATATCCTGCCGCCGCCTGACGCGTGGGAGCGTCGGCGGTGTAAAGTCCCATGATCTGCCCGGGAAACACCATGCACAAAGCCGTGAAAATCGCCGCAACTGCGCCGCCCAGCAGCAAATTGGTAAAAAAGCTCCGCCGGACCTCCCGGCTGTTTTTCTGCCCCAGATATTGGGAGATCATGATTCCTGCCGCTGCGCCGATGGCGGAAATCACAACGGCGTAAATGGAGGAAAATTTGCCCGCCAGGCCCACACCGGCCACGCTGACACTGCCCAGCTGACCGATCATGATCTGGTCAACAATGCTGAAGGACGATTGAAGCATGGACTGCAGCGTGACGGGAACGGCAAGCTGACACACCATTTGGAAGAACCGATTCTCTTTCTCCATGGAAGGACCTCCTGTTTGGTTGCGTTTCTGAAGTCAGTATAACGCCTGTTTGACGGAATTTCAAAGGTTAACCGCGTAACCCTGCACAAAAATCAAACGCTGTGTTTGTGCAAAAAAACAAACACAGCGCAATTGTTATGGGCGGTATTCCTTTGTGCTGTTCCGCACCACCAGTGTAACCGGCAGCTTGATTTCCGGGTCGATCTGGGCATTCTCTTTCAGCTCCCGCAGCTTCCGGATGGAAAGCCTTGCCCGGAGGGCCCCGTCCTGGCGGACGGTGGTCAGGGTGGGGCTGACCATGCTGCACATGGGAATATCGTCAAAGCCTGCCACGGAAATATCCCCCGGAACGGCGACGCCGTGCTCCTGGAGAAAACACATCATGTCGATGGCGTAATAATCAGAAACGGCAAACAGGGCGGTGGCCTTCCGGATGGTATCGAGGTGCTGAAGGTAAAAGGCCCACCGTTCCTCCTTCCCCATGGGAATCAGCAGAAACCCCGCCTTTCCCGGGGCAAACCCCTGATAAAACCCCTCCATCCGTTCCCGGTCAACGGCAATGGCATTGTCGGAGATGCACAGGGCGTTCCGGTGTCCCAGCTGCCGGAAATGGCACCCCACCTGGTAGCCGCCGTGAAAATTGTCGATGGTGATGTTCACGATCCGCTCCGGGTTTGTGCAGATGCCGTCGTAAACCACGAAGGGAATCCGCATATGGCTGCGCAGGTACATGTAGTCCTGCTCACAGAAGCCGATGATGACCACCCCGTCCATGTTCCACATGGAGGCGAATTTCAGAACCTCCCCGGGGCTTTTCGCCTTTTTCACCATCATAAACTGGCCGCTGGCTTCAATTTCCGTGGAAAGATGGTTGAGGGAGGAGGCGATGAAAAAGTCATCCAGGGTGTGCCCTTCGTATTTCTCGTGGTCGTTCACAAACACGCCGATGATTTTGGAGTCGTTCCGGGCCAGCAGTACCCCGGCAATGTTGGGGATGTACTGACGCTCTTCCAGCAGCGCCATCACACGCTTTACGGTCTCGTCGGATATTTTCTTCGTCTTTCCGTGGATGACGTTGGAAACCGTGGCGGTGCTCAACCCCAGTTCCTCGGCGATATCCCGGATTCTGACCCGTTGTTCTTCCATGGCAGCGTTCCTCCTGATTTGGGATGATTTTGTCTTGACGCGGGAAAATGATGTTTGTAGGGATACCATCGTAGGGGCGGCTACCAAGCCGCCCGCAACGTAACGGAACCGCGTGCTTGGTTGAATGGCATGCAATTCGTACCCATTGTAGGGGAGGCTCTCAGCCTCCCGCTTTTGTTCCGGGTCAAAAGTGTTCGGTTGAATGGTACCACGTCCGACACAGTACGAATTCGCCCAAGCTGATTCGTGATTGTAGGTTTGTACCGCGCGGGAGGCTGCGAGCCTCCCCTACAGTTTTATCGTGGTGCTGTGGGAATTCGCCCAACCCGGTTCATCATTTTTGGCTTGTACTGCGCGGGCGGCTGGTAGCCGCCCCTACGGTGGCGTGGATGTCATTTGTACCCGCCAAAATACAATTCCCCCACATTCCCGTTCCATTGTATCTCAATCCTGGAAAAGGTCAAGGGTTATCCGCATAACCACATCAAAAATCTTCCGGCTGCCCGTGGGGCAGCCGGAAGGGGGATACCGTTGTCAGGTGGATTGAGCTCCCTCCTGCTCCGGATTGTGGATGCGCGCGTAGGCCTGTACCGCGATTTCGGGAAGCAGGTTATACAGGATCATCAGATCGCCGTTTTTCCGCGCCAGAGTTTCCTCATTGACGGGAATGTAGGTGATGTCGTTGATGTCGTTCTTTTTGGGGGCAGCTTCCAGAAAGCTCTCCCAGGCGGCAGCGGCCAGGGCCTTGTCGTGGGGCAGGGGCGCGAACTGATTGCGCTTCTTTTCCCCGGCCTGGACGGTCCCCACGGTTCCCAGGATGCCGCAGACCAGCATTCCCAGGCCCAGAAGCCGGAAGGCACCGTTGCTCCTCCAGAAGATGGCGGCGACGGCGATGCCTGCCACAATGGCCAGCAGGAAAGGAAGGGCGCTTTTGGCGGTTGCCTTTCGGTTGTTCAGGATGGCGCTCAGCTTTCGCTCTGCGCATTTGCGGCAGACGCAGTGGTCTTCAAAATCCCCCAGGGCCTGAACCCGCTTCTCCCCCGTCAGGTCCCGGACATGCAGGGTCTGGACCTGAAGGACATGAAAGGGATAGTCCTGACCGGAGGCTCCGCATTTGATACAATTCATACTTTTCTCCTTTTGCGCCGGCGGATTTGAAAGGCAAGGGCGCTGCCGGAATCGGCAGCGCCCCGGATGGAAAAGAGACTTACAGCATTCCGCCCATGACGGACAGCAGCAGGCTGCCCAGGATCAGAATGATGGCACCGCCCAGACGGGAGGAGATCTGAGCGAAGGGCATCAGCTCCATGCGGTTGGCGGCGGACAGAACGGCCACGTCGCCGGTGCCGCCCATGTTGGCCATGCACAGACCGGCGGTCAGGCCGGACTCCACAGGATAGAAGCCAACCCACTTGCCCACGATGGCAGCACCCACGAAGGCGCCAATGCAGGTAGCCAGGCAGAGGATCAGGTAGGTCACGGTGAAGGTCTCGATGACCTTGTCGATGCTCAGGTAGCACAGGCCGATGCCAACCAGCAGGGTGGTGGTCAGGTTCTTCATGATGAACTGGAACCACTGATAGCAGGCAATCTCGATGCGCTCGGGGATGATGTTGGCGATCTTGCAGATGGCCACGGAGATGATCATCCAGGCATAGGCGTGGATGGTGATGCCGGGAACCAGAGTGGACCAACCCTTGGCCAGGATGTAGCCCCAGGCGAAGAAGGAGCAGGAGACGAACAGGCCAACGCCCAGATTCTTGATGTCGATGGCGTCCCGCTTTGCCTGCATTTCGGGGCTGATTTCCAGCTCCTTGGGATCCACAGTGCCGGCCTGCATCAGAGCGCCGTTGCCGTTCCACTTCTTGTCCCGGATGACCTTCACCACGATGCCGGCCATAACAATGGAGATGGCGTTGCCGATGGCAACGGCGGGAGTCATGATGGAGATGGCATCGGCAGCAGACATGGTGCCGGTGGATTCAAAGATCTTGGACAGGGGGGTAGCGCCGGCGCCCATGCCGCCGCCCATGATGGGCAGAGCAATCAGCAGCAGAGCCTTCACAGCGCCGAAGCCGGTGATGGCGCCCAGGCCAACGCACAGGGCGAAGGACAGGACCAGGCCGCCGAAGATGGCGGGGAAGTAACGGGCAGCAGCCTTCACCAGCAGCTTGCGGTTCATGCCCAGGATGGAACCGGTGATCAGAGCGGCAATGTAGAAGTCCAGGAATGCGCCGGTGGGCTTGAAGAAGGTGCTGATGTTGCCAACCAGATCCAGCTTGACGAAGTTGGCGTAAACCTTGGTGCCGTCTTCCAGGGTCTTCAGCAGGTGGGGCAGGACATGGAAGTAGTCCAGCAGAGCGGAGCCGAAGATGATGACGATGGCGCCGCCGCCCAGGTAAGAGCGGATGATGGGGGTGCGTTCACCAACCTCATTGAGGATGGTGCCCAGAACGATCATGAAAGCGAAGCAGCCGGCCATGCCCTGGGGCAGAACGCCCAGATAGGCGGCAGCCAGGACCACAACGGCGAAAATTGCGAAAATATACCAGGGAAGGTCAAACAGCTTAAAGGGGTCTTTTCTCAAAGTTTGTTCTTTACCAGACATTGTAAATGCTCCTTTCAATTTTGAACCTTGGGATATACCGGAGGGATTTCCGGTGCTTTTCGCTGGGAATCGTCAGATTCTGGCAACACCCGATGCCCGGGCAGCTTCGGCCACGGCCTTGGCCACGGCGGGCCCCACCCGCTTGTCGAAGGCGGCGGGGATGATGTAGTCTGCGTTCAGCTCTTCGTCGGAGACCAGGGAGGCCAGTGCATTGGCAGCAGCCATCTTCATCTCCTCATTGATATCGGAGGCGCGGACGTCGAAGGCACCCCGGAAAATGCCGGGGAAGGCCAGCACGTTATTGATCTGGTTGGGGTAGTCGCTGCGGCCGGTGGAAACAACCGCTGCGCCGCCTGCCTTGGCATCCTCGGGGAAGATCTCGGGGGTGGGGTTGGCGCAGGCAAAGACGATGGCGTCCTTGGCCATGGTCTTGACCATTTCGGTGGTCAGGGTGCCGGGGGCGGAAACGCCGATGAATACGTCAGCGCCCTTGATGACATCAACCAGCTTGCCGGTCTCCTTCTGCAGATTGGTGACCTCAGCCATTTCCTTCTTGATCCAGTTCAGACCCTCACGCCCCTGATAGATGGCGCCGGTGCGGTCGGTCATGACGATGTTTTTGAAGCCGGCGGACAGCAGCAGCTTCACAATGGCGATGGCGGCAGCGCCGGCGCCGGAGGTGACGATCTTCACGTCCTCCTTCTTCTTGCCAACCACCTTCAGGGCATTGGTCAGACCGGCCAGGGTGATCACGGCGGTGCCGTGCTGGTCGTCGTGGAAGATGGGAATGTCGCACTTTTCCTTCAGCTTCCGCTCGATCTCAAAGCACCGGGGAGCGGCGATATCCTCCAGGTTGATGCCGCCGAAGGAACCGGAGATCAGGTACACGGCGTTGACAAATTCGTCCACATCCTTGGTCTTGACGCACAGGGGGAAGGCGTCCACATCGCCGAAAGCCTTGAACAGGACACATTTGCCCTCCATCACGGGCATACCGGCCTCGGGGCCGATGTCGCCCAGACCCAGCACGGCGGAGCCGTCGGTGATGACGGCACACAGGTTGTGACGGCGGGTCAGCTCATAGGATTTGTCGATGTCCTTCTGGATCTCCAGGCAGGGCTGAGCAACGCCGGGGGTGTAGGCCAGGGACAGATCCTCCTTCGTGGCCACAGGCACCACGGCATTCACCTCAATTTTGCCCTTCCACTCGCCATGGAGCCGCAGGGACTCTTTTGCGTAATCCATAGAAAACCTCCTTTGAATCTCTCTTGGATATTTCAACAAAACGTGCTTGTACAAACACGCACTTTTGTTAAAAATTACTATACAACATTTTTCGCCGGATGAAAAGCTTTGGAAAGTAAAATAAATATGTTTCTTCTCTTTTCCCGGCGCGGTTCTTGCAAGCAGCGGCGAAGCATGATAGAATACCATTAAAACCATGGGTTTTCGTAAGCGCATTGACGAATTGTAATTTGGCGTTCCGGAACCGGCGCACCCCTTGGCTCCCCCTCTGGGGGAGCTGGCTGCCCCCGCAGGGGGCAGCCTGAGAGGGTAGCATGTTTGATTTCGGATGCTATTATCTCACTGCGGTACCCTCTCAGTCAGCCTGTTCGGCTGACAGCTCTCCCAAAGGGAGAGCCAAGGGGCGCAGCCGTATCTGCCCGCCAAATTACAATTTACCGGGATATTGAGTGAACACGACAAACACATTCCATGCTGTTACGAGCACATGATAATCACCAGAAAAGGGTACCTGGAGGGACAGAACATAATGGTAAGCGGCTTTCAAAGGCGGGGCAGAACCACCCCTTTTTTTATCCAGTTGGTTACGGTCATTCTGATGATCTGGCTTCTGCTGCTGGGCATTACCATGGCGCTGACCCTGCGCTATGCCATGAACACCATGCAGGAGAAAATCGACAACGGCCTGTCTGCCGCGGCGGAGAGCCTTTCCTCCAATGGGTCTGTTCGCCAGGCCATTGAGAATGGGGCTTGCTCCGGGGAACTGATGGACTATCTGGATGATCTGGTGCGCAAAACAGCGGATTTGGACGTACTCTCCATTGCCGACATCCATTCCGTTCGGGTTTATCACATTGTCCACGAACGAATCGGCGGCACCTTCGTGGGGGGAGATGAGCAGCAGGCGCTGGCGGGAGAGCGGTATTTCTCCGATGCCCAGGGCACCATGGGCTTCCAGCACCGTTATTTCAGTCCGGTTCTGAGCGGAAACGGGGATGTGATCGGTTTTGTCATGACCAGTACCACCCGAAGCCGGATTGATGCGCTGCGCAGCGAGATCGTGGCCTCCTACGGCAAGCTCTTCCTCCTGCTCACCGCCTGCACCATTGCGTTCGCGGGGCTTTTGGCCATGTATCTGAAAAAGCATCTGCGGGGTGCCAGGCCCGAGGAACTGCTCCGGATTTATCTGGTGCAGAACGACATCCTCAACAGCCTGGAGGAGGGAATCGTCTCATTGGACAATGACGGCAAAATTCTCTTTGTCAATGGGGCGGCAGTGAACACCCTGGGGCAGCACGAGGATCTGCTGCTGGGAAAGCCGGTGGACGATCTGCTCCGGCGCCAGGACGGGGCGAGCCTGCGCAATGTGGAGGGACAGAACCTGCCCACCAGCCGCCCCAATCTGCTCACCGGCAGTGTGCTCATGCGCTCCGGGGGCAGCTGCACCGGACAGGTGCTGATCCTGAGGGATAAAAGCGATGCCGTCCGCCGGGCGGAGCAGCTCAGCGGAAGCCGCAATATGATTTCCGCCCTGCGGGCCAATAACCATGAATTTATGAATAAGCTCCAGGTCATCAGCGGTCTGCTGCAAATGGGCCGGGAGGAGGAAGCCATGAATTACATTGGCAGCGTTTCCGCCTCCCAGGCCCAGAGCATCGGTCCGGTGATCCAGCTGATCCACAATTCCAATGTGGCGGCCCTGATTCTGGGCAAGCTGAACAACACCCGGGAGCTGGACATTCACATGACCCTGCTGACCAACTCCTTCCTGCCGGAGCACAGCGACTATCTGAGCACGGCGGAGCTGGTGACCATTGTGGGCAATCTGCTGGAAAATGCCATCGAGGCGGTGAACGCGGTGCCCGACCGGCGGACCAGAAGAATCGTGCTTCAGATTACGGAAAATGAAACAGGCCTTCTGGTGATGGTTTCCGACACCGGCATCGGCATCCCGCCGGAGCGGCTGGCCCATATTTTCGACAGCGGCTTCAGCACCAAGGCCACCGAAGGCAGGGGCTACGGCATGAATCTGATCCGCAACATTGCCGACAGGCATTCTGCCAGCCTGGAGGTGGACTCCGAGCCGGACACCGGTACCACCTTTACCTTGATCTTTAACGAAAAACGGGGGGAACACAAAGTATGATTCGCGTCATCATCGTGGAGGATGATCCCATGGTTGCCCAGCTCAATGCCCAGTATCTGTCCCAGTTTCCCCAGCTGAAGGTGGAGGCGATTTTTACCAACGGACGGGATGCGCTGGCCTATTTGCAGACCCACGAAACGGAGCTGGCGGTGGTGGATATGTATATGCCCATGGTGGATGGGCTGGAGCTCCTTCGGAGCATCCGCAGCAGGGGCATCCAGACCGGGGTGATCATGCTCACGGCGGCCACGGAAATGTCCGTGGTGGAGGAGGCGCTGCGGCTGGGCATTGAAGATTACATCATCAAGCCCTTTGCCTTTTCCCGGCTCCAGGAGGCGGTGCAGAAATACCTGGGCAAAATGTCCCTGGTGAAAAGCAGCAAGCAGGCGGACCAGGCGGTGGTGGATAAGCTGCTGAGCAACGATTTTTCCGGAGAGGACCGCTCCCGGGACCTGCGCAAGGGCTTGAACGGAAAGACCCTGCAGTTCATCGAGAATCTGCTCCGGGAAGAGCAGGACCAGGACCACACCTGCGAGAGCATCTCCCAGTCCTCCGGCCTTTCCAAGGTGACGGTGCGCAACTACCTGAACTACCTGATTGAAACCGGCCGGCTGGAAAGCTCCATCGATTACGGAACCGGCGGCCGCCCCAGGGTGCTCTACAGAATGAAATAGAACATGCGCGGCAGCACCCAGGCGAATTGGCGGGCAGATATGGCAGCACCCCCTTGGCTCTCCCTTTGGGAGAGCTGTCAGCCGAACAGGCTGACTGAGAGGGTACCGCAGTGAGATAATAGCATCCGAAATCAAACATGCTACCCTCTCAGGCTGCCCCATAGGGGGAGCCAAGGGCACTGCCCGCCAAATACCATTTTTGCAGGGTTCACCCGATAAACGATATCTCATACCTGAAACCTTGGACACCCTTCCTCCCGGGGGGTGTCCTTTCTTTATATTCTCTTAAACTCAGCACTCCCATTTTCAGGGCATCTTTACCTTTTCTGTCGTACAATAGCACCATGGAACTTTTGTCACACACACAGAGGATACAAGAATGCAGAAGAAACGATTGGTTCTATCCCCCGGACGGATCATCGCCCTTGGCTTTCTGGGGGTGATTCTCCTGGGGTCGGGATTGCTGATGCTGCCCTGCAGCCGCCGGGAGGGCGTGACCCTTTCCTACATCGATGCCCTGTTCACCGCCACCAGCGCCGTGTGCGTCACCGGCCTGGTGGTGATGGATTCCGCCGCCGCCTTCACGCCCCTGGGGCGGACCATTCTGGCCGTTCTCATCCAGATTGGCGGCCTGGGGGTCACCACCGTGGGGGCGGGGGTGATTCTGGCCATGGGCAAAAAAATCAACCTGAAGGGCCGCCACCTGATCCAGGAGGCGGGGAATCTGGAAACGGTGCGGGGCACGGTCCGTTTCGTCAAGCAGGTGCTCTTTACGGCCCTGACCATTGAGCTCCTGGGCGCAGGGCTGAGCTTTGTGGTGTTTGTCCGGGAGTATCCCCCCCTGAAAGCCCTGGGCTACAGCTTGTTCCACAGCATTTCGGCCTTCAATAATGCCGGCTTCGACATCCTGGGCCAGTCAGGCCAGTTGTACTCGGGCAGCAGCCTGGCCGCCTATCATGGCAACGTGCTTCTGAACCTCACCACCGCCGCCCTGATCATCCTGGGAGGCATGGGTTTTCTGGTGGTGCAGGAGCTGGGGCGGAAGGGGCTGCGCTGGAAGAAATACTCCATGCACACCAAGGTGGTGCTGTCTGTAACCGCCTTTCTGGTGTTGGCCGGGACCCTTCTGCTGAAGCTGACGGAAGGGAGCGAGAGCTGGCTGGGCGCCTTTTTCCACAGTGTATCCGCCCGGACGGCGGGCTTTTCCACAACAGACATGGCAAGCTATTCCCAGGCGGGCCGGCTGACCATGATCGTGCTGATGTTCATCGGCGCTTCCCCCGGCTCCACCGGCGGCGGCATCAAAACCACCACCTTCTTCGTGCTGTTCCGGGGGATTCTCTCCTCGGCAACCAACAAGCAGGAGAAGGCCTTCAAGTATTCCATTCCCGCTGAGCTGTTCCGCAAGTCGGCGGTGATTGCCCTGCTGGCCCTGACGCTGGTGATCTGCTGCACCTGGCTGATGCTGGTGCTGGAGCCGGAGGTGGCTTTTTTGGATGCCCTTTTTGAAACCACCAGCGCCTTCGGCACCGTGGGCCTCTCCACCGGCATCACGCCCACGCTTGGCACCGTCTCCAGACTGATGATCATTGTGCTGATGTACATCGGGCGGTTAGGCCCCCTGACGGTTGCCTCCCTGTGGTACTTCAAACGGGGCGAACGGGCGGCCTATCCCGAGGGCAATATTGCAGTGGGCTGATTTTTGGAGGAATGACAGATGTTTAAGAAAAGCATGAAGAACAAAACCACCTACGGCATCATCGGTCTGGGGCGCTTTGGGATGGCCCTGGCCCTGGAGCTTGCCAAGGCGGATGCGGACCTGCTGGTCATTGACCGGGACGAGGAAAAAGTCCGGGAAATGCGGGAATTCACGGAAAACGCCTTTGTGGTTCCCACCCTGGACCGGAAAACCCTGGGGGAAACCGGCATCCAGAACTGTGACGTGGCGGTGGTGTGCATCGGCGAATCCATGAGCACCTCCATTCTCACCACGCTGCATCTGGTGAGCATGGGCATCCCCTCGGTGATCGCCAAGGCCACCAGCGCGGAGCACGGGGAAATCCTGGAAAAGCTGGGGGCCAAGGTGGTGCACCCGGAGCAGGACATGGCCGTGCGCCTGGCCAACCGGCTGGAAGCCTCCCGAATGCTGGACTTCATCCAGCTGTCGGAAAAGCTGAACATCTCCAAGCTCCTGGCCTCGGAGAAAATGGCGGGGAAAACCGTGCTGGAGGTGGATTTCCGAAAGAAATTCGGTGCCAACATCATTGCCATTGAGCGCTGCGGCAGCCTGATGGAAACGGTGGAGCCCGGCTATCAATTCCAATGCGGGGACATCCTCTTCGTCTCCGGCTCCAAAGAAGGCCTGAACCGCCTGTCCCAGTGGGCGGAATAACCCGGCGAACAAAACGCACCCATTTCCACTTCCCGGAGATGGGTGCTTTTTTGTAGGGATGCCATCGTAGGGGCGGCTACCATGTCGCCCCTACTAGTCTGTAACACATAAAAATTGGAATTTGGCGTACCGGAACCGACGCACCACTTGGCTCCCCCTCTGGGGGAGCTGGCTGCCCCGCGAGGGGCGCCCCTGAGAGGGCCAGTATGGCGGATTTCTGCTGTCATTATCTTACTGCGGTACCCTCTCAGTCAGCCTGTTCGGCTGACAGCTCTCCCAAAAGGAGAGCCAAGGGGGTGCTGCAGTATCTGCCCACCAAATTACAATTTGTCCCCTTGCCGGGGACATCCAATCGCATACAGGCTCTTTCCCACTGTCCCGAACGATGCAAAAACCCACCGTTTCCCCTGTGAAAACGGTGGGTTTATTGGGGCCGGTGACCTGACGCGGGCAGGCCCGGGAAAGCGTTTGGCAGGCCGGATTTGATGCCCGCCCCGGCATTCTGAAGGGAAACGTGCCAATCTGCGGCATTCCCTTCCTGATCGTCTTATGCCTTTGGTGCAGTCCCGGCTGCCGGGAACGATATGTCCGGCATCAGCACCCGGAACCGGGAACCGGTGCAATCGATCCGCCCCGCCTTTTTCAGCTTGCTGATTTCCGCCGACATGGCGCTGCGCTCCACCCCCAGATAGTCCGCCAGAGCCTGCCGGTCATAGGGGATGACGAATTCCGGGCTGCCCTGCTGCTTGGCCTGCTCCAGAAGGAACTCCATCAGCTTTTCCCGGGTGGTTTTCTGGGACATACAGCGGATTTTTTGGGTGAGGATCAGATTCTTCCGGGCAATTCCCCCCAGCAGATTGCGTACCAAATTGCCATGGAAGGGGCAGGCATTGGGGCAGCTTGTCAGCACCCGTTTGCAGTCCAGCAGCAGCACGGAAGTGCTTTCCAGGGCCATGGCGCTCACCGGCAGGGTTTCCACCCCCGCACAGGCGAAGGCCTCCCCGAACAGTCCGCCGGGGGACACCACCGTGAGCACAATGCGGTTTCCATAGAAGTCCGTTCGCAGAATCTGAACCATGCCGGAGAGCACCACGCCCACAAATGTGGCGGGCTCCCCTTCCAGAAACACCGGACTTCCCTTGGGCGTTTGGATGATTTTTCCCTCCAGGCAGCTTAGCATGGACTTCAGCTCCTCCCGGGAAATCCCGGCAAACAGGGGACATTGGGACAAAATATCAAAATATTCTTCCATAGAATGCTCCTTTGTTGGAAATCCAACATACATTTTTCTCTCAGTATAGTAAACTGTTGCTGTAAAGTCAAGCAAAGAGGAGGAATCCATATGATTCGCAAAATCATCCAAATAGACCATCATAAATGCAATGGCTGCGGCGCCTGTGCCGCTGCCTGCCACGAGGGCGCCATCGCCATGGTGGAGGGCAAAGCCCAGCTGATGCGGGACGACTACTGTGACGGCCTTGGGGACTGCCTGCCCGCCTGCCCCACAGGGGCCATCTCCTTCGTGGTGCGGGAGGCCGCTGCCTACGATGAAGCCGCCGTGCTGGCGGCAAAAGCAAAGAAGGAAGAGAAGCTGCCCTGCGGCTGCCCCGGCACCGCCGCCAAAGCCATCCACCGGCAGCAGGCTCCCGCAGCCTGCGCACCCCAGCAGTCCCAGCTGCGCCAGTGGCCGGTGCAGATCAAGCTGGCTCCCGTGAACGCCCCCTGGTTTGATGGGGCCGATGTGCTGGTGGCCGCCGACTGCACCGCCTACGCCTATGGCAATTTTCATCAGGAATTCATCCGAGGCCGGGTGACGCTGGTGGGCTGCCCCAAGCTGGACAGCGTGGACTATTCCGAAAAGCTTACCCAGATTTTCAAGAACAATCCCCTTCGCTCCGTTACCGTGGTGCGGATGGAGGTGCCCTGCTGCGGCGGTATCGAAAACGCTGTGAAAAGGGCCCTGGAGCATAGCGGCAGGACCATTCCCTGCAATGTGGTGACCATTTCCACCGACGGACGAATTCTGGACAGAAAATAAAGGAGAAAACAGAATGGAGCATCAAATGTTTTGTTATCAGTGCGAGCAGACCGCAGGATGCAGCGGCTGCACCGGCAAGGCCGGCGTCTGCGGAAAAAGCGCCGCCGTTGCCAATTTGCAGGATGCGCTCACCGGGGCGCTGATCGGTCTTGCCCGGGCGGCGGATACCAACACCCCCACTGCATCCACCCACCGGGCGGTGATCGAGGGGCTGTTCACCACCCTGACCAATGTGAATTTCAGCGAGGAAACCGTCCGCCGGCAGATTGACACCGTCCGCCGGGAAAAGGCGGCTCTGACCCCCAATTGCAGCGCCTGTGCCTGCCCCTGCGGCAGAACCGACGAATACGACATGAACAAGCTCTGGGAGGCCGACGCGGACATCCGTTCTCTCAAATCCCTGATTCTCTTCGGCCTGCGGGGCATGGCGGCCTACGCCTATCACGCCATGGTGCTGGGCTATACCGACGAGGAAGTGAATCACTTCTTCTATGAAGGCCTCTTTGCCATCGGTGAGGATTGGGGCATGGAGGAGCTGCTGCCCATGGTCATGAAGGTGGGGCAGGTGAACCTCAAGTGCATGGCGCTGCTGGACAGAGCCAACACCGAAACCTACGGCCATCCCGTGCCCACCAACGTGTCCCTGACGGTGGAGAAAGGCCCCTTCATCGTCATCACCGGACACGATCTGCGTGATTTGCAGCTTCTGCTGGAGCAGACGGCGGGAAAGGGCATCAACGTCTATACCCACGGCGAGATGCTCCCGGCCCATGCCTACCCGGCCCTTAAGAAGTATACCCATCTCAAGGGCAATTTCGGCACTGCCTGGCAGAACCAGCAGAAGGAATTCGCGAATCTCCCCGCCCCCATTCTCTTCACCACCAACTGCCTGATGCCCCCCAAGGAAAGCTATGCCGACCGGGTGTTCACCACGGAGGTGGTGTCCTTCCCCGGCATGAAGCACATCGGGGAAGACAAGGACTTCTCCCCTGTCATTGAAAAGGCGCTGGAGCTGGGCGGCTTTGATGCGGACCGTACCTTCCCCGGTATCAACGGCGGCACAACCGTCACCACCGGCTTCGGCCACAACGCGGTGCTGTCTGTGGCGGATACGGTCATCGGCGCGGTGAAAGCCGGCGCGTTGAAGCACATTTTCCTGGTGGGCGGCTGCGACGGTGCCCGAGCCGGCCGGAATTACTACACCGCGTTTGTGAAGCAGACCCCGGCGGATACCGCTGTACTGACCTTGGCCTGCGGCAAGTTCCGCTTCAACGATCTGGATTTGGGCAGCCTCGGCGGCCTGCCCCGGATCATGGACATGGGCCAGTGCAACGATGCCTACAGCGCCATCAAGGTGGCGGTAGCCCTGGCGGAGGCCTTCGGCTGCGGCGTCAACGACCTGCCCCTGACCCTGGTGCTGTCCTGGTACGAGCAGAAGGCGGTGTGCATCCTGCTGACATTGCTGCACCTGGGCATCAAAAACATCTACCTCGGCCCAACGCTCCCCGCCTTTTTGTCTCCCAACGTGGCAGCGTACCTGGTTGAGCACTTCGGCATTCACCCCACCACCACCCCGGAACAGGATCTGAAGGCCATTCTGAAGGGATAAATAACAGAGCGGGAAAGAACGCCGAATTTACGTCAAGCTTCTGCCACGTGCTGTTTCCCCAAAAGCTGCAGATATTGACAGGTTTGACGTTCTCCGGTTCAAAAACCAGCACTGGCGCGGCAAATTGTAATTTGTCAAATTGATCGATATCCATTCCTGGCGGAATGGACGATATACGCCGGGCGTTCGATATGTGTAACCACTCGAGATGCGCTGCGGCGCGAGGGGAATGGATATCATATCGAATGCGGCAACGCTGCATATATCGATGCCGCAGGCAATATCGCATTTTGCCGGAGGCAAAATATATCGAGAAATCCCCCGCCAAATTCCAATTTGTCCCCTTGCCGGGAACATCCAATTGCATACAGGCTCTTTCAAACCGCCCCGAACGATGCAAAAGGGACTGTTGCAAAACGTGAGTTTTGCAGCAGTCCTCTTTTGTCTTCCGTGGCAGTTTTCTGTTGTGTCTAAGGGGTAAAAGAACAGCCTGTGGTTTGTTTAGAGCATAGCAAAGCTGACCGGGAAGCTTCTCACGGTCTGGCTGTGGATTTTTCGGAGTGTTATTCGCTATGAAACTTTTTTCTCGGAATAATGGGTTTCAAGCCTTCTTTTTTGCTGCTTCATCCATCGCTTTTTGAGATTGAACCCCAGAGCCAGAAACAGCAGTTCTATCCGCACATTCTTTTTCCCGGTTGTCAGGAATCTGCGGAATCCAAAGTCGTTCTTTATCAGTCCAAAGGCTCCCTCTACCTGAATCGAACGGTTCATCCGTAATTGAATCCCTCTTTCACTGGTGATGTTTTCCAGTGATTGCGCCCGTTTCTCCCAGAAGGTTCCTTTCATAATCACTTCTTTGGATGAGTTCGGATCCTGCTTCCTACAGCATTTTTCCCTCTGTGGACAATTTTGACAGTTCTCACAACGGTACCATGCTCTGGTAATGGGTGCGCCGTTCTTTACCTCTGTGGAAACTTTTCTGCAGTACAGTTTTCACCCCTGGGCGCAGATAAAGCAGTCTTCCTCTTTGTCATACTGCATATTCTCGATACGGCCAATCTGGGACCTGTACTTCTTTGTCTTCTGTGCTTCGTAGTTGGATGGCTTAATGAAACTTATCTGACCATTTGCTTCCAGGTACAAATAGTTGTCCAGACTCTCGTAACCTGCATCTGCGGTTACTTCCTCATACCGCTGCTTATGTGCCATCTCCAGCTTGTGTAAAAAGGGTATAAAGGTACCCACATCGGTGCGGTTGGAAAATGCATCGATGCCGGTGATATATTCACTGTTGACTGCGATTTGGACATTATAGGCAGGCTTCAGCTGACCGTTCCTCATATGGTCTTCCTTCATTCGCATGAAAGTGGCATCATGGTCCGTTTTGGAGTAGCTGTTGCGGTCTTCTCCCATAATGGTAAGCTGCTCTTCATACTTCCTCCACTGCTGACACAGATGGTCTATTGCTTCCCATTCCCGCTGCTGCTCTGTTTTATGCTTGCCCTTACCGCTGACAAAGGTAATTCCTTCTGCCTTGTCGGCAAGAAGTTCCTCCAATTCATTGCGTGTTTTACATCCCGTCAATTCCAGTACCTTCTGCTTCGCTTTTGCCAGATTCTTTTCTGCTGTTCCTCGCCAGTTGAAGGTATATCTTCCGGCACGGCTTTCAATCTTGGTGCCGTCGATAAATACGCTCTTATGGTCGATCTCTTTCTGCTTCTCCAATAGCTGGATATACTGGTAGAACAAATCCTCCACTGCTTCAGCACATCTTCCCGTTCTGAACCGGGAAAGGGTTGAATGATCCGGTGCCTTCCCATTTTCGAGAAGCCACATGAAGTCTACACGATATTTGCAAGCCTCTTCCAGCTTGCGACTTGAGTAGATACCGCACTGGTATCCGTATGCCATTACCTTGAACAACACGCGTGGGTCGGTGACCGATTTCCTTCCTCTGGAAGAATACGCTTTGTACAGTTTCCTGTAGTCCAGTTCCTCAAGCTGGGCGCTGGTCACGCGGACGGGTGCATCCTCCGGCAATAAAATTTCGCTATTGAGTATAAGTACCAGTTGATTATTTCCAACCGATACGCTATACTTTTCTCTGCGGTTACTATTATTCATGACAGCTTAATTCTACCGCAAAAAGGCACATCGGCCAACCCTTTTCAGAGTTGACCGATGTGTTTTTTTCAGCGCATTTTGCAACGCGCCCTTTTGGGAGCTAGTGACCTGACTCGAACAGGCGATCTTCTCATGACGACCGCGCGAGAAGGTATGTAAAGGATATAAAAAACAAGATAATTGATACGAATCTGAAAAGTCGGAAGGAGGCTTCGTCCCTCCGGCTTCCTTCAAAATGAACTTCTGGCGTAACGCACCGTTACAATCAGAACCTGTTTGTGTGCTTCGTCAATTCGGTAAATAACGATGTAGTTCTTTACCATGAGCTGTCGATACCCGCTGTTTGCAAAAGAGCCGGTGCGGCGCTCTGAACAGCGGTATGGCAGGTATTCCAGGGACAAGATTTCCGATTCCAGCGCATCCAGCAATTCTGCGGCAACACCCGGTTCCTGCAGGTTTCTGGCAATATAACCGTAGATTTCATCCAAATCCTGCAGTGCCTGATTCATCAGGCGAACTTCGTATTTATCCAAAGTGCTTCCTCCGCAGGGAGGCCAGAGCAGTGCGGGCATCCTGGGATTCATGGGTTTTCATATACTCTGATTCTGCTTTCCCAATGGCGGCGTCGATGGAGGCAGTCTCAATCAGCTCTTCATAAGCCTCAATGCTCATGACAACCAGATCCCCATAGCCGTTTTTCGTGATAAAAATCGGTTCTCGTTTGGCGTGGCAGATGTCAGAAATCTCTGTGGTATTCCGCAAATCTGTAATCGGACGAATTTGTGGCATAGTGCCACCTCCTTTCATGCCATTATTATAGCATTATTATGTATATAATTCAAGCAGAAAATGAGGCAAACGGATGAGCTGATAAAATGAATTGTGCTTATCAGGTTAACTCAGCATCACGACAAATTGTTGTTTGGCGTACCGAAACCGACGCGCCCCTTGGCTCCCCCTCTGGGGGAGCTGGCTGCCCCGTAAGGGGCGCCCCTGAGA
>CAMEWH010000018.1:0-30994 GCA_945940335.1 uncultured Clostridia bacterium | reverse complement strand
CAAGCTGGAAGCCAAGCAGCTGACCCTGGTGCGCCACCGGGAGGACGGCCCCATCGCCCTGGTGCTGCTGAAGCTGCGCAAGGGCGCAAAACCAGGGCTTTCCATGGGGGAATGGAGCCTGCACCATCCCGACGGCTCCCCCACAAGCATCTATCAAGAAATCTATCACATCCGGGAGGATTAACCATGGCTGGTATTTTATATCTGGTGCCCACCCCCATCGGCAATTTGGGGGACATCTCCATCCGTGCCAGGCAGACCCTGGAGCAAGCCGACTTCATCGCTGCCGAGGACACCCGGGTCACCCTGAAGCTGTTAAACCATCTGGAAATCAAAAAAAGCCTTGTCAGCTACTACGAGCACAACAAGACTTTCAAGGGCAGCCGGATCGTGGAGCGGATTCTGGCCGGGGAAACCTGCGCCCTGGTGTCCGATGCGGGAAGCCCCGCTATCTCCGACCCCGGCGAGGATCTGGTGAGGCAGTGCGCCGAAGCAGGGATCACCGTGTGTGCCATTCCCGGCCCCTGCGCCGCCATCACGGCCCTGAGCATTTCCGGCCAGGCCACCGGCCGGTTCTGCTTCGAGGGGTTTCTCTCCATGTCCAAAAAGAGCCGCCAGGAGCATCTGGAGTCCCTACGGGAGGAAAAGCGCACCATGATCTTTTATGAGGCCCCCCACAAGCTGATGAACACCCTGGAGGACATGGTGCAGGTGTTCGGCCCTGACCGGCCCGTCAGCTTCTGCCGGGAGCTGACCAAACTCCACGAGCAGGTTCTGCGCACCACTCTTGGAGAAGCCATCACCTACTACACGGAAAATCCCCCCAAGGGAGAATTCGTCCTGGTGGTGGCCGGGGCGCCGGGGGAAGCAAAGGAGCTTCCCTCCGTCACCGATGCCGCCGCCCGGGTGAAGCAACTGGTAGAGCAGGGACTTTCCCGTAAAGACGCCATCAAGCAGACCGCCCAGGAGCTGAATCTTCCGAAAAACGCGGTGTATGCCGCCGCTCTGGGGGAAGAGGAATAATGGCGGACAGCTGGATTGATTTTGAACTGACCAACGACCAGCGCCGGTGCTTTGCCCTGGAACCGGTGGAGCCGGATTGGGTAAAAACGGAACTGAAGCCCAGTCAATATGACCTCTACGATACCTTCGCTTATCTGCGTGGAAACACCCTCCGAAAAATCATCTGCGTGGGTGAGGGACTTTACGCCGAGCAATCCTACCAGGAGGAACTGTCGGAGGATGGGAAGTTTCTTCTGCCAAAAACACCCAAGGGAAAGCCCGTTCCCCTCACTGCGGCCAACGCAATAAAGCGTACCCCAAAGGGAATGCGGCTGGTCTACAGCAACCGGGCCGTATCCCTGACAAATTTCACCGCCCAGCGGTGTTTTTTCCGCAGCTCCTACGTTGGTCTATCCCTCCCCGCCTTTTCTGATTTTGAGGCTTTTGTGGAGCAGTGGTGCCGGGAAACCGATTCCCGGAAGCAGTCCGAGGTGGATGCCTTTGCCCAGCTTCCCCGAATTCATCAGAAGTACCGGGAAGGGGATTTTTTCCGGTTCCGCATCAACCGCACGCTGTTCGGCTACGGCCGGATTCTGGTGGACTATGATGCCATGCGGAAAAAGAAGCTTCCCTTCTTGGATATATTTATGGGAAAACCCCTGTGCGTCTGCGTTTACCGGATTGCCACAGAGCAGACAGGCTGCACGATGGAGGAACTGGCTGCGCTTCCAAAGCTCCCCTCCACCATGGTGATGGACAATATCTTCTATTATGGGGAGTGCGAAATCATCGGCAATCGTCCGCTGCAGCCCGAGGATGAGGAGTATCCCATTCACTACGGAAAGAGCATTTCCATGGGTGACACCTCCCTGTGCTACCAGTGTGGAAAAACCTTCCTGACGCTCCCCGGCGAAACAGAACTGGTTTCCGGTTTCCGCAACAACGATATCGGCTGGCAGTTGAATGTTTCCCTTCCCGTCCTGCTGGACTGCATCCGGGAGAACTCCAACCTCCCCTATTGGAACCAGGAACGTGACGCGTCGCTACGCCAGGACCTGCGAAATCCCAAATACAGCCCCCTGCTGGAACAGGTGAAAGTCCAATTCCACATTGACTGATTTTGGTATCCTTTCAAATTACAGTTGACAAATTTCTGATCCAATGGTAGAATTTTGTCGATAAAAATCCCATGAGGGAGTAGCAAGCGTATCACGCAGCAAGTCAACATACTGACCTTCCGGTCTGGCTTGCTTTAATTTGCGAGACTCATGTATAGCTGATACTATACATGATGTCCTTATATTCTAAAGTGGACGCCCAAGTATGGTTTTTCAGCCATGCTTGGGCTTTTTATGTATTTCATACCATCACCAACCAGAATACGGAGGACAGAACAATGGAATGGAATTTCCTATTTTTCGTGAACAGCGCGCTGCTGGGTGTGGGACTGGCCATGGATGCCTTTTCCGTATCCATGGCCAACGGGCTGAATGAGCCCTGCATGAAGGGAAAGAGAATGTGCGGCGAGGCAGGCATTTTTGCGCTCTTTCAGGCATTGATGCCCATGATCGGATGGATTTGCGTGCACACCATCATCCAGTATTTCCGGTCCTTTGAAAAGCTGATCCCCTGGATTGCATTGATCCTGCTGCTGTTTATCGGTGGAGAAATGCTGTTGGACGGAATCAAAAACAAGGACGGTGACTGTGAGGAACGGAAGGTCGGACTGGCTGCCCTTCTGGTGCAGGGTGTGGCCACTTCCATTGACGCCCTGTCCGTGGGCTTTACCATTGCGGAATACGGCTTCCTCATGGCTTTGGTGTGCGCACTGATCATTGCGGCGGTCACCTTCGTCATCTGCATGGGCGGACTGGCCATCGGCAAGCAATTCGGAACCAAGCTTTCCAGCAAGGCTTCCATTCTGGGTGGTGTGATTCTGGTTCTGATCGGACTGGAAATTTTCATCACCGGCGTGTTTTAAACCGGCGACACTATTTCGGCCCGGTACCGCCGACGCATGACTCCCGCTTCCGGGGCATAGGATTGCCCCGGGAGGGATGGGCTATGGTAATGAGTGTTGTTTGGACGGTACTGCTGGCGGGGTCAGTTCTCTGCGCCTTTCTCACCGGACGAGGGCAGCAGCTTTCCGCCGGTGTGATGCAGGGTGCCCAGGCGGGTATCACTCTGGCGATTTCCATTGCCGGATCGCTGTGTCTCTGGTCAGGGGTTGGACGACTGATGGAGAAAATCGGCCTGACCGACGCGCTGGCCCGGCTGTTCCGTCCTGTGATGGAGCGTCTTTTTCCCTCCACAAAGAAGGACAAACAGTTGACCGGAGCTTTGAGCGCCAACATCTGTGCCAATTTTCTGGGGCTGGGAAACGCCGCCACACCGCCGGGAATCGAAGCCGCCCGGCGGCTTGCCAAAGGCTGTGGCGGGAAAGCATCGGATGAGCTGTGCCGGCTGATCGTGCTGAACACCGCTTCCATCCAGTTGATTCCCGCCAATGTGGCCGCCGTGCGCAGCGGTCTGGGGTGCCCATCTCCTTTCGACATTCTCCCGGCGGTGTGGGTGACCAGCCTGTGCTCCGCTGGGCTGGGCGTGGCCATGGCCTGGCTGCTGGGGAGGCTGACAAGGCATGGTTGACTACCTGGTCCCCCTGATTCTTCTGCTGACCGCCCTGCTTGCCCTGAGGAAGCAGGAAAACTGCTATGACATTCTGCTCTCCGGCGCGGCAGAGGGACTGGCACTGCTGAAAACCATTCTGCCATCCCTGATCCTGCTGCTGACGGCGGTGAGCATGTTCCGTGCCTCCGGCGGAGCGGAAGTGCTGAGCCGGGTACTGGAACCGGTGTTTTCCCTGTTCGGCATTCCGCCGGAATGCGCCATGCTGGTGCTGGTGCGCCCCATCAGCGGCAGTGCGGCTTTGGCCGTAGGCAGCGAGCTGATGGCCGTATATGGGGTGGATTCCCAAATCGGGCGTACCGCCGCCGTGATGCTGGGCTCCACGGAAACTACCTTCTACACCCTGAGTATCTACTTCGGTGCAGCGGGAATTCAAAAGGCCCGCTATACCCTTCCCGCCGCCTTGTTCGCTGATTTCGTAGGCTTTTTCACGGCCTCATGGACGGTCCGATTCTTTTTCCGTAATGCTTTTATGGATTAGACAAATTGTAAATTCGGCGGGCTGATACGATCGCACCCCTTGGCTCTCCCTTTGGGAGAGCTGGCTGCCCCGTAAGGGGCAGACTGAGAGGGCAACACGCTTTGATTTTGGGTGCTATATCTTACTGCGGTACCCTCTCAGTCAGCCTGTTCGGCTGACAGCTCTCCCAAAGGGCGAGCCAAGGGGTGCATCGGTTCCGGTACACCAAATTACACTTTGACTGTCTGTTGCATTAAATCGACATGCGCATTGCGCCATTGCAATTCGAGGAGAAATATGTTACACTCAGGGAAAGACAGGAGGCAAGCGATGTTTGAAATCACACTGATTACCATGGGCAAGCTCAAGGAAAAATTTTATATCTCCGCCGCAGCCGAATATGCCAAGCGTCTGGGGGGATACTGCCGCTTCACCCTGGCAGAGCTGCCGGAAAGCCGGCTGCCGGAGAACCCCTCCCCCGCAGAAATCGCCGCCGGACTGGAAAAAGAGGCGGAGGCCATCCTTGCCCGGATCCCCAAGGGCGCCTGGTTCTGCGTGTTCACCCCCGAAGGAAAGACCCTTTCCAGCGAGGCCTTTGCAGAGAAAATGAAGGAGGTCAAGCTCTCCGGCAAAAGCAGCGCCTGCTTCCTCATCGGCTCCTCCTTCGGCATGGCCCCCCGGGTGAAGGAGAAAGCGGATTTCAGGCTCTCCTTGGGTCCCATGACCTTCCCCCATCACCTGGCCAGAATTATGGTGCTGGAACAGCTTTACCGGGCCGAAGCCATTCAGGCGGGGAGCAAATACCACAAATAATCCCCCGATTGGAGCAGTGAATACTGCTCCAATTTTTTGTGTCCCTTTTCTATGTAAATGTAACTCTTTTTCAGATATACCTTGACAGACTAGGTATTATGTGATAGGATCACAGCACAAAGGAGTGAGCAATATGTCTATTGCCGGTGATCTGATTCGCGGCCACACGGATGCCGTGATTCTCGCCCGTCTTCTGAAAGGAGACAGCTACGGATACGAAATCAACAAAGAAATTTCCACTCTCTCCGACCGTCGGTTCGAGCTGAAGGAAGCCACCCTCTACACCGCCTTCAAGCGGCTGGAGGAGCAGGGCCTGATTACCTCCTACTGGGGGGACAGCGGTGCGGGCGCCCGGCGGCGGTACTACGCCATCACCCCTGCGGGGCAGTTGGCCAGCCGTCGGCTGACGGAAGAATGGAAGGAAACCAGAGAAATCATGGATAAGCTTTTGGAAGCGGAGGAAGAGAAATGAGAGAGCAGCTGATTCAATATGTGAACCTTCTCTTCGCCGGAAACGGCGATGTGGAGGACATCAAGCAGGAAATTCTGCAAAACACCCTGGATCGCTATGACGATCTGATTGCCCAGGGGAAGCCTGCGGGGGAAGCCTACCGTCAGGCCATCGCCGGCATTGGGGATGTGAACGAAATCATCAACGGGAAAGCCGCCCCGGATTTTGTCGAAGAGAACCGGGAACCGGTCTACGCTCCCATGCCGGAATTCGAGGGCACCGCTCCGGCCGTGTCCCGGATGATGCGAGCCATCGCCATTTTCCTGTACATTATCAGCCCCGTTCCCCTGTTTCTGTTCAGCATTACGGACTGGACCGAGGTCGGACTGTGCTGCCTGCTTGTGATTGTGGCCGCCGCAACCGCCCTGCTGATCCTTTTCAAGAAATCCGGTGCGCCCCTGACCATGTACCGTATCACACGGGCCGCCGCCGTATTTTTGTACATCATCAGCCCGGCTCCTCTGTTCCTGTTCAGCATCATGAACTGGGCCGAGGTCGGACTGTGCTTTTTGCTGGTGATCGTGGCCGCGGCCACCGTGCTGTTGATCCTGTTTAAGAAACCCGATGATGTCAACGAATACACCCAGTCCTCCACCCAAAGCACCAGAACGGACAATCCCCGGAACCAGCTGAAAAAGAGCGTGGGCTCTCTGATCTCCACCATCGGTTTGGTTGCCTACTTTGTGATCAGCTTCTCCACCGGCGCCTGGTTCATCACCTGGCTGATTTTCCCCATCATCGGCGCCGTGAAGGGCGTGGTAAATTCCTGCATCGATCTGAAGGAGGATTACTGAGATGAAACGAAACGCCATTTTTCGCATGATTCTCTTCGGCTTTCTGACTGTGGTGCTGGTTGGCATCCTGATTTCCGGAATTGCTCTGAAACAGTATCAAGTGACCGGCGTTGTGGTTCGGGAAAGCGCTGATGTCCTGGCAGTGGGCGGTTACAGCTCCCCTGCCAAGGAAGTTGACCGGCTGAAGATCGAGTGGGCTGCCGGAAAGATCGTCATTGTCCCCACTGATCGAGATGACATCACCGTCACCGAGGAGCTGCTGGGCGGCGACAAAACCATGGTGCTGAAAAAAGACGGCTCCACCCTGTATGTGGAATACTGTGAGGACAATATCTCCCTCAGTTTCGGCTCCAACAACAATCTGAAAAAAAATCTGTACATCTCCGTTCCCCAGGACTGGGACTGCAAGGAGCTGGAAATTGATGCCGCCTCCGCAACCGTGCAGGTAGAAAACCTGACCATTGAGGAGGTTGAATCCTCCACCGCCAGCGGTACCCATATTTTCACGAACTGCCAGGTGGGAACGCTGAAAATGGAGACCGTCTCCGGCGACCTGAATTTCACAGGCACGCTGGAAAAGCTGGATTTCAATGGTGTTTCCGCCCAGTTAGATCTCGCTCTGACCAATGCACCCAAATCAATCGAACTGGAATCCGTCTCCGGAGATTTGAACCTCACGCTCCCGGAAAGCTGCGGCTTCACGGTGGATAAGGATACCGTCAGCGGCCGGGTCAGCTCCGAGCTTCCCACCACGGAGCAAAACGGAAAAATCGTGTACGCAGACGGTCACTGTGAGATCGAGGTGGAGGGCGTTTCCGCCAGCGTACACATTCGGAAAGGATAAGAAAAATGGAAACGATCTGGAAGGAACTCTATGATGCCGCAAAGGCAGTTCAGCAGGAGCGGAGAATCTCGGAGTATGTGACCTGCGGAGAAGTGGCGGCGGCGATCTTGTCCAAGTCCGGGAAAATCTACACCGGCGTATGCATCGACACCTGCTCCACTCTGGGCATCTGCGCCGAGAGAAATGCCATTTTCAACATGATTACCAACGGTGAGCAGGAGATCGACAAAGTTCTTGCCATTCTCCCCGATGGCTCCACCGGCGCCCCCTGCGGCGCCTGCCGGGAGCTGATGGTGCAGCTCATGCCCGGCTCCTATCAGGATATTGAGATCATGGTGGATTACGCCACGGGCCGTACCGTCAAGCTGGGAGAAATCACCCCCGAATGGTGGATTTGAACAAAGAAAAAGCCTGAGAAGATCAAAAGGTCTTTTCAGGCTTTTCTGTTGTGGGCTTATCGGCATGACGCTACATGCTGACAAATTATAATTTATGTGACACACCATTCGTAGGGCGGGGTCTTGACCCCGCCGACCCGGTTCCGGTTATTGAATGGCGCGTTGAACGTAACCAGGTGCGGTGAGGATACCTTCCCCCGGGGGGAAGGTATTTTTCCCATTCCGGAACCTTGCACCATTCAACGGAGGCATTTTGTAATCGCCACAGGTCGGCGGGGTCAAGACCCCGCCCTACGAAACATCCCTATAAATTACAATTTGTCGGTCAAAATTCTCCGGCGGCGTACATCACGGCGGAGAGGGCGCACAACGGGGCGGTTTCGCAGCGGAGGATGCGTTTCCCCAGGGTACAGACCTGAAAGCCCGCTTCCCGCGCCTGTTCCACCTCGGCTTCCTCCAGCCCTCCCTCCGGGCCGGTGAGGAGGCTGGCGGTGCTCCAGCTTCCTTCCTCCAGGGCCATCCGCAGGGTGACGGCATGTTCATTTTCATAGAACAGCAGCGCCTTATCCGCCTGGGCGGCCCGCTCCAGGGCTTCCTGAAAGCTGCCCAGGGTGATGACCTGGGGAATCCTGCCCCGACCGGACTGTTCGGCAGCGGAGGCGGCGATCTTCTGCCAGCGCTCCAGCTTCTTTTTCAGACTTTTTTCGTCCGGACGGGATACACAGCGGGCAGAGGGAAAGGCCACGATCTCGTAGGCACCCAGCTCGGTTGCCTTCTGGATGACGTGTTCCAGCTTATCCGCCTTGGAGAAGGCCATATACACGCTGACCTTCACGGCAGCTTCGGTTTCGGAATCCCGGCGTTCCAGGATCTCCAATTCCATATCCGAAGCGCCCACCTGACGAACCTGGCAGAGGGCTTCTCTTCCCTGCCCATCGCACACCAACAGCTTTTCGCCGGGTTTCAGGCGAAGCACCCGGGCGTGCTGGAAGTTTTCACCGGTCAGATGCAGCACATCCCCGGAAAGGTCCTGGGCTTCCACAAAAAATCTCGTCATCGTGTCACCTCATTTGTCGCGACCACCCGCACCTGGGTGATGCCGTAGTATTCCATGGCCTCCACCGCCCATTCTTCGATCCGCTCCCCGGAGCAGACCACCGGAATGGCGGGGGGACAGCTGACGGTGGGATCTGCCATGATTCTTCCCGCCGCCTCGGCAACGGGAACCATCCGGGAGGGCAAAAACAGCGCGTCGTTGGGCCGCAGGACGGTTTCCGCCCGGTGCAGAGCCGGGGCAGGAATGGAGATTGCTTCCCGGCGGGGTATTTTCAGAAAAGCCTCCGTCAGCCGGTCGGGCAATTCCGGATCATATTCCACCGGCAGCATCAGTACTAAATGGTCCGGGTCGGAAAATTCGCAGAAAACATTTTTCTCTTCCAGGATTCCGGAAAGCTCGTCCCCGGTATAGCCATAATCCTTTGGCAGGATGGTCAGCTTCAGCGGTTCTTGCCCGGCAAGGGAATAGCCGAATATCCGAAGCCGCGCCTTCACCTTCTCCCACTCCCTTGCTGCCCGATGCAGCGCTTCCACCCAAGAGGAGGACAGGGCTTCATTGGCCTTGTCCAGGGATTGGAGAATCAGATAGGAGGGGCTGGTGGAGGCAAACAGAGCCATCGCCTGATCCGCCGCCTCCTGAAACAGGGCTGGGGCGGACTTTGAAATATGCAGATAGGCGCCCCCGGTAAGCACCGGCAGGGTCTTGTGGGCAGAGTCACAGCACAGATCCGCCCCCAGGGCCATGGGATGACGGCTTTCCGGGAGGAAATTCAGATAAGCCCCGTGGGCATTGTCCACCAGCAGCAGGCAGCCGAATTTGCGGCATACTTTGGAAAGCCCCCCCACATCCGCCATGTTGCCCAGATAGTCCGGGCTGGTGATGTACACAGCGGTGGGAAGCTCCCGGGTATTTTTCAGATAACCATCCAGCCCTTCCGGGGTGATTTCACAGGAGAGCAGATTTCCCCCGTTTTCCGGGTAGAGCCAGGCCACATCCACATCCAGCAGCGCAGCGGCGGTGATGAACACCTTGTGAGCGTTCCGACCGGCGGCGATCAAGGGCCGTTTTCCCCGGCCTGCGGCATACAGCGCCGTCAGGTACACCATGGCCCGGATGGGCAGGGAGGAGCCCTCGGTGGAATAGACGGTTCTCCCGGTGCCAAACAGAGCTGCGGCATTGCGTTCACTTTCCAGGATGATACCCGTGGGGTGGTACAGCACATCCGCCCCGGGAATTTCGGTGATGTCAGCTTGCTCCAGGCCCAGAACATTCCGGCCCTTATGCCCCGGCATGTGCAGCCGCAGAGGCTGGACAGCGGCATACCGGGCCACAAAATCGCAGATGGGGGTGGTCATCAGCCGTTCCCTTCCAGGGCTTTCGCCGCCTCCACCATAATGGCGCACTCCATCCGCTTGCGGAAGAGCTCACAGCCATACCGGTAGATGCCGGTGACGGAGCCGGTGGCATGGTAGGCGTTGGCCGCGCAGCCGCCGGAGCAATAGAGCTTTGCCCAGCAGTCGGCGCATTCGGGATGGGCATACACATTGCAGGCGGCAAATTCACTCTGGCAAGCCTGGTTGGTCACGCCATCCCACACATTGCCCAGCTTGAACTTTTCCTCCCCCACGAACTGGTGGCAGGGGTACAGGTCACCCCAGGGGGTGACGGCCATGTATTCCGTTCCGCTGCCGCAGCCGGAGATCCGCTTGTAGATGCAGGGGCCGCCCTTCAAATCAATCATGTAATGGTAGAAGGTGAAGGGTCTGCCCTCTTTTCTTCGCTGGAGCATCAGCTGGGCCAACTGCTCATACTGCTCCAAAACAATGGGCAGATCCTCCTGAGTCAGGGCGGAGGGGTCGTCCGCGGCGCAGACCACCGGCTCCATGCTCAGCTCCGTGAAGCCCAGCTCCAGCATCTGCCGGATGTCCTTCAGGAAATCGGGGTTGGCGTGGGTAAAGGTACCCCGCATGTAGTAATTCTTGCCGCCCCGGGCCTGAACCAGCTTCTGGAACTTGGGAACGATCCGCTCCCAGCTTCCCTTGCCGGCATAGTCCACCCGGAAACGATCGTGAACCTCTTTCCGGCCGTCCAGGCTGAGCACCACGTTGCTCATTTCCCGGTTGGCAAAGTCGATCACGTCGTCGTCAATGAGCATACCGTTGGTGGTGAGGGTAAAGCGGAAATTCTTCCCCGCTTTCTTTTCAATGCTCCGGGCATAGGCCACCAGCTGCTTGACCACATCAAAATTCATCAGCGGTTCGCCGCCGAAGAAGTCCACCTCCAGATTGTGCCGCTTGCCGGAATTGGCCACCAGGAAATCCAGAGCCTGCTTGCCCACCTCGAAGCTCATCAGCGCCCGGTCGCCATGGTATTTTCCCTGGCTGGCAAAGCAGTAGGAGCAATTGAGGTTGCAGGTGTGGGCCACGTGCAGGCACAGGGCCTTCACCACGCCGGCACTGCGCTGCTTCAGTTCCCCGGCCTTTTCCCGGTAGGTATCCGGGGTGAAGAGCTTGCCCTGCTCTTTTAACGCAGCAACCTCGGCGCAGCACTGGCGGATCTCACCGGCAGTCACATCCTCCCGGTTCGGGTATTTGGCGAGGATGGCCTCCACGATCTGATCGGTGGTCTTTTCTTCGTACATGCCGATGATGTCGTAAGCAACCTCGTCCACCACATGGACGGAGCCGGAATAGGTATCGAGGACGATGTTCAGTCCTCCCAGTTTATAACAATGAACCATAAAAATCTCCTATAAAAAGTGCCGCCGGAAAAACGGCGGCACTTTTGGTTTCGTGATGGGATCAAAGGAAATTACTTACTTTCCTTGTTCTCGCACTGCTGATTGGCAATGCCGCAGCTGGTCTTGCAAGCGGACTGGCAGGAAGTCTGGCACTCGCCGCAGCCACCGTTCTTAGCGCTTTCGCACAGATTCTTGGTCTCCAGAGTCTGAATGTGGTTCATCATGACACCTCCGTTCAATGAGAATAACTCGATGGGTCTATTCTACCAGATAGGGGAAAAAAAGTCAATGATTTTTCATTTGTTCCTGCTGCCGGGGCACATTCAAGCAAATATTGGAAAGATTGCTTTTTCAGAACCCACTTGTTCCGGCCCTTGCTGACTCCAAATATGGGAGGAGTCTCTTTCCATTCAGATTCTTGTTGCATACAAGGAACCCGTGATTCAAATGCAGGATCGCGAATCCGTAGATTGAATATCCTTGCGGAAAATCTGCCTTCTGTCCGCTGATGTATATGACTGTCTATTCGCCTGGAACCCACACTTTTGCCCCGGCATTGGCAATCATTTGGGTGATGCCATCGTTATTCAGATAGACATATTGATATCCACCGTGTCCATACAAAATCTGGAACTCTACCTTCCACATTCCGGCAGCTTCATCCCGGTAAACAACGATCTTGGTGTACTCTACATTGCATTCCTTCACTGCCTGTGCAATGGCTTCCGGTGCGTTGGTTACTGGGCAAACTGTTGTGTTCTGAAAATCAACATTCAGGGGTGTCCGTTCCTTCCGGTCCTTTTCCCAGGAGAAGTCCCGGTAGAAATTCACATCCTGATCGGCAATTTTTTTCGTAATGGATGCATCGTCGGTATCACAGATTTCGATTGTCATTGTACCGGTAACCGGCACAAAAGCGTTTTCCGCATAGAATTCTTTTCGGGTGCTGGTTTCCACGATTTGCTTCAGATTACCCGCTTCATCAAACCGGAAGGAAATGATCTCAGTTCGGTTTTCATCAGAAGTCTTTCGCTGGAAGGTGATCTCCTCATCGCTGATGACACCGATCCCCTCCGGGAACAGAACAGAGTTCGGTTCATAGTATGCGGCCCACCAAGCAAGTCGGTTATCATCCAAAGCAGGCCAGACACTCCAACCCGCCACGGGCGTCTTGCTGTCGTATTCCGTTTCGTTATCCAGCCGGTATTTCACGCCATCTTTTTTCATCTCGCCGTCCACGACGTGGCCTTCTTCAATGGCAAAGAACTCCAGATAATCCTCGCCGGACTTCCAGAATTCCGAGTAGGAGGTGTTCTGACCATCGTCCATCCGAATACCTTCCGGGATCTCACCATATTCCGTAAGCTGGCTCAAGTACACATGATAGCATTCCCGGTTCAGGATCGCATCAATGGCATCATTGCATTTCTGAATGGCATCCGCATTTGTCAGATTGGAAGAATCCGCAATGTCAAATTCTACATGGACCTCTGGCTGTCCCTCCACGACGGTGGTGGTGAGGCGATAGGTTCCGGGGTTGAGGTGGCCATAAACCAGGCCCCAGGAGTATCCCAGATCCAATTGACCGCCGGTGATGAATTCCTGCTTTTGCCAGGTTGCGTCCTCGATCCGCTTTGGCAGCTCTTCCCAACCGGTTTCCGTCTTCTTTTCCAGATAGAAGGGGCCGTTGATGATAACAATGGCGTTTTGGGCCTCATCCTGGTTTTCTTCCGGGAAAGCCTCGTTCTTAATGGTGCACATAAGGCCAATGCCGGTAGGGCTGACACCGGTGATGGTCAGCTCGATCTCCTCATAGTGAATATCCTCCCCTGTGAGTCTGGGCAGGGATGTAAAGGGGGATTCTGCCCATACATAATGGATTGCCATTGCGCAGCCGGCAAGGGCAAGCAGGGCAGCAATCACCGCCGCGATCAGAAGAAACCTCTTACGCGGGGAAGCTGACTTTGGAATGTCGCTGTGTGCATCTATGATGTAAGCATCCTGAATCTGCCCAACCGCTTCCAATAATTGCATTGCGTTCTTCATCAGATTCCCTCCCGGATCAAATACTTTTCCAGCTTTCCACGGGTTCTGTGCAGCATGGAACTAACCTTGTTTTCGGAAAAGTCAAATCGTTTTGCAATCTCCGCTGTGGAATCCAGATACCAATACCGGCACACAAATACCCTGCGTTCCGTATCTGACAAACTGGCAACAAATTTTCTCACCTGGCGGACAAGTTCTTTCTGCTCATACCGTTCTTCCAGATTCTCTCCGCTTGCCACACATTCCTGAAGTTCTTCCAGAACAAGGGGCATCTCGCCGCCACCCCGCTTGAGCGCACCATTCTTTCGCCACATATCAATGGAAATGTGACGGACAATCTTCCCAAGGAAGGGGGCAAGAGGATTGGGCTTTCTGGGTGGAATCGAATTCCAGGCGGAAAGGTATGTATCGTTGACACTTTCTTCCGAATCTTCCTGATTTGCCAAAATGTTATAGGCAATGCTGTAGCAGTAGCCGCCATATTTCGTATCCGTTTCTTGAATTGCCTGTTCAGACCGGGCAAAATACAGTGCAACAATGCTGCTGTCGTCCATATTGATCTCTCCTTGTGCTTTTATTTGAGGGCCTTCACTAATATAAACGGAAACAAATGGAGTTTCTTGCATCAAATACAAAAAAATTTTCGATTTCTTGGCCCCAGGGATCTGATTCCGGGTGTTTGATAACACCGTTTCGGAAGTAGGATTTCCTCAAACTTTCCAAAAAAATAATCCGAACCCATCTCCCACAAGGAGAACCAGGTTCGGATTATACTGGTTTGGTGCGAGAGAGGGGACTCGAACCCCCACGGCGTAACCACACGCACCTCAAACGTGCTTGTCTACCATTCCAACACTCTCGCAGTTGCCTGAGTATTATAACCGCTGGGGGAAAATTTGTCAACAGGTTTTTCGGAAAAAGGGAAAAATCCCAAATCACAGCAGGCTTCTCCGCTTCCAGATGCGGGAAAGCTCCCACAGGCCAATGGCAGCACCCAGAGGCCAGCGGATATACCACTGCCCGGGCAGCAGATAGAATATCGCCATAGCCGCAGCCATCACAGCGGTATACTTGACCCAGGTGGACAGGGCGAAGGGATAGTCCCTCTTTCCCAGCACCTGGCGGGAATAAATTTCGTGCATGGCCAGCTGGAGGCAATGGGACAGGAGGGTCGCAATGGCCGCACCAGTCATGCCGAACAGGCGGATGAAGGTATAGTTCAGCACCAGATTCACCAGGGAGGCCGCCACCGTGGCAATGGCTACCACGTTGGTTTTTTTATGATACAGCTCAAAATTCACCGGGAAGGTGCACAGCATATTCACATAGTAGCTGGCCACAAAAACAGGGATCAGCTCCAGGCCCGGCCAGAATTCCCGGTCGGCATAGACATGATACACCTCCCGCACCAGCAGCACAAAACCAATGGAAAGCACCGTAAACAGCTCCAGGAAATTGTTTCCCTGGCGGACAAGATTCTCCCGTCTGCCCTGCTTCATATCGTCGAAAAAGAAGGGGGTCCAGCTGTTGTTCAGGGCACCAAAGATGGTAAACATAATTCCCGACAGGGTGAAGGCCAGGCTGTAAATACCGGAATCCGAGGCACCAGCCATCTGCTTGAGCATCAGGATGTCGCTGCTGCCCAGGATGGAATAGGCCAGATTCTGGAATACCAACGGGCAGCCCAGAAGGAAGGCAAACTTCCAATATCGTCTGTTAAAGGCCTTCTTTCCTTTGGTCAGGACCCAGAGGCAGCCGGAAATACCCACCCCTCCGTAAACCAGGGCATTTCCCGCTATCCGGCCCAGATAGCGCTGCTCCATGGGGGAATTCAGCACAAATACCAGTGCCACCCCCATGGAGGCTACCGCAATGAACACGCTGAGCAGCATATTCCTGTCGGCTTTGAACTCATAGGTGAATTTGCTGCTTAAGAAATTCACACCGAAGGTACCAAAGGCCTGCACCAGCAGCAGTCCCAAAAGCCACCGCTGCATTTTCAGCCCGGCGGAAATAGGCCCGGACAGCAGCATCACCAGCACCGAACCAACAGCAAAGGACAGAATCGAAAGCATCATGGCCGAAGCCTGGTAGGCTGGCTGCTCCTCCTCCGGGAACTCCACCATAGCGTTGACAATGGTGGCATTGGTTTGCAGAGACAGCACCGTGGCAGCAATCCCCGCCCAGGTGGAAAAGGAGGCCAGGTTGCCGTACCCCTCCGTGCCCAGCAGACGGGAGAACAGGGGCGAAGAAATAAACGAGATGCCCTGCAGCAGCAATATGCTTAGGAAATTAAAAAACGCAATGCGGTTGATATTCTTTTTCATAGACCTTTTCTCAGTTTCTTCAGAAAGCGGCCGGTATGCACCGCCGGAGAGAACAGTCCCAACGCGACAAGCAGAACCTCCACCCTGCTTCGGGGGGAAAACAGATCATAGCCCATCACAAAGGGCAGCTGCCTGACCAGGGCGCGGCGGTATTTTTTGTATTCTCCGGCGAATTTTTTCCGGGTGGCCTTGTCGGACAGCTCCAACTCCTGAACCACATTTCGCTGAGCCTGGGTCAGGAAATGCCGGGCATCCGGCTCCAGGTCCGGGTAGTTTTCGCAGATAAATTCATAAAGCATCCCGGCATTCTCAGCAGTATGGAAGGTTTTTTCCGAGACGGAAGCGGTGGTGATGCTCTGCTCCCGGTGGCAGTAGTGATACACCGGCTTGGGAAGCATAGCCATATTCCCCGCCAGCAGTACCAGGCGGTAGGTGGTTGCCACATCCTCCACCACCCGGCCCACGGGATAACGAATGTCGGCATACAGCTCCCGGGCATAGAGCTTATCACAGGCGGAAGAATCCATATGCTCCCAGCGCAAAATCCGGCGCACCGCCTCCTTGCCGGAGATGAGCTCTTCCTTCTCCGGGCACAGTCCCAACGTTTGCGCGCCGGAGGCACTGTCCTCATCATAGCGCCCGGCGCAGACGATTTTGGCATCATATTTTTGTGCCAGGGCCAGCATGGTCTCGTAGGCATCCGGCTCCACCCAGTCATCGGAGTCCACAAAGGCGAAATAATCTCCCGACGCCATGTCGATTCCGGCATTGCGGGCATCGCTCAGGCCGCCGTTTTCCTTGTGGATCACCCGGACGCGGCTGTCCCGGGCAGCAAACGAATCACAGATCGCCCCGCTGCCGTCGGGCGAACCGTCATCCACCAGGATGACCTCCAGGTTGGGATAGGTCTGATTCAGGATAGACCCGACACACTTGGAAAGATACTGCTCCACCTTGTAGACGGGAACAATCACACTGATCAGCACATTTTCTTTCATTTTATCCTTCCTTCCCGGATATTTCCCGGTAAATTGCCAGCAATGTTCTTAAGTTTTTTTCCGGATCATGGGTGGTCAGGGCGTGGGCACGGGCCTGCGCGCCCATTTTCTCCGCCTCTTCCTGCTGACGGAAGACCTCCATGATGTAGCCTGCCAGCATATAGGGAGCAGTGGACTGGTACAGATACCCTTCCCCCGGATGCAGCATATTGGAAACGCCGCCCACATCCGCCGCCACACAGGGAACGCCCAGCAGCATAGCCTCTCCCAAGGAATTGGGGGAATTCTCAATGGTGGACGGCAGGGCAAAAACATTGGCCTGAAGATAAGCCCGCTTCATCCCCTCTGCATCCAGATTCCCCAGAAATTCTATTCTTTCCGTCAGTCCATGCTTCCGGCAAAAGCGCTCCATCTCCCGGAAATAATACTGCTGACTCAGCCTTTCCTTCCAGTGGGAGGTGAAAAAGCTTTTTCCGGTAACACTGATGGTAGCATCCGGAAAACTTTTTAAAACAATGACGAAGGCCTCCAGAAGATAGTGGAAGCCCTTCACCGGGTATACGCAGCTGGACGTGAATATTCTGTGTTTTTTGCAACTGTTGTAGCTCCAGCCACCCTGGTAGAAGCTCTGGCGCAGTGTCTCATTGCAGAAATGGTAGACTCTGTCCGGGTGGTACTGTCCGGTGATGGCTCTGTCCCAGTCCGTTCTTCCCATGACATGGCAAACCTTCTCCAGCGCTTCCCGCTCCATGGCGCCCCGGATCTCAAAATCCCGCTGCTGCCGGAGGATATGGTCCCCCCGCAAAACATCGCGAAGGGTTTTTCCCCGGCACACCCGGGGTGAAAGGCCCTCCACCATATGGCGAGCATAGATACCCACCAGGCCCTGAATGCTAATGACCACTTTGGGGAGCATTCCCAGCTTATCTGCCGCGTTCACCATTGCCAGAGTATGACCGTACTCCGTTCCCCAGATGTGGATCACATCCGGCTGAAAATCCTGCAGCTGCTCAGAAAAGAATCCTTCCAGTTTAAGATTATAGGCGTAAGCCTTCTTTTCCTGAAACAGCGCATACTCCATGCCGTCTTCCAGTGTGCCGGAAGCCTCGCCGCCAAGGCACAATAGCCGCAGGGAAATCCCGCCCTGGCAGCGGATACCGGAGAGCACATGCTCGATCCAAAAACCGCCGTCCGAACTTTCGCCCAGTGCCCGGCGAACCGGTCCGGGAATCACATTACATAGCCAAAGAACTTTCATCATTTTTCGTTTCCTTCCAGCATATCCAGCACCTTGGCTGCCTGCACCACATTATTGCGCTGCTCCAGAACAAACCGGCGGGCCCGGCAGCCCTTTTCAAACAGTTCCTCATCCGAATGGGAGAGCACCTGACGCAAAGCAGTCGCAATTCCCCCAGGGGTTTCCTCTTGAATGAAATACAGATAGGGCCTGTACTCCTCCGGGATGCAGGGCAGCGCCGTGGTAAGCACCGGGGTGCCTGTGGACATATATTCCATGGTCTTGGAGGGGAAGGAATACCGCACGTATTCCTCGTCCGAAGGGCGTGGATTGATCAGCACCGCTGCCGCCATCTCCTTTTCCACCACCTGGCTGGGCAGAAGCAGGCCGCCATAGTGAATGGTGGAGTCCTGGGCAGCAATCTGCTCCAGCTCCTGCTGATAGTCGCCAATGCCATAGATATGGAGTTCAGCGCCGGGAATGGCTGCCAGTTGAAAACCCTCCACCAGACGCTGGATACCGTAAATTTTATGAATACTGCCGGCGTACAGGCAAACACGCTTCTCGCTTTTCTTTTCCAAAGACGGCTCCCGGGCTGCCATGGTGATGTCCGAATGGCCCTCCAGCACCACATAGGGCTTCCCCTTTTTGTTCACCCGGTCATTCATGGCCTGAGTCAGCACCACATAGTCGGTGCAGTGGCGGATCAGAAATTCCGCCAGTGCCATGGTCGGTCCGCCGCCCATGTATTCCGGCAGGTCCGTGATGATTCCCACGCAGCGGCAGCGGCGCAGCTTGGAGGCCAGCAGTGCCCCCAGGCCGGACATCTGATTCAGGCAGTCAATCATCACCGCGCTGTTCCTGTCCAGCAGCTTCAGACATTTGATAAAAGAATGGATGCCCACATGGAGCCGGCGGCGGAGGGGATGCCGGTAGGTGCGGATATAGTGATAGTGTACATTGCCCACGGTTTCATCCGGAATGGAGATCACCCCGGACTCCATGGCCGCCTCATCCACAGGAGGATAGCCCACCACCTCCACCCGGGTATGGGCTGCCAGGCCCTCGATAAACAGCCGGTTGTACTTTTGTGCCTGAAACACGGGCCTGCTCTTGGGGTTTCCATACAGCCGTGCATAGGCCGCCTCGGAAACGCATCCGGCCACATAGACAATTTTCATTCTTTTCCCTCCCAATGGAGAAAATAAGGTTTTGCTTACCATTTTGCGCGCTAATCGGTAAATTGTAATTTGAAACGCTTGCCGCCGTAGGCGGCACTTGGCTCCCCCTATGGGGGAGCTGGCTGCCCCGTAGGGGCAGACTGAGAGGGTAACACGGTTTGTGGGTTTTAGGATGCTGTTGTTTTCCCTGCGGCACCCTCTCAGTCAGCCTGACGGCTGCCAGCTCTCCCAAAGGGAGAGCCAAGGGCGCTGCCGCGCCGGTACGATAAATTACAATTTAGCAATTCAGGCAGATAGATCCGCAGTTTCGCTTATTGTACCATACTCCAGTGGGTACGGCAAGAAAATTTTCCCCGCTGCGCACAGGCGAAGCGGGGAATGATCTTAAGTGTTATTGTTCGGCGCAGCGGAAAACGATTTCGTTCATCTCGTCCAGGTGGGCAACCATATCCCGGCACAGGGCGATCTGATTGCGGCTGCGAACCAGATTATGCTCCGGATACTGGGTGGTAAAGTACAAATCCCCTCGAAGATAATCGTCCAGAAAGCGGACAGCCAGCTCGGCGGTGAGGCTGATGCAGCTGGTAGCCAGAGTGGCACGTTCTTCTGATGTCATGGTGTCCCTGGTCTTTTCCAGAAAACCCTGAGCAAAGGCCCGATACACCTCCAGATCGATGCCCACCCGGTCATAATCCGGGCAGTCCTCCGCCACAAAATTGGCAGCAAACCGGATGGCATCGCCAAAGTCATGGCCCATCAGGCCGGGCATCACCGTATCCAGATCGATGACCACCAGGGCCTCATTGGTTTTTTCGTCAAACAGGACATTGTTGATTTTGGTGTCGTTGTGGGTCACCCGCAGGGGCAGGCGCCCTTCCCTGCCCAGATCCGTCAGCGTGCAGGCCAGGTCCCGGATGGATTGGAGATAACCGATCTCCGCCTGTGTTTCCTCCACCCGTCCCACCGCATCCCGGGCAATTGCCTCGTCCAGGCTTTCGTACCGGCGGCGGGTATCGTGGAAGCCGGGAATGGTTTCCACCAGAAGCCGGATGTCAAAATCCGCCAGCTGGTTCTGGAATTCTCCGAAGGCTTTGCCGGCATTGCGCAGGATCACGGGGTCCTTTGTGGCGCTGTAGGTGGCGGAGGGAACGTAATTCATCACCCGCCAGAAATTGCTGCCGTCCACCAGGTAGGTTTTCCGGTCGGCGGTGTGGTGAAAATGAAGACTGAGCTTCTGGGGGCACTTGGCCCGGATATGTTCCGTCACCAAGTCGATGTTGTTCATCAGGCCGATGGGATTGCGGAAGGCATAGGTATTCACATTCTGAACCAGGAAGGACTTCTCCTTGCCGTCGTCCAGGCGGAAATTCACTTTATAGGTACGGTTGACAATGCCAACCTGAATGGACTCGTAGCCCAGATAAGTACCGGGAAGCCGAAACGCAGTGCAAACCTCTTTCAGTTTTTCATCCATGGGAATGCTTCTCCTTTTCAGAGTTCGCCGGGAAACAGGTTTTCAATGGCGGCTCTGGCCGCATCCTGCTCCGCTCGCTTCTTGCTGCTGCCCTTTCCCCTGCCCACCACATTGCCGTTGAGGGATACTTCCACCTCAAACTGCTTGTCGTGGTCCGGGCCGGTCTCTCCGGCCAAGGTGTAGGAAAGCACCTGATTCCGCTTCTGCTGCACCAGCTCCTGAAGCTGGGTCTTGTAGTCGGCGTTGTGGAGCTTGGTCACGGGGACCTCCACCAGAATGAACCGCTTAATAAACCGCAGCGCCGCCTCCATGCCGCCGTCCAGGAAGCAGGCGGCGATCACGGATTCCATGGCATCCGCCAGAATGGAGTTGCGGCTCCGCCCGCCTCCCTGCTCCTCGCCATGGCCCAGGAGCAGATGGTCACCCAAATGGATGGAGTTTGCAACGGCGGCCAGGGTCTTTTCGCAGACCATGTCCGCCCGCATCCGGGTCAATTCTCCTTCCGGCCGGTCGGGAAAGGTGCGGAACAGATATTCCGCCACCAGCATACCCAGAATGCTGTCACCCAGAAATTCCAGCCGCTCGTTGCTGAGCAGGCTGTTGTGCCAGCGCTCGTTGGCATAGGAGGAATGGGTCAGTGCATTCTGCAGCAGAGAGATATTGTGAAACTGATAGCCAATGGCCGCTTCCAAATCCTTAATCATGTTGGGACTCCTTTGCCTGTGCCAGCAGCTGCAGCGCATGCTCCAGTTCCGGAGTCATATCGTTCCGGGCCGCATCCGCTGCCTGCTTCACCGCATTGCGGAAGGCCAACGCATCGGAGGAGCCATGGGCCTTGATCACAGGTTTTTTGATACCCAAAAACTGGGTGCCGCCGATTTCCCGGTAGTCCATCAGCTTCATCATTTCCTTCACGCCGGAGGAGCACAGCAGGTAGCCCAGCTTGGAAAGAAGATTCTTCTTGAACATCCGTTTCATCAGGCTACCCATAAACATGGCGGTACCCTCGATGGACTTCAGCAGTACATTGCCCGCAAAGCCGTCGCAGACCACCACGTCCACCTCGCCCAGAGGAACATCCCGGGCTTCCACATTTCCCACAAAGTGCAGCAGGCCCTTGGAATCCGCGTCACGCAGCAAAGCGTAGGCATCCTTCTGCAGCTGGGTACCCTTGGAATCCTCGGAACCAATGTTCAGCAGACCCACCCTGGGCTCAGCAATGCCCAGCTGCTTCTTCGCGAAGGCGGAAGCCACCAGGCCAAACTGGAGCAAGAATTCCGGTGTACACTCCGCATTGGCGCCGCAGTCGCAGATGACGGTTTTGCCGCCCTTCTTGTTGGGCATAGCGGGAGCCATGGAGGCCCGGCGGATGCCCTTCACCCGCTTGACCAGCAGGGTCGCGCCGGTGAGCAGGGCGCCGGTGGAGCCGGCGGAAACGAAGGCATCTCCCTTCCCATCGGCCAACAGCTTCAGGCCGATGACCATGGAAGAATTCTTCCGCTTGTGAATGATGGAAGCGGGATCGTCGTGCATGTCCACCACGTCCTCCGCGTTGGCGATTTCCACACCGGCAGGCAGGTCGGTGATTCCATGGCGGCCCATAACCTCCAAAATGGCCTCTCCCCTGCCAACCAGGATGATTTCCGTGCCAAAGGCCTTTGCAGCCTCAAATGCTCCAAGGACGGCAGCTTCGGGAGCATTGTCTCCGCCCATGGCATCCAGAATGATTTTCATAGCTCCACCCCTTTTAGATTCCAGCGGCAACCAGTGCGTCCACCGCTTCCAGGGCGCGGTTTGCGATTGCCAGATTCTTTTCTGCTTTCTTCCGAATCCGCTGCTCCAGCGGAGAAATAATACTGAAATTCACGTTCATCGGCTGGAAGGACTCGATGCTTCCGTCGCTTATGTAATGGCCCAGGGCACCGATGGCAGTGGTTTTGGGGAAATCCGGGATTTCCCGGCCCTGCACCTTGGCTGCCATGGCCACTGCGGCCAGGAAACCGGAGGCGGTGGACTCCACATAGCCTTCCACACCGGTCATCTGTCCGGCAAAGGCCACCAACGGATTCCGGCGGTCGGCATAGTACCTGTCCAGCAGCTTGGGGCTCTGGAGGAAGGTATTCTGGTGCATCACGCCATAGCGAACGAACTCCGCATTTTTCAGGGCGGGAATCATGGAAAATACCCGCTTCTGCTCTCCGAATTTCAGGTGGGTCTGGAAGCCCACCAGATTGAACACGCTCTTGGCAGCGTTATCCTGCCGCAGCTGCAGTACCGCGTAGGGCTCCCGGCCGGTTTTGGGGTCACACAGCCCCACAGGCTTCATGGGTCCGTAGCGAAGTGTATCCAATCCACGGCGGGCCATGACCTCCACAGGCATACAGCCTTCAAAGACCCGGCGGTCCTCAAAGCCGTGGACCTCCGCCTCCTCGGCGAAAATCAGTTCACGGACAAAGGTCTCGTACTGCTCTTTGTCCAGGGCGCAGTTGATGTAATCCGGGGTGCCCCGGTCATAGCGGGACTGCCACCAGGCCAGGTTCATGTCGATGGACTCCGCCGTGACCAGCGGAGCAGCGGCGTCAAAAAAGTGGAGATAATCCGCCCCGAAATAAGCGCCGATGGACTCCGACAGGGCATCCGAGGTCAGCGGGCCGGTGGCAATGATCACGGGGCCCTCCGGCACCTGGGTCACTTCCCCGGGGATGACGGTGATCAGGGGATTGGCACGAATCTTCTCCGTCACCAAAGCCGAAAATCCCGCCCGATCCACCGCCAGACAGCCGCCGGCCTCCACCCGGGTGGCCTCGGCACATTCCATAATCAGGCTGCCGCAGCGGCGCAGCTCCTCTTTCAGCAGGCCCACCGCATTTTCCAGCCGGTCACCCCGCAGGGAATTGGAACAGACCAGCTCCGCAAAATCGGCGCTGTGGTGGGCGGGCGTCATTTTCACGGGCTTCATTTCATAAAGCTCCACTTCGATGCCGCGTTTGGCCAGCTGCCACGCTGCCTCCGAACCGGCCAAACCGGCTCCGATAACCTTGACTTTCATTTTTCCGTCCTCTTCTTCGTTGCATTACCGGTTTTGGTTGTTTTCTTCTCCGCCGGTTCCTTTTTGGCTGGGGTTTTCTTCGCCGCCCCGGATTTCGCGGCAGTCTTTTTCGTCGCCGCGGATTTCGCAGCGGTCTTCTTCGCCGCGGAAGTTTTGGCAGCGGTCTTTTTTGCCGTGGACTTCTTTGCCGCCGTCTTCTTTTCGGCGGGCTTTTCCTCTGCAGGCTCTCCCTCGGCGCCAGGCTCTGTTTCGGTTTTCTTCTTATAATAACCCCGCTGATCCTCCGGGAGGAACCGGGCGCATTTTTCGTTGACACAGAAGGGCTTCATCCTGCCCCGTCCGGATTTCTTGAACAGGGTCTGGCCGCACTCCGGGCAATCCTCCGCAGTGGGCACGTCCCAGGTCATAAAGCCGCACTCCGCCCCCTGCTCACAGGCATAGTAGGCGTAGCCCCGCTTGGACTTTCGCTTGAGCATCCCGCTGCCGCATTTGGGGCACCGGCCGGGCATCCGCTCCACCAGGGGCTTGGCATTCTTGCACTCCGGGAAGCCAGGGCAGGCCAGGAACTTGCCGAAGCGGCCCATTTTGATCACCATTTTCCGGCCGCAGAGCTCGCAGATCTCATCGGTCTCCTCTTCAGGGACCTTCAGCCGCACGCCGTCCAGGGCTTCTTCCGCATCCTTGAGTTCCTTCTCAAAGTCCCGGTAGAATTCCGCCAGCAGATCCTTCCAGTTCTGCTTGCCTTCCTCCACCTCGTCCAGCCGATTTTCCATGTTGGCGGTGAATTCCACATCGATGATGTCCTGGAAGCGGTCCTTCATCAGTCCGGTGACCACTTCTCCCAGGCCGGTGGGCACCAGGTGCTTGTCCTCCTTCACCACATACTCCCGATCCTCAATGGTGGAAATGGTGGCGGCATAGGTGGAGGGGCGGCCGACGCCCTTTTCTTCCATGGCCTTTACCAGGGTAGCCTCGGTAAACCGGGCGGGGGGCTGGGTGAAATGCTGCTGCTTGTCGAACTTTGTGGGGTCGGTCTTCTCCCCCACCTGCAGGTCCGGCAGCGGGGAACCCATGGGCTCCGCTTCCTCGTCCCGTCCCTCCTCGTACACAGCCATGAAACCGGCGAAGCGCAGGCTCTGGTTGGTGGAACGGAAGGTATGACCGGCGCACTGGGTATCGATGGCCACGGTGTCGAACACGGCGTTTGCCATCTGGCTGGCCAGGAAGCGGCTCCAGATCAGCTTATACAGCCGGTACTGGTCGCTCGTCAGACTGCCTTTCACCCGCTCCGGGTCCAGCTCCACATGGGTGGGGCGGATGGCCTCGTGGGCATCCTGCGCGCCTGCCTTCGTCTTATATTCATGGAATTTACCGTAATAGTAGTTCTCTCCGTAGCGACTGCGGATGAATCCGGCTGCCGCGGTCATGGCCTCTTCGGACAGGCGCAGGGAGTCGGTACGCATATAGGTGATCAGACCCAGGGTGCCTTCCCCTTCCACGTCCACGCCTTCATAGAGCTGTTGGGCGATCATCATGGTGCGCTTGGGGGTCATGTTCAGCTTCCGGGAAGCCTCCTGCTGCAGGGTGGAGGTGGTGAAGGGAGGCGCGGCGGTGCGCTTTTTCTCCGCCTTCTTCACATTGGTGACGGTGAACTCCTTGCCGGTCACATCGTCGATCACCGCCTGGGTTTCGGCCTCGTTAGCCAGCTCCCGCTTCTTTTCTTCTCCATAGTAGTGGGCCACAAAGCTGCCGGGCTTTCCCTGACGGTTCAAGGTCACATCCAGGGACCAATACTCCCTGGGCTGGAAGGCCCGAATCTCATTTTCCCGATCCACCACCATCCGGGTGGCCACGGACTGAACCCGTCCGGCGGACAGGCCCCTGCGCACCTTTTTCCACAGCAGCGGAGAGAGCTGATAGCCCACAATCCGGTCCAGAATCCGGCGGGCCTGCTGGGCATCCACCAGATCGTAGTCGATATCCCGGGGATGCTGGATGGACTCCCGCACCACCCGCTGGGTAATTTCGTTGAAGGTGACCCGGTGGGCCTTTTCATCGGGCAGACCCAAAAGCTCCTTCAGGTGCCAGGAAATTGCCTCACCCTCCCGGTCAGGGTCCGTTGCCAGATAGACTGTCTGCGCCTGGTCGGCAGCCTTGCGCAATTCCTTGATCAATTCTTCCTTGCCCCGGACGGGGATATATTCCGGAGTAAAGTCCCGCTCCAGGTCCACGCCCATTTTGCTCTTGGGCAGGTCCCGCAGGTGGCCCATGCTGGCTTTCACCAGATAGTCCGGCCCCAGATATTTACCAATCGTTTTCGCCTTGGAAGGAGACTCCACGATGACTAGATTCGTCGGTTTCGCCATGAATAACTTCCTTTTCCTTACTTGTTCATTATTTCCGCAGCCTGATCCGGTTGCCGGGCAGACGGACAACGGTGCCCTTCAGCTCCAGCATGGTCAGGCGGCGCAGGAGAAGCCCGGAAGGGATTCCGGTGGCGGCAATCACATCGTCCACTAATCTTTCGCCGCCGGTCAGGCAATTCACGATGGCCTGATCCTCGCCGCAGAGTCCCTGGGCAGTTGTTTTTAAGTCAATATAAGTCTCACCGGGCCCATTGTCAACGACTTTTTTCCGGGCCGCGGGCTTTGTTTCTTTCTTTTTGGGGGTGTAATCCCGGGCTTGCTGCATCTGCCCGGCCCCGTTCTGCTGCGGCTCAGGGCATTCCGCCTTCCGGATTTTATCCGGAAAGAGGGAGGTGTATTCGCTCATCACGTCCCAACCGCAGGAGACGGGACTGGCTCCCTCCTTCAGAAGCCGATTGCTTCCCACAAAGGAAGGCATATCCACATTGCCGGGCACCACATACACATCCCGGCCTTCGTCCAATGCCGCCCGGGCGGTGTACAGTGCGCCGCTTTTCTCCGGCGCTTCCACAATCACCACGGCCACACTCAGGCCGCTGATGATCCGGTTGCGCTTGGGGAAATTATATTTGAAGGCACCGGTGCCGGGGAGGAATTCGGAAAGGAGGCACCCGCACCGCTCCACCTGGGCAAAGAGCGCTCTGTTCACCGCCGGATAGACGATATCCGCGCCGGTGCCCAGTACGCCTACCGTGGGGCAGCCCACGCGCAGCGCGCCGCTCATGGCTGCTGCGTCAATTCCATCCGCCAGGCCGGACACCACTGTGCCGCCGCAGCTGCTGATCTCCCCGCCCAGTTTTTCCGCAACAGATACGCCATAGGCAGAGCAGCGGCGGGTACCCACCACACCAATGGTGGGATAGCCGTCGAATTTGGGCAGCGTTCCCTTGTAATACAGCACCAGGGGCGGGTTATAAATATTTTTCAGACGGCGGGGATATTCCTCATCCAGATAAGTCAGAATCCGGATATTCTCCCGGCGGCACCGCATCAGCGCCGCTTCATACTGCTCCATGGATTTATCCGCCAGGGATTTTCTTCCCGCCCCGGTCAGGCCGGGGATTTCGGTCAGTTCACAGTCCGCCGCGGTATAAACGCCCTCGGGCGACCCAAAATACTGGAGCAAAAGCACTTTTGTATGTTCGTTGATTCCCGGCCGATGGGCCAGCCACAGCCAATGCTCCAGCATATCGTTTCCTTCTTTCTGTTATTTCATCATCTGCCACATGGTGATGGTGGCTGCCACGGCGGCATTCAGAGATTCACAATGGGGATTCATGGGAATGATCAGCTTTTCCTGGGCCGATTCCAGAATTTCCCGGCGGACGCCCTGGCCCTCGCTGCCGATTACCACCGCCATTTTGGAAAGCTCCGCCCGGCGGATGTCCACCGCGCCGGGATCCAGCGCCGTCACGGCAACGGGAATTCCGGCATCACCGCAGGCAGCAGACACCTCTTCCCAGGATGCCGTCACCACCGGCGTGCGGAACACCGCGCCCATGCTGGAGCGCACCACCTTATGGCTGTAGGGGTCCGCGCAGCCCTCCAGCAGTACCACCGGAACATCCAGTGCATCCGCCGTACGCAGAATGGTGCCCAGATTGCCGGGGTCCTGAATTCCGTCCAGCAGGAGCATCCCCGGCTTGGGACGGAAGGGGGTCTTTTCCGGCAGACGGCACAGAAACACCGCACCCTGAGGGGAAGCCATGGGGGAAATGGATTCCATCACATCCCCGGGCACCCGGATCATGCGGACCTGCTCCGGCAGTTGGGCCTCAACGCCATCGGAGAGAATGGCAGTTTCCAGGCCGGGACAGTATCTGGCCGCCTCCTGCAAAAGCTTGGTCCCGTCGGCTGCAAATAAGCCTGCCGCCTCCCGTTCCCGGTGGGAGGAAAGCAGCTTTTTCACCTGCTGCAGCAGGGGGTTTTTTCTGGAAGTAATTCGCTGCTCCGTCACTGTCTCTGCATTGCCTCCAGGGCCACAGTATCGCCCAGCACCGCCAGCACATCACCGGAGCAGATGCGATAATCCGCGGAGGGCGACACGCTGGTCTTCTCTCCGTTTTTCACCGCGATGATATTGATGTCCAGCTTTGCCCGGACATTCAGCTCCCGCAGGCTTTTCCCGATCCAGGACTTGGGCGCGGGAACCTCCAAAATACCGTAGTCGGTGGAGAGCTCAATATAATCCAGCACATTGTGAGAGTGGAGAATTCTGGCCAGCCGCTGGGCCTGATCCAGCTCGGGGATGACCACCCGGTCCACACCCAGCTTCTCCAGCACCCGGCTGTAGGTCTCATCGTGGGCCTTGCAAACCAGGTAAGGCACTTCCAGCTCCTTCAGGTTCATTACCGTGAGCACGGAAGCTGCCAGGTTGTCGCCAATGGCCACAATGGCGCAGTCGAAATTCCGGACGCCCAGGGCACGGAGCACTTCCTTGTCCTGACCGTCGCCCACCACGGCGTGGGTCACATCATTGGCAATCTGCTGCACCAGGTCCCCACGGATGTCAATGGCCAGCACCTCTGCACCCAGCTGGCACAGATTTCTTGCCAGGCCGGTGCCGAACCGCCCCAGGCCAATCACCACATAAGATTTCATAATTGCCTCCTTATCCAATCAGCAGGCTGGTTTCCGCATAGCGGAACCGTTCCACCGCCTGGTTGCCCATGAGGAAGCCCAGGCTGATGGTGAGCACGCCCACCCGTCCAAAATACATAAAAATAATAATCAGAAGCTGCGCCGGAACGCTCAGCAAAGAGGTAACCCCCGCCGTCAATCCCACGGTACCCAGGGCAGAAACCGCTTCAAACAGGGCATCGGTGAAGCCGATGGGAGAGGTTGCGCTGATGAAGATGCCGCCGAACACCGCAAGGACGATCATGATAATGGAAATGGTCATGGCGTTCATCACCTGGGAGCTGGGGATGGTGCGGTGATACACCGTCACATTGCTCCGCCCCCGGGCCCGGGAGGCGATGAACAGCAGCAGCACCAGCACCGTCACGGTTTTCAGTCCGCCGGCCGTGGAGCCGGAGGAACCGCCGATGAGCATGAACACCGTGAACAGTGCCTTGGAGCTGTCCTGAAGGCCTGCCTGATTGAGGGCATCAAAGCCGGCGGTTCGCAGCGTAATAGACTGGAAAAGTCCGTTGAGAATCTTATCCCCCACGGAAAGGCTGCCCAGGGTTTCCGGGTTGTTCCACTCCATGGCGCAGGTCAGCACCCAGCCCAGCAGCAACAGACTGACCGTGGCGGAGAGCACCAGCTTGGAATACACCGTCAGCTTGCGAAAGCTCCGCTTTTCGGCGATATCCTCCCATACCAGGAAGCCCAGGCCGCCCACCACAATCAGAACGCCCAGAGTGAGCAGCACAACCGGATCGCTTTGGAACACTTGCAGGCTGCTTCCGGGAGCCAGCTTGCCGAAAATGTCAAAGCCGGCGTTGCAGAAGGCGGACACGGAATGGAACACGCCCCAGCACAGCGCCTGGCGGAAGCCGTACTCCGGCCAGAACCGCATGGTAAGGATCAGTGCCCCCAGAGCCTCCATGCTCAGGCTGCCGACCAGAACGGTGCGCTGAAGCTTTACCACGCCGTTCATATCGTTGAGAGACATGGCCTGGGCCATGACCATGCGCTGCTTCAGTCCCACCTTCCGGCGCAGCAGAAAAATCACCAGGGTTGCGGCGGACATAAAGCCCAGGCCGCCGATCTCGATCAGGGACAGCAGGACGACCTGGCCGAAACCGCTCCACTGGCTCCAGGTATCGAAGGGCGTCAGACCCGTGACACAGGTGGCCGAGGTGGCGGTAAATAAGGCATGGAGGAAGGAACAGGATTGCCCGTCCCGGGAAGCGGCAGGAAGCATCAGAAGGCAGGTGCCCACACAGATGATTCCGAAGAATATCACCGCAATCAGTTTTGTAGCACTCATGGGTTTTCCCCGGCGTTTCATGGTCAGCGCCAGGACCCGCTTATACATGGACAAGGTGGACTCCCCTTTCCGGTAGTCACGGGCGCACACAATACGCCCATTTTGGTACAGTAGCATATATTATACGCAAGTATTCAATTTTTTCAAGTCTCTTTTCCGAAACAACTACATTTGGCAGTAAAAAGCAGCCGGTGACCGGACCGGCTGCCTTGGAAAAAACCACCCAAAATGGGGCAATTGCGTAATTGACAATTTCCCTGTTCCTCTATGGACTCTGAGGAAACCAATACTGCTTTCCCCAGTTTTCATAGTCCCACTGCTGCATATAGTCATTGCATTCAAAATCGATGTAATACAGCTTTCCCTCCTGGACCACAAAATTGGTGGGATAATAGTCAATATTGGTATTGGCGGCATAGAGCAAATCGCACATGGCCTGAATCTGGTCATAATAGGACTGCTCCATCCGGTTTTCCGCCACCAACTGGGCGATGGTTGGACCGTCAATGTATTCCTTCAGAATTCGCTCCGCTGCCACGTCGGCCTCCAGAAGTTCCGGGAGGGGAATGCCGATCTGCCGCAGCCGCCGGTAATCCCGCAGCTCGGACTGGAGCTTGTCACCGAACTGGTAATAGTCACAGGGCTCATGGTGAATCTGCTTGAGAACATAGCGCCCACCAGCCTCATCGGCGGCCAGGTAGGAATAGCCGCCTTTTCCCTTGCCCAGGAGCTTGAGGATGCGGTAGGTTTTTCCGTTAACGGACAATGTTTCCGGTGTTTCCATGATGGGGACCCCCTTTGGAAAAAAATGAGATAGGCTTTGGTTCGGCGCAAGAACTTGGAATTTGGCGGGCAGATACGGCAGTGCCCCTTGGCTCTCCCTTTGGGAGAGCTGGCAGCCGTCAGGCTGACTGAGAGGGTACCGCAGTAAGATAATGGAAGCCGAAATCACGCCATGCAGGCCCTCTCAGTCTGCCCCTTACGGGGCAGCCAGCTCCCCCATAGGGGGAGCCAA
>CAMEWH010000017.1:0-32617 GCA_945940335.1 uncultured Clostridia bacterium | reverse complement strand
GTCAATTGGCAGTTTATATGAACTTTACGAGACTATTTTGTGCTATTTGCTACCATTTTTGGAGAGATTTCTTAAGTTAATGACATTGCCCATAGGGGGGAGCTGGCTGCCCCATAGGGGCAGACTGAGAGGGCAACACATGGATTTTGGTTGCCATTGTCTTACTGCGGTACCCTCTCAGTCAGCCTGACGGCTGCCAGCTCTCCCAAAGGGAGAGCCAAGAAGCGTTGCCGTATCTGCCCGCAAATTACAATTTAACGCTTTGCCGGGTGAAACGCATTCCAAAAACCTCCATGTATGCAAATTGCATCAAAATCTTGTGCATACAAAATATCTATTGCTATTTCACTAAAAATAAGGTATGATAAATGTGTAAAATAACATGATCAGGAGGATGCAATGTCGATTCAAACCTGCAGGGAAGAATATCTCAAGGCACTGAAAGCTGGACAGAGGGAATCGGATGAACTGCTTGCTGCCGGGAAGAACCCGAACCCGGAGGTGCTGGATGAATTGCTGCCTGAAATCGATACACAGACCATCGTGGATGTGGGAACCATGGAGATCCCCGCGGAGCGGATCGTGGGCACCAAGTCCGCCGGCCGGATCGCAGCATTTACTCCCAGCTTTCGCCCGCTGCTGGATGTAAAAAGCGAATTTGCCACCAAGTGGATTGCCCTGTGCGATGCCCATTTGGGGGAGGAGGGCATCCGCGACCCCATCTCCTGCTATGAATACCTGGGCAATTTTTATGTTCAGGAGGGCAATAAGCGGGTGAGTGTGCTGCGCTATTTCGGCGCGGCCAGAATTCCTGCAACCATCAAACGTGTTCTCCCGGCTCCCTCCCAGGAGCCCCGGATTCAGGCGTACTATGAATTTCTGGACTTTTTCAAGGTTTCCGGCCTATACACCGTCCAGTTCCGCCGCCCCAAGGACTATGGCAAACTCCTGTCCCTGCTGGGCAAGGAGCCGGATGTGAAGTGGACGGAGGATGAACGGCGAACCTTCAATGCCCGGTATCAGTATTTCCGGGAGGCTCTGGCTGCCGTGAACACCCGGCAGCTGGATATCCTGCCGGAGGAAGCGCTGCTGCTGTGGCTGAAGCTTTATCCCTTTGAGGATTTGTCCAAGCTGTCCACCCCGGAGCTGAAAAAATCCGTGGCGGCATTGTGGGAGGATATTGTCTCCGTTTCCGAATCGGCTGTGAAGGTAGAATCCAGGGTGGAGGAAGTCAAGCCGGGCATTCTGAGCTTTCTCACCCAGCCCGACCATGTGAATGTGGCCTTTATTCACTCGCTCACCCCCTCCACCAGCGGCTGGGGACTGGGGCATGAAAAGGGAAAGGAATATCTGGAGTCCACAATGGGGGACAAGGTGACCGTCCGCAGCTACTACCAGGGCAACACCCCGGAGGAAGCGGAACGCTTTATGGAGCAGGCGGTGGAGGAGGGAGCCCAGGTGGTGTTTGCCACTGTGCCCCAGATGACCCACACAGCGCTGAAGGTGGCGGTGAAGCACCCAAAGGTGTTCTTCTTCTGCTGCTCTTTGGATCAGCCCTATTCCAGCATCCGCACCTATTACGGCCGGGTGTTCGAGGGGAAATTCATCACCGGGGCCATTGCGGGCGCCATGGCCCAGAATAACCGCATTGGTTACATCGCTTCTTATCCCATTTTCGGCGTCCCGGCTTCCATCAATGCTTTCGCGCTGGGCGCCCAGCTTACCAATCCCCGGGCGCAGATTGAGCTGCGCTGGTCCTGCGTGGAGGGTACTCCCCAGGCGGACTTCTTCGCCGACGGCATCCGGGTGGTTTCCAACCGGGATGTACCGGTACAATCGAAAACCTATCTGGACTTCTGCAATTATGGCACCTACCTGATGGACGACAAGGGTGACCTGATCCCCCTGGGTTCGCCGGTTTGGGTGTGGGGCAAATTTTATGAGACTGTCATCCGCAGCATTCTGAACGGCACCCTGAAACGGGAAAAAGAGGGCGTGGGCCGGAACTACTGGATGGGCATGGACTCCGGCGTCATTGACATCGACTTTTCCGATAAGCTGCCCCATGGCCTGCGTGCGCTGGCGGATTTCCTGTGCCGGGGTGTGGCGGAGCATACCATCGACCCCTTCGCCCGGAGGATCATGGCCCAGGACGGCAGCATCAAAAACGAAAGCAGCGCAACCACCTTCACCACCGAGGAGCTGATGCACATGGATTGGCTTTGCTCCAACGTGTGCGGCTCCATCCCCACCTTTGATGAGGTGCTGCCTATCTCCCGGAATATGGTCCGTGAGCTGGGCGTGTACAGAGAAGAAATCCCTGCACAGAAAGAAGCGAAAGCGGTTGAAAATTTTATTCATCTCCGATGAAGAGTGCCAGTCCCTCTGGGATTTTTATTCCCCCAAAAAGCTGGAGGGCATCGACCTGATCATCTCCTGCGGAGATCTGAAATCCAGTTATCTCCAGTTTTTGGTGACCATGTCCAAATGCCCCCTGCTCTTTGTGCCGGGCAACCACGACACCCATTACGATCAGGACCCTCCCAGCGGCTGTGACTGCATTGACGATGCCATTGTGGAGTACAACGGCATTCGCATCATGGGCTTGGGCGGCTGCCGCCGGTACCACCCGGGGAAATACCAGTACACGGAAAAGCAGATGCGCCGCCGGATCAAAAAGCTCCGCTACCCGCTGAGGCGGTGCAAAGGCGTGGACATTGTGGTCACCCATGCGCCCCCCGAAGGCTTGGGGGACGGGGAGGACCCTGCCCACCAGGGCTTTGCGGCCCTGCGGGAGCTGCTGGACAAATACCACCCGGCCTATCTGGTCCACGGCCACGTCCACCTGCGCTATAACGCGGCCCTGGAGCGGGTGCGGGAGTACAATGGCACGACGCTGATCAACGCCTTCGAGCGGTATGTGCTGGAAATCCCTGACCGGAAGGTTCCGGTGAAACACCTGAATCAGCTCCGCTGGAAGACCAAGCACAAAGAGATGCTTAGCGAGTGGGATGCCGTTATGGGAATAAACGCCATCAACAGATAAAGTGAGGGAAAATAGAATGTTTACCGGCTTTACCCCCGAGACCATCGATTTTCTCTGGGGCATTCGCATGAACAACAACCGGGACTGGTTCCTGGAGCATAAAAAGCAATATGTGGATACGCTGTACCAGCCCATGAAGGAGCTGGGGCAGCAGCTGTTTGAACCTTTTCTGGAACGGTCCGGAGATATCCTCAAGGTCAGCCGCATCTACCGGGATGCCCGGCTCCACCATCCGGACCCCTATAAAGAGAGTCTGTGGATCTGCATCCGCCGGGATATGGAATGGTGGGCGGAAAACCCTTGCCTGTTTTTTGAAATCACCCCCGACGGGGTAAGCTACGGCTTCTCCCTGTGGCATCCCAAAACCGCCGCCATGGAGGCCTTCCGTGCCCGGATTACCGCCAAGCCGGAGGAGTTTCTGGAGATGCTCCACGGTGTCCAGTCTGCTGTGGGCATGGAGGTAACCGCCCAGTGCTACAAGCGTCCCAAGCCTGCCCCCATACCGGAGCTGCAGCCATATTTCGGCTGGAAGGCGGACCTTGGCCTGATCGTCCACGAGGACGTGGGAGAGCCTATCTTCGGCCCGGAACTGGGCCAACGAGTGGGCGCATTCCTGGAAAAACTCATCCCCTTGTACGACTATTTCAATTTGATAACCCTGGGATAAAGGAGAAAAAATATGAGAAAGACAACCATTTTCAAAGGCATGGCCACGGCCATGGTCACCCCCATGACTGCCACCGGCGTGGATTACGAGGCGCTGGGCCGCTTCATCGACTTCCAGATTGACTCCGGTATCAATGCGTTGGTTGCCGTGGGCACCACCGGCGAGAGCGCGACGCTGTCCCCCCAGGAGCGGAACGAGGTCATCCGCTTCACCGTGGACCGGGTCAACGGCCGGGTGCCCGTGATTGCCGGTACCGGCACCAACAACACCGCTCATGCCATTTCCTACACCGAGAGCGCCTGCGCCATCGGTGCCGATGCCGTGCTGGTGGTCACCCCCTATTACAATAAATCCACCCAGGCCGGTCTGATCGCCCATTTCAGTGCCATCGCCGACAAGTCCGACAAGCCCGTGATCCTCTACAATGTGCCCTCCCGCACCGGCTGCAATCTGCTGCCCGCCACCGTGGCGGAGCTGGCTAAGCATCCCAACATTTCCGCTATCAAGGAAGCCTGCGGCGACATGGCCCAGGTGGTGGAGCTCTTTGCCCGCTGCGGCGATATGATCGATGTGTACTCCGGCGAGGATGCTCTCACCGTTCCCATGATGGCCATGGGCGGCATGGGTACCATCAGCGTGCTGAGCAATGTGATTCCTGCCCAGGCTGTGGCCATGACCGATGCCTTCTTTGCAGGCCGTCTGGATGAGGCTGCCAAGATGCAGTGCAAGTACCTGGATCTGATCAATGATCTGTTCTGTGAGGTCAACCCCATCCCTGCCAAGGCTGCCGTCAGCGCCATGGGCTATGGTGCGGAGAACATTCGCCTGCCCCTGATTCCCATGAGCCAGGCCAACCGGGAGCGGATGTTCCGGCACATGGCCGAGCTGGGGGTAAACGTATGAGAGCGGTTCTCTGCGGCGCCAACGGCGCCATGGGTAAGCTGATTGACGGCATTCTGGGCAGCGAAGTGGCTGGCCGGGTGAGCATTGACGGCGAGAATGGTGTTCCGAAGACCTTCGACGAGCTGGGTCCGGTGGATGCCGACGTGGTCATCGATTTTTCCCACCACACCGCCGTGGCGGATGTGCTTTCCTACGCGGAAAAAATCGGTGCTGCCGCCGTCATCGGCACCACCGGCCACACGGACCGGGAGAAGGCCCTGATTGAGGACGCCGCCCGGCGGATTCCTGTGTTCTATTCCGGTAATATGAGCCTGGGCATTGCTCTTCTGTGCAGCTTGACCCGTCAGGCAGTGGCCCTGTTCCCGGAGGCGGATGTGGAGATCGTGGAGGTCCACCACAACCGGAAGGTGGATGCTCCCAGCGGCACCGCCAAAATGCTCTTCGAGGCGGTGAAGTCCGTGCGTCCCAATGCTTACGAGCACGACGGCCGCTCCGGCGAGTGTAAGCGCACCCGTGACGAAGTGGGCATTTCCTCCCTGCGGATGGGCAATGTGGTTGGCATCCATGAGGTGCATGTCTGCACCCCCAGCCAGACCATTACCCTGCGTCATGAGGTGGCCACCCGGAATATGCTGGCTGAGGGCGGCGTGGAAGCAGCCCGGTTCATGGTGGGCAAGCCCAAGGGAATGTATCGGATGGAGAATTTGCTGGCCAACAGTTAAATTGTAATTTGGCGGGCAGATACGGCAGCGCCCTCTTGGCTCTCCCTTTGGGAGAGCTGTCAGCCGAACAGGCTGACTGAGAGGGTACCGAAGTAAGATAATGGTGACAGAAAACCACTACATTGGCCCTCTCAGTCTGCCCCTTTCGGGGCAGCCAGCTCCCCCAGAGGGGGAGCCAAGAGGTATGTCAGTTCCGGTCGCCATATTACAATTTATCGTTACGACACCATCAAGGAGGCGGCAATATGAAGGTTTACTATATGAACGGAGCCGGAAATGACTTTATGGTCATGGACGGCCGGGGACTGAACCCGGATTATTCCAGCCTGGCGAAAAAGCTCTGCGCCATTACCGGCGCGGACGGCTTCATGGCGGTGGATGACTCCGAAACTGGGGATTTCAAGCTCCATTTCTACAATTCCGACGGTTCCCGGGGAGAGATGTGCGGCAACGGCTCCCGGTGCATCTGCCGCTTTGCCAATGAATTGGGTATTGCGGGGGAGAAAATGACCGTGGAAACCGATGCGGGCCCGGTGTATGGCTGGCACCTGGAGGGCGAGCGCTACCGGGTTCGGCTGAACACCCCCACCACTGTGGACCTGCACCGCAAAGGGGACATCGCCTATGTGGAGCTGGGCAATCCCGGCCTTCCCCACGCCGTCCGGGAATACCCCGGGGATGTGTGGGCCGACGCCGACAAGCTCCGCGGTGAGATGGAGGCCCTGCGCCATGATCCCGCTTTCCCCAAGGGAGCCAATGTGAATTACTATACCAGGCTTTCCGATACCGAGGTGAATGTGCTCACCTTTGAGCGGGGGGTGGAGGATTTTACCCTGGCCTGCGGTACCGGCTGCGGCAGCGTGGCCACTGTGCTGTACCTCTCCGGCCGGCTCCCCGATGGAAAGCTGACCCTGAACAACCGCGGCGGCACCCTGAACGTCACCGTCACCGGCCAGGAGAAGGTGGAAGCGCTCTATCAGGAAGGCCCCACGGAGATTGTAAAGATTTACGATTTGGAGCTTTAATCAAATTGTTATTTGGCGGTGCGTTGACCGCCGCACACGGCACTTGGCTCCCCCTTAAGGGGGCAGACTGAGCGGGCAGCATAGCTTGATTTCGGCTGCCTTATCTTATTGCGGTACCCTCTCAGTCAGCCTGTTCGGCTGACAGCTCTCCCAAAGGGAGCGCCAAGGGGTGCTACCGTATCAGCCCGCCGAATTACAATTGATCTGATTGCTAAATCCCAAAAAACATTTCTGTTGACAAAACCATGTCAATCTGGATATAATACGTGGTATAAAAGCTGTGAAGAGAAGAGTACCTTCCATCCAGCCGGTCAGAGAGTCCGGGCAGGTGAGAGCGGACACGGGATGGGGAAGGGAACATGGTCTTGGAGCTGAGGGGTCGATAGGTAGGCCCGCTCCGGGTGCGCCCGTGAAAGCGTGCAATGAGGCAGAGCTGGTTTTCTGCGAATCAAGGTGGTACCGCGTCAATTTTTGTCGCCCTTGGAAATTTTTCCATGGGCGATTTTTCATTTTAGGAGGATGAATTCTATGTGTAATGCCTGCAAGGGGAAGTATTATATTACGACCCCCATCTATTACCCTTCCGCCAAGCTCCACATCGGCCACAGCTACTGCACCGTGGCCACCGATACCATGGCCCGCTACAAGCGGCTCCAGGGCTACGATGTCATGTTCCTCACCGGCACCGATGAGCACGGCCAGAAGATCGAGGACAAGGCCAAGGGGGCCGGCGTCACTCCCCAGCAGTTTGTGGACGACATCGTGCTGGGCGAGGGCGGTGTAAAGGACCTGTGGAAGCTGATGAACATCTCCTATGATCGGTTCATCCGCACCACCGACGACTATCATGTGGCCGCCATCCAGAAAATCTTCAAGAAGATGTACGAAAACGGGGACATCTACAAGGGCACCTACAAGGGCAAATACTGCAAGCCCTGCGAATCCTTCTGGACGGAGAGCCAGCTGAAGGACGGCAAGTGCCCCGACTGCGGCGGCGAGGTCCAGGACGCGGAGGAAGAGGCCTACTTCTTCCGCCTGAGCAAGTACGCCTCCCGGGTCCGGGACCTGCTGGTGAACACCGATTTCCTGGAGCCCCGGAGCCGGGTGAATGAGATGGTGAACAATTTCATCGATCCCGGTCTGGAGGATCTGTGTGTCTCCCGTACCAGCTTCTCCTGGGGCGTGCCTGTGGACTTTGACCCGGGCCATGTGGTGTATGTGTGGATCGACGCCCTGTTCAACTATATGACTGCCCTGGGCTTTGAAAATGACAAGTACGATGATCTGGAAAAGTTCTGGCCCGCCGATGTCCACTTCGTGGGCAAGGAGATCGTCCGGTTCCACTCCATCATCTGGCCCGCCATGCTCATGAGCCTGAATCTGCCCCTGCCCAAGAAGGTGTACGGCCACGGCTGGCTGCTGCTGGACGGCGGCAAGATGAGTAAATCCAAGGGCAACGTGGTGGATCCCTACCTGCTGGCTCAGCGCTTCGGCGTGGATGCCCTGCGGTTCTTCCTGCTGCGGTCCTTCCCCTTCGGCTCCGACGGCAATTTCTCCAATGAACTGCTGATTTCCACCATCAACACCGACCTGGCCAATGACCTGGGCAACCTGGTTTCCCGTACCGTGGCCATGGCTCAGAAGTATTTCGGTGAGCACCTGCCCGCTCAGCAGCAGGCGGACGAAGAAAAGGATGCCGAGCTGATTGCCATGGTTTCCGGCCTGCGCGGAAAATACGAAGAGCAGATGGAGAAGTATGCCTTCCAGAATGCGCTGGCCGAGGTGTTTAAGGTCATTTCCCGGGCCAATAAGTATATCGACGAGAACGCTCCCTGGGTGCTGGCCAAGAGCGAGGAGCAGAGGCCCCGGCTGGCACGGGTGCTGTACAACCTGCTGGAAACCGTCCGGATTTGCGGCGGCCTGCTCAGCCCCTTCATGCCCGATACCGCCGGGGAAATCGGCAAGCGTCTGGGCGGCGCGCCCATGGATTGGGACAGCCTGGCTCAGTGGGGTCTGCTGAATCCCGAAGCTGCCACCGTGACCGGTGCACCTCTGTTCCCCCGGATCGACATGGAGAAGGAGTTGGCTGCGCTGGAGGAAATCAGCAAACCCGCCCCCGCCCCTGTGGAGGATCCTCTGCCTGAACCCAAGGAGGAGATTGCTTTCGACACCTTTGAGAAGGTGGAGATGACGGTAGTGAAGGTCCTGACCTGCGAGAAGGTGAAAAAGAGCGACAAGCTGCTGAAATTTACCCTGAACGACGGCACTGATACCCCCCGGCAGATTCTCTCCGGCATTGCCAAGTACTACCAGCCTGAGGAGCTGCTGGGCAAGACCCTGGTGGCTGTCACCAACCTGGCTCCCCGGAAGATGATGGGCCAGATGAGCTGCGGCATGCTGCTCTCCGCCGAGCGGGGAGACAAGCTGAACCTGGTGATCCTGGACGACAAGATTCCCGCCGGTTCCAGACTGGTGTAAGTACCGCCCGGCAAGCAGACAAATAGTCATTTGGCGGGCAGTGCCCGCGGACAATGGCGCACCGGGCTGGTGTATCATCCGGGGCTCCTGGGAGGTGCCCGGTAACGATTTTGCGTACCAGGCTGAGACAATTGCCCAGCCACAGTAGGGGAGGATCTCATCCTCCCGTGCGGTACAAACCCTGTAGCCATAACCCAGGTCGGGCGAATCCGTACTATGCTCCGATATGACTGTAGGGGAGGCTTCGCCTCCCAATCATACAGCAGAATCGGGACAGAAACCCGTCCCCTACGCGTCAGGACGAATTGCATACCATTCAACCAAACACTCAGGTTCCTTACCTGGCGGGCGGCTACGAGCCGCCCCTACAGTGGGCTGGGCGGTAATCCAGTCCCCAAACTACAATTTCCCAGTTTGCTGTCCGGCCGGTCAATATGCAAAGAAATCCCCTGCGAATGATTTTGCCTCATTCGCAGGGGATGTTTTTATTCCTCGGCAGCAATTTCAGTGGTCGCTTCCGTTGTGGCCTCGGTGGTTGCCTCCGTCGTTGCCTCTGTTGTAGGTTCGGTTGTGGGTTCTGTGGTTGGTTCGGTAGTCGGCTCTGTGGTTGCTTCCGTTGTGGGTTCAGTAGTCGGTTCTGTTGTAGGTTCGGTAGTCGGTTCCGTGGTGGGCTCCGTAGAGGGCTCCGTGGGCGGCTCGACGGGTTCCGGAGGAACCAGAGGAGCGTTGGGAACGAGGCCCATTTCAAAGATGGCTCTCATATCCACACCGGACATGTTGATCCAGCCGGTGGCAACCCGGCCCCATAGGACGCCGCCCACACTCACGGCCTGGAAAACAGGGACCACACTTCCCGCGTACAAATGATCCACAGGAGGATAATCCGTGCCGCAGGTGGGGTAAATATATGCGATGGTATCCTTCACCACACCGTAGCCGTAGATAGGTGCTGCTGTGCCGGGGATGAAGTCGGGCTGAACGTAGTTCATGCACACCCAGCCCTGCCGGGTGCAGCCCCAATATGCACCGCCGGCATAAACCTGCTCCAGAACCAGAATGCGGTCGCCTTCGTAATAGGAACCGCAGGCGGTATAGCCCGTTCCCGGGCCGGAACGGATATTCAGACGCTGGGCGGACACGTTGCCCACCAGGGTGTTCTGCCCCACCTGGCCGTCCAGGTACACATAGCTCAGGCTGATCCAACCCTTGGCGGTGCGGCCCCAGCCATTGTTGGTTTCGATGATGCCCACCCGGTCGCCGCTGCGGTAGGAGCCGATTCGGTCAAACCCCGTGCCGGGGGCGGTGCGGATGTTCAGCTGGGAAGCGGTGACGATGCCCATTTTGGCATAGGCGGGGACGTAATCCTCGCTGATTTCGCGGCTGTCCAGGTCCGCATTCTCCACAATGTCCGGCATGTTCAGCTTGGAGACTGGCACCCAGCCGGATACATTGTAGTCCCCTGCGGTGGCGTAGACCCACCGGGTGGAAGAAAAGGTAGCGGTGCGCTTGATGCTCAGCGCATCGCCGGGTTTCAGCTGGGCCAGCACTTTGGTGCTCTTGCTGTAGGAACTGTACAGACCGGTGGACTCCGCCACGGTGGCGATGTTTTTCACCGGCGCGGGGGCTTCTTCCTGCGCTTCTTCCTCCTTATAGTGCATGGCGGCTTCCAGCACCCGGATAAAATAGCTTCCGGTTTTTGCCGGTGCATCCGGATCGGCGTCTTTGACTGCAGTCCCGGACAGAAGGAGCGCGACGGAAAGCAGAATTGCGGACAGTAGTTGCTGCATGAAAAATCCCTCCAGCCTTGTTCCAGATATGGAAAAGTATACCGAAGAATCCGGGAAAAATCAAGGGAAGCAAGACAATCTTAATATCAGAGGCGGACGTGAAAATATATGTGTTTCTGGCTTGACACAGCAAGCTGGCAAATTGTAATTTGGCGGGCAGTGCCCGCGGAGTGAAACATGATTCACAAATTATTTAATTTTTCTTCTTGAAATAGATTACGTCGTATGCTACACTTTTGTGTAGCTTGCGACATTTATTTTGGAGGTGATTGCTTGATCCACTATGGACACATGGTGCGTGTTCTTCACTGTGCTGTCTCTCAAGCGATGACGGAGGCGCTGGGAGAGATGGAGCTGACCTCTGCCCAGGGGCGAATTATGGGGTATCTTGCCCACACAGACCAGCCGCCCTGCGCCAGGGACATCGAGGAAGAATTCAACCTGAGCCATCCCACGGTGTCCGGCCTGTTATCCCGGCTGGAAAAGAAAAATTTCATCGAATTCCGTCCGGATGATAAGGACGGACGCTGCAAGCGGATTTACATTCTGCCCAAGGGCCTGGCCTGTCACGAACGCATCTATAAAACCATTCAGGAAAATGAGGCGCGGATTGTTTGCGGCTTCACCCCGGATGAGAAGGCACAGTTCGCCGATTTCCTTGCCCGGGCAGCTCGCAACATGGGCTGTGCCCCCAGTTTCCATTTTGATGAGGAGGAACCCAAGAAATGATCAAACGGTTAGCCCGGTGCGTCCGGGAATACAAATGGCCCGCCATCCTCAGCCCCATCTGCATGATCGGTGAGGTGGCCATGGAGGTGCTGATCCCCCTGGTGATGGCGAAACTGTATGACTACGGCATCGTCATGCAGGATATGAAAGTTGTGGTGCGGCAGTCCCTGCTGCTGATGATCTGCGCCCTGGCCTCGCTGTGCTTCGGCTCTGCGTCGGCGGTGTTTGCCGCCAAGGCTGGCACCGGCTTTGCGAAAAATCTGCGCCACGACATGTACTACCATGTCCAGGAGTTCAGCTTCTCCAACATTGACAAATTCTCCACCGCCTCCATCGTCACCCGGCTGACTTCGGATGTGGCGAACATTCAGAACGCCTTCCAGATGATGATCCGCATGGCCATCCGCTGCCCTGTGATGCTGGTGCTGGCTCTGATTTCCGCCATGCGCATCAGCGTGAAGCTGAGCCTGGTGTACTGCATTGCCCTGCCTCTGCTGATGCTGGTGCTCTTCGGGCTGATGCCCCTGGTGTTCAAGATTTTCGATCAGGTATTCAAAGCCTACGATTCTCTGAACAATGTGGTACAGGAAAATGTCCACGGCATCCGGGTGGTGAAGAGTTTTGTCCGGGAGGAAAAGGAAGTGGAAAAATTCGCCGGCACCTCCGGGGAGATCTACCGCCTGTTCTGCAAGGCGGAGCACATCCTGGCTCTGAATAACCCCATCATGCAGCTGTGCGTCTACACCTGCATCCTGTTCATCTCCTGGTTCGGCGCCAGAATGGTCATCGCCTCCGGCAATCTGCCCGGCGCGGGCCTGACCACCGGCGAGCTCAGCTCCATGCTCACTTACACCACCCAGATCCTCTCCAGTTTGATGATGCTTTCCATGGTGTTCGTGATGATGATTATGTCCCGGGCGCCCATGCGCCGCTGCGCCGAAATTCTGACGGAGGAGCCAAACCTCACCTCCCCCGAAAACCCGGTGAAGGACGTGAAGGACGGTTCCATCGATTTTGAGAATGTGTCCTTCCGCTACTCCGAGAAGGCCAAGCTGGATGCCCTGCAGAATGTGAACCTGCACATTCCCTCCGGTGCCACCGTGGGCATTCTGGGCGCCACTGGCTCATCCAAGTCCACCCTGGTGCAGCTGATTCCCCGTCTGTACGATGTGACGGCAGGCAGCCTGAAGGTGGGCGGCGTGGATGTGCGGAATTACGACCTGGAGACCCTGCGGGACAATGTGGCCATGGTGCTCCAGAAAAACACCCTGTTCACCGGCACCATCAAGGAGAACCTGCGCTGGGGCAATCCCCAGGCATCCGATGAAGAACTGGTCCGTGTGTGCCGCCTGGCCTGTGCCGATGAATTTATCCAGGGCTTCCCCGACGGGTACGACACCCATATCGAGCAGGGAGGCTCCAATGTATCCGGCGGCCAGAAGCAGCGGCTTTGCATCGCCCGGGCCCTGCTGAAAAAGCCCAAAATCCTGATCCTGGACGACTCCACCTCTGCGGTGGATACCCACACGGATGCCATGATCCGCAAGGCCTTCCGGGAAGAAATCCCCGGCACCACCAAGCTGATCATTGCCCAGCGGATTTCTTCCATCCAGGATGCGGATATGATTATCATTATGGACGGCGGTAAGATTTTGGAATCCGGCACCCATGAGCAGCTGCTGAAAACCTCCCGGATCTACCAGGATCTGTACAATACCCAGCAGAAAGGAAGGGAAGAATAATGCCTCCTGTGAAAATGCGCGGCGACGGCCGCATGGCAAAAAGCCCCAAAAAGACCATGATGCGGCTGCTGGGCTATTTGAAAAATTACACCCCGGTGCTGCTGATCGTTCTGGTGTGCATCATCCTTTCCTCCCTGGCCCAAACCATTGGAAGCCGGAGCCTGGGAACCTTGGTGGATGAGTACATTCTGCCCATGGTGGCCGCCGGTTCCCAGGATTTCGGGCCCATGGCAGGCTTTCTGATGAAAATCGCCGCCATCTTCGGTGTGGGCATTCTGAGCGCCTTTTTCATGAACTATCTGCTGGTGGCCGTGACCCAGGGGGTGCAGAAAACCATCCGGGACGAGATGTTCCGGAAAATGCAGCGGCTTCCCCTGCGGTATTTCGATTCCAACACCGCCGGCAATATCATGTCCCGCTACACCAGCGACACCGACACCCTGCGCCAGATGGTCAGCCAGTCGATCCCGCAGTGTGTCTCCTCCATCATCACTCTGGTGGTAGTGGCCTGGAATCTGATCGATACCAGCTGGCTGCTGTTCATCGTGATGCTGTTCACCATCACTTTGATTGTGTATGTTACCAAGTACCTGGCGGGAAAATCCAGCAAGTATTTCATCGGCCAGCAGAAGTCTCTGGGTGCGGTGAACGGTTACATCGAGGAAATGATCACAGGTCAGCGGGTGGTGAAGATTTTCAACCACGAGCGTACCTGCGAGCAGGAATTCGACGCCCTGAACGAGCAGCTCTGCGCCAATGCCTATTCCGCCGGCAAATTCTCCAATGTCATGGGCCCCATCAACAATAACCTGGGCTATATTCAGTATGCCGTTCTGGCCATTGCGGGCGGCATGATGGTGGTGCTGTCCGACGGGCAGATGCTCACCCTGGGCAGCCTGATGGCATTCATGATCCTCTCCCGCAGCTTCAATATGCCCATCTCCCAGATTTCCAACCAGATCAACGCCATTGTCATGGCGCTGGCCGGCGCGGAGCGGATCTTCGACCTGATGGACGAGGAGCCGGAGCAGGACGAAGGCTATGTCCACCTGGTCAACGCCCGAATCGACGAGGCAGGCAACATCACCGAGGTGCCGGAGCGTACCGGCCGCTGGGCCTGGAAGCACTACCACAAGGCGGACGATACCACCACCTACCAGGAGCTGAAGGGCGACATCTACATGGAGCATGTGGACTTTGGCTATGTGCCGGAAAAGATCGTGCTGCATGACGTGTCATTGTATGCCAAGCCCGGGCAGAAAATCGCTTTCGTGGGCGCTACCGGCGCGGGTAAGACCACCATCACCAACCTGATCAACCGGTTCTACGATATTGATGACGGCAAGATTCGCTACGACAACATCAACATCAACAAAATCTGCAAGAGCGACCTGCGCCGGTCTTTGGGCGTGGTGCTCCAGGATACCAATCTGTTCACCGGTACGGTGATGGACAACATCCGCTACGGCAAGCTGGATGCCACCGACGAGGAGTGTATCCACGCCGCCAAGCTGGCCAATGCCCACGACTTCATCACCCGCCTGCCCGAGGGTTACAACACCATGCTCACCGGCAACGCATCCCGGCTCTCCCAGGGTCAGCGCCAGCTGATCGCCATTGCCCGGGCCGCCGTGGCGGACCCCCCGGTGATGATCCTGGATGAGGCCACCTCCTCCATCGACACCTACACCGAGGCCCAGGTCCAGGCGGGCATGGATGCCCTGATGAAGGGCAGAACCGTCTTCGTCATCGCCCACCGGTTGTCCACCGTCCGCAATTCCGACTGCATCATGGTGCTGGACCACGGCAGAATCATCGAGCGGGGCACCCACGACGATCTGATCGCCCAGAAGGGCACCTATTACCGGCTGTATACCGGCGATTTCGAACTGGAATAATTCTGATCAAAGCAGCCGCCATCCCGGCGGCTGCTTTTTAGGGAAAAAACGAAAAAGGGGCTTGACATTTTACTGAAATCTGGTATAATGCTTCTTGTTCCCGGTATGGAGGCTTAGCTCAGCTGGTTAGAGCGCATGCTTCACACGCATGAGGTCACAGGTTCGAGTCCCGTAGTCTCCACCAAAAAGAAAAGCACCCCAACCGGGGTGCTTTTCTTTTTGGTGAAGGCAGGGACTCGAACCCATCTAAATGCAACGCTCCGGCGGAGCGTTGCCAGCCGCCGGCTGGACGGCGGCTGCACCATAATGAAATCGAGTCCCGTAGTCTCTCCAGAGCGTGAAACACCCCAACCGGGGTGCTTTTCTTTTTGGTGTTTACGGCTTATATCAGCAAGAAATTGCTATTTTGCGGGTTAAATTTTGCACAATCCCGTAGGGGCCGATGCCCACATCGGCCCGTTGTGCATGGTACGAATTCGCCGAAATATTTCGGTAATCGGAACATTTTACCGCGGGGCGATGTGGGCATCGCCTCCTACGAGGGGGTGCGTCGTTGTTTTCATCGGGAGGCAAATCTGCGCGTTTTTCTTGCATTTTATCCGGCAATATGATATGATCTTACCAACATCCCGTTATTGCGGCCGTTTGGCAGCCAGGGGCGGAGATGGATAAATAAAAGGGGAGTATAGATTATGAAGAGATTGCTCGCAGTTGTTTTGGCATTGACCCTGATGTTCACCGCCCTTTTCTGCACAACCGCCGGCGCCAGCCCTGACATGAGTGACCTGATCCGTTTCATTCCCACCGAAATCGTCGTTTCCACAAACAAGGTTGAGGTCAGCGGCTATTTCGTGAATCTGAATGCGGATGTGACGGTGAAAGATTTCACGGATTTTGAGATGGAGGTCTACCAGGATGGCGAGCTGCTGGTGGAGGGCAGTTTCGGTGAGATCGATGCGTTTTCGATCAAGCCTCTGAGCGTTCAGTATCAGTCCTTCACCTTCAATGGTGCCCATGATTTAAATGAAGGAACCTACAGCTGCGGAGATGCGGTCTACGCCGCGTTCACCTGTAATTACAAGTATGTCTGACCGGCGGTCAACAAATCGCTGAATTTGGAATGATTTCCTGCCGCAGGGCAACGCCCGCGTTTCTCCGTCGGAGGAACGCGGGTGTTTTAGCGGAAGGAAGCCGCTTTCTGCCCCTGTCCGGGAGAATTCCATTGGGAGGGAAAACGAATGGTATATCAGAATATGGTGCCCGGTGTGTTCCTCGACCGGCCAAACCGGTTCATTGCCCATGTGGAATTGGAGGGAAAAATGGAGACGGTGCATGTGAAAAACACCGGCCGCTGCCGGGAGCTGCTGCGCCGGGGGGCGACGGTGTACTGCCAGCGCTCCGGCAATCCCGCCAGAAAAACAAAATTCGACCTGATTGCCGTGGAGAAAAACGGACGACTGATCAACATGGATTCCCAGGCACCCAATGGGGCGGCGGGGGAGTGGCTCCGCTCCGGTGGGCTGGGACCTGTTGAGAATCTCCGGGCGGAGACGGTTCACGGGGATTCCCGGTTTGATTTCTCCTTTACCCTGGAGGGCAGGCAATGCTTTCTGGAGGTAAAGGGGGTTACTCTGGAGCATGATGGTATCTGTGCCTTCCCGGATGCGCCCACGCTGCGGGGGGCCAAGCATCTTCGCGGCCTTGCCCAGGCCGCCGGGGAGGGGTACGGGGCGTATGTGCTTTTTGTCATTCAGATGGAAAAGGTGCAGTATCTGCACCCAAACGACGAGACGGATCCGGACTTTGGCGCAGCCCTGCGGCAGGCATCGGCCTGCGGCGTCACGGTACTGGCGGCAGAGTGTGCAGTGACACCGGAAAGCATGGTGATTACCCAATTGGTTCCTGTGAAATTGCAGGTGTGAAAAAGGAAAAATTTGAAACAAACACATTGATTTATTTGGAATATCGTATATAATAACACTGTGTGTTCCGCACAACATAATATGGTCAAGGAGAATGAACATGAAAAAGTTTCTGGCAATCCTGCTGACCCTGTGCATGATCCTGTCCCTGTGCGCCTGCGCTTCCACCGAGAAGAACGCCACCGAGACGACCGTCACAGAGGCCACCACCGAGGTCACGACCGAGGCTACCACCGAGGCTACGACCGAGGAAACTACTGAAGCAACAACCGAAGAGACCACCGAAGAAGTGACCGAGGAAACTACTGAGGCTGCTGCCGTTCCCATGACTCACGAGGAGTACATGGCCGCTGACATGGACTCCGCTGTCTGCGTGGAGACCTATGTCCAGGCACATCAGTCCTGGTGGGATGGCAAGATCACGGTCTACGCCCAGAGCGAGGACGGCGCTTACTTCCTGTACAACATGGCCTGCTCCGAAGAGGACGCTGCCAAGCTGGTGCCCGGCACCAAGATCCTGGTCAACGGCTTCAAGTCCGAGTGGTCCGGCGAGGTGGAGATCGTTGACGCCACCTTCGAAATTCTGGAAGGCAGCTACATTGCTGAGCCCGTGGACGTGACCGAGCTGCTGGGCGCTGCCGAGCTGATCGACCATCAGAACGAGTTCGTCGCTGTGAAGGGTCTGACCGTTGAGAAGGTCGCTTTCAAGAACGACGAGCCCGGTGACGACATCTATGTCACCTTCGGCATTGGCGAGCTGACCGCTGAGTTCTGCGTGGAAGCTTACCTGACCGGCCCCGACACCGATGTTTACGCCGCTGTCAGCGCCCTGAATGTGGGCGACGTGGTGGACATCGAGGGCTTCCTGTACTGGTACAACGGCGCCAACACCCACATCACCGGTGTTACCGTTGTGACTCCTGCTCCCGCTGCCCTGGCTGAGACCGAGGAAGCGGCTGCTACCATTCCCGTGAAGGTTTACAACAACAGCCACGCCACCATCGAAGTCTATGACTATGTGGAAGGCGACGAGACCACCCTGGAGAATCCCTGCGAGGCCGTTACCGTCGGCAACTCCCTGGCCATCAAGGTCACTGCCGAGGAAGGCTACGAGATTGCTCATGTCCGCGTGAACAGCAAGTCCGTGGACGATACCCTGACCGAGGGCGGCTTCTGGTGCGTCCCCGCCACCGAGGGCACCAACTCCTACGCCGTTAAGGTCCTGCTGACCAAGGCTGAGGCCGTGGAAGAGACTGAGGCCGCTGAGGAAGAGACCGAGGCTCCTGCTGAAGTCGAAGCCGTTGTGGAAGAGACTGAGGCCTCCGTTCCCGGCGTGATCACCAAGGTTGCCCTGGTCACCGACGTGGGCACCATCGACGACGAGTCCTTCAACCAGGCCTGCTGGCAGGGTGTTGAGGCTTGGTGCCAGGCCAATGGCATTGAGTACACCTACTATCAGCCCACCGAGGACTCCACCGATGCCCGTGTGCTGTCCGTGTTCCAGGCTGTGAACGAGGGCGCCAACGTCATCGTTATGCCCGGCTATCTGTTCGGCACCACCGTGCTCACCGTGCAGGATGAGCTGCCCGATGTGTACTTCATCGCTGTTGACGTTGCCGCCGGCGACCTGACCTTCGACTACTCCACTTACTACGATCCCTCTGCCAACGTTGCCTGCCTGACCTTCTCCGAGGAGCAGGCCGGTTACCTGGCCGGTTACGCTGCCGTGAAGGAAGGCTACACCAAGCTGGGCTTCCTGGGCGGCATGGCGGTTCCCGCTGTCATCCGTTACGGCTACGGCTTCGTGCAGGGCGCTGATGCTGCCGCTGCCGAGACCGGTGCGGAAGTTGAGATCAACTACACCTACGGCGGCCAGTTCTACGGCTCCCCCGAGATCACCGCTAAGATGGAAGGCTGGTACCAGAACGGCACTGAGGTTGTCTTCGCCTGCGGCGGCGGCATCTACACCTCCGCTCTGGAAGCTGCCGAGAAGAACGGCGGCAAGGTCATCGGCGTGGACGTGGACCAGAGCCACATCTCCCCGCTGATCATCACCTCCGCCATGAAGGGCCTGCAGAACGTCACCGAGTCCCTGCTGGAGAGCCTGAACAAGGGCGAGTGGGAAACCTACGGCGGCAAGGTCACCAACTTCGGCCTGCTGGAGGGCGAGTATGTTGGTCTGCCCACCGCGACCTGGAGCCTGCAGAACATCTCCGTGGATGACTACACCGCCGTGAAGGACATGATTAAGTCCGGCGAGATCGTGGTCAGCAACTCCATCGATGCCATGCCCGAGGTCTCCATCACCGTTAACGAGATTGCCTAACGGTTTGTGTGATTCCTGAATAACAAAATGATTCCCAGGAGCTTCGGCTCCTGGGAATTTTTATAAATACAAATTGTAATTAAGCGGACAGTTCCTTTGGCTGCCCCATAGGGGCAGACTGAGAGGGTACCGCACCCAATAAGACGCTCCTAATTCTCCAATGCAGAACCCTCTCAGTCAGCCTGTTCGGCTGACAGCTCTCCCAAAGGGAGAGCCGAGGGGTGCTGCCGTATCTGCCCGCCAAATTGTAATATGCCGATACTCCGGGAAACACAAATGCTTTTCGCAAATGTCATAACCAACATCACCAAAAACAAAACAAGGAAAAAGATTTTTGTTGTGTTTTTTGAGGAAAGGAGCTATAATGAAGAAATAAAACCGGTGAGGAGTGACCATATGGCGGACTACGTGATTGAAATGCTGAACATCACCAAGGAGTTCCCCGGCATTAAGGCCAACGACGACGTGACCTTGCAGCTGAAGCGGGGAGAGATCCATGCCCTGCTGGGTGAGAACGGCGCGGGGAAATCCACGCTGATGAGTGTCCTGTTCGGCCTGTACCAGCCGGAATCCGGCGTGATCAAAAAGGATGGCCAGGTGGTAAAAATCAATAATCCCAACGATGCCACCGCCCTGCACATCGGTATGGTGCACCAGCACTTCAAGCTGGTGGAGTGCTTCACGGTGCTGGATAACATCATCCTGGGCGCGGAGCCCATGAGCGGCCCTGTGGTAGACCGAAAAACTGCCCGGCAGCGGGTTCTGGAGCTGTCGGAGCGCTATGGCCTGAAGGTTGACCCGGATGCCAAAATTGAGGATATCTCCGTGGGTATGCAGCAGCGGGTGGAGATCCTGAAAATGCTGTACCGGGACAATGATATCCTGATTTTCGATGAGCCCACCGCCGTGCTGACCCCCCAGGAGATTGACGAGCTGATGGAAATCATGCGCTCGTTCAAGAAAGAGGGCAAGTCCATCCTGTTCATCACCCACAAGCTGGCGGAGATCAAAGCCGTGGCTGACCGGTGCTCCGTGCTGCGCAAGGGCAGGTACATGGGCACGGTGGAAGTGGCGGATACCTCGGTGGAGGAGATGTCCCGCCTGATGGTGGGCCGGGATGTGGAGCTGGTGACCCACAAGCAGGAGAAGCTCCCCGGCAAGACCATCCTCAAGGTGGAGGGCATGACCGTTCCCTCCCGGGTACACAACAACAACGCGGTGAAGAATGCCAGCCTGGAGGTGCGCCAGGGAGAGGTCGTGTGCCTGGCCGGCATTGAAGGCAACGGACAGACGGAATTTGTATACGCCTTGACGGGCCTGGAAAAGATGAGCGCCGGTAAGATCACTCTGAACGGCACGGATATCTCCAAGGCTTCCATCCGTCAGCGAAGCCGCCTGGGCATGTCCCACATTCCCGAGGATCGCCACAAGCACGGCATGGTCCTGGATTACTCCCTGGAGAACAACATGGTGCTCCAGCGCTATTGGGAGCCTGCTTTCCAGCGTCTGGGATTCATTCGGAAAAAGGCCGTCCGGGCGTATTCCGACCGGCTGATCGAGCAGTACGACGTCCGCAGTGGTCAGGGTAGTGTCACCATTGCCCGGAGCATGTCCGGCGGCAACCAGCAGAAGGCCATCGTGGCCCGGGAAATCGACCGGGACCCCCAGCTGCTCATTGCCGTCCAGCCCACCCGCGGCCTGGACGTGGGCGCCATTGAATACATCCATAAGCAGATCATCGCCCAGCGGGATGCCGGGAAAGCGGTGCTGCTGGTTTCCCTGGAACTGGATGAGGTGATGAACCTTTCCGACCGGATCCTTGTGATGTACGAGGGCGAGATCGTGGGCGAGTTCGACCCGAAGACCACCGACGTACAGACACTGGGCCTGTATATGGCCGGCGCGAAGCGGAACGATTAAGGAGGACGACCGATGCAGAAGAAAAAGAATAGCCCCCGGCTTTCCGGTGCCTCCCAGGGGATCGGCACCCTGCTTGCTTCCCTGGTGTGCATCCTGGCTGGCCTCGTGGTGGGCTTCGTGGTGCTGCTGGTGCTGGGTGGAATCACCATGAGCCAGAACGGCGAGGATTTCAATTTCCTGAATCTTTTGAAAATCACCTGGGAGCAGGGCTTCAAGCCCATCACCCAGGGCGGCTTCTATTCCAAGGCCAATGCAATGGGTATGGCGGTGCGCATGGAGATCCTCCAGGCGGCCCCCCTGATTATGACCGGCCTCTCCGTTGCCTTTGCCTACAAGACGGGCCTGTTCAACATCGGTGCTGCCGGACAGTATACCGTGGGTGCTTTCATGGCTCTGTATTTTGCCATCGTACTGAAAATGCCCTGGTGGGTGTGCCTGATTGCTTCGGCAGTGGGCGGTGCCATCTGGGGCGCAATCCCTGGCATCTTCAAGGCCTTCCTGAACGTCAATGAGGTCATCACTGCCATCATGTTCAACTGGATTGGCCTGTATGCCGTGAATACCCTGATCTACCAGGGCGGCAACGGTCCCATGTTCAACCTGAAAACCACCAAGACCCATGCACTCAGCGGTACGGCCCCCCAGGCGCTGTTGCCATCCTTCAATGTGAATGTTGGCGGTAAGGCCTACTTCGGCAAGATGTTCATGCCCACCATCGGCATCTTCATTGCCATTGCAGTGGCGGTGCTCATTTGGGTCGTCATCAACAAGACCACCTTCGGCTATGAACTGAAGGCCTGCGGCCATAATAAAAATGCCGCCAGATATGCCGGCATCAACGAGAAGCGGAACATCGTTCTGTCCATGACCATTGCCGGTGCGCTGGCTGGTTTGGGCGCGGGACTGTTCTATCTCTCCGGCAGCAAGGAGTGGGAGCCCCTGGTCTCCACGGCCCTGCCTGCCACGGGCTTCAATGGAATCTCTGTGGCGCTGCTGGCTTCCTCCAATCCCATCGGCTGTATTTTCTCCGCCGTGTTCATCTCCCACATCACCGTGGGCGGCGGATTCATGACCGCCAAGCTCTTCCCCAGCGAGGTGTCGGACATCATCTCCGGCGTGGTCATTTACCTGTGTGCCTTCAGCCTGCTGTTCAAGGGCAGGATCATGAAGCTCTTTGTCCGCAAACCCAAGACGGAAGGAAAGGGGGATAAAGCGTAATGTGGCTGCTTCTGAAATACACCCTGCTCTATGCTGCGGTTCTGATGCTGGTGGCACTGGGCGGCATGTTCTCTGAGCGCTCCGGCGTGATTAACATCGCCCTGGAGGGCATCATGGTCGTCGGCGGCCTGATGGGCGTTGTGGCCATCAACATCATGAACGCTCTGGGCGCTCCGGTGTTCCTGGGCATCCTGGTGACGATGCTCGCTTCCGCGCTGGCGGGCCTGGTCTACTCGTCTCTGCTTGCCTTCTCCGCCATCAACCTGAAAGCCGACCAGACCATCGGCGGCACGGCCCTGAACCTGCTGGCCACGGCTCTGGCTACGGTGATTGCCAAGCGGATCAACGGTTCCGATTCTCCCAAAATCGTCTATTCCACCAATTCCAATGCGGTGTTCAACAGCTCCCACTTCTCCTTCAACCTGGGTCCGCTGACGTTGAACTGGTTCCTGCTGGTGACGGTTGCTGCTCTGGCTGCCGCGTGGTTCATCCTCTACCGCAGCCGCTTCGGCATGCGGCTGATGTCCTGCGGTGAGCATCCCCAGGCTGCCGACTCCGTGGGCATCAACGTGTACAAGATGCGCTGGGCCGGCGTGCTGATGTCCGGCATTCTGGGCGGCATCGGCGGCATGGCCTACATCGTCCCCGCCGTTGGCGAGTGGAACTTTGAAATGGGCGTTGCCGGTATGGGCTTCCTGGCCCTGGCCGTAATGATCTTTGGCCAGTGGAAGCCTTTGAACATTGCCGGAGCGGCACTGTTCTTTGCGGTGTTCCGGGCCATGGCCAACATCTTCGATTCCTTCGGCTTCCTGGCGAGGCTGGGCTGGCCCAAGGAAATCTACAACATGATGCCCTTCGTGGCCTCCATGATCGTGTTGGCCTTCACCTCCAAGAGCTCCCGCGCCCCCAAAGCCGAGGGCATCCCCTACGACAAGGGAAGCAGATAAGTTTCAGCCCGATGGCAGCTGCCATCGGGCTGATTTTATGTAAGGGGAGATTTGCCGCAGTGGAAACAGTGGTATCATCCAAAAATGTGCTTATCGGGCTAACGCAGCAACCGGACAAATTGTAATTTGAAGCGCAGCTCGCTACCCCAATACGTGCTCGGCTGGTCTGTTGTCGTTACACTCCTGGGTATAAATTGTGGTATGATTGCCACTGGCAATCATCAGGATTCTGATTCGCTGCGCGGAGCACCACGCTCGGTTCGTTTTTGCACGCCGTGATTGGATAATGCGTCATTTTTCCTGCGCAGAAACGTTACCGGGCGCTGCCCAGGAGTCCCGGATTGCACACCAGCCCGGTGCGCCATTGGCCGCGGGCCCAGCCCGCCAAATTACAATTTTACGATCCGTTTCTTAAAAGCGATAACCGTATTTCCAATTTGTCGAGCTGCTGCGTAAAACGAATAATCACATCGTGTCAATTTCGTTTGCCGGTTATGACAGGTATGGGGCAAACACCTTTTTCAGAAGCAGGGCGTTGATGTACGCGGCGGCGGAGAAGTAGAGAAATGCCCAAACAAATCCCACCTGCAGAAACAGGTACAGATCCACCAAAGCCAAGGCAAGGGGGAAAACGTTCAGAACAGAAATGAGCAGGGAACGGGGCAAGTAACCCACGCTGAGAAAAAGAGCATTTTTTAAGGTGGAGCGGATATCATTGCTGAACTGACTGATCAGGGGGAAGGTGTAGCTGAACATCAGCACCGCCAGCACCAGAAGAACCGAAGTAACAAGGAAGAGATAATGCAGACCCCCTTCCAGGGAGTAGAGCAGCAGCGTGTTCACAAAACCGGCGATGATAAACAGGACCAGAATCAGCCAGAGAATGGTACCCTGCCTGAAATTCTCACGGAAGGCCCGGAAATAACTGCGGCAAACGCCCTGCTCCCGGTCCGTTCCGATACGGAAGCACACGGTATACAGTGCCGCGCTGGCTGCCCCGATGGTGACCAGGGGAATGCAGCTGACCAGAAATAAAAGATTCAGAATCACCAGATCGGCAATCCGGGCCATGGCCTGCATGAATTTGGAATCCGGCGAAAAGAATGCGCCCAAAAAATCACTCCCAGGGAATATTTCAGGCTGAAACAGCCTGTCAGTTTTTATCGTCCCCATGCTGGGGACTTTCCATTGCCTCGTCGGCTGAAGCAGCGGATGTGGAGTTAGCCCATTGCCATCTGAAAAGCATCCACCCCGTAAATCACCACCAGCATTCCTGCGGCAAGGGCCAGCAGCATGGTCTTGGGGCCGATGACCGCGAAATGCTTCCGCCAGTTTTCGTCCAGCCGGATGTTTTCCTGTTTTTTGCCTTTGATGAGGAGCATTCCGGCCACGATCAGCAGCAGTACGGCGAACACCAGCAGCAAACCGTCCTTGGCGGCTTCCACGGCAGAATGGATGCCGTTGCTGCCGAACAGTGCTCCTGCGCCGGCCAGTACCAGTCCCAGCACAGCGGCGATTCCGATTCCAATGGCTGCGGCCTTGCATACATCCAGGAGCAGGGCCGCGGCCTTTTGAGAGAACTGTTTCATCACTTCACGCAGTGGCAGGCAACCCAGTGGCCGTTGCCCACATCCCGCAGAGGGGGCATTTCCGCCGCGCACTGCTCGGTTGCGTATTTGCAGCGCATCCGGAAACGGCAGCCGGGAGGCGGATTGATGGGACTGGGCACCTCGCCCTCCAGCCGGATTTTTTCCTGGTCACGTTTCCGCTCCACCTCCGGGTCGGGGATGGGAATGGCGGACATCAGCGCCTGGGTGTAGGGGTGCAGGGGATTGTCATACAGCTCCTGGGAGGTGGTGAGCTCCACCAGGGAGCCAAGATACAGCACGGCCACCCGGTCGGAGATGTGCTTGACCATGGACAGGTCGTGGGCCACGAACAGATAGGTCAGGCCCATTTTCTTCTGCAGATCGATGAGCAGATTGACCACCTGGGCCTGGATGGACACGTCCAGCGCAGAGATGGGCTCGTCGAGAACAATGAATTCCGGGTTCACAGCCAGAGCCCGGGCAATGCCGATGCGTTGACGCTGGCCGCCGGAGAACTCATGGACGAACCGGTTGGCGTGCTCCCGGTTCAGACCAACCATCTCCAGATGCTTGTAGATCATCTCGGCCCGCTCTTTTTTGTTCTTGGCCAGATGGTGGATGTCGATGCCTTCGCCGATGATCTCAGCAACGGTCATGCGGGGGTCCAGGGAGCTGCAGGGGTCCTGGAAGACCATTTGCACGGACTTCTTGTATGCCAGCCGGTCCTTTCCCTTCAAAGTCTCCGGGTCGACGCCCTTGAAGAGGACCTCGCCGGAGGTGCGGGAGTACAGACCGATGCAGGTGCGGCCGCAGGTGGTTTTGCCGCAGCCGGATTCGCCCACCATGCCCAGGGTCTCGCCCTTGTAGATGTCGAAGGAGACATCATCCACGGCTTTCAGAGTGCCGCCGCTGACATTGAAGTATTTCTTCAGGTGGCTCACATGAATCAGAACTTCCTTGTTTTCAGGCATGGATTTCATCTCCTTTTTCCGGCATTTCTACCTTCGGGGCCATGGGATGGTGGAGCCAGCAGGCGGCCTGGTGGCCGTTGCCGAAGTCCGTGTATTCGGGCATCTGCTCCTTGCAGATCTTCATGCAGTGCTCGCAGCGGGTGCAGAAGGGGCAGCCTGCGGGGGGATTCAGCAGATCCGGAGGCGTGCCGGGAATGGAGGCCAGGGTCTGCTTGTTGTTCAGGTCCAACCGGGGCACGCTGCGGATCAGGGCCCAGGTGTAGGGATGGCGGGGGCGATAGAAGATGTCCTCGCTGGTGCCCCGCTCCACAATCTTTCCGGAGTACATCACGGCGATTTTCTGAGCCATGTTGGCGACCACGCCAAGATCGTGGGTGATCATGATCACGGCAGTGTTCCGCTCCTTCTGGAGCTGCTTGATAATGTCCAGGATCTGGCCCTGGATGGTCACGTCCAGGGCGGTGGTGGGTTCGTCGCAAATCAGCACCTTGGGGTCGCAGGCGAAGGCAATGGCGATCATCACACGCTGGCGCATACCGCCGGAGAATTCGTGGGGATACTGGTCCACCCGGCGCTCCGGCTCGGGGATGCCGACGATGCGAAGCATCCGGATGGCCTCCTCATGGGCCTGCTTCCGGTCCATGTTCTTATGGGCCATCAGGTTTTCCATGATCTGCTTGCCCACCCGCATGGTGGGGTTCAGGGAGACCAGGGCATCCTGGAAGATAATGGCGCACTGACCGCCCTTGTAGGCCCGCCACTGCTTTTTGTCGTAATCCAGGATGTTCTCGCCGTGGTAGAATATCTTACTGCCGGGCTTTACCACGCCATTGGTGCGCTGCACCAGGCCCATCACTGCCTTTGCGGTGACGGATTTGCCGCAGCCGGATTCGCCCACAATGGCCAGCGCCTCGCCCTCGTCCAGGGTGAAGGACACGCCGCGCACGGCCTTGACTTCACCGGCATAGGTGTTGAAGGAGACACTCAGGTTTTCAACCTCAAGGATATGTTCCTGCATATTCATTTCTCCTTCCTTACTGACGGAGCTTGGGATCCAGCGCATCACGCAGACCATCACCCAGCAGATTGAATGCCATCACGATGATACACAGCACCAGGCAGGGGAACAGCAGCTGTGTGGGATAGAAGTCGATGGTTTGCTGTCCCAGGGAGATGAGAACGCCAAGGCTGATTTCCGGGGCGGTCAGGCCGATGCCCAGGAAGCTCAGGCCGGCCTCCGTAAAGATGAAGCCGGGAATGGCGGTGGATGCGTTCAGAATCAGAATGCCCAGCATGTTGGTTACATAGTGCTTGGAGATGATGCGCATGGGGCTGGCACCCAGCACTTCGGCAGCGTAGACATACTCGGTTTCCTTCAGCTGCTTGATCATGCCCCGCACCTGCCGGGCGGTGGAGCACCAGGCGGTGATGCTCAGGGCAACCAGCAGGGCGAACAGGTTGTTGCCAAGAATCATCATGATCAGAATGGTGAGTAGCAGGCTGGGCAGGGAATTGATCACCTCAATGATTCGCATCATCAGATCATCCACCCAGCCGCCGAAGTGGGCCATGATGGCGCCGTAGATGGTTCCCACCACAAGCTTCAGTGCGGTGGCCACCAGAGCGATGATGATGGAAGCACGGGCACCCATCCAAACGCGGGAGAACAGGTCACGGCCCAGATAGTCGGTGCCGAACCAGTACTCCGCGCTGCAGCCCCGGTTCTTCATTTTCACGTTCTTGGTGATGAAGTCATAGCCCCGGATATAGGGCCCGATGATGCACATGATGATCAGAAGCACCAGAACCACCAGAGAGGCCATGGCGACGGGATTCTTTTTCAGTCTTCGCCAGGCGTCCTGCCAGTAGGAGATGGTGGGCCGGTCGATGCGGTTGGCTTCTTCCAGCGTGTAGCCTACGACCTGAAAATCTTCGGGTTTATACATAGAGCAGCATCTCCTTTCTCAGCGGCGTTTTTTGCTGGGCAGCTGAATCCGGGGATCCACCACCACATAAAGAATGTCGGTGACAAACAGCACCAAAATATACAAAATGGAAATCAGCACCGTCTCACCCAGAACAATGGAAAGGTCCTGGTTGTTCACGGCGGTGACATAGTACTGGCCGATGCCGGGGATGGCATAGATGCTCTCAATGAAGAACGAACCGGTGATGCACATGGCTACGGACATAGGCAGCTGGGTCATCACGGGGATGAAGGCATTGCGCAGGATATGCCGGCGGATGATCTGCCCCTGGGACAATCCCTTGGACTCTGCGGTGAGCACATACTCCTGATTGACCACATCCAGCATGGAGGTCTTCAGAAGACGGGCATAGGTGGCAATGTAGGAGAAGCAGCCGGTGAGGGTGGGCAGCACGGTGTATTTCCAGCCGCCAAACCACAGCTCCGAGCCGCTGGGCCAGCCGATGGTGGGCAGCCAACGCAGGGTACCGGCAAAAATCTTCTGGAGCATCAGGCCGAAGATCAAATGGGGAATGGAGATGAACAGCACCGATAGCGTGACCACAAAGTAATCCACCCAGGTGCCCCGCTTCATGGCGGCGGCAATGCCCAGCAGCAGTCCCACGGAAACGCCCAGCAGCATCTGCTGGATACCCAGGCGAGCCGATACCGGCAGACGGGTCTTCAGCAGGCCGGTGACTGTCTGACCGGCATAGACGAAGGATTCGCCGAAATCACCCATGCACATTTTCTTCATGGTCAGGGCATAACGTTCCATAATCGGCTTGTCAAGGCCGTAGCGCTGATATAGCGCGGTACGGCTGGCTTCCGGCAGATGGTCTGCCCGCTCGGTCAGCGGATCGCCGGGGACGGCTTCCAGCAGAAAGAATGTGGCAGTTGCGATCAGAAAGAGTGTGAGCAGCAGTTCAAAAAACCGCCGGATCGTGTATCGTAGCATTCCTTGTCCCTCCTATGGCAAGAAAGGGGCTGTAGGAACAGCCCCTTTCTTTTAATCACGAGATCCGTTCGAACGGATGCTTACTCTTCCACGTAGCAGATGGTGAATTCCGCGCTGGCGCCGAAGGAAGAGGTGCGGTAATCCTTCACCCGGTTCTGCAGCAGGACCTGCTTGGTGGCGTAGTAGATGGGAGCGAAACCGCAGTCCTCCAGCAGGTAAATCTCTTCCATCTCGGTGTAGACGGCCAGACGCTTGGCCATATCGGTCTCACCGGTGAGGGAGTCGCACAGCGCGTCGAACTTCTCGTTGCTGTAACCTGCCATGGAGGTGCCGTAGGCATTGGTGTACACGGTGTACAGGAAGTCCATGGGATCGTTGTAGTCAGCATACCAGCCGCTCATGAAGAAGTCGTAGTTGCCTTCGTTGCGCTCGGCAATGAACAGCTTGCTGTCGCCGGCGATGTTCAGCTCAACCTTGATGCCCAGAGCCTCTTCCAGAGACTGCTGCAGGTACTCACGCTCGGCCACGGCGGCGGTGGTGGAACCGTTGGTCAGGAAGGACAGAGTGATGTCGCTCATGGGGGTGGTGACGCCCAGCTCGTCCAGGCCCTCCTGGAACAGAGCGCGCAGAGCCTCGTAGTCACCGGTGTAGGCAGAAGCCTCTTCCTGGATGATTTCGCCCACCTGGCTGCGGAAGGAAGTGCCATTGAAGGTGATGGCGGGGGCAACATAGCTGTAAGCGGGCTTGTAAGCGCCGTAAACGGCATCGATCATCTCTTCACGGTCGATGGCGTAGGAGATGGCCTTGCAGATCTTGGCATTGCCCATCAGGCCGGAGGGACCGTTGTTCAGACGGTTGAACCGCAGACCCTGGGTGCCGGGATAGTCGGTGACCAGGTACTGGTACTTGCCCTCGGCAGCTTCCTTTGCGAACTTGATGGCGTAGTCGCCGGTGGGCTGGTACTGATCCAGCTCGCCGTTTTCAAACATGGTGGCAGCGGTGGACTCCTGGGGAACGATCAGCCAGGTGACGGTATCCAGATGCACGTTCTCGGCATCCCAGTAGTAGGGGTTCTTGGTCCAGACCATGGAGTTGTCTTCCACCAGCTCGCTCATGCAGAAGGGGCCGTTGTAGACGCACAGTTTCCAGTCGGTGCCCCAGGCTTCGCCGGCGGCTTCCGCCAGGTCCTGACGGGTGGGGTAGGTGGGAGTGGCGACCAGCTTGCTCTCGAAGGTGGGATCGGCGACCTTCAGCGTGATCTGCAGGGTGTAGTCATCCAGAGCAACGACGCCCACGTCTTCCACGGAGCCTTCGCCGTTGTAGTACTCTTCAGCGCCCACAACACCGAACAGGAAGGAAGCGTAGTCATAGTTGAAGGAGGGGGTCAGCAGACGGGTCCAGCCGTAGACGTAGTCCTTGGCGGTGACGGGCACGCCGTCGGACCAGCAGGCGTTCTGACGCAGGTGGTAGGTGTAGACGGTGCCGTCCTCGGACACGTCAACGCTCTCGGCGCCGGCCAGGATGAAGTGCTCACCTTCGGAGTCGGCCACGTTGCGGTACAGGCCGTCGTAGCAGGCAGCCATCATCCAGCGCCAACCCATGTCCTGGACATCGTAGTTGTTGCCGAAGGCAGTGGTACGGACGTTGACGTTCTGCTCAGCGAAAGCAGCCATGCTCATGCAGCCGACAATCATCAGAAGAGCCAGAACGAGGGATACGATTTTTTTCATGAAATAACCTCCTTGTGTTTCCGACAAAGCCATATGTATTTTCGACAAAGTCAAGCATATTTTAACATTGTATGAAGATCTTGTCAATCCAAAACCGGGGAAAATGTATTTATGTGTCGAATTTCACTCGGTCATGATGCGCAGAATTTCCTGATCGGTTTCCATCATGCCGTCGGAACCCAGCCGGGCGATATTGCGGATGGTATTTTCCACGCCCTTGGAAACGATGCCGTCGCCGCCGTAAAACTGCTGACCGTTGCAGTACATATCGTAGCCCAGGAAGGCTGCGTCCAGAGCGGCGGCAATTTTGGCTGCGCAGGAAGGCTTGGCGCCGTCGCAGACTACGCCGGAAATGGTGGCCAGGGAGTTGACCAGAGTGTGGGCGATCACGTCGATCCGGCCGCCCTCCAGGTAGGCGATGCCGCAGCCGGCGGCACAGCCGGCGCTGATGGCGCCGCAGTAGGCGGAGAGGGGACCGATGCCGGTTTTGATGTGGATGGCCAGCAGGTTGGATACCAGCAGCGCCCGGTACACTTGCTCCCGGTCCGCGCCGATGGACCGGGCGTATTCCACCACGGGGACGCTGACGGTGATGCCCTGGTTTCCGCTGCCGGAGTTGATCACCACGGGCAGTTCACAGCCGCTCATACGGGCATCGCTGCCGGCGGCGGCCATGGCTTTTGCTCTGGAGCGCACGTCCTTATGTCCGGAGGCCAGAATCACGCTGCCCACATTGGCACCCCAGTTGCCCCGCAGTCCCTCCTGGGCGATGGCCATGTTGTATTCGATCTGACGGTCCAGCAGCGCAGATACCCGGCTGACGTCCACCGTGTCCGCAAATTCGATAATGTCCGCCACGGTGAGTTTGCCGGTGTCCGTTCTGCGGGTGCCGCCTTCTTCCAGAATCTTTTCCTCGGAGAAGAGCACCTGGCCGTTGCGTTCGATGTAAGAGACGTTGGTATGGTGGCGGGAAATCCGGACGGCTGCAGAATCCGTTCCCCGTTGGGCGGTGATGAGGATGTCCAGCTTGTCACAGTCCCGCATGGGAACCACCCGGATGGGGGTACAGTCCATATATTCCCGGATTTTCCCAATCTCCTCCGGAGTGACTTCGGAGATCACTTCCAGCTCCCGATCCTCCCGGCCCGCAACCACGCCGGCGGCAGCGGCGGCTTCGATGCCCTTCAGCCCGCCGGTATGGGGGACAATCACACTTTTTACATTTTTAATAATGTTGCCGCTGCAGCCCACGGTGATTCGCTCCGGCAGACCGCCCAGCACGCTGCGTACCTTTGCGGCGCAATAGGAGATGGCGATGGGCTCGGTGCATCCCATGGCGGGAACCAACTCTTCGGCAAGGATATCCAGATAAAGTCCTGCTAGCGCTTCTGTCATGAAAAAGACCTCTCAATCTCAGTTTTTCACGGTGGCGGGGTCACCTGTTTATACGACTTATTATGACAGATAATCCGCAGTTGTCAATTATGAAGTTTTTGAGGCGAATTCAGCGGAGAGGTTTAAGGCAACACCGCATAATGGGGCAAGGAGATTCGGCAAGAGATTTTGCCCCAAGCGAAAGTATGGAAAATGCGGGAATACTTTGTGTATTTCCCATTTTTCATACTGCACGATTGGGGGAAAAGATCTGCCGAAGCCCGCAGCTCCCATTGTGCGGTGTTGCCCTAGTATAAAAAGGAGATTGACGGATTTGCGGGAAGTATTGGAGCAATGTATCCCTGTCTGAAGAAGATGATGAAAAGATACGGTTTTGTGATCTTCGGAACAGATATGCCAGTTTGCCTGCGTTCCGGAATACATGAAATTACCTTTCGCCGGTGCAAAAAAATCCCCCGTCCCGTAAGAGACAGGGGGAAAATGGTGCCGGTGACCGGACTCGATTACATTATGGTGCCAGCGTCGTCAAGCCGACGCCGAAGGACAGTCCACCGGACTGTCCCATTTAGATAGGTTCGAGTCCGAGCTCTTTACCAACGAAAAAGCACCCCCACGGGGGGTGCTTTCAGACCGTCGAGAAACCCCAGTTTTGTGTCAAGCAAAACTGGGGTTTTGAAT
>CAMEWH010000016.1:0-36467 GCA_945940335.1 uncultured Clostridia bacterium | reverse complement strand
ATTGACGCACCCCCTTGGCTCCCCCTCTGGGGGAGCTGGCTGCCCCGAAAGGGGCGCCCCTGAGAGGGCAACACGCAGCATATTAAGATGGTATTTCCTTCTCTGCGGTACCCTCTCAGTCAGCCTGTTCGGCTGACAGCTCTCCCAAAGGGAGAGCCAAGGGGTGCTGCCGTATCTGCCCGCCAAATTTCAATTTACCAATCACTCTACCGTACCGCCCGTTTGCGGAACCGGTGGTACATGATGGGCACCAGGGCGGCGGTGAGCACAATGTACAGCACCGGCAGAATCTCCAGGGCGCCTTTTACGGTGAAGCCGAAATCGTACACATAGAAACGCCGCAGCGCCTGGTAGACCTCCAGCAGCCTATCGGGGAAGAGCCCCAGCAGCTTGCTGATGGTATCGTTGTTCAGGTTGTCCAGGAAGTTGGGGACGAACACCAGCAGGAAGGGTACCGAGCTGGCAAACACCGCGCTGCGGGTTCTGGCAGAAACCCACATGGTGAGGAACACGAAGAACAGACTGCCGATGTAGCCCCCCACCGCCGTCAGCACCCAGGCCTGCCAGAGCTTCAGGTGGTAGAAGCTTTTCCACATATCCAGCTGCAGGGGGCAGTTCCAGCCGTCCACGCCCAATAGCCCCAGGACAACCAGACTGTACACCAGAACGCTGGCCCAGTACAGTCCCGTCACCATCCAAAAGCCCGCTCCGATTTTGGCCCACACCGCCCTGTCCCGGCCATGCTTGGCGCTGAAAAACACCGGGTCGGCCCTCCACCGGTATTCTCCTGCGAAAATCCCGCTGGACAGAAAGCCCAGAATCAGCGCCGCCATCATGATGACAAAGGGAGAATTGTATAATAGCTGGGTCCAGCCCTCGGTGTAGTCCACATAGAAGGGTGTCTCCAGGGTTTCATACTGTTCGATCAGGTAATTCTGCTCGTTTTCGTTGAAGAGATATTGGGCGGAGCCGGTTTCGTCCAGCAGCCAGGCCTTCATCAGCCGGGTTCGGTTGGGGTAGAAGTCCCCCGCTTGGTCGACTGTGACGGATTCATTGCAGTACCAGTCGTACTCCTGGAAATCCCTGGAATAGGCGTAGTTCATCATATCCAGCACCGGGCGGATGCCCAGTTTCCAGCCGTAGGCAATGTCGTTTTGATTATAGTCCTTGGACTGTGCCTCCGGGGTGGCGCAAATACGCTGATTTTCCCGGATGATTTCCTCCAGCCGGGGGGTATCCAGCACCCCCGCCCACTGCTTCTGGGCGCTGCGGAGCTTGGAGATGGCAGCCAGGCCGGTTTCCTCGTCCCCCTGTTCGTTGATCCAACACACATCACTGATGCACATCCAGCAGGCCAGTGCTACCGCCATTGCCAGCAGCAGGGCGGCAATCTTTCCGCCGGTGCTGCCCAGCACCTTTTTTAATTCAAAGCGAAGCATCCCCTTCGCCTCCTCTCTGACCAAAATAGCTGAGGAACACATCCTCCAGGGTGGGCTGCACCTTCACGGCGTTGTCCGTGGGCTGCTCCGCCGAGACGATGCGCAGCTCCGCGCCCTCCGGGGTGGTTTTCACATTGGAGACTTTCAGCGCCTTCAGATAAGCATCTATTCTCGCCTTGGGTACCTGGCACACCCACACCTGCTCCGGCATGGAAGCGATGAGCTCCTGGGCAGTGCCGGAGACGGCGATGCGCCCGTCCTTCATCAGGAAAATCTTTCCTGCGATGTACTCCACATCGGAGACAATGTGGGTGCTCAGCAGCACCACCCGGCCCTCCGCCAGCTCGCTGATGAGATTGCGGAACCGAATCCGTTCGTTGGGGTCCAGGCCAGCGGTGGGCTCGTCCAGGATCAGCAGCTTGGGATCGTTCAGCATGGCCTGGGCGATCCCCGCCCGGCGTTTCATGCCTCCGGAGAGATTTTTCATCTTTTTATTTCTGGCTTTACTCAGCCCCACCTGGCTCAGCAGCTCCTTCACCCGCTGCTTCGCCACCGCCGGGCGCAGGCCCTTGATGGAGGCGATATACAGGAGATACTCTCCAACGGTGAAATTGGGATAGAACCCGAAATCCTGGGGCAGGTAACCCAGCAGATTCCGGAACCGCCCCTCCATGGCGAAGATGTCCTCCCCATCCCAGAAAACAGAACCGGAGGTGGGCTGGAGCAGGGTGGTGAGCATTCGCATCAGGGTGGTTTTTCCCGCCCCGTTCACACCCAGCAGGCCGTACACCCCCCGGCCCAGGGTTTCATTCACGGAATCCACCGCCCGGGTGCCGGAGAATTCCTTGGTCAGATCGGTTATTTTTAATTCCATACAGGCTTTGCCTCCACATTCATGTTCCAGTTCCGCTGCCCCCGAAGGGCGGCATAACCCAGGCCGCAGAAAGAGCCGGCCAGAGCCGCCGTCCACATGGGAGCGGAAATGGCGTTGTAAAACTCGTTGTTTTCCATCACCAGCAGCCACACCGCCGCCCACAGAAGGCACAGCACCATGGAAAGGTTCTGGGATTTGATCCTGGGGCTGTAGAGGGTGCCCAGGCAGATCATGCTGGTGACGTTGAAGGGCAGCAGAAACTGGATCAGCATCTCCCACACCGTCACCCGGGTGAGCACCGAGGCCCCGGCAAAGAACAGCGACAGCAGCACCAGGTCCACCCCGGCAAACAGCACCAGCCGAGCGGAATAGATGGAGCGCAGGGTATAGAGCGTGGTGCACTCCACCTCCATGGCATCCGCGCTGCGGTTTTTCCAAAGCTCCGGCAGCACCAGTACCGCCAGCAGCGGCCCCGCCAACCCTAAGCACCGGCGAATGCTGTAGTCCGTCTCCGCCTGACAAAGCAACAGACAAACCGCCGCCAGCAGCAGCCCCTGGAGCAGCCACCAACGTTTTTTCACATACCGGCTCTGCTGATACAGAAATTCCAGCCGGGACACCGGTCTTTCCTGCTCTCCTTCCAGAAAGGCACGCTTTGAGACGGCGATGGTCTGAAGCAGCTTTTCTTCGTCATAGCCGTCGTCAAAAATGAATTGCTGTTTCATATGGGTTCCTCCTTTCCCTGGGGAAGCTCTGATGAAATCGGCAAGAGCTGACGGTGAGGGATTTTGGCTCAGCCGAAAGTACCAAAATTGAGGGAATACTTTGTGTATTTCCCAATTTCGGTACTGTACGGATGGGGCAAAAGTCCCAGCGCTCAGCCGCAGACGATTTCGTCAGAGGTTCCCCAATACAGTGCCAACAGCTCCTTGGCCCGGCGGATGCGGTATTTCACCAGCGGGAGGCTGATGCCCAGGATTTTCGCAATGCTTAATTGGGGCAGCTCCTGGTAATAATACAGCACCGCCGCCTCCCGCAGTTCCGGGGGCAGGCTATCCAGAGCCCGGTGCACGTCCATCCGCCTGTCCAGCTCCGGTGTCTGTTCCCAGGATTCCTCCGGCACCTCCTCCAGAGTCAGTGGCCGGATTTTCTTATAACTATCCCGGCAGAGATTCCCGGCGATGACGTACAGGTAGTTTGCCGCCTTGCCGTAATGCTGGTATTGGGGCAGGGTTCGGAAAAACCGGGCAAAGACTTCCTGGGTCACGTCCTCCGCCTCCCCGGCATCCCACAGGTGGAGCCGGCAGTACCGGAGAATCAGCGGATAATACTTGCGGACGAATTCCTCAATGGCCGTTTCGTCCCCCTGGCGCATCCGGTGCAGCAGCAAAAAATCATTGTCCACGGTTTTCCCTCCCTTCCATTGTATTTCAAAAGCGCTTTCAATCAGTATAACGAATGACCCCGGCAAAAAGATAGTGGCCTGACAAAAAAATTCCCTCCCCGGCATTGGGGAGGGAAGACAGGTAAATTGGAATTGATTGCAACGCCATCTGTAGGGGAGGCTCGTAGCCTCCCGCCAGGTAACGATGCCTGAGTGCTTGGTTGAATGGTAATATGTTGGGCATTGTACGAATTCGCCCAACCCGATTCATCATCGCGGGTTTGTACCGCGCGGGAGGCTGCGAGCCTCCCCTACAGTGGCTGGGCAAAAATCGGCACCCGATACCATTCATCTAAACAAATTATTATTCGTCCAGCAGCGCCCGGAATACCGGCAGGCTGCGCTGAATCATTTCGAAGCTCACGCAGTAGCAGATGCGGAAATATCCGGGGCAGCCGAAGCCGTCGCCGGGAACCAGGAGCAAATCGTGCTGCTTGGCCTTTTCGGAGAAAGCGTTGGCATCCCCGCCGGGGGCCTTGATGAACAGGTAGAAGGCGCCGTCGGGCTTGGCCATTTCGTAGCCCATCTGGGTCAGGCCTTCATACAGGGCCCGGCGGTTGCGGTCGTAGGCCTCCAGGTCCGGCCGCAAATGCGCGCACCGGGCGATCACCTTCTGCCACAGGCTGGGGGCGCACACATGACCCGCGCTCCGGGCGGCGCCTGCCACGGCGGCGTACAGAGCAGGGCTCTCGGCAGCGGCCTGGGGCACATAGATGTAGCCGATCCGCTCCCCAGGCAGGGACAGGGACTTGGAGTAGGAGTAGCACACGATGGTGTGGGGGTAGATGGTGGGCACAAAGGGTACCTCCACCCCGTAGGCCAGCTCCCGGTAGGGCTCGTCGGAGATGATATAGATGGGGTGGCCGTACGCCTCACTCTTCCGGGTGAGGAGCTCTGCCAGGGCCTGGAGGGTCTGCCGGGTGTACACCACGCCGGAGGGATTGTTGGGGGAATTCACCAGCACCGCCTGGGTATGCTCCGTGAGCATGGACTCCACAGCCTCCAGCTTGATCTGGAAGTCCGGTACGTCCGGGGGCACCACCTTGAAGCGCAAGCCCGCTTCCTCCGCGAAGGGCTTGTACTCCGGAAAGTAGGGGGCGATGGCCAGCAGTTCTCCTCCAGGCACCGCCAGAGCACGGAACACCGCCACCAGCTCCGGGGCGGCACCGCAGCCAATGAAGAAATCCTCCGCCCGGCAGCCGGCGTTGTAGCGCTGGTTCAAATCGTCGGCAATGGCCTGACGGGTGGCCAGATCGCCCACGGCGCTGGTATAGCCATGGACCTGCAAGGTGGGGGTGTCCAGCAGAATCTGCCGCACCGCCTCATCCACCGCGGCGGGAGAGGGAATGGAGGGGTTGCCCAGGGAATAGTCGTAGACCTTTTCCTCCCCCACAATCGCCGCCCGCTGGCGGCCGTATTCAAACAAATCCCGAATGCAGGAGCGGTTCGCTCCCAGTTGATAGGCGTTTTGATTCACCATAATGATTACCTCCAATCGATCATCCAATGTTCTCATACAGCGGTCCCAGGCTGTGGTAGGGCTGGGGGCGGTAGGTGACGGAGCGGATGGGGCGGCGGGGCGGGCCGTATTTGGGGATATAGCCAAACAGGTTGACATAATTCATCAGGTCATCCCGTTCGGCGGCCATGGCGTCCATCACATACACCGTGGCCAGGGCGTCCTGATCCGCCCGGTGGGAGTTGCGCACCTTGTCCTGCAATCCGTAGGCCTCGATGGCACTGCTGAGCCGATGGGGGTAGTCCCGCCGGTCCCGGTAGACGGTGAGCAGGTCCAGCTTGTCCTTCCCCTTCAGGCACCCGGGATCCCCGTGGGCGGCAAAGAGGTAGAACAGGAAACTCAGGTCAAAGTGGGCATTATAGGCCACCAGCAGGGTATTGCCGGAAATCAGCGCCCCGATCTCCCGGCAGGCCTGGGCTCTGGAAATGCCATGTTCGGCAATTTCTTCGGTGGTGATGCCGGTGAGGCGGGTAATCTCGGGTGGCACCTGCTTCCCGGGGGCCAGAAGCAGCAGCCGGTCGTATTCCTCCGCCACCTTTACGTTATCCTGGGAGCATTCCACCGAAACGGCGGAAAACTGGATGATTTCGTCATGGACAAAATCCAGTCCGGTGGTCTCGGTGTCAAAAATCAGCAGTCTGTCGTAACGGTCAAACAGCGGCCGCAGCTGTTCCATGGGCGCTCCCTCTCTTTCTCGAATGGGACCAGTATAGTATATTTTGCGACAAAATGCAATCCTTTTGCCGCTACACAAACCCAGTCGCCTGTGATATGATAAAACAAAAACAGGAGGCAGACCATGGCCCAATCAGACGAGTTCTTTATTCATACAGAGGATACGCCCAAGCAGCTTTTCGTTTCCCGCTCGGAAAACATCAAAAGCACCGCCCTCTCCCCCTGCTGCATGACCCCGGAGGATGTGGACTATGAAATGGCAACAGGCAAGCATCCGGAAATCTTGCAAATCACCGGCATGAATCAGAAAAGCCTGGAGCACTTCGTATCCCACTATGGCAGCACCTACCGCTATCTCTATTTCTTCAAATGCCAGAAAATCCAGGATTTTTCACCGCTGGAGGATTTGACAAAGCTGGAACAGGTGGACATCTACTGGAATACCGGAACGGACAAGTTGTGGAATTTCTCGCGGAACACCGCTCTGAACGCACTGGAGCTGATGGACTGCAAAAAAATCACCCGCAATCCCCAGCTTCTGGCCACTTCACCCACCTTGGAAAGGGTGCGATTCTGCGTCACTGGCGACACACGCTGTCCCATGGAGCAGTTGGATATGTTTGGCCGGATGCCAATGCTGCGACATCTGGTACTGAGAAACATCCGTGTCACGGACACCAAAATGGATTTCTTGAAGCAAGCCTCCAAGCTGGAACGGTTTGACTTTGACCCCGGAATGCTGACCACGGAGGAGATTGCCCGCTTGGTGGCAAACTTCCCCCATCTGGCAGGAAACAGCCTGGGCCCTTACAACACCGCTGATGCCATTCTCAACGATGTCCGCGTCTGCGGCTACCGCAAGCCCGGTTTGGACCTGCCCCAGCACCAAAAGAGGCTTGATCAGTATGTGAATGAATTCAACGCACTGGTGGAAAAGTATCGAAAGGAACCATAGCTTGCAGCCATCAGAAATGACAGCGGCCTTGAAAAATCCTGAATATTTGACCATCACTCAGCCGAGGAAGTTCATTGCATCAGATCTTCCAAATTGTAGACCGGGCCTGTCTCCAATTCCGGAAAGCACGCCAGGAAGAAATCGCATTCATCACAGGCAATTTCGTAATTGGGATTATCCCCATTATGGCGGCACAGCCTGCCATGGTAACTGGGAGTAAGAATTTCTTCCGGGTGCTCATCTTCTTTTCGTTTGTATGCCATCCTTTTTCCTCCATTCTGTATTAAAAACACAGATGTATTTTTAAGTCATTTTAACACATACTTTCTGTATTTACAATACATCTGTACTACAATGCAGAGGTGTTATTATGGCAATAGACTATGTTGATATCGGACAACGAATCAGGCAAAAGCGGATGGCGCGGGGTTTCACACAGGAAAAGCTTTCCGAATTGATTGGTGTGGGGCCCAGCCATATGAGCCACATTGAGGGTGGAACCACCGTCCCCAGCTTTGAAGTGTTCATCGCGCTGCTCAACGCACTGGATTGTTCCGCCGATGAACTATTGTGCAGAGAAGTAAAAGCAGCCAAACCAATCTGCGAAAATTGGCTGACAGAGCTCATTGAAGACTGCGACCCGACAGAGGTCAAAATTTTGTCCGATACCTTGGTCTTCCTGAAAGCGACACTCCGAAGGAACAAGGCAATAGAATGATAAAAATCAAATCAGCCAGCGCCGGAGCGCTGGCTGATTGACGTTGGGATAGCTTTATTTGCTCAGATAAGCGTCGATGGCGGCAGCGCCCTTCTTGCCGGCGCCCATGGCCAGGATGACGGTGGCAGCGCCGGTAACGGCATCGCCGCCGGCGAACACGCCCTCACGGGTGGTCATGACATTCTCGTCAACCACCAGGCAGCCCTTGCGGTTGGTGTCCAGGCCGGGGGTGGTGGAGCGGATCAGGGGGTTGGGGCTGGTGCCCAGAGCCATGATGACGGTATCCACATCCAGCACGAACTCGCTGCCGGGAACCTCCACGGGACGGCGGCGGCCGGAAGCATCGGGCTCACCCAGCTCCATGCGCACGCACTTCATGCCGCAGACACGGCCGTTCTCGTCGCCGATGATCTCCACGGGGTTGCACAGAGTCTTGAACTCGATGCCCTCTTCCTTGGCGTGGTGCTGTTCTTCCTTCCGGGCGGGCATTTCGGCCTCGCCCCGGCGGTAGACAATGTAAACATGGTCAGCGCCCAGACGCATGGCGCAGCGGGCGCCGTCCATGGCCACGTTGCCGCCGCCCACAACCGCCACTGCCTTGGACTGGATGACGGGGGTGTCGGAATTTTCGTCGTAGGCCTTCATCAGATTGGTGCGGGTCAGGTACTCGTTGGCGGACATCACGCCCTTCAGGGACTCGCCGGGGATGTTCATGAACATGGGCAGGCCGGCGCCGGAGCCCACGAACACGGCCTGATAGCCCATCTCGAACAGCTCGTCGATGGTGAGCACCCGGCCGATGACCATGTTGGTCATGACTTCAACACCCTGGGCCTCCAGCTTGCTGACCTCGTTGGCCACGATGGCCTTGGGCAGACGGAACTCGGGGATGCCGTAAACCAGCACGCCGCCGGCGGTGTGCAGGGCCTCGAACAGAGATACCTGATAGCCCTTCTTGGCCAGGTCGGAGGCGCAGGTCAGACCGGCAGGGCCGGAGCCAACCACAGCCACCTTCTTGCCGTTGGACTCGGCCTTCTCGGGCATGGCGTTGACGTTTTCCCGGTACCAGTCAGCCACGAACCGCTCCAGGCGGCCGATGGCCACAGGCTCGCCCTTGATGCCCCGGACGCAGCGGGCTTCACACTGGGTCTCCTGGGGGCAGACACGGCCGGACAGGGCGGGCAGGGCGTTGGTGGAGGTGATGATCTCATAGGCGGCCTTGAAGTCACCCTCGGCCACCTTGGAAATGAATTCGGGAATGCGCACGTTCACGGGGCAGCCTTCCACGCACTTGGGGTTCTTGCAGTTCAGGCAGCGGCCGGCCTCTTCCATGGCCATCTCGGGAGTATAGCCCAGGGCGACTTCCTTAAAGTTCCGGGCACGGACCTTGGGATCCTGCTCGGGCATGGGCGTTTTTACAAGAGTCATATTCGCCATTTCGGTTTTCCTCCTTACTTAATCAGGGCCTTGCCCATGGCGTCCATGCGGCAGACATGGTCCTTGGCAACTTCGGCTTCCCGTTCCCGGTAGGTCACGTTGCGGCTCATCAGCTCAGCAAAGTCCACCTTGTGGCCGTCGAACTCGGGGCCGTCCACGCAGGCGAACTTGGTCTCGCCGCCCACGGTGACGCGGCAGCCGCCGCACATACCGGTGCCGTCCACCATGATGGGGTTCAGGGACACCACGGTGTGCACGCCGAAGGGCTCGGTGGTCTTGCAGACGAACTTCATCATGGGCACAGGTCCGATGGCCAGCACCTCGTCATACTGGATGCCGCTCTCCAGCAGCTGCTGCAGCTTCACAGTGCCGAAGCCCTTCTCGCCGTAGGAGCCGTCGTCGGTCATCAGGTACAGGTTGGTGGAGGCTTCCTTGAACTCTTCCTCCAGGATCACGATATCCTTGGAGCGGAAGCCGATGATCACGTCCACGATGGCACCGGCCTCCAGGAAAGCTTTGGCTGCGGGCAGGGCAATGGCGCAGCCCACGCCGCCGCCGACCACACACACACGCTTCTTGTTCTCCACATCGGTGGGACGGCCCAGGGGGCCGACGAAGTCGCGGATGTAGTCGCCCTCATTCAGAGCACCCAGAGCGTTGGTGGAGAAGCCGACCTTCTGGAAGATGATGGTGACGGTGCCCTTCTCCCGGTCGTAACCGGCGATGGTCAGAGGCACGCGCTCGCCCTGCTCGTCCACGCGGAAAATGATGAACTGGCCTGCCTTGGCCTTTCTGGCAACGAAGGGGGCTTCGATGTCCATCAGGGTAACGGCGGAGTTCAGCTCCTTTTTACGAACGATTTTATACATATTGCATTCCGTCCTTTTTTTATCAAGTATTCGGTTGTATGATATATGCGCAGTCACTGCTATTATAAATGGCTGTGTTGGATTTGTCAAAAGAAATCTCAATATTTTGTTAATTTATACCAGGAAAATGTAGAAACAAAGCCGTTCCATCCATGCGGAACGGCTCTGTTGATCACGTTATCAATACTGGGTGGGCTGGATGTGCCAGATTTCCTCGGCGTACTGACGGATGGTCCGGTCGGAGGAGAACTTGGCGCCGCTGGCGATATTCATCAGGCACTTGCGGCCGAAGTTCAGGCGGTCGGCATAGTCGGCGTTGGCCTTCAGCTTGGTGTCGATGTAGGAAGCGTAGTCCAGCAGGACGAAGTAGTGGTCGGCCTTGTGCCAGGAAGCGCCGTCCAGCAGAGCATGGTACAGCTCACGCTGGGCATCGTCGGTGGGAACGGTACCGTCCACCAGGGTATCGATGGCCCGGTGCAGGTAGGGATTGCTGTCGTAGATCCCCCGGGCATGGTAGCTGTCCTTACAGGCGTTGATCTGCTCCACGGTGTGGCCGAAGATATACTCGTTCTCCTTGCCGGCCTCCTGGGCAATCTCCACATTGGCGCCGTCTAGGGTGCCCAGGGTCACAGCGCCGTTGAGCATCAGCTTCATGTTGCCAGTGCCGGAGGCTTCGGTGCCCGCAGGAGAGATCTGCTCGGAAATATCGGCGGCGGGGATGATGTGCTCGGCGTAGGAGCAGTTATAGTTCTGCACGAACACCACCTTCAGCTTATCGCTGACTGCGGGGTCGTTGTTGATCATCCGGGCAATCCGGTTGATGTAGCGGATGATGGCCTTGGCCCGGGCGTAGCCGGGAGCGGACTTGGCGCCGAAGATGAAGGCAGTGGGCTGGAAATTGGGCAGCTCGCCGTTCTTCAGGCGGAAGTAGATGTCCACAATGGACAGGGCGTTCATCAGCTGGCGCTTGTACTCGTGCAGACGCTTGACCTGCACGTCAAAAACAAAGTCGGGGTTCAGCTGCACACCCTCATGTTCGGCGATGACCTTGCACAGCTGCTCCTTTTTGGTGCGCTTGACGGCGTTGAACTGACGGACCATGTCGTCGTCGATCATGGGCTTCAGCTTGGCCAGCTTATCCATATCCTTCAGGAAGTCGCCGCCCACCCGGTACTTGATCAGCTGGGTCAGCTCGGGGTTGCACAGGCCCATCCACCGGCGGGGGGTCACGCCGTTGGTCTTGTTCTGGAAGCGCTGGGGGAACATATGGTACCAATCCTTGAAGCAGTCGTCCTTCAGGATCTGGGTGTGGATGGCGGCCACGCCGTTGACATAAGAACCCACATAGATGGACAGATTTGCCATGTGGGCCGTGTTGTCCTTCACAATGAACAGGTTGGGGTTCTCCCGCTTCAGCCGCTCGTCAATGCGGACAATGATGTCCACGATTTCGGGCACCACGCTGCGCAGCAAGTCCAGAGGCCACTTTTCCAGAGCCTCGCTCATAACGGTATGGTTGGTGTAGGAGAAGGTGCGCTGGGCAATGGAGAAGCTCTGCTCAAAGTCCATGCCCTCCAGCATCAGCAGGCGGATCAGTTCGGGGATGGACATGGCGGGATGGGTATCGTTGAGCTGCACGGCATAGAAGTCCGCGAAGTGGGACAGGTCATTGCCATGGGCCGTCTTGAAGGTGCGCATCATATCCTGCAGGGAAGCGGAGGACAGCACATACTGCTGCTTGATTCTCAGCCGCTTGCCCTCCCAGGTGGAGTCGTTGGGGTACAGGACCCGGGTGATGTCCTCGGCCTTGTTCTTCTCGGCCAGAGCCCGGGCGTAATCCTGATCATTAAACGCATTAAAGTCCAGGGGCGTTTCGGGCTCGCACTGCCACAGGCGCAGGGTGTTGATGTTATTGGTGCCGTAGCCGATCACAGGCACATCGTAGGGCACAGCCAGCACGGTGTGGTCGGGGAACTTGATCTTCACGGTGTGGTTGTAGCGGCGGTAGGACCAGGGATCGCCGTACTTGCTCCAGTCGTCGGCGGCTTCCTTCTGGCTGCCCTCGGCATCGAAGCTCTGCTTGAACAGGCCGTACTTATACCGCAGGCCATAGCCGGACAGAGGAATGTTGGTGGAAGCGGCGGAATCCAGGAAGCAGGCAGCCAGGCGGCCCAGACCGCCGTTGCCCAGAGCGGCATCCTCGATGTCTTCCAGCACGGCCAGGTCCACGCCCCGGGAGGCGAAGAGCTGCTTCATCTCGTCCAGGATGCCCAGATTGTACAGGTTGGAATACACCAGCCGGCCGATCAGGTACTCTGCGGAGATGTAGTAGGCCTTCCGCTCGTGGAGCCGGGCGCGCTTGCTGTTGCTCCAGTTGTCGGCAATGGACATCATCACAGCCTGGCCCAGAGCCTCATGCAGCTCCTGGGGGGTGGCTTCCTGCAAAGACACGTCATAGGTGTACTTCAGCTGGGACTCCGTCCATTTGAGAATGTTCATGCAGTTATAGCTCATTTTTCTTCTCCAATCTTCTAAAAAGTGATATTCACTGAGCGTTATGGTTTCACCCGGCAAGGGGGGATTGTCGGAACCACGTTCCGATAATTGCAAGCCACCATAGGGGCGGCTATTAGCCTCCCACCTGGTTGGTTCATTGAGTGTTCAATTGAATGGCAGAGAATATCGATACTGCCCAGCCATTGTAGGGGAGGCTCTTAGCCTCCCGCCACGCGATGAAACTGCGTGTTCGGTTGAATGGTACCACGTCCGACACAGTACGAATTCGCCCAAGCTGATTCGTGATTGTGGGTTTGTACCGCGCGGGAGGCTAAGAGCCTCCCCTACAGTTTCGTCGGGGTGCTGCGGGAATTCGCCCAACCCGGTTCATCATTTTTGGCTTGTACCCCGCGGGCGGCTGGTAGCCGCCCCTACGACGGACGTGTGTGTATCGTTACTCCGCCGCTTCCGCAGCGGTCTCCTTGGACTCCACGGGAGCCTGGCTGCCCAGACGGGCATAGAGGGTGGTAAGATGGCGGATCTTTTCTGCCAGAGCGTCTACAATCATACCATCTTTTGCCCGCCATGTCCAGTTAGAATTTGTGGTTCCGGGGAAATTCATTCTGGCTTCCGCGCCCAGGTCCAGATAATCCTGCAGCGGGATGACACAGGTGTCGGAAACGCTGCTCATGGCGGTGCGGATCACGCCCCAGACCATTCCCTCTTCCTTGCTCAGGCGCATATATTCCGTGGCGTACCGCTGCATCTCGGGGGTGCCGGTTTCCAGCCACTGGCGGGTGGTCATATTGTCGTGGGTGCCGGTGTAGCACACGGAGTTAGCGGTATAGGTGTGGGGCAGGTAGTCGGAGGGCTCTCTGGAATCAAAGGCAAACTGCAGCACCTTCATACCGGGGTAGCCGGAGGCATCCCGCAGGTCCAGCACATCCTGGGTCAGGTAGCCCAGATCCTCGGCAATCAGCTTCAGCTCCGGCAGGGCCTCCTTCACCGCGCTGATAAAGTCCATGCCCGGGCCGGTGATCCACTGGCCGCCCTTTGCGGTCTTGTCGCCAAAAGGAACGGACCAGTAGCCCGCGAAGGCACGGAAGTGATCCATCCGCACCACGTCGTACAGCTTTCCGGCAGCTGCCAGACGGCGGATCCACCAGCTGTAGCCGTCAGCCGCCACCGCATCCCAGCGGTACAGGGGGTTGCCCCAGAGCTGGCCGTCGGCAGAGAAGGCATCCGGGGGGCACCCGGCTACCGCCTTGGGATCCAGCTTCTCGTCCATCTGGAACAGCTCAGGGCTGCTCCAAACTTCCACGGAATCCCGGGGCACATAAATGGGCACGTCACCAATGATGGTGATGCCGCTCTTTTGGGCATAGTCATGCAGAGCAGTCCACTGCTTGAAGAACAGGTACTGCACGAAGCTGAAGAAACTGATCTGTTCCTTCAGTTCGCCTCTGGCTGCCCAGATGGCATCGGGGTCCCGGAACTTAAGCTTTTCCTCCCACTCGTACCAGGGCTTGCCGCCGAACTTGTCCTTCAGGGCCATGAACAGGGCAAAGTCAGGCAGCCAGCTGCTGTTTTCGGCACAGAAGGCTTCGTAATCCGCCCCGGGAGTAAAGCGGCCGTAGGCAGCGCGCAGCACCTTCAGACGGTTGTTGTACAGCAGGCCGAAGTCCACCTTGTCTTCGGAGATGTTCCACCGGATCCCCTCCAGATCCTGCTCCGTAAGCAGGCCTTCCTGCACCAGGGTGGGCAGGTCGATGAGATAGTGGTTGCCCGCGAAGGTGGAGCAGGACTGATAGGGAGAGTCACCGAAGCCGGTGGGGGTCAGAGGCAGAATCTGCCAGATGCTCTGGCCGGCTTTTTTCAGGAAATCCACGAATTCGTATGCCTGTTTCCCCATGGTGCCAACACCATACTCACCGGGCAGGCTGGTAATGTGCATCAGAATACCGCTGGTTCTCATGATATATTACCTCAACTTTTTATCAGAATGAAAATGACAGAATCAAAGGCGGCGACCGCATCAGCGAAACAAAGTTTCGTAGTGTTTCGTTCCTATTACAATTTAATGTATTATGAAAGATTTGTCAAGCAAAAGCATGGAGAAGTGTAAAGTTTCTCATCATTTATCAGAAAGCTTTGGCCCAAAAGGGCGAATTATGGCGAATTGACGGTTGGAGCGGGCAGATTTTTTCACCCCGGCAGGCAAAAAAAGGAATTCCTTTTTTCCTTGCTGCGTGATATGATGGAGCTGCGAGTTTCGTTTCGGTTTAGAAATCCATGGCAAAATAGGAAGATATATGATTACCCTGAAAACCGCGAAGAGGAGGCACATGCATGCAGCCGATAGAAGAACCGGTTCTGTGCAGTATCATCCGCAAAGCCGTGGATCTATGCTACCCCAAAATGGAGCTGGTGGGGCTCCAAAACCTGCCGGAGGAAGCCTGCGTCATTGTGGGCAACCATTCCCAGGCCCATGGCCCCATCGTCACCGAGGAGCGTCTGCCCTTTGACCACTATACCTGGTGCGCGTGGCAGATGATGGATAAAAGGGAGGTTGCCGACTATGCCTTTGAGGATTTCTGGCAGGACAAACCCAAGTACACCCAGTGGTTTTACTGGCTGGTCAGCCGCATCATCAGGACCCCTGCGGTGTACATCATGACCCACGCCCGAACCATCCCTGTGTATCACGACACCCGGTGCCTGACCACCTTCCGCCGCTCGCTGGAAAAGCTTCAGGAGGGCTTTCATCTGGTGATTTTCCCCGAGTGCCGGGAGGAATATAACAACATTCTCTATGAATTTCAGGACAAATTTATAGACCTGGCCTGGATGTACCACAAGCGTACCGGCAAAATACTGAACTTCGTGCCCATGTACCTGGCCCCCAAGCTGAAGAAGATCTTCTTTGGCCAGCCCATCGTGTTTGATCCGGAGGCACCCAGGCAGACGGAGCGGGCACGGATCAAACAGGCGCTGATGGATTCCATCACCTCCATCGCCTGTGCCCAGCCCCTGCACACCGTCATCCCCTACCGAAATATTTCTTCCAAGCACTATCCCAAAAATCTGCCCTGCGAGGTGTATCAAGTTGAGAAGACCGATGGTTGACTATCGGCAGTTTCGCCTGTCCCGGATCCGGGAGCCCCAATTTGCCCATGTAAAGCTCTGGCTGACCTGGGCGGTGTATTTCGCCCTGTATTTTCTGACGGAGAATCTGATTCCGGCGGAAAACTGCCATGTGATCCACTGCCATCTGGATGATGTGATTCCCTTTAACGAATATTTCCTGATTTTCTACACCGGCTGGTATGTGCTGGTATTCGGAAGCCTGCTGTACTACTTCCTTTACGACGTATCCCGGTTCCGGCAGCTGGACCTGTATATCTTCATCACCCAGATGGTGGCCATGGCCTGCTACATCCTCTACCCCAGCCGGCAGAACCTGCGGCCGGAGGTGTTCCCCCGGGAGAATTTCTTCACCTGGGTGATGGGCCTGATCTATTCTTTCGATACCAACACCGGCGTGTGTCCGTCGCTGCACGTGGCCTACTCCCTGGCCATCGTCAGCGTGATGGTGAAGGACGAGCATCTGAGCCGGGGCTTTAAGGTGTTCGTCACCCTCTTTTCCATCATGGTATGTCTGTCCACCGCCTTTGTCAAGCAGCACTCCGTGGTGGACATCTTCGCCGCCCTCCCCGTGGTTCTGCTGGGAGAGATCATGATCTACGGAAAATCCTACTGGACCCCCAAAATCCGCCGGGTGCACGCAGGATGACAGGTGTTTACCAGCTTAGTAAATTGTAATCTGGCGTACCGGAACCGACGCACCCCTTGGCTCTCCCTTTGGGAGAGCTGGCTGCCCCCAGAGGGGACAGACTGAGAGGGCAGCATGGCTTGATTTCGGCTACCATGATCTTACTGCGGCACCCTCTCAGTCAGCCTGTTCGGCTGACTGCTCTCCCAAAGGGAGAGCCAAGGGTGTGCTGCCGTATCTGCCCGCCAAATTGCAATTTGTCTGATTACCAACTCACACCCATATACACAAAGTGACAATTAAGAAAGGACTGCGCCTGGGCGCAGTCCTTTCTTGATGAGATGGGTCTTGAATTTAGTTTCTTTGCGCCACCGCCGCCTCGGCGATGTTGATGGAGTGGCCGCCGATTCGGTTCAGGCTGTTCAGGACCTCGCCGAACATAATGCCCGCTTCGGCAGAGCACTCCCCGGCCCGGAGACGGTCCATGTGATTCTGCTGGGCCTGCTTGGTCTTTTTCCGGTTCTCCCGCTCCAGCTTGGCCAGATGCTTCAGCTCATCAATGCCGATATCCTGGCTGTAGAACCGGGCCGTGGCGTTGGAATAGAGCTCCTTCACATTGCCGTAAAGCTCCATCGCCTCGCTTCTGGCCACCTCGGAATAGGCCAGGTTCTTTTCGGTACTGCGCTCGTTGACGTGGAGCAGGTGCTCGGCATAGTCGCCGATGCGCTCCAGATCGTTCAGGGCCTGATAGACCCGGTTGACATAGGTGGCCTCCTGGGTGGACAGCTCGTGGACGTTGAATTTCACCAGGTAATCGCTGATGGCGTCGGTGAGGTAGTCGATGACGGCCTCGTTCTCTGTAATGGTCTTGGCATTGCGCACCTCGTTGTTCAGCACACCGTCCATGGCCAGATTGATATTGTCGCCCACCAGCTTGCTCATCCGATCCACTTCATTGCGGATCTGCAGCAGGGAAACACTGGGGTTGCCCACCAGGTTCACGTCGATATATTCCAGACGGGCGGCATCCTCGTGCTTCTGCTTGGGCACCAGCTTGTAGGTCAGCTTGACCACCAGATTGGTGCAGGGCAGCAGAATGGCGGCGGAAACCACCTTGAAGAGGATGTGGATCACGGACACCTGGAACATGGGGTCCGGAATCAGCCGCTCAATGAGCTGGGTATAGGGCAGCAGCATGGTCACCAGGGTCATGAGCACCGCGCCCACCACGTTGTAAATCAGATAGATCATGGAAGCCCGCTTGGCATTGTTCCGGGCGCTCATGGAGGCCAGGATGGTGGGCATGGCGGAGCCCACGTTGATGCCGCAGATCAGGTAGGAGGCAAAGTGCAGCGGCATCAGTCCCTGCAGGGCCAGCGCCTGGACAATACCAACGGCGGCGGAAGAGGACTGGATCACCGCGCAGATCAGCGCACCCACCAGAAGACCCAGGATGGGGTTCTTGGCGTTCATAATGAAGTTCTGGAACCAGGCCACCTGACCCAGGGGCTTCATGGCACCGCTCATGGTGTGCAGGCCCTGGAACAGCAGGCCGAAGCCCAGAATGACCTGGCCGATGTGCTTGACCCTGGCCTTTTTGGAATACAGCATCATAAACGCGCCCACGCAGATGCAGAAAGGCGCAATGCCGGATACATCCAGAGCGATCAGAACGCTGGTGATGGTGGTACCGATGTTGGCGCCGAAGATGACGCCGGTAGCCTGGGCCAGATCCATGATGCCGGCATTGATAAAGCCCATGACCATCACGGTGGTGGCGGAGGAGGACTGAATCACCACGGTTACAAATGCGCCCAGCAGGAAACCCAGGAAGCGGTTTCTGGTGAGCTTTTCCAGTAGGTCCTTCATTTTTGAGCCGGCTGCCAGCTCCAGGCCGTCGCCCATGTACTTCATGCCGAACAGGAACGCGCCCAGGCCTCCCAGCAGCTCAATGATATTGGTTACAGTCATTTATCTCCCTCCAAGGTGATGTATCTGTCAAATGTCCCATATCTTCCCGTGATACATAAGTATACCAACTCCCGCCGCGCATTGCAATTGTTTTTTTACATTTTCTTTACAATCCGCCAGCCCCTTGCATTTTCCCCAAAAAGACTCTATAATCTTATATATTTCTGAACTTTCATTCCACCAGAGAATAAATTGTAATTTGCGGGCAAATACGGCAGCGCCTCTTGGCTCTCCCTTTGGGAGAGCTGGCAGCCGTCAGGCTGACTGAGAGGGTACCATAGAGAAGGAAACACCGTCTTTTTCACCGCGTGTCGCCCTCTCAGTCTGCCCCTAACGGGGCAGCCAGCTCCCCCAGAGGGGGAGCCAAGGGGGGGGCACGGTTCACGGCCCGCCAAATTACAATTTCCTTTCCGGGAATGAAACAAAAAAGCAATCGGAGGATATACCATGAAATACGATTTTACCACCATTATGGACCGCCGGGGAATGGATGCCATCGCGGTGGACCAACCGCCCCGGATGCCCAGCGTTCCCGGATTTGATCTGATCCCCATGTGGGTAGCGGATATGAATTTCGCTACGGTGCCTACGGTGGTGGATTCCATGATCCGCCGGGCACAGCATCCCGCTTTCGGATATTTTTCCCTGCGGGAGGAGTATTATAACGGAATCCAGCGCTGGCACAAGACCCACCACGATGTGGACCTGAAGCCGGAATTCATCACCTATGCCAACGGCGTGCTGGGCGGTGTGGTCAGCGCGCTGAACGTGCTGTGCTCCAAGGGCGACAATGTGCTGGTCCACTCCCCCACCTATGTGGGGTTCACCCACGCCCTGGGCGATAACGGCTACAACATTGTCCACACTCCCCTGCGGAAGGACTCCCACGGCGTATGGCGGATGGATTACGCGGATATGGAGGAAAAAATCGTCCAAAATAAAATCCACGCAGCCATTCTCTGCTCCCCCCACAATCCCTGCGGCCGGGTCTGGGAGCGCTGGGAGCTGGAGCGGGCCATGGAGCTGTTCCAAAAGTATGATGTGTTCGTCATCTCCGACGAAATCTGGTCCGACCTGACTCTGGAGGGTTACAGGCACATTCCCACCCAGACCGTCAGCGAGGATGCCAAACTGCGCACCGTGGCCATGTATGCCCCCAGCAAGACCTTCAACCTGGCGGGCCTCGTGGGCAGCTACAGCGTGATTTACAATTCCTGGCTCCGGGACCGGGTGCAGAAGGAAGCATCCCTCAGCCACTACAACGAGCCCAACGTCATGTCCATGTATGCGCTCATCGGTGCCTATCAGGACGAGGGCTACGAATGGCTGGCAGAGCTTCGTCAGGTGCTCACCGCCAATGTGGACTACGCCTGTCAGTACATTGCCGAACACTTTGAGGGGGTGAAGGTCAGCCGTCCCCAGGGCACCTACATGCTGTTTGCCGACTGTACCGACTGGTGTGCCGCCCACGGCAAGACCATGGACGATGTGCTGGAGGCCGCCTGGGCGGTGGGTGTGGCCTTCCAGGACGGCCGGGCCTTCCACGGCAAATGCCACGTCCGTATCAACCTGGCTCTGCCGGCATCCCGGGTGGAGGAAGCCTTCCGCCGGCTGGACAAGTATGTTTTCAACGCGTGACGGATGCAAAGGAGAAACCGCTGTGAGAAATGAAAAATGCAGTCTGAAGAAAACGGTGGACTGGCAGAAGCTGAAATTCATCGCCCTTTGGGTGTTCGCCATCGGTCTGGTGGCCCATGGCTACTGCTATTTTAACAGCAATTTCTCCCACGACAGCCTGTATTCCATCTACGAACAGAGCCCGGAGCTGATGATTTCCGTAGGCCGCTATCTGCGGCCCCTGTACCGGCTCCTGCGTGGCAATTTCACGCTGCCGGTGATCAATGGGTTTTTGTTCCTGTGTTTTTTATCTCTGTCTGTGTATCTTCTCACGGATATTCTGAACATTCAGAAAAAGAGCCTTGTGGCCCTCACCTGCGGCCTTCTCACCGCCAATACCACCATTGCGCTGATGAATGCCACCTACCTTCACGATGCGGACGCCTACGGATTTTCCCTGCTCCTTGCCCTGGCCGGGGTCTGGGTGAGCCTGCGGCTGCGCCACGGTAACTGTTACGCCATCCTTTTCTACTTCGCATCCCTGGGTATTTATCAGGCCTACATCGATGTGGCTATTTACCTCTTTCTCATCCTGGCCCTGGTGCGGCTGCTGCAGGGAGAAGGGGTGAAAAAGGTCTACCTGCAAACCATTCGGAATTTACTCCCCATTGCGGCGGGCATGGTGCTGTATTTTCTGGGCATACTGGTGACCCAGCATATGACCCAGGTATCCGGCGGGGGGCTGTATAACGATCCCACTGCCGTGTTTTCCCTCCGCTCCCTGAGCGACCGTTTTCTCTCCTGTGCCTGGGCGCTGTACCTTTGGTTCTTCAGCTCCGCAGCCCACGCACCGGGAGTGGTGATCGGGGCAAACCTTCTGATGCTGGCCCTGACCGCACTTTTACTGGTGTCCATGATTCGCCGACGGCAGCTCCCCGGTTCGTCCGTGTGGGGCATCATCGGGATTCTTTTTTTGATTCCCTTTGGAATGAACGCCGTCACCCTGCTCTCCAACGTGTGCCACTGGCTCACTGTTTTCGCCTGTTATCTGTCCTACCTGTGTGCGCCGGTGCTGATCGGGCTGTATGATGAGGACCCGACCGGCAGTAAGTGCACCCGTTTTTCCCGGAAGGTCTGGGCCGTTCTGGCTGCGGTGCTGATTTTCGACAGCTGTCTTTACTCCAATGAGATTTACCTGAAGAAGGAGCTGGAAAACGCCGCCACCCTGTCCACCTTTACCCGGATCGTTGACCGGATGGAGCAGACGGAGGGATTCGTTCCGGGGCAGACGGATGTCGCCTTTGTGGGGCTGCTCTATGGTTCTCCCCTGTCCAAGGAGAGAGACGGCTTTGTCCACGTCGCCACAGGTCTCTGGCACAACTTCAGCACCACCTACTACGAAACCTACGAAGTCTACCTGAGCTACTATTTGGGCTACCCCGCCCACTGCGTCAGCCTGGAACGGATACAGGAATATGAACAGATGGAGCAGGTCATTGCCATGCCCTCCTTCCCCGCTGCCGGCAGTGTCCGGATGGTGGAGGATGTGCTGGTGATCAAGCTCTCCGACGTTCCAGGATAAAAAACGAAAGGAAGTGACCCCCATGGCAGAATACGAACTGGTGCGGGAGATCAAGAATCTGTGCCGCAACAACCAGATGCGGGATGTATTTTTTGAAGAAGTGGAGTGCGACGACCCGGCGGAATATGTAAAATCCGTCCTCAAGGGCACCGACATCCAGGTCACCGCCCAGGGCAGCGGCGACAGCGTCACCATCCACGCCGTGTGCGACGGCCTGATCCAGAAATTCGTGTTTACGAAAATCTGATTATGTGCCCGGCAAGCAGACAAATTGTAATTTGGCGTACCGGAACCGACGCCCCCCTTGGCTCTCCCTTTGGGAGAGCTGTCAGCCGGACAGGCTGACTGAGAGGGTACCGCAGTGAGACAGCAGCATCAACGCATCAAACCGTACTACCCTCTCAGTCTGCCCCGTCAGGGGCAGCCAGCTCCCCCATAGGGGGAGCCAAGGGCCGCCAGCGGTGACCAGCGATCCGCCAAATTACAATTTCCCGCTCTGCCCTGTAAAACTGATATGAACGAAACGAGCCATCCCATGATCCGGGATGGCTCTGTATTTATCAATGGATATCCTTCCGGCGATATTCCCAGAAGGCGGCCAGAATGCCGATGGCGGTAAAGACCGCACCCACGGCCAGGTAGCTGAGGTTCAACGCGCCGTCGGAAAGGATGTCCGCGCCCTCCGCGTAGCCGAAGGGGGTGATGTACTTCAGGAATTTGGCCTGCTCGGTCAGATTGGCGACAATATTCAGGAAATACATGCCGATGGCGATCCCCATGCCGATGCCCAGGCCGCCCCGGCGAAGGAAGGCGGAAATGCCGAAGCAGATGCCCTCCAGCTCCACCTGCACCAGGAAACAGGACAGATGCAGCAGAGAAAGCTCCTTCCAGGGAACTTCATACCCAATGGCGACAATGGATACCACAGCCATCAGGAATACCACAGCGTTCATCACTGCCGTCTGCACCAGCATGGCCAGCAGCTTTCCGGCCACCACCTGGCTGCGCCGGACGGGGTGGGTGAGCAGGTATTCCGCGGTGCGTTCCTTCTCCTCTTTGCACAGCAGATTGGACGAGAGCATGGCCGCGAACAGCGCGCCGCCGATGCCCAGGATATTGCCGCACTCAATGGCGTAAAACCCGGTAAGGGTACCGAAATTAAGTCGATCCATGCCAAAGGCGGCGGTAAAAGCCCCCATAGAGGCAAACATATCGCTCACGCTTGACATCTGCCCCGCCATTTCCGGGAACAGGAATATACAGCAGACAATGAAACCCCCAATGGCCGCCGTCCAGATGGCCAGGGCTTTGCGGCCCATGCGCAATTCATGCTTCAGCAGTGTCATTTCTCTTCCTCCGTCTCATAGTAGTGCAGGAAAATCTCCTCCAGGTCCGGCTCGGCAATGGTCAGATCCTGCACCTCGCTCTGGGAAAGCCGCGCCAGCAGGGGCTGGAGCGCACCGCTGTAGAGGAAGCTCAGGCTGCCGCCGGCCTGGGACAGGTCCCGGATTCCGGTGAGTCCGGTCAAATCCAGTTCTCCCCGCAGCTGCACCCGGCGGGCGGAGGACCGGGCCAGCTCGCTCACCGCGCCGCTGGTAATGACTTTTCCACCCCGGATGATGGCCGCCCGGGTGCAGTTGCGCTGAATCTCCGAGAGCACATGGCTGGACAGGAATACCGTAACTCCCGCCTTGTTCCGCTCCTGCAAGATCTCAAAAAACGCCCGCTGCATCAGCGGGTCCAGACCGCTGGTGGCCTCGTCCAGAATCAGAAGCTCCGGATTATGCTGCAGCGCGCAGACGATGCCCACCTTCTTCCGGTTGCCCAGGGACAGGTCCTCCACCCGCCGGCTTTGATCCAGCTGGAGCCGCCGGCAGAGTGCTTCCGCCTCCCGGTCGCAGTTCTGCCGCCGCAGCCCGGCGGACAGACGCAGCACATCCTTCACCTTCATGCCGGGGTAGAAGGTAATCTCCGAGGGAAGATACCCCACCCGGGTCAGAATCTCCGTTTTGTCCTTCCGGATGTCCAGCCCCAGCACCTTGGCATCTCCGGAGGTGGGGGAAATCAACCCCAGCAGGGTGCGGATAGTGGTACTTTTTCCGGCGCCGTTGGGACCGATGAAGCCGAAGAAATCCCCCTGCTCCACGTTCAGCTCCAAATCCTCAATACCCCGGGCGGAGCCGTAGAATTTGGTCAGATGATTGGTTTCAATGGCATTCATGCTTTTTCTCCTCACTGTAGTAGGTTGATTTCCAGAATTCCAGCAGTTTTCCAAAATCCTGACGCAGCCCCTCCCGGCTCAGTCCTCCCTGCTGCATCATTTCCCACAGGTAGCCCTCCGCAGCCAAAAACATCTGCCGGTACATCATCTTCAGATCCAGACCGGGAATAAAGTCCTCCGGCTTCAGCAGGGACAGAACCTGGGAAGCCTTCTGAGAAAATGCCTTGCGGTAGCTGGTCTGAATATCCCGGGACACCTCCACGTCCTTTTCCAGGAAGGCCCGGATCGCGAAATTGGCGATGTAAGGGTATTGCTCCATCAGGGCCAGCTTGGCATCCATGCCCCGCTCCATCATCTGGAACAGGTCCCCCGGCTCGTAGCAGTGATAGGCCGTGAGATAGTCCATCGTCAGCGTGCAGGCCTGATCCCATAAAAACAGGTACAGCTCCCGCTTGTTCCGGAAATAGAAGAACAGCAGGGATTTGCTGATCTGGGCCTGCTGGGCAATTTCGTTCATGGAGCTTTTCTTGTAGGAATTCTGGGAAAACACATAGAACCCGGCGCTGAGAATCCGCTGCTGCTTCTCAGCGGGAAGGGAAAAATATTTTTCGTTCATGCTGTCCCTCCGTTGACCGCTTTGTTCAATTCCCATTATATCCCATTGACCGTTTTTGGGAAGACCCCAAAATAATTAATGTGCATATCGTCTGTTATGAAATGGCCTCCGTCAAGAGGTAACATCGCACAAATTAGTGGATAACAGCCTGTGAAAAATGCTGAGGGCATCTGAGAAGAGTCAGGGGAACAGATTCCGGCATGCAGCCACTCTGTTATACGTGGATTGGTTACCAACAGGCTAATGACTTCGCCGTGAGCTCTGCAATCTTTAAGCGAGGATTGGCTGCCTCAAAGCCGACAAGCAGATAGCTGAATTCCTAAAATGTGACCGATTGGTTCACAGACAAACCCGAAACCATCCGATATCATACAGGAACCAACAATTTCATATCCCGAATGGAATATTGAACGAGCTTTGAAGCCGCAGCACCCGGTGTATCCGGTAAACGAATCCATGGAAATGGGCGGGTAAATTCACAAAAGCAAGACGAGTGTGAGGCTGCGAAATGGAACACCAGAGAATAATCAGAAACACATTGGAAAAGACTGTAAGAAAGGAGATGACGGGAAATGCGGATTCACATGGACGAAGAAAAAAGAAGCGCGGAAATCCGGCTGACCAAAGCGGAAAGCGATGACCCGGCAGTGGAGGCCAATGCAGGAAACCGGAAGAAATCTGGTTTGACATATGGTACCGTTTCTCATGTGTTTCGCATAATTCCCCTTTTCCTGCAAACACTACCATTGGGAAATAACCACAAGGAGAGGAAGAAATATGAAAGCAACAGGCATCGTCCGCCGGGTGGACGATTTGGGGCGGATCGTCATTCCCAAGGAGATTCGCAGAACGCTGAGAATCCGGGAGGGCGACCCGTCACTGACATCATTGACACAGTGGGAAAAATACTGTTTTAGTATGTTGGATTTAGCCAAACGACAGGGTTGGTAGTTGTACATAGTGACAACGCAGAACGCCAAAACCGTGGGTATACGAAAGGGGTAAACAGCACAGCCCGCCGGTCATTTTGATCGGCGGGCCGCTTTTTGATTTGGCTATATACCATTCAGTGCCGACAGGTCTACCTCATAGATGAGTCCCTGGGGTGGTGCGTCGGGGCAGACAATGCGCCCATCAGGTTTATGTCAGTATATTCCTACATAAAAATCACATCGTATAGTTTGTTTGCAAATACCTTGTGCATTTCTGCATTCGGATGGTTCAAACCGTTTGCCAGCAAAGCAGTTGTATCTACTCCCAGTGATTCGAGGAGCTGCCATTCGGCATATGCATCTGCAATCGGAATATCCAGTTGGTTGGCAATCTTTCTGGCTCTGGCAACATAGGCATCCATGTGCCCAGCCTTTTGCAGGTTTTCAAAATATCTGTGAACATACCACCAAAATCCCCAGAAACCTTTTACACGATGCTTACACAGCATTCCGGGTGTCATGAGTACTGTTTCAATATTGCTTTCACGCAACCGAATCAGAATTTGCTCCATATTCTTTTCGTATTCTTGTAACGCCGAGTCTCCCTTGTGGGCGTTGGTTACATCGTTAGTACCAAACATAACACAGCAAAAGTCCGGTTGCCTTGCCAGAACATCTTGCTGTATTCTGGCAAGACCGTCTTTGGAAAAATTACCGCCCACTCCGGCATTGACAATTGAAACCTCCTGCCCTATCTCTTCCCTAATTCGGTTTCTTAGTATATTCCAGAACACCCATTCTTCGTGGCGAACAGATTCCTTATGTCCATTAGCAAATTCAAACTGGCCATCCGTTATACTGTCACCAAAAAAGCAAAGTACTGGACACTCACCATTTTTGATTTTTTGTGCAATTTTTAGCATGTTCACCCTCCTTGAGGAATATGTGGAGATCTTTCGCAAGACCAGATAGGAAGCTTTGGTTACTCCCGCACTTCCAGTTCAATAAATTGATCTTCCAGATTAGGAGCGCTTGCCTTGATATGGATTTTGCCGCATTCATTGCCCGTTCGAATTACGGCAAGGGCCTTGCCGTAATAAGTGGTATGGGTATCAGCAAAGAAGCACTCTCCCATATTCGGCTTCGCAGAACCCAGCGCCAACAGACTGCCTGCTCCGGAAACAGTTACTGTGATAGGAACATCTTCCGTGGACTTGGTAACACCATCAGTTCCCACCAGATCAATATTCACATAGCACAGATCTTGACTGTTGGGACGCAGAGACAGCTTTTCAGGGATGATTTGCAGCCTTGTTTCTTTCCCTGCAGTTGTCATTGACGTGCGAGAGATCTCCTTTCCGTTACTGTCATAGCTAATGGCGGTGATGGTGCCTGGCACATAAACCACCTTGGGATATACAGCCTTATATTCTTTCGTCTTCTTCTTTCCGTAAGACTTGCCGTTCACAAGCAGTTCTGCCATTGCTCCACTTGCATAAACGGTTACTTTTGTCTTTTTGCCCTCACACCCATTCCAAGACCAGCTTGCCACAGCATCCGTATTTCTCCACATGGATACAGAGCCGAGTTCTCCTGCGTGGGTCAGAGGTTCAACGCCAATTCCAGGAGTATCCGTAAGTCCCCAAACGAGCCTATTCCACTGAGTTTCCGGTCGGAGCTTTCCACAGATATCAATCACACCACAACCACCAGAAATGATGGGCGAATCCTGGCCGGGGTTTTTGAAGCTTTTGTAACGAACTGTACCCAGACCAGATTCACCAAGATAATCCCATCCTGTCCACATATAGTCTCCAATGACATAGGGGTACTTCGTTACTAATTTCCAGTTCTTGTAGAGATTTTTGGGAAGTGTTTCAGAACCTACGATCACACGATCGGGGTGGAGTTTCCCGTCCATCTCATAGCGGGAGGCAGCATAGTTGTAGCCTCCGATGTCCAGATAAGAGATGGCTACCTCTGTTGCCTTATCTGCGGCAGGCTTCGCGGCAGCACCCTCAATGATGCCGCCCATCTTGTTCATCAGAAGATTGAAGAAAGCGGAGGTGGGCAGGTTGTCCATGGTCTGGCTGCCGTTCTTGTTTTCTTTTCCATCCTTTTTGTCGCCGTAGATTCCACCGCCCTTTGCTGCCATGCTGCAGAGCATCATATTGACACCCAACGTGACAGCTTTGTCCGGGTCCAGCGCTCTGACCAATTCGGCCATCTTTCTGCAAAGCTCTTGACCTTCAGGTATGGCAAGTTCGGAAATTTCGTTACCAATAGAGTTCATGATCACACTGGGATGATTGTAATTTTTTATAACCATGGCAGTCAGATCCTGTTCCCACCACTGGCGGAACTCCTGATCTGCATAATCATACGGGTTTTTGTGTACCAGCCAGTTATCGCAAAATTCGTCCATCACATACATACCCAGCTTGTCACAGGCGGTTAACAGCGCTTTCGATGCGGGGTTGTGAGCGCTGCGAATAGAGTTGAAACCTGCTTCTTTCAGCAGGCGAACCCGGCGCTCCTCAGCATCTTCGAAGGAACAGGCACCCAAGATGCCGTTATCATGATGAATGCAGGCACCCCTTAGAAGCGTTTCCTTGCCATTTACATAGAATCCCTTTACATTCCATTTCAGTGTTCGGAAACCAAACAGGTCTTCTGCCTGATCCACTTCCTTTCCATCCTTCAAAAGATAGGCGGTACAGCGGTAGAGTTCGGGATGCTCCGCATCCCAGAGTCGGGGCTGCGGAACACAAAGATGAATGGTGGCCTGCTGGTTTACCACATTTTCGATTGCCTCTGCAACAACTTCGTCATGATCCGTAACAACGACTTTGACCTGATCACCTCCGCTGACTGCTGCCTTGACTGCAACGGATTCATTATCAGCAGTGGAGATCAGCAGCCCATCCGGTTGGAAATGGAAAGCGTTACCTGTATATAAGTTTACATTTCGGTAAATACCGCTTCCGGAATACCAGCGGGAGTTAGGAACCGCAGAATTATCTGCAATTACTTTGATCTGGTTTTCTCCGCCGAAGTGCAGGTGCTCGTCCATGGAGACATAGAAATTGGTGTAACCGTAGGGCCGCTGGGCCGCCAAAACACCATTGATATAGACCGATGCATTCTTATACACTGCCTCAAATTCGAGGATATGCACATTTTCGTGCTCATTTTCCGGCATATAGAATGTTTTAGAGTATTCATAAGCACCGCCAGGGAAATATCCGCAGGCTCCGGAAGTGGGCGTATTCCGGTCCCGCTTTTCATACAACATAGCGTCATGAGGAAGATTTATAAATTGAGGAGCCTCGTCAGAATCGACGCGTTTGAACTGCCAGTTCAGATTGAAACTTGTCTTTTTCATTTGTTAACCTCCTTCAAATACGCAAAAAAGCTTCGCTGTTTGTGCAGTATACAATATCCTCGCGTCCTGCAACTGCTGCAAATAGCCTTTCAAGGCCATCCCAACTTGCGGCACCCTTGCCGTAATCCATTTCATAGGAATGACCCCACAGATAGAGCAGCAAATCCCGGTCGTCAGCCTCCGCCTCGATAAACTTTTTGACCAATTTCATTGTATTGCCCATAATCACAGAAGAAGATGGGCGAAAATTCAGAGGGTTCTCGGGATATTCAAAGCTTCCGGAGGGCAAAACAGCTCTGGCATAAAGATAACCCTGTGCCTTCAAGTGCTGTTCCACGGCGGGAGATGTGGAGCCATGTGCATAAGCGTGACCAAGAATTGGTTTTCCGGTGAGCCGTTCAAGTATTTCCTTGTCCTGATTCACGGATCTTTGCATCGTTGAGTCGTTGACCTTTCCGAGAGGCTCGTGCCGGTACCCGTGAGTAGCGACTTCCATCTGCGCGTACACATCCCGAATCTCATCCTCTGGGATGCGGTTGTGGGGTACATAGGAGAATGGCCAATGGTGCCGGATGCCAGCCTCACAATCCTGAAACGAAAAGGTACCGATGCCTTTTACTTCTCCTTGCAGACCGAACATACCGGAGTTCAGATTAAAAGTTCCCCGCAGGCCATACTTTTTCATGAGCTCCAGTACTTTTTTATCCTGCTCAAGGCCGTCATCAAAGCTTAATGTAAAATATTTCTTTCCCATCACTGTTCCTCGCCAGTCAGGGCTGTGAGATCATAGGCCTGTGCCATTTGTTCTCCGCCTGCCGCATTCGGGTGCAAATAGTCGCCTTGATGAAGTGCGTTCTTTATGCAAGCTGGGTTGTTTTCATCCCGGAGCAACTCATCAGCGTCAAATACATCATCAAACAGATTGCAGGAGCGAATCCATTCGTTGATCCGAATGCGCAGTGCTTCCATTTCGGAGGTGTATCCTTTGTCCATGTAACCTGTTCGGGGCGTCAGGGTCTGGGCAATGACGCGAACACCTCGGTTGCGGAGCTGCGTAACAATGTTTGTTGTGGCATCTTTGTACGTTTCAAAGGAAATGATCGATGCTGTTTTCTTTGTGTAATAAGCAACATCGTTAACACCCAATGCAAAAATAACAGCGTGAAGATTGTCAAAACTGAGTACATCCCGCTCAAATCGAGCTATTCCCTTTTCGCCATAGGAACTACCCATGAAACCAGGCACAGTGTAGGTCAGACAATTGCCACCTATTCCGGCATTTAGAAGTGTGTACCTCCCCTCATAGGCATCCAGAAGCCGCTTATTAAGGGGCTTTACCCAGCGGTTCATGGCAGTAATGCTGTCACCAAAGGCAACGATCACTTTAGAGGGTTCTTCTGACTGCACCTCTACCCGGTCCAGGGAGACCACAGCATCATAGAGATTGTATTGTACCTTATAAGGCTCTTTCCGGATCTGAGGTAATGCTTCATCCATAGTGTGATCACCGGGATAGGCAGCAGCTTCCTCTATTGTCATATTGCTGTCCTGAGCCTTGGAAACATAGTAAAGCCGGATCTCCAGCTCTGCACCGGCAGAAACCGGGATCGCTGTCGGATCGGAATAGGTGTATCCGCCTGTCGGAATAGAAAAAGACGTTTTCCCTCCGACGGTTATATCGTATTTCTTTCCGTTTAACCAAACTGCCAAAGCGCCAATTTTATATGGTTTCTTTCCATAGATGTTTGAAAAACGCATTCTGACCGTCTCTCCCGATATATGAGAGATTACTGTAAATACAATGGTTTTCTTCTTTCCTTGCAGCATACCCATTGCAAAAGAAGGCGCCGCAGCCTGACTCCAGATTGCTGTCCAATTCATATTTTTTCCTCCTTTTATTGTTCAGGATAATGTAAATTGCAGTAATTCCACATTGCCCCTTCCCTTATATCGCAGATATAGCGGACATCTGCTTGCAGGACACCCGGCTTTTTGGGAAAGGTTTGCGGTATTTAGGTCCGTACCCATATTGTCCCAGTTTGGGGAAATTCTGATTTCCCCAACACTCTGACCGTCTTCGCTGCCAAGGATCTCCATAATGCCATCGCCTCCACGAGCGGTAATGGTAATGTGCTTTGTTTCCGTCAGGTCAAAGTACTTATAACCCACGACGCAACCATTTTTGATGCCACATATTCTTGCTTTTGGCGCATTCGTTTCGGTATCTACATTTACTTCTCCGTCTGCGGGTTCTTTCGGCTCATAATCGGGGCCGTCCTGTGTAATATAGGGGCCACCCATGGGATTGTGAAGGCCGAAAATACCACTGCTTTTCAGGCAGCAGGCAATGTACGCAGGGTAGGTTCCAATACCGCGCAGCGGACCCTCATTCAGACCACAGCTTGTAGATTCCACCATGGAGATACTGCCATCCTCTTTGATTTCAATTCGTTCTGCCACCGGTTGACGGTTTGTCGTTTTACCAGTTCTGCGATGGTCAAAGATATACCACTGACCCTTTACGCACACCATGCCCCCGTGGCTGTTGCCCATGGGGTAAGCGGCGTTCATCAGCTTCCGGCCATTCAGACCGATATCACTGGAGGAATGGATCGGACCTTTGTGAATGAATCCCTTGTCCGGAAAAAGGCTCATGGCATAGTTCAGACCGGTTATGTCAGTAGCTGGGTAGACGAGGTAATACCACTTTCCGATATGGCGGATGGAAGGCCCTTCCCAATAGTTCGGCCTCTTCGGATTGAAGTCAGCCGGCAAAATAATTGTCGGCTCCCCAATGATCGTCAACATATCGGAGCTTAACTCCATTACAAATAGTCCTTTAATCTCGTGCCCAAAATTACCATTGGATGGCTGTCCACTTCCAGCATAAAGGTAAATCCTGCCGTCATCGTCCACCAACACAGCTGGGTCAAAAAGGAACCAATCCTCAGGATTCGAACCGTATACCCTTCCGTCCGGAAAATGAACGTCTCCCAGGTATTCAAATTTTCCCGCAGGCGTATCACAGACAGCAACAGAAGCGATTGAAGAATTCTGGACCGAATAAAAAAGATAATATTTTCCATCTGTCCCCTGAACCACATCCGGTGCATAGTATAGAAGATTTTTCGTGTTCCACGGCGTTTGGTCTTTCCGAAAAATAATGCCCTCATAACGCCAGTCGGACAGATCGTCTTCTGGAGCCGACCAAGAGACATAATCATTGACACAGTATTCTTTACTCCCGAATTGGTCATGGCTTCCATAGATATACACACGACCATCGAACAGCCGGGGCTCTGCGTCTGGAATATACTCCCAGCTGGGTAGATATGGATTGAAGCATTGGCGTTTCAAACTGGTTTTCCTCCTTTATTTCTTTTGAGTTTTATGGTACACTTGTGACGAGGGGGTGATTCAAGTGGAACATGTTTCTCATTTGTTTTTTCGAAATACTGACGAAGTTCGTCGGCAAGATGGCTCGTTTATTGTCAACTTTCTGAGTAATAAAACCGCAGACAGAGATTATTATTCGAAACTATCCGTAGCAACAAGCATCCATACCCAGGAAGAGTATCTTTTCTCAAATTACATGGATCAGAATTCTTTCTGTCTCCACACCCCAGCAGAAAGTGCATTCTTCGCGGAAACTTATCTGCACAAGCACAACTTTTTTGAGCTGATGTACATCATGCGGGGAAGTGCTTCCGTAATGATTGAAGATGAAGAAGTTACCTATACCAAAGGGAATCTATGCTTAATGAACCGCAACACCATGCACCGCGAGACAGATATGTCCGATGCAGACATCCTGTATATCAGTATTGATCCGTCCTTGATCGTCCAATGGCCGAAGGGAGTGGTACAGCCTTTTCAATATAAAAGCATTCTCAACCGATTTTTTACTGAAAATCTATCTGAGCGGACCGGAAGCAAGCGTGACTATGTAGATTTTCGGCTGCTTGGAGAGGATCAGATCCCCAGTATTGCGGAGGAAATCATTGCTGCATATACGAAAAAGCGGATCGGTTATCAATTTGATATCTATTCGTCATTGCTTCGGCTCTTTGCCGCACTGGAAAATCCAGAACTATATAAAGCAACTTATATATCTTTGGGTTATGGTCGGGAGCTGGTCACGTTGGAAAGAACCAAACAAATCATTGAAGAACGCCACGGTGTTATACGTAGGGCAGAACTAGCCAGAGAGGTGAATTATTCCTGCGAATATATTTCTCGAATCATCAAGACCCATACCGGATATACCCTCAAAGCCTATTGCCAGAAAGTACAAATGCAGGAAGCGGCCCGGCTTTTGAAGAGTACCGATTTGCCTGTCAGCAAAATAGCTGCCTCGCTGGGATATGAGAACCGCACACAATTTTACAAAGTATTTCAGACGGAATATCAAATTGTTCCGACTGAATACAGGAAAGCCATTCGTGCGAAAAAGTAAAATGAATCTTTTTACGGAACTAGGGCATCACCGCATAATGGGGCAAGCGCTTTCGGTGAGAGATTTTGTTTCAAGCGAAAGTGTGGAAAATGCGGGAATACTGGATGTATTTCCCATTTTTCACACTGCACGATTGGAACAAAAGATCCCGCGAAAGCCGAAGCCTCCATTGTGCGGTGTTGCCCTAGGAGAACCGGTTAAAACTGGTTCTCCTTATTTATAGGATCAATTCTTTCCGTTTTTCTCAAAAAAGGCTTTCATTTCAAGGCGGATCTGGTTTGTTATGGGATATTTCTTGTAGATAATCACGGAGATAATACCAAGAATAGCTGGTACCAATCCCATAATTACGATAAACCAGTCCAGCATGACAGGAATCTGGGAGACATCACCTGCGAAGCGGTTGCCTTCTTCTACAACATAGCCGATGCCCGTGAGAACCATTCCAACAATTGCAGCAGAGAAAGCTGTCTGCAATTTCGTAATGAATCCATCTGTAACTGTCGTCAGTGCGGAACGATCCTTGCCGGTTTTATAAATCCCATAGTCAACAACTTCCATCTGTACAAAACTCTGAGGAACAAAATCCGTACCAACGCCGGTTGCCATAATGAACATAGTCATAAAGAACAGCCACGGCGCACGCTGCAGCAATCCGGTAATCTGGGCCACGAACAGGATGCAACCGCCAATTGCCTGAACTGCCAGCAGGGAGCAAGTCATTTTGACTGGGTCTTTAAAGAGCTTCATAAGAGGCCTTCCGAGAATCGCGCCAAGAACCATGGGCACGACCGTAATAACAGACGAAATACCGCTATACACTGTAAAACGGTCCATATCCGCAATTCCAGTAGTTAGATCTGCGCAAAATCCCCACTTGATATAGTAGGTTGGGGTTGCAAAAATCAGTGTCCAAATAAAACCGGCGAACAAGCCTTTCACTGCGAAAATAACCATCGCCTTGTTCTCACGGAACAGATCAAAGAAGTCCTGGAGCTTCAGCTTTTCAGTACGCTGTTCTTCCACATAGTGCTTTTCCTTAACGATAAACCAGCCGATCAGGGAGATCACAGAGGTACTTGCAACAAGGATCAGAATTACGATAGCTGCAGCATCGTGATAGCTCATGCCGCGTGAGTTCAGCGCAATGACCGCAATTGTAAACACGATGTTGGCAATAATTCCTGTGAAGAAAGACATTAATCGGGGACCGATTACCAGCTTCGTTCTTTGATTCTCGTCGGCGGACATGGTTCTGTAAAGCAGGATGTCTTTATAGAAAGAACTGCCAATGTCATAGACAAGATAGAACACGATTACCCACACGATCAGGAGTACCGGTGTGTCGATGATCGAATTAGGAAGCGCAAAGAGTGCGATTGCAGCGATGGATTCCATGATAATGCTTATCAGGAAAAAGGGCTTGTATTTGCCAACCTTCGTACGTTTTGAACTGTCAATGATGAAGCCCTGAATGGGATCGTTCACCGCGTCAATAATTCTCGCAGTCATGAGAAGCACACTTGCCAGAAGTGCTGCGTTGCTGATACCGGAATACTCCGTCATGTACACCATAAGCATAGATGACATTAGTACGCCGGTAAGAGCATGCGTGAATGAAAGTGTTGTTGTTCCGAAACACTCTTTGAGGCCAATGTACTCAGAACCTTTTTCTTTTGTGTTCTTTTTCATATATTTTCCCCCTTTATTTCTGTAGAGTTTGTGCTAAATATATAATAAAAAATTAGGAAGTTCTGGACAATGTCAAAAGGTTACCCTGTTTATATAAAGTGTATCAAAATATGCATTTCTGCGTTTTGACAATAGGATAGCTAGAAAATGTTACATATATTGATGATATTCGGATAAACGTTATAACGAATCATGCCGTAAGAAAAACACAGAAATACAATGATGGTGGCGTGCAGTACGATGCGCCTCTTTGATCACCAGAGCATTATTTCACCTTGTTTTGCTTGCATAATGATCCTCCTTTTGTACTATTGTGTGGATGTCATTCCGGCCAATTGACGGTACTGCCAGAGGCAGAAACCCACTGCGATCATAGGGAAGCTGACCATTGCACCCAAACCCTCCAGAAGGCTTGTCTCGATTTTCTTCGACCCATTCCCTGCTATACGCGCATTTGATAATACCGTTATCAAATGATTCTTCCGTTGAGCCATCAGGCATTGACTTGAATGATACTTCTGCGCCAAATTCCATACCCGGGCTTCCTGCGAATAATTTTTCCTGCAAGGTTTCCCTTTTCTTTCGCGCTCTATATCGAAGTTTGTCTGGCAGTTGAAGCCCGTCTGTACTTTGAGACTGCTCCAGCAATTGTAGATAATTAATGTTTTCGCGGTCAGATTCAACAAAGTCATTCAATGCGTTTTCCCGCATTTCCTGCGTGAACAAATTGGGAAAAAATAAACGATTCTCTTGTTTATCGTTTGCAGCCAGATAATTCGATATCAGTTTCACTGCCGTATGTGGATTTCTCTGCAGATGCTCTGAAATTTCCTGCCCGAACTGAATTGATAGTTCACGATGCCGAAGTATAAACCAAACATCCATCACTATTAGCCCTATCTCTGAACATGTTATCAAACGTTGAGAATCAGTTTTGGTCTATAATTGTGTCACGGAGTAGGGCAGTAGCCTGTCGCAGGTCCTCATCTTTCCCTGAGAGAAATATCGAATAGGTAGAATACACATCCATTTCCATGCTCCTTTTGAATATCCAAAGCCCTATAGTTCAGGAATACCAATGCTTCTCAAATAAAAGAATGTCGGATCATAACACTCATGCTTACGCGTAGCATCGTCATCCACGCCCTCGGGAATATAGATAATGAATCCCTGTCGGGCACGTGTCAGAAGTACTCTGTACGCATTAGTAAGCTCTTCAATTGCCTTTACATCGGTAGCACCCATATAGGAAGTTGTAATAATGCGCAGCTCGCCGCCATTTTGTGTAAACTCCCGAAGCTCGTCCATCAGCAGGCGCAGACCGCTCCACTTGATGAAGGATACCAGCATATCAATGCGGTCAGCGGATACGATTTCCTTTTTGAGTTCCGTGTACATCTGAGGTTCATGGATGGCGCCGGTGAACAGCGAACTCTGGGCAATAGAGGTCTCCGGGCGGCTCAGATCGGCAGCGGTTTTGCCCACAGCCAACCGGGGATCGGCTTCCCGCAAAAGCGCAAGAAGCTGCTCTGCCCGCTGGTCAACGCCCAGTGAGGCAAAGTCAGCTTCTTTTGTTGTGTTTTGGATGAGGGATACAATCTGATTGGTCAGTGCAATTTGGGCAGAGAGGTCTCCACCATTGTCCAGAACGTTATCCAAGCCCTTCTGAACCACATCAGCCAGATACTGCGTCAGCACCTTGGATGCTTCCGCTTTGTCAATAGGCGCAACAGCCTTGCGGACTTCCGGGATTTCCGCAAGCTCGCTGGTAAGGGCATTGTTGATGACTTGTTCATA
>CAMEWH010000015.1:0-37572 GCA_945940335.1 uncultured Clostridia bacterium | reverse complement strand
CTTCTGGTAAAAAATATAAGATAGTATACGCCAATTCGGCGAAATTTACAAGAGGCAATGGAAGATTTTATTGAATAAATCAAAAAAATCTTTTAGGATGGTGTAACCATTTCCATTCTTTTGCGCCTTGATGGGTGTAGGGCCCTACAGAAAAAGATTTTAGGAGGTGCCGGTTTTGGAGGACAGCAACATCATTTCGCTTTACTTCGCCCGTTCGGAACAGGCCATTCAGGAGACGGACAACAAATACGGCCGTTATTGCTTTCAGATTGCGTGGAACATCCTTGATAACCGCCAGGACGCGGAGGAAAGCGTCAGCGATACTTATCTGACGGCCTGGAAAAGCATCCCGCCCACCAGGCCAAACTGTTTATCCGCCTTCCTCGGGAAGATCACTCGACACATCGCCCTGGACCGGTGGCGCAGGCGCTCTGCCGGAAAACGGGGCGGCGGGGAGCCGGAGCTGGCGTTGGAGGAGCTGGAGGAGTGCATTCCGGGGGAGGATTCTCCCGAGGCGGCTCTGCGCACCAGGGAATTCCAGGCTGCCATGAACCGCTTCCTGGGTGGTCTGCCGGAAAAGGAGCGCAAGATTTTTGTATCCCGCTATTGGTATCTCCGGCCCATCCGGGAGATTTCCGAAAAATGCGGACTTTCGGAGAATGATATTAAAACCCGGCTTTTCCGCACCCGCGGCAAACTGCGTACATTTTTAGCGGAGGAGGATTTGATGTGAAAGCGTTCGATCTGTTGGAAAATATGGGAAATATCGACGGAAAGTATATTTTGGAGGCAAAGGATATGGAAAAATATCGGGAAAAGAAATCCGGCCGCAGCCGGGTGAAGTATATGCTGATTGCGGCGATCGTTGCGGTTTCTCTGATGATTGTAACGGCTGTGGCAGCCATGAACTACCTGGGAATGCAGGAAATTACCCAGGATACTCCCTATGCTGTCCCGTCCGAGGCGGCACCATACATCGAAACCCAAAGTGCCCAGGTGACCGTGGAGGGTTGGAGCTGCACCATGCTGGAAAGCCTGTTTGACGGCGGCACCTTCACCGTCAGCATCGGCGTTTCCGGCGGAGAAAAATATATTATTATCCCGGACTATTGCGGCCCCGGGGATGATGTGAGCGAAATCGGACTGCCTTCCGGCCAGACCCTGGGGGACTATGCCGACCAGCAGGGCAAGACGCTCTTGTGTGTCTCCGGCAATATCAATGACCGGGATAAGCTGGGGATCGTGGTGGCAACTGAATTGTTCAAGAGCCAGTCCGACAGCGAAATGGCCATTGTCATCACCGGCCAAAAGAGCACCAAGGTGTCCGTAAGCGAGGGCAGCTGCTCGGTTTCCGCCCGCATTGCCGACCAGAATGATGTGATGCGTGCACAGCTGCCCTTTACCGTAAAGGAAGCGGCCGGCGAGGAAATGGTTTATGTGGCAGACGAGGAGAAGGTAATTGCCGGAATTCGCACCAATTCCTTCAAGGTCCTCCAGTCTCCTGCGGGCACATCCATTGTGTTTGACCAGGATTTTGTGGATGGAGCATTTCCTGAGGATCTGAAACGAATGGATATTGATGGCCTTTCGTATGGAGAGGGCGGATGGATCGACGATGGCAACGGCAGCTTTGAATGCAGCTGGGCCCGGGTACAGGGTACCTTCAACGATGCCATGACCCTGAATTTTGTAAACTGGGACAATGAAATCATGGGCAGCGTTACGTTCCACCGACAGAAGTAAACGCTGCTGGCCACTTTGCAGAGTTGACCGAAAGGGCGATTCCTGCCAGGATTCATCGCCATATGTAAAATAATGGATACCCACCGGTGAGGGACGCGGTTGCCCGCGTTTCCAGGCGGTGGGCATCTTTTTTCTGCCTCTTGATTCCGGCCCGCTTTTCGAGTATAATAGAATCCGCTTGACAAAATCTTCATGGAAAAGGAGGCTTCAATATGCTGGAAAGTGTGAATAGTGCCCTGTCTGGCTTTTTCTCCCAGCGGCTGGTGAACATTCTGGTGGAATCCTTTCCCAAAATGCTGCTGCCGGGGCTGAAAATGACCATCCCCCTCACGGCTATCTCCTTTTCCATTGCCCTTGTTATCGCGGTGATCGCCGCCATGATTCAGGTGGCTAAAATCCCGGTGCTGCGGCAGATCATCCGGTTTTATATCTGGGTGGTGCGGGGCACGCCGCTGCTGGTGCAGCTGTACGTGGTGTTCTATGGCCTGCCCAATCTGGGCATTGTTCTGGAGCCCTTCCCCACGGCGGTGCTGGTGTTCTCCATCAACGAGGGCGCTTACTGCGCGGAGACCATGCGGGCCGCTATTGAATCCGTCCCCAGGGGGCAGTTGGAGGCAGGTGTGTGCGTGGGCATGAGCTGGATGCAGACCATGTTCCATGTGATTTTGCCCCAGGCCTTCCGTACGGCCTTCCCGCCCCTGTCCAATTCCCTGATCTCCATGCTGAAGGATACCTCCCTTGCCGCCAACATCACGGTGATGGAGATGTTCATGGTCACCCAGCGGATCGCCTCCCGGTATTATGAGCATCTGGCCCTGTACATCGAGGTGGCACTGATCTATCTGCTGTTCTGCACCGTGCTGACCAAGGTTCAGGCCGTCTGCGAAAAGAAGTTGGCGACCTACGGCTTTTAAGGAGGGCGGAAGATGCTGACCATTCATCAGTTGACCAAGCAGTTCGACGGTGTCCGGGTGCTGAAGGGCGTGGATCTCACCGTGAACAAGGGAGATGTGATCGCCATCATCGGCCAGAGCGGCGGGGGAAAAACCACCCTGCTGCGGTGTATGAACTTTCTGGAAACCGCGGATTCCGGTGAAATGGAATTTGATGGGGAACGGTTCGACCTGGCGAAAATCTCCAAAAAAGACATTGCCCGCCTGCGCCGGAAAACGGCCTTTGTATTCCAGAACTACAATCTCTTCCGCAACAAGACCGCTTTGCAGAATGTGATGCTGGGCCTGACGGTGGCAAGAAAAATGCCCAAGGCCCAGGCGGAGCAGGTTGCCCGGGCGGCTCTGGATAAAGTAGGCCTGGCGGACAAGGCGGACAGCTACCCCAACGCCCTTTCCGGCGGGCAGCAGCAGCGGGTGGCCATCGCCCGGGCGCTGGCCACGGAGCCGGAGATCATCTATTTCGATGAGCCTACCTCCGCTCTGGACCCGGAGCTCACCGGCGAGGTGCTCTCCGTCATGCGCGCTCTGGCAGAGGAGGGGATGACCATGCTGGTGGTCACCCATGAGCTGGGCTTCGCCAGAAATGTATCCACAAAAGTAATCTTCATGGAGCGGGGCTCCGTGGTGGAAGCCGGCCCCTCTGTGGAGTTCTTTGCAAATCCGAAGGAGGCGCGTACCCGCGCATTCCTGAACACCATCTCACAACATGAAAAGGAGTAATGCAACATGAAAAGACTGTTTTCTGTCCTGCTGGCGGCTCTGATGCTGGCGGGTATGCTGACCATGGCCGTTTCTGCCCAGGGAGAGCAGGATCTGCTTGCTGTGATTCAGCAGCGCGGTACCATCATCATCGGCCTGGAGGGCGACTGGGCACCCTGGTCCTTCCTGGGTGACGACGACCAGCTGACGGGCTTTGATGTGGAAGTGGCCCGGGCCATTGCCGCAAAGCTGGGCGTGGAGGCTGAGATCATCCCCGGAGAATGGGACGGCCTGTTCGCCGGTATGGATGCCGGCCGGTATGACATTGTGGTCAACGGCGTGGAGGTCACCCCTGAGCGCACGGAGAAGTACGATTTTGCCGATCCCTATGCCTACATCCGCACCGCACTGATCGTCCGGGGCGACAATGAGGATATCAAAACCTTCGAGGACCTGAAGGGGAAGAAGACTGCCAATTCCATTGCTTCCACCTATATGTATCTGGCGGAGGATTACGGCGCCACCTGCTACGGCGTGGATACCCTGGATGAGACCCTGACCATGGTGCTCCAGGGCCGGGTGGACGCCACCCTGAATGCCAATGTCTCCTACACCGACTACATGGCTCAGCACCCGGATGCCAACCTGAAGGTGGTTGCCACCACCGAGGATGCCACCAATGTGGCCATCCCCATGCGCAAGGGAGAGGAAACCGCTTCCCTGCGCGAGGCCATCAACCAGGCCATTGCCGAACTCCATGAGGAGGGCGTGATTTCGGAGCTTTCCCTGAAATTCTTCGGCGAGGATATTTCCAAGTAATTCAAAACTGAAATGAATTCCGCCCCGGACGTTGATGCGTTCGGGGCGTTTGAACATACAGAGCCAGAGTCAGTAATTCAAATTGTAATTTGGCGGGTGCAAATTACATCTACGCCACCGTAGGGGCGGCTACCAGCCGCCCGCGCAGTACAAGCCAAAAATGATAAACCGGGTTGGGCGAATTCCCGCAGCACCACGATAAAACTGTAGGGGAGGCTCGCAGCCTCCCGCGCGGTACAAACCCACAATAAAAATCCAGGTCGGGCGAATTCGTACTGTGTCGGACGTGGTACCATTCAACCGAACACTTTTGACCCGGAACAAAAGCGGGAGGCTGAGAGCCTCCCCTACAATTGGTACGGATTGCATGCCATTCAACCAAGCACGCGGTTCCGTTACATTACGGGGCTGGTAGCCGCCCCTACGAAGGTATCGCTATAAATTTCAATTTATCGGGATACTGTCGAAAAAGAAAGAAACAAATATAAATTGTCCACCGGCTGCCGTTTCCGTATTATATGAGTGTAAGGCCCTTACAGACAAAGGAGTGAACCACTTGGAAGATACGCAAATCGTTGCTCTGTTCTTTTCCCGGTCGGAGGAAGCCGTTTCGGAAACGTCGAAGAAATACGGGAGCTATTTGAAAACCATTGCCCGCCACATCCTCCCCAACCCGGAAGATGCGGAAGAAATTATAAACGATGTGTACTTAGCGGCCTGGGAGTCCATCCCGCCGAAGCGCCCGCCCATGCTGAAATATTACCTGTCCCGAATTGCCCGGAATCTCTGCTTCAAACGGATCGAATACCTCACCGCCGGGAAGCGGGGCGGAAACGCCGATATCCTTCTTTCGGAACTGGAGGAATGCATTCCGGATACCCGAAAGAATATGGAGGAACTGCTGGAGGCAAAGGAACTGGGACGGCAACTGAACCGTTTTCTCGGCACCCTGGAGCCCGATGACCGAATGCTGTTTTTGTCTCGGTATTACTACGCCATGACGGCGCCTGAGCTTGCGGAGAAATACGGCTGTTCCGTTCGACAGGTAAAATACCGGCTGGGAAATATGCGAAAAGAACTGAAACACACGCTTCAAAAGGAAGGGATGGGAATATGAAAGCAACGGACCTGAATCAGGCATTCCACTATGTGGAGGATGCGTATCTCGCGGAAGTGGATGCTCCGGATAAGGAGAATCAAACCATGAAAAACAAAAAAAGAATCCGGTACATATTTCTGGCGGCGGCACTGATTTGCCTGCTGTCCATTACTGCCTACGCCGCGGATCTGTTGAATATCCGTTCCTACCAATCCGGCAACAGCAAGATCTACGAAAAACACAGTGATATGGGGCGTGCTCTTGCCCAGGTTGGACTGCAGGCGGAAATTCCGGAAAGCTTTGCAAATGGCTTCTGTTTCCAGAGCGCGGAGGTTCAGGATGTGGATGCCATGGACGAAAACGGGGAGCAGGTACTTACTTTCAAGGAGCTGATTGTCTACTATAAAGATGAACGGGGGCAGATGCTGGCCCTTCGTTTACGCGAAGACCTGGAAGAGCTGCCGAAGGACGAAAGAACCCCTGCCAGCACGAAAACAGTGGGCGGGGTGGAGCTCAGCTTTTATCAGGATATTTACAGGTTTGTGCCGGAGGACTACCAGCTTTCCGAGGAAGAAAAGGAATGGGCCGATCAGCCGGGCCATTATGTGAGCTACGGCGCAGATGAGGTTCAGGAGAAAATTGCCTCCTTCCTGCTTTGGACGGAAAATGACATCAACTATTCCATCATGAACCTGGGGCGGGAAGCCTTTGAAGCGGACACATTATTCATGATGGCTGAGGAAATGATTCACTAGCAGAAGAGCTGCCGCGTTCAGAAGAATGCGGCAGCTTTTGTACGTCATACAGAAACAAACGTAATACTTGCGTGGACATTTTTCGACAAAAGAGGGTTTTGAATTCGTTCACATTCTGTTCATTCCTCCAAATCTCACCGGGGACTATTGCAACGGGGAAAAAGATGTGCTATCATCTGCCCATAGCCCCATTCGGGGTGAAATAACTGAATAATGTGCGATAGGAAGCATACGGAAAACGGAACGCTTTTGTTCCACCGAAGGAGTGAAACTCTCAGGTTACAAGGACCGCATGTGGATCGCACTCTGGAGACATCCGGGTAATCCGGGGGCCGAAGGTGCAAGGGGCAAAGACGCCGAATCTCTCAGGCAAAAGGACAGAGCATTATTCCCAGTTCCAGGGGGAAGATTTATCTTTTCCGGAACCGGGTGATGGTTCGTTTTTTGGGAGCACCCTTGCGGGTGCTCTTTTCGTTGTCTCCGGCAAATGCAAGGGGGAAACATTATGGAAAACATCGTTCAAACCGTCACCAACGTCAACAACTCCGTCAACGGCTTCGTCTGGGGCATGCCCATGCTGATCATGCTGGTGGGCACCGGCATCCTGATGACCATTTTGACCAAAGCCTTCCAGGTGAGCAAGTTCGGCCACTGGATGAAGAACACCATCGGCGGTATCTTCACCGATAAGAAGATCACCGCCCACACCGCCAAAGAGGACAAGTCCATCAGCCAGTTCCAGAGCCTGTGCACCGCCCTGGCGGCTACCATCGGCACCGGCAACATCTCCGGCGTGGCGGCAGCCATTGCCTCCGGTGGCCCCGGCGCCATCTTCTGGATGTGGATCGTTGCCATCTTCGGCATGATGACCAACTACTCCGAAAACGTGCTGGGCATCTACTACCGCCGGAAGAACAAGGACGGCGAGTGGTGCGGCGGCGCCATGTACTACCTGAAGGACGGCCTGGGCAGCTACGCCGGATATAAGCGCATCGGCTCCGTTCTCGCTGTGCTGTTCAGCTGTTTCTGCGTGCTGGCGTCCTTCGGTATCGGCAACATGAGCCAGATCAACTCCATCGCCGTGAACATGAAGGCCTCCTTTAGTATCCCCATGTGGGTCACCGGCGTGTGCCTGATGGTGGTTGCGGCGCTGGTGGTGGTTGGTGGCCTGAAGCGGATCGCTTCCGTCACCGAGAAACTGGTTCCCTTCATGGCAATCGCTTATATTGTCGGTGCCTTGGTGATCGTGCTCATGAACGCCTCCAGAATCGTTCCTGCCTTCGGCATCATCTTCAAGTGCGCGTTCACCGGCCGGGCTGCCTTCGGCGGCATGGTTGGCGCTACCGTGAAGGACGCCGTAACCTGGGGCATGAAGCGGGGCGTGTTCTCCAACGAGGCCGGCCTGGGCTCCTCTGTCATGGTGCACTCCAACTCCAACGTCAAGGAGCCTGTGATGCAGGGTATGTGGGGCATCTTCGAGGTCTTTGCCGATACCCTCATCGTCTGCACCCTGACTGCTCTGGTGGTCCTCACCAGCGGCCTGGTGGACCTGAACACCGGTGCCATGCTCACCACCACCGAGAAGACCGCCATGGTGGCAGAGGCTTTCCAGCTTTCCTTTGGACAGGTTGGTTCCTGGTTCATTGCCATTGCAGTTTTGCTCTTTGCTTTCTCCACGGTGCTGGGCTGGAGCCACTACGGCACCAAGGCCTTTGAGTACCTCTTCGGCACCAAGGCCACCATTGCCTACAAGGTGGTGTTTGTGGCCTTCATTGTGGTGGGTGCAACCATGAGCCTGGATCTGGCCTGGGATCTGTCCGATACCTTCAACGGCCTGATGGCCATCCCTAACCTGATCGGTGTGATCAGCCTGAGCAGCCTGGTGTACAAGATCACCGTAAACTATGTGGACCGAAAGATCCTGGGCAAGGATGTGAAGCCCATGTATTCCGTGTTCCCCGAGTACCAGCAGGAAGAGGAAATGGAAGAAGCGGCGAAATAAGGACAATGCCATGGAATTTCCTGAAAGGAGTTCCATGGCATCCTCTTTTGTGCTACAATAGTATAATACTATTCTTTTATTAAAACTTCACAATCTTTCCGGCCTGATTTGTGTAAAACTGCGTTGTCGTCTTTGCTGGGCGTCAGCCCAGCTTCATCCTCCGCCTTGTTTTACGCAAATCATCCTCGGAAATCTTTGTGAACTTTTAATTAAATAATAGTATAAAATGAAAGGGGAGAATACAATGCCGTTTTCCGATACATATCTTTACCGCGCCCAGCATTCCTGCCTGATGGAGTATGATCTTGAAGCTCACCAGGCAAGAGAGCTTGCCCATTTTACCCATGTGGTAGAAGCTCCGTTTTATTCCAGGGACGGGAAGTCCCTGTACTATAACTGCGAGGGACGAATCTATCAGTATGACCTTGCCACAGGGGAGAGCACCCTTGTGGATACCGGTGCGTGCATCTACTGCAACAATGACCATGTTCTGTCTCCGGATGGAACCGCCATGGCCGTTTCCGGCAGCACCGACAGCGAGGGAATGAGCAAGATCTATATGGTACACCTGGGGGTGGATGATGCAACGGAAATCGTCTCTACGCCGCTGAGCTATCTCCATGGCTGGTCTCCCGACGGCAGCACCCTGGCCTATTGCGCGGGGCGGCTGTATGGGGATGAGATGGAGTGGGACATTTATACCTGCCCCGTTACCGGCGGAGCTGAGACCCGGCTGACCAATGCTCCGGGGCTGAACGATGGACCGGAATACAGCAGCGACGGAAAGACCATCTGGTTCAATTCCGTGCGCACCGGGCTGATGCAGGTCTGGAAGATGAACGCCGACGGCAGTGAGCAGACCCAGATGACCTTTGACGAGGCGTGGAATTCCTGGTTCCCTCACATTTCTCCGGACAATGAGAAGGTGGTGTATGTGGCCTATCACAAGGGGGATCTGGCTCCCGGTGACCATGTGCCGGATAAAAATGTGGAGCTGCGCATGATTCCGGCTCAGGGCGGTGCACCGGTGACTCTGGCAGAGCTGTTCGGAGGCCAGGGCACCATCAATGTCAACAGCTGGGCTCCGGATTCCAAAAAGTTTGCCTATGTACGCTACAGCGTGGATTGATTGAAAGTTATTCGTATTATCTGCATAAATATACATACAAAAATCTGTATATATTCATTTTGTATCTTCTGAAAATAGGCAATATTCCATAAAAGACGAAAGGGATTTTTGCTGGTTTTATACAATTCTACAAAATCATTTCCGGAGTTAAAACCGTGAAACAATTGTTCTTGACATTTTATGGGAAAAGGGGTATGATTGCCCCATCGATGAATAATATTCACCTTTTGGAGGGACTACCATGAATAAAGAAAACATTAAAAAAGTCGTGCTTGCCTATTCCGGCGGCCTGGATACATCCGTCATCATCCCCTGGCTGAAGGAGAATTACAATAACTGTGAAGTCATTGCCGTTTCCGGCAACGTGGGTCAGGCCGACGAGCTGGAGGGCCTGGAAGAGAAGGCTATTAAGACCGGCGCCAGCAAGCTGTACGTTCTGGACCTGACCGAGGAGTACGCCGCCGATTACATTATGCCCTGCCTGAAGGCCGGCGCTGTTTACGAAGAGTACCTGCTGGGTACCAGCCACGCCCGTCCCTGCATTGCCAAGGGGCTGGTGGACATCGCCTTGAAGGAAGGCGCCGACGCCATCTGCCACGGCTGCACCGGCAAGGGCAACGACCAGGTCCGGTTCGAGCTGGCCATCAAGCGCTTCGCCCCCGACATGACCATCATCGCCCCCTGGCGGGAGTGGGACATCAAGGGCCGGGACGAGGAGATCGACTACGCCGAGGCCCACAACGTGCCTCTGAAGATCAGCCGGGAGACCAACTACTCCAAGGACAAGAACCTGTGGCACCTGAGCCACGAGGGCCTGGATCTGGAAGATCCCGGCAATGAGCCCAAGTACGAAAAGAAGGGCTTTCTGGAAATGGGCGTCAGCCCCATCGATGCTCCTGACGTGCCCACCTATGTGACCATCGACTTTGAACAGGGTATCCCCGTGGCCGTGGACGGCGAGAAGCTGACTCCCAAGGGCGTCATCCTCAAGCTCAACGAGCTGGGCGGCAAGAACGGCATTGGCCTGCTGGACATCGTGGAGAACCGTCTGGTTGGCATGAAGTGCCGCGGTGTGTACGAGACCCCGGGCGGCGCCATTCTGTACAAGGCCCACTCCGTGCTGGAGACCCTGTGCCTGGACAAGATGACCATGCACGAGAAGCAGAAGATCGCCATCACCTTCGCCGAGCTGGTTTACAACGGCCAGTGGTTCACCCCCCTGCGGGAGGCCCTGTCCGCTTTTGTGGATAAGACCCAGGAAAAGGTCAACGGAAAGGTTCGCTTGAAGCTGTACAAGGGCAATATGATCAACGCCGGCGTGTGGAGCCCCAACTCCCTGTATTCCGAGGAAATCGCCACCTTCGGCGAGAGCGACTACAACCAGAAGGATGCCGAGGGCTTCATCAATCTGTACGGACTGCCCATCAAGGTTCAGGCCATGGTCAGCGGCAAGAAATAAGTTACATACAAGGAGTGTTATTCTCGTGGCAAAAATGTGGGCCGGGCGGACGGACGGCGTGACCAGTAAGCTGGCGGATGATTTCAATTCCTCCATCCATTTCGACAGCCGGATGTTCCGGCAGGACATCACAGGCTCCATGGCCCACGCGGCAATGCTGGGGGCGAAAAACATCATCACCCAGGCAGAGGCACAGCAGATCATTGACGGACTGTCGGATATCCTGGAGGACCTGGAATCCGGCAAACTCCCCTTTGATATGGAGTGCGAGGATATCCACATGTTTGTGGAGCAGGTGCTTACCGGCCGCATCGGGGACGTGGGAAAAAAGCTCCACACCGCCAGAAGCCGCAACGATCAGGTGGCTCTGGATTTCCGGATGTACCTGCGGGATGAAATCGACGAGATTATGGAGCTGTGCATTCAGCTGACCCAGGTTGTGACGGACAAGGCGGAAGTTTATGCCGATGCCATCATGCCCGGCTACACCCATTTGCAGCGGGCTCAGCCCATCACCTTCGGTCACCATCTGATGGCCTATGCCATGATGCTTCTGCGGGATATTGGACGCCTGCAGGACTGCCGGCTTCGGATGAATGTGTCTCCCATTGGCAGCTGCGCCCTGGCGGGCACTACATACGATACCGACCGGGTCTTCGAGGCACAGAAGCTGGGCTTCGACGGGGTTTGCATGAACAGCATCGACGGCGTTTCCGACCGGGATTTTGCCATCGAGCTGCTGTCTGACCTGTCCATCCTGATGATGCACCTGTCCCGTTTTTCCGAGGAAGTCATTCTATGGTGCAGCTGGGAATTCAAGTTTGTGGAGCTCTCCGACAGCTTTACCACCGGTTCGTCCATCATGCCCCAGAAAAAGAATCCGGACATGGCGGAGCTGTGCCGGGGTAAGACCGGCCGGGTCTACGGCGACTTGATGGCCCTGCTCACAGTCATGAAGGGCATCCCTCTGGCCTACAACAAGGACATGCAGGAGGACAAGGAATCCGTGTTCGATGCCTGCGATACCGTGAAGATGTGCCTGAAGGTCTTTACCGAGATGATCGCGGGCATGAAGGCGTTGACGGAGAATATGCGCTCCGCCGCCCAGAAGGGCTTCATCAACGCCACGGATTTGGCGGATTACCTGGTGCGAAAGGGCCTGCCCTTCCGCACGGCCTACAAGATTTCCGGCCAGATCGTGGCGGACTGCATCGCCCGGGACCTGGTTCTGGAAAACTATCCCCTGGAGGATTATCAGAAGTATTCTCCTCTGATTGATGAGGATGTATACAGCGCAGTGGATCTTTCCGTCTGCGTGGAAAAGCGAATCAGCCTGGGCGGTACCAGTGTGGCCTCCGTCCATCAGCAGATTGCTTTTGTAAACGAAAAACTCGCAATTGAATGAAAGAAGGAACGTTAACATGAAAAAGATGATTGCTATGCTGCTGGCTGTTCTGATGGTGGCCTGCGCCCTCAGCGCTTGCGGCAGCACCAAGGGCTCTCCTTTGGCAAAGATTCAGAAGGCTGGCAAGCTGACCATTGCCACCAGTCCCGATTTTCCTCCCTTTGAGTCCCTGAACGGCGACGGCAAGGTGGAAGGCATCGAGATCGAGCTGCTGGAAATGATCTGCCAGGAGCTGGGCGTGGAGCTGGACATTCAGCAGATGGATTTCGACTCCGTCCTGCCCGGTGTTCAGGCCGGTAAGTTCGACATGGGCGTGTCCGGTATTTCCGTCACCGAAAAGCGGCAGAAGAACGTGCTGTTCACCGATCCCTACTGCCTGGCTGCTCAGGCCATCGTGGTGGTGGAGGGCAGCCCCATCACCTGCAAGGCTGATCTGGAAGGCAAATCCGTTTCCGTTCAGACCGGCACCACCGCCGAGAGTTTCTGCAACGAGAACGGCTACAAGGTTTCTTCCTTCCAGGCCAACAACGATGCCCAGTCCGCCGTTGTCCAGGGCAAGGTGGATGCCTGGGTCATCGACGATCTGACCGCAGCGGATATGGTCAAGGCTTACAACGCCGAAAACGACGTGAAGCTGGTGGTGCTGGACGAGCCCATGACCACCGAGCCCTACGCTTTGGCCATGGCCTTCGGCAGCGAGGACACCGTGAAGAAGGTCAACGAGATCCTGGACAAGCTGCTCTCCGACGGTACCGTGGCCGGCATTTTCCAGAAGTACGAGGCTCCCTTCACTTCTCCCAAGAACTGATTATATTGCATAACGTATCAGGGCTGCTCCGCCTTGGAGCAGCCCTGACGGCCGCAGGACAGGGGCTTGCTTCTTTTTGAGAGGCAGGCCCGTATCCTGTAAACAGATTTTATACAAAGGAATGGAACTATGAACGCTTGGCTTGACAAACTCTACGAAACCTTTATTGAAACCAATTACTACACCCTGATGCTGGACGGTCTGAAAAACACCCTGATCATCACCCTGGGTGCGCTGCTGATTGGTGTGGTCATCGGTACCCTGATTGCGGTTGCCAAATATTTTGCCGAGGAGTCTCCTGCCTGGAATCCTCTGGCTGCACTTTGTGATATTTATGTGACGGTGATTCGGGGCATCCCGGTGGTGGTTCTGCTGCTGGTGTTCTATTTCATCATCCTCACTTCTGCCAACGGCATTGTGGTGGCGATTCTGACCTTTGGCATCAACTCCGGCGCGTATATGGCGGAGCTGATCCGAAGCGGCATCAATGCCGTGGATTCCGGCCAGGCGGAGGCCTCCCGCAGTTTAGGCCTTTCCCGGATTCAGACCATGCGCAAGGTGATCTTTCCTCAGGCCATTCGATATATCCTGCCCGCCATCGGCAATGAGCTGATCGCTCTTTTGAAAGAGACCTCTGTTGCCGGCTATGTGGCGGTGGTGGATTTGACCCGGGCGGGCAACCTGGTGCGAAACAACACCTATGACGCGGTGAACCCACTGCTCACCGTTGCCGCCACTTATCTGATTCTGGTGATCGGCATGACCCAGATTCTGAACCGTTTTGAAAAGCGCATGGCTGCGAAAATCAATTCCAAATAACTTTTAGGAGGAGCATATGAAGAATCTGACCAACCGGAGCTTTTTGAAGCTGCTGGACTATACTCCCGCCGAGATGGAATTCCTGCTGAACCTGGCGGCGGACCTGAAAGAGAAGAAGAAAAAGGGCATCCCCCACAAGCTGTGCGAGGGCAAGAATGTGGCTCTGATTTTTGAAAAGACCTCCACCCGTACCCGCTGCGCTTTTGAGGTAGCCGCTTATGATCTGGGGATGCACTGTACCTTCCTGGACCCCTCCGCCTCCCAGATCGGCAAAAAGGAGAGCATCGCCGACACCGCCCGGGTGCTGGGCCGGATGTACGATGGCATTGAGTACCGGGGCTTTGGCCAGGAAATCGTGGAGGATTTGGCAAAATTCTCCGGCGTCCCGGTTTGGAACGGTTTGACCAATGAGTTCCATCCCACCCAGATTCTGGCGGACTTCCTCACCATTCGGGAGCATTTCGGCAGCCTGAAGGGAAAGAAGCTGGTGTACATGGGGGATGCCCGGTACAATATGGGTGATTCTCTCATGGTTGGCTGCGCCAAGATGGGCATGCACTTTGTGGCCTGCGCCCCGGAAAAGTATTTTCCCAATGCTGCCCTGATTGATACCTGCCAGCAAATCGCGGCTCAGACCGGCGCAACCCTGGAATTCATCACCGACCCAATGGAGGCAACCAAGAATGCCCACGTGATCTACACCGATGTATGGGTGTCCATGGGGGAACCGGATGCTGTCTGGGAGGAGCGGATTCAGGACCTGACTCCCTACCGGGTGACAGAAGCGCTGATGGCCAATGCAGGGAGCCAGTGCCGCTTCATGCACTGCCTGCCTGCGTTCCATGACCTGGGAACCACCATCGGCAAGCAGATTCAGCAGAAATTCGGCATCGACTGCATGGAGGTCACGGACCAGGTGTTTGAAGGAAAGCAGTCCATTGTCTTCGATGAGGCCGAAAACCGGATGCACACCATCAAAGCTGTCATGGCAGCGACCTTGGCAGAATAAAATTTTTCCCGCCGCTGGTTTTCAGCGGCGGGATTTTGGACTATTTGGTCATCTTTTCCTGCTTGACTTTGTGGTCAATGACGTGACGGGAGGCAAGCTCCCTGTGAATTTCCTCCAGGGTGATGCCCTGCTGGGTCATGAGTACCATCACATGGTAGGCCAGGTCTGCAATTTCGTAGACGGTTTCCGCCCGGTCTTCGGCCTTGGCGGCGATGATGACCTCGGTGCATTCCTCGCCCACTTTTTTTAGGATTTTGTCCAGGCCCTTCTGGAAGAGGTAGGTGGTGTAGGAGCCCTCGGGCAGCTCCCTTTTCCGATCCTCCAGCAGGGAATAGAGGCCCTGGTAGGAAAATTCCTGCCGGGTTTCGCTTTGATATACCGGATTGTGGAAGCAGCTGACTGCTCCGGTGTGGCAGGCGGGGCCGTCCGGTTCCACCATGACCACCAGCGCGTCCTGATCGCAGTCGGCGGTGATGGAGACGATGTGCTGGAAGTTTCCGCTGGTTTCTCCCTTCAGCCACAGCTCTTGGCGGGAGCGGCTCCAGAAGCAGGTGAGCTCCTTCTCCATGGAAATGGCCAAGCTCTCCCGATTCATATAGGCAAGGGTCAGCACCTGCTTGGACACGGCGTCCACCACAATGGCAGGAATCAGCCCTTTCTCGTCAAATTTCAGTTCCTCGATGTTCAGCATCTTTCTGATCTCCTTACAGATATGTTGGCTTCCGCCATGGCCTGCTTCAGGTCGGCAATTCTGACCTCTCCGAAATGGAAGATGGAGGCGGCCAGCCCGGCATCGATCTTGGGGTTGTGCCGGAACAGGGTGATAAAGTCTTGAATGTTCCCAGCGCCGCCGGAGGCAATCACCGGAACGGAGACGGCGTCGAATACCGCATCCAGCATTTCCAGGTCAAAGCCACCCTTCACGCCGTCGGTGTCGATGGAATTGACCACCACCTCACCGGCGCCGTTGTCCACACACCGGCGAATCCATTCAATGGCCTCCATACCGGTGTTTTCCCGGCCACCTTTGGCGAATACACGGAACACGCCATCCACCCGTTTTACATCGGCGGAGAGCACCACGCACTGACTGCCGTAGCGTTTGGCGGCTTCATTCACCAGGTCGGGATTCCGGATGGCACCGGAATTGACGCTTACCTTGTCCGCGCCGCATTTCAGCACCCGGTCGAAATCCTCCACGGTGTTGATGCCGCCTCCCACGGTGAGGGGGATGAATACCTTGCTGGCGGTTTCCCGCAAGATTTCCGTGAACAGGGCCCGGCCTTCTGCGGAGGCGGTGATGTCATAGAACACCAATTCGTCCGCACCGCAGCCGGAATAGTATTCCGCCAGTGCCACGGGGGAAGAGACATCCCGCAGCCCGGCAAAATGAACCCCCTTTACTACCCGACCGTCCCGTACGTCCAGGCAGGGGATAATCCGTTTTGTGATCATTTTGCCACCTCGATTGCCCGGCGCAGATCAATGGCGCCGGTGTAATATGCTTTGCCGATGATGGCTCCGTAGAGCTTGGCTTCGGCCAAACGTTCCACATCCTCCATAGAGGACACACCGCCGGAGGCAATTATTTGCACGGAGAAACGCTCCATCAGTTCCCGATAGAGCGAATGGTTGGTGCCCTTCATGGCGCCGTCCCGGGAAATATCCGTACAGATAATGGTTTCCACACCGATATTCTGAAGGGTTTGGCAGAAGTCAAAGGCGGTCAGGGCGGATTTCTCCGTCCAACCCTTGATGGCCACAAAGCCATCCTTGATGTCCATGCCCACGGCAATTTTATTTCCGTATTGTTTGACGGCTGCTTCCACAAAACCCGGCTCCGTGACGGCGGCGGTGCCCAGAATCACCCGGTCGATGCCGTTGGATAAATATCGCGCAATGGTGTCCATGCTGCGGATGCCGCCGCCCACTTCGCAGAACAGCCCACCCCGGCGTTTGATTTCCAGAATGATTTCAAAATTGGGCGTTTCGCCGCTTTTGGCGCCCTCCAGGTCCACAATGTGCATGTGGGTTGCCCCTTGCCGGGCAAAATCTTCGGCAATGGAGGGTGGGTCATCGCTGTAAACGGTCATCTGGGCATAGTCCCCTTTGTACAGACGGACGGCTTTGCCCTGATACAGGTCAATGGCAGGATAGATCAGCATGGGCTTTCCTCCAATTCGGCAAAGGCTCTGAGAATGTTCAGCCCCACGCTGCCGCTTTTTTCCGGGTGGAACTGGCAGCCGAATACGTTGCTGTTCTGTACCGCAGCGGTGAGCCACTGGCCGTATTCGGTATCGGCGATGACATAATCGTCGCAATGGGCGGCGAAGTAAGAGTGAACGAAGTAGACGCAGTCACCTTCTGAAATGAAGCGGAACAGGGGACTGCTCTTTTTCATGCGCAGGGCATTCCAGCCGATGTGGGGGATTTTCAGCTGATCCGGGATAAAGCCCGCCATGGGAACCACGCTGCCGGGGATCAGGCCCAGTCCCTGGTGTTCTCCGAATTCGTAGCTTTTTTCAAAGAGCAGCTGCATCCCTAGGCAGATTCCCAGAATGGGTTTGCCACGGGCGGCTTCTTCTTTGATCACGGTATCCAGTCCGCACTCATGCAGCTTCCGGGCGGCGTCCTCAAAGGCACCCACTCCGGGCAGAATCAGCTTGTGGGCGGAGCGCAGGAGGGCGGCATCCTTGGTAACCACAACCTCTGCACCGATGGCGGCAAGACTGGATTTCAGGGAGAAGAGGTTTCCCACCCCATAGTCAACAATGGCAATCATCACAGCACTCCTTTGGTGGAGGGAATCTCATCGGCGTAGGAAGGATCGATGAGGACGGCTTTTTTCAGGGAACGGGCGGCGGATTTGAAGGCACCCTCGATGATGTGGTGGGAATTGCTCCCGGCCAGTTCCTTAAAGTGCAGGGTGAGTTCTGCCTTACGGACAAAGCCAAGCCAGAATTCCTCCACAAGCTCCGTGTCAAATTCTCCGACCTTCTGAGTGGGAATGGGCAGATCAAAGCCCAAATAGCTTCGGCCGGATATGTCCACGGCAGTGAGGATCAGCGCTTCGTCCATGGGCAGCAGGGTATCGCCGTAGCGGCAGATGCCCCGCTTGTCTCCCAGGGCCTGGGAAAAGGCAGTGCCCAGGGCAATGCCGATGTCCTCGACGGTGTGGTGGTAGTCCACCTGAGTGTCGCCCGAGCAGCGGACATTCAGGTCAAACCGGCCGTGACAGGAGAACAGGGTGAGCATATGATCTAAAAAGCCGCAGCCGGTGGAGATGTCACTTTGACCGGAGCCATCCAGATTCAGCTTAATGGAGATTTGGGTTTCGGCGGTGTTGCGGGTGAATTGGGATGTTCTCATGTTGCTCCCTCCGTTACGGTTTGGTGCGCAGCAGCTCTTTGATGGCGGCAATCAGTGCTTCCATCTGCTCCCGGCTTCCAATGGTGATGCGGTTGTAGTCCTTCAGCCGGGGTGTTTCAAAGTGGCGTACCAGAATGCCCCTTGCCTTCAGGTCCAGATACAGTGCCTGGCCGGGATAGTCCGGCGCGGCGGCAAAGACGAAATTGGCTTTGGAATCAATCACCCGGAAGCCGAGATCACGAAGCTGCCGGGTGGTCCAATCCCGGATTTCGGCAATGGCGGCGCAGTTTTTCCGGAAGTAGTCCGTATCCTTCAAAGCGCCCACGCCTGCGGCCATGGTGGCGGAGTTGATGTTGTAGGGATTGGTGGAATACTTTATGGTATTCAAATCCCCGATCAGTTCTTTGCAGCCGATGCCAAAACCCAGCCGTGCACCGGCCATGGAGCGGGACTTGGAAAAGGTCTGGGTGACAAGGAGGTTGCTGTATTTTCGGATGAGGGGGATAGCGCTTTCTCCGCCAAAGTCCACATAGGCCTCGTCGATCACCACCACATTGTCCGGGTTGGAGGCGGCGATCCGCTCGATGTCAGCCAGGGAAATGGTCAGCCCGGTGGGGGCGTTGGGATTGGCAATGAAAATGGTTTTATGGATGCCCACATAGTCCTCCACCCGAAGGGAAAAGTCTTCCGCCAGGGGAATCGTCTCATAGGGAATGCCGTTCAAATCTGCAAAGACAGGATAGAAACCGTAGGTGATGTCCGGGAATGCGGCGGGATGGTCCCGGTCGCAGAAGGCCATGAAGGCGAAATTCAGAATTTCATCACTGCCGTTGGTAAAGAGAATTTCGTCTTTCTCAATGCCGTAGTATTCGCAGGCCGCCGTAACCAGCTCCCGGCACTCCGGGTCGGAGTAGAGTTGAAAGTTCTCCGCTGCCTTCGCCGCCAGCTCCACCGCCAGGGGAGAGGGAGGAAAAGGGGATTCGTTGGTATTCAGCTTGATGTACTGCATTTGCTTGGGCTGTTCTCCCGGGGTGTAGGGTACCAGGGAGGCATATTTTTCACTGAAAAAGCGGCTCATGCTTCTTCCTCCCGGGTGCGGATCAGGGCGCTTCTGGCGTGGCCGGTGAGGCCCTCGGCTCTGGCAAAATAAGCAACATCATCGGCGACATTGGCCAAAGCATCTCTGGTAAAGTAGGTGTACTGCATTTTCTTCACGAAATCGTCCACGCTCAAAGGGCTGGAGAACCGGGCGGTGCCGCTGGTGGGCAGAGTGTGGTTGGGACCTGCCAGATAATCTCCCAATGCCTCGGGACAGTTGCGGCCCATAAACACGGAACCGGCATGACGGACCTTGGACAGATAGTCAAAGGGCTGGTCCACACACAGCTCCAGGTGCTCCGGAGCGATTTCGTTGGCAATTTCAATGGCCTTGTTCAGATTATCAGCAACGATAATCTTGCCATTGTTGTCAATGGAGACCCGGGCAATTTCTGCACGCTCCAGCTTCGGAATCTGGATCTCCAGTTCCGCCTGGACAGCCTTTGCCAGTTCCATGGAGTCGGTGACAAGCACGGCACTGGCCAGCTTGTCGTGCTCCGCCTGGGAAAGAAGGTCCGCAGCCACGTGGCGGGGATCGGTCTTGCCGTCGGAGACAATGAGAATCTCACTGGGGCCGGCGATCATGTCGATGGAAACCTGACCGTATACCTGACGCTTGGCCTCTGCCACAAAGGCATTGCCGGGGCCCACAATTTTATCCACCTTGGGAATGCTCTCAGTGCCGTAGGCCAAAGCAGCAATGGCCTGGGCTCCGCCCACCTTGAATATTTTATCCACTCCCGCAATTCTTGCGGCGGCCAGAATGGCGGGATTGACCTTTCCCTGGGCGTTGGGCGGGGTGACCATGACGATCTCCTTTACACCGGCGATTCTGGCGGGAAGGGTGTCCATCAGCACGGTGGAGGGGTACGCCGCTGTGCCCCCGGGGACGTACAAACCGACCCGGTCAATGGGAATGACCTTTTGCCCCATGACAATTCCGTCATCCTCATTGAGGATAAAGCTGTTTCGCTTCTGACGGGAGTGGAACTTGGAGATATTGGAGGCTGCCCGCTGCAGCACCTGCTTGAGCCTGGGATCAAAGGAGGACAGGGCTTCCTGGAATTCTTCCTCTGTTACCTGCAAATTGGTCAGCTCGGCCTTGTCAAATTTTTTGGTATATTCCAGCAGGGCTTCATCTCCCCGGCGCCGGACATCCTGGATGATTCCCGTCACAATGTCCGAAACATTGGCGGTGGGTTCCGTCCGGGCGAAAATCTCCTGGTTGGGTACTTCTCCATATGGATAAATGCGAATCATTATGTTTCCTCCAACAGCTGCGCGGTGCAGCGAACAATGTGATCGATGACGTTATTTTTGAATTTATAGCTGGCTTTGTTGGCAATCAGCCGTGCGCTGATGGGCACAACATCTTCCAGCACGGTCAGATCGTTTTCCCGCAGGGTCGCGCCGGTTTCCACGATATCCACGATCACGTCGGACAGCCCCAGAATGGGTGCCAGCTCGATGGAGCCATTTAAGTGGATGATGTCAATGTCCCGGCCCTTGGACAGGTAGAAGCTGCCTGCAATATTGGAAAATTTGGTGGCCACCCGCAGGGTCCTGCCCGGGTCGTCCCGGAAATCCTTTTTCGCGGCCACGGCCATTTTGCACTTTCCGATGCCCAGATCCAGCAACTCGTAGATGTCCGGTTCATATTCCAGCAGAATGTCTTTTCCGGCCACGCCGATGTCGGCGGCGCCCCGCTCCACGTAGATGGCCACGTCCGAGGGCTTGACCCAGAAATAACGAACCTGAGCATCTTTGTTTTCAAAAATCAGCTTTCGGTTTGCTTCGTGGATGGAGGGGCAGGGGAAACCCGCCGCCTCGAAAATGGACAATACCTTTTCGCCCAATCGTCCCTTGGGCAGGGCAATGTTCAGAAGTTCCATGGATTACGCCCCGCCTTTCTTCATGGTCACCAGCTGCCGGTAGCGGATTCCGGGGGGAATCTGCCGCTGGAGCAGAATGCTTTCGCCGGAGCCGGTGAGCTGTTTGGCTTTTGCCTCGATTTCGGAGATGGTACAGCCTTCGTCATAAACCAGCAGGGTATCCACATCGTATTCCGTCCTGGAAGGGGTGTACTGTTCCAGAATATCCAGGTAGACGGCGAAGCCGATGGCACCGGACTGCCGCTTCATTTTTTTCATCATGCTGTCGTACTGGCCGCCGGAGAGCATGGCAGAGGGAACGCCCTGGGCGAAGCCCTTGAACACGAAGCCGTTGTAATACTGGGGATCGCTGACGGCGCTGAAATCAATGCGGATCAAATCATGGTATTTTCCCGCGTTCAGGGCTTTTACAATCCGCAGGAACCGGGCCAGTTCTTCTTCCCTGGCAATGCCGGTCAGCAGTTCCTTCACCGTGGGCAGCACCTGATCCGGTGTGCCGTAGAGGGAGGCAAGGCGGCGGAGCAGCTGGGTGTTTTCCTGGCTGACACCCAGCTGGCGGCAGATGCTTTGCAGCTCGTGCAGATTCTTTTCTCCGATACAGCGGATGATCCGGTTTTGTTCTCCTTCGGGAACGCCTGCGTGGCGGATGGCATCGGACAACAGCCCCAAATGGGAGATTTCCAGGATACAGCTGCGCCGGGTGCAGGTCAGGCTCTCGGCGGCCAGCTTCAGCACCTCATAGATGCAGTACTCGTCAATTTCGCCAATGGCCTCCAGGCCCACCTGCATGATCTCTTTGAAGCTGTGGGTGCCTTTGGAAACACGGTAGACATTTTCATTGTAATAGAGCTTGCGGATGCCCGGCTCGTCCCGGGTGTTTTTCACAATGGAAAGGGTGACGTCCGGCTTCAGAGCCATGAGCTTTCCGCCCACATCGGTGAAGGTAATGACGGAATCGGAAATGAGGAAATCCTTGTTTTTGGCATACAGGTCGTATTCCTCAAATTTGTTCATCTTGTATCGGCTATAGCCGTAGCGGCTGTAAAGGCTGCGCAGGGCAGAGGAAAAAGCTTCGGTTGGCAGGCTTGTCATGGGCGGATACTCCTTGCACTCAGGTCATCCTGCGGTGAAGAGGCAGAACGACCATGTTCTATCTGGATGATACTTTATCACGCTAAAGTAATAAAGTCAATCCTTTTCCAACAGGGGGAGAAAATTCCATCGTCTTGCCCAAGGTTTGGGGGGAATGGATTGCTTCTTTTGTACATATGGAGAAACGGAATCGATTTCGGTTTGCTTCTACCGGATAAAACCGGACTTTTCTCAATTTTTCGCCCATTGACACGGGGGAAAAGGTTGGTATAATGGGAGAAAACAAGGAAAAGAGATTGATATTGATGCACATGCAGCATAAAAAATCCACTGCCAGGGACATGACCCAGGGCTCCATTATCAAGCAGCTGGTTCTTTTCGCCCTTCCTCTGATGCTGGGCAATGTATTTCAGATGCTTTATAACACGGTAGACTCTGTGGTGGTGGGAAATTTTGTCGGTACCCAGGCATTGGCTGCGGTGGGCTCCACCACCATGATTGTGAACATCATGGTGTTCTTTTTCAACGGCTTCTCCACCGGCGCCAGCGTGGTCATCGCCCGCCGGTTCGGTGCCAGGGATACGGAACGCCTCCATACTGCCATCCAGACTACCATGGCCACTACCTTCATCCTCGCGGTGTTCTTTACGGTGATCGGCCTGATCGGTGTGAAACCCATGCTCCGCTTTATGGTGACCCCGGATGATGTATTCGGTGAGGCAGCCATTTATCTGCGGATCTACATTGGCGGTTTTTCGGGCCTGGTGATTTACAATATGTGCAGCGGTATCCTTCGGGCTGTGGGTGATACCACGAGACCTCTGTATTTCCTGATTTTGACCAGCGTGCTGAATATCATCCTGGACCTGTTTTTCGTGCTGAAGCTCCGGGCGGGAATCGCCGGCGTCGCTTATGCCACCATCATTTCCCAGTTTGTTTCTGCCGGACTGACGCTGCTTCTGCTCACCCGCACCAAGGATATCTACCGGCTGGACTGGAAGGGTCTGAAAGTCAATGGTCAGGTCCTCCGGGAGATCGTGTCGGTGGGACTGCCTGCGGCCATTCAGAGCGTGATTACCTCCTTCTCCAATGTGTTTGTCCAGTCCTACATCAATTCCTTCGGCTCCATCTGTATGGCGGGCTGGAGCGCTTACAACAAGCTGGATCAGTTCGTGCTTCTGCCCATGCAGAGCCTCGCCATGGCGGCAACCACCTTTGTCAGCCAGAACATGGGCGCCGGACAGGAGAAGCGAGCAGGCAAGGGCACTGTGGCCACGGTCAGCCTGTCCGTGGGCGTGACAGGGGTGATCATCCTGCTTGTGTGCATTTTTGCGGCACCTGCTATGTCCCTGTTTACCCCGGATGAAGCGGTGATTGAATTCGGCGTCCTGTTTGTACGGACCAATTTCGTCTTCCTTCTGTTTAACTGTGTCAATCACGTGCTGGCTGGTGCCCTCCGGGGCCGGGGAGACTCCACCGCGCCTATGGCCATCATGCTGCTCACCTTTGTGGGCCTGCGGCAGACCTACCTGTTCATCATGACCCATTTCATTTCCAATACCCCCATGGCGGTGGGTTTTGGCTACCCGGTGGGCTGGATGGCCTGCTGTGTGATCGAAGTAACCTATTATTTCGTCAAATGGGGTCGGAAAAGGCCTGAGATGCTGCAGGATGTTCAATAAGCTTTAAAAATCCCGTTTCCGGTTTTCGGAAACGGGATACTTTTATGATGTACGGAATTCTTTTTCCACGCAGTATTTCAAAACGGAATCCATCTGGGGAGAGAGCCATTTGTCCCGATGGTGCAGCAGCTGCTTCCAGATGTTCACCTGAATTTCCGGAACATCCAGGTAAACCAGTTTCCCGGCCTTCACGGCTTTCTCGGTCACGAAATCCGGCAGGAAGGAAACACCCACACCTTGCTGCACCAGATCGCAAATCAGGTGGGGATTGCCGATTTCCAGCACGGGAATGATTTCCAGAGATTGCTGGGCCAGCTGCTCATCCAGCAGACGGCGGTAGCTCATGCCCTTTTCCGTGAGAATGAAGGGGTGCTGCACCAGCTCCCGGGCGGGAATCTGAACCAGGCTTGCCAGGGGAGAGGAGGCGGCCGCCACAAAATGGTGCTCCACCTTTTCCTCCCGGACGATGACGTATTCGGTGTTGTAGATGTGGCTTTCCAAGGTGAGAATGGCATCCACTTCGTTATGATCCAGCAGACGGAACATCTCTTCCGTACCTGCGGCTATGATTTTCAGGCTGATACCGGGGTGGGCCTGGAGAAACTGCTGGAAATTGTCCTCCAGCAGGGAATTGCATAGGGAATCCGACATGGCCACCCGGATGCGGACGGAGCGGGCGCTGTCCGACTGGATGTTCTGCTTCAGCTCGGCGGTCAGCTTATTGATCTGGTGGGCGTAGACCAGCACTTCCCGGCCCTTTTCCGTAAGCACGACAGTGCGGTTGATGCGCTCGAAGAGAGGAAATTCCAGTTCCTCCTCCAACTGGCGGATTTGAAAGGAAATGGTGGACTGGGAGCAGCCCAGGGCCACGCCGGCTTTTGTAAAGCTGCCCAGCTCCGCTACATGGATAAAGGTGGTCAGGTTTTTCAGATCCATTTCTTCACCTCCAAGAAACGTGGCAAAAAGTGATTATTTCCGTTTTCTGGCGTACAATCTGGCCAGTCCGCCTTCACTGGTTTCCCGGAAGCGGGTGTTCAGGTTGATGCCGGTTTCATGCATGGCCCGGCAGACCATGTCATAGCTGATGTTCCGGGAGCCGGTGAGGAAATAGCTCAGATTGCAGGCGTTCATGGCCCGCATGGCAGCCACGGCGTTACGCTCGATGCAGGGGATCTGTACCAGACCGCAGATGGGGTCACAGGTCAGACCCAGGTGGTGCTCCATGGCTACCTCAGCGGCATACTCCACCTGATCCAGGTTCTGCTTGTACAGCTCTGCCAAGGCGGCGGCAGCCATGGAGCAGGCGGTGCCGATTTCCGCCTGGCAGCCGCATTCCGCGCCGGAGATGGAGGCATTGCTCTTGGTCAGATTGCCGATGATGCCGGCGGTGGCCAGTCCCCGGCAGATCTGTTCATCGGTAAAGCCCTTGGTTACCTGGGCATATTTCAGCACGGCGGGGAGCACGCCGCAGGCACCGCAGGTGGGAGCGGTGACGATGGTACCGTTATCGGCGTTCTGCTCGGCTACGGCGTAGGCAAAGGCGGCAATCTGCTGGAATTCGCGCAGGGCGGGCACTTCGGCGTCAGGGGTTTGCTCGTAGAGATACTTGGCCTTTCGCTGAACGTTCAGACCTCCCGGCAGCACGCCGGAGGCGGCAAGCCCTTCGTCAATGGAACGCTTCATCACCTGCCAGACTTCCATGAGGAAATCCCAGATTTCCGGGCCTTCGTTCAGCTCCACGTATTCACTCAGGGTGTGGATATAGCGCCATTTGCAGAAGTCCGCGATTTCGGCAAAGGAATGCTCGATATACACCTCTTCCTGGGCATCGTCCTTTCGTCCGGGAATGCGGATGTCACCGCCGCCGATGGACTCCACCCGCAGGGAGGCAATCTGATTGCCGTCTTTCAGGGCAATCAGGTCCATGGTGTTGGGGTGGGAATCGGGAATGACTTCGTCAGAAAAAATGATCTCCGTGGGCAGGGGCGCCAGGGTTTCCCGAATGACACGGTCGGTGCCGTGACCGATGCCGGTTTTACTCAGGGAGCCGTAGAGGACCACCTGAAAGGCGTCTGCCTGGGGATTCTCCTCCCGGAATAGCTTTGCGGCCCGTTCCGGCCCCATGGTGTGGGAGGAGCTGGGACCTTTGCCGATCTTATATATCTCTCGAATGGATTTCATAGTTTACCTCTGTTTCTTCTTGATTATGCCAGGGAATCGCGGCTGCCGAACCTGCATTGACACAGAAAGCCAAGCAGTGCCAGAACTGCCAGTGCAATGAAATATTCCCGGTGCTCCGGCGTCAGCAGGGAAAGAAAGGGAAGCTTCATTTTGGAGAACAGTGGAAGCCTGGGCAGCAGATTCGCTACCGAAAATGCACCGAACACAGCCGTTGCCGCGGTGACGACCCAGCGGCCAAAAAACACAGCGGCAATTGCCAGGGCCAGACAGGGGAAGATGGCAGTGGAAATGGGCAGCCCCAGCGTAACAGTCAGCAAATAGAACAGGATGCAGAACGCCAGCTCCGGGGCAACCAGCCGATGGGTGAACACAAAGAGCACCGCGGCCAGAAGGGCCGCCCCCAGGGCAAGATTGATTTCCAGAATTTCCCGGGAGAAGAGTTCGCTGCCCACAAAGCAGCCAAACACCAGACACACAGCCGCAAACCACAGCTTCCGCAGCCTCCAGCCAAAGAAGCAGCACAGCAGTCCCAGAACAACGGAAAAATACAGCAGCCCATCCTCAAGGTGCGGGATATGCCGGGCCAGTTCATCCAGATGCAGTACGGCAGCGGCATCCATTGCAAATGCCTGCATGGAGATACCCTCTTTCATTGGATTGCTACCATAGTATCACGGATGACGGCAAAGCGCAAGAGATGGAATTTGGGGAAAGGGAAATGCTTTTGGAGGATTGTGTCGTTGGTGACCGGATACGGCTTTTTTCTCTTAAGGGTGGTTGTATCCCTCTTGACAAGTGTGCTACAATGAAGTGTAATATTATAAAAAAAGACCCACGGTTTCTGGGTTTGCAATTTGGGAGGAAAGAAAAATGGCCAACGATAAAAAGGTAGAGCAGATCACCGATATGGAGGTGGACTTTGCTCAGTGGTTTACCGATGTATGCAGGAAGGCACAGCTGATCGATTATTCTTCCGTCAAGGGCGTTTTCATCTACCGCCCCTATGGCTATGCCATCTGGGAGAACATCCAGCACATCCTGGACAAGGAATTCAAGAAGCAGGGGGTTGAGAATGTCTACATGCCCATGCTGATCCCCGAAAGCCTGCTGCAGAAGGAGAAGGATCATGTGGAGGGCTTCGCTCCCGAGTGCGCATGGGTCACCATGGGCGGCGGTGAGAAGCTGGAGGAAAAGCTGGCCATTCGCCCCACCTCCGAGACCCTGTTCTGCGATCACTTCGCCAATGTGCTCCAGTCTCATCGGGACCTGCCCATGAAGTATAACCAGTGGTGCAGCGTTCTGCGCTGGGAAAAGACCTCCCGCCCCTTCCTGCGCCACCGGGAATTTCTGTGGCAGGAGGGCCACACCATCCATGCCACCGCGGAGGAGGCCAAGACCTTCACAGAGACCATGCTGAACGTCTATGCCGACTTCTGCGAGAACGTGCTGGCAATGCCTGTGACCCGCGGCCAGAAGACCGATAAGGAGAAGTTCAACGGCGCGGAAGCCACCTACACCATCGAGTGCATGATGCACGACCGCAAGGCGCTCCAGGCCGGTACGTCCCACTACTTCGGCGATGGCTTTGCCAAGGCCTTTGGAATTGAATTTACCGACAAGAACAACAAAAAGGCCAATCCCCACGAAACCTCCTGGGGTGTGTCCACCCGCCTCATCGGCGGTATCATCATGACCCATGGCGATAACAACGGCCTGGTGCTGCCCCCTAAGGTTGCCCCCATCCAGGTTGTGGTGCTGCCCATTGCCCAGCATAAGGCGGGTGTCCTGGAAGGCGCTTCCGCCATCCGCGACCGCTTGATGGATGCCGGCTTCCGGGTCAAGATGGACGACTCCGACAACTCCATGGGCTGGAAGTGCGCCGAGTACGAGATGAAGGGTGTACCCCTGCGGGTGGAGTGCGGCCCCCGGGACCTGGAGAACGGCCAGTGCGTCATCGTCCGCCGGACCGACCGGGAGAAGGTTTTTGTCAAGCTGGAGGAGCTGGAGAGCGCCATTGCCGAGCAGCTGAAGGTTGTACAGCAGCAGATGTACGACAAGGCAAAGAAGAATCTGGACGAGCACATCTACGCCGCTTCCTCTCTGGAGGAAGCCAAGCAGCTCCAGGAAGCCAACGGCGGCTACATCAAGACCATGTGGTGCGGTGAGCTGGAGTGCGAGCTGAAGATGAAAGAAGTGGCCGGCATGTCCTCCCGCTGCATCCCCTTCAACCAGGAGCACTTGGGCGACACCTGCGCCTGCTGCGGCAAGCCTGCCAGCAAGATGGTTTACTGGGGCGTTGCATACTAAATAACCGATAAAAAACAGAGACGGGAAACCGCCTCTGTTTTTTTGCGGGATATCCCCGAAGCGCCCGGGAATCCTATTAGGTGTATGGCGGTCATTTCGCTGCAGGCAACAGATGGACAAATTGTAATTTGGCGCGCCGGAACTGACGTACCCCTTGGCTCCCCCTATGGGGGAACTGGCTGCCCCGTAGGGGGCAGACTGAGAGGGCAACACATCGATTTCGGCTGCTATTATCTTACTGCGGTACCCTCTCAGTCAGCCTGTTCGGCTGACAGCTCTCCCAAAGGGAGAGCCAAGGGGTGCTGCCGTATCTGCCCGCCAAATTACAATTTAGCGGATTGATATGCGAAACCGATTGAATGAATCATCCGCTCCTGCAATCTATTGAGCGAAATGCTACAAAAACAAAGGCATATCCCGGCATATCTTCTGCACCTTTTCCCAGTTTTGCAAGTTCCAACAAAAAACTTGCAAAAACAAGTTGCATTCTGAAAAAATATCTGATACAATTGCCAACGTGAATGCGCGATGGAAGTACATTTGTATGTCTGGTGTGTAAACGTGAATAACGCTTCCCCCGCATTAGATTTTATGGAGTACAAAGGAGTACGATATCCATGAGCTATGTTAATGAAGTGCTGGAAAGAGTGAAAAAGCAGAATCCCGATCAGCCCGAGTTTATCCAGGCAGTGACGGAAGTGCTGGAATCCCTGGCGGTGGTCATCGAGAAGAACGAGGATGCTTACCGTAAGAACGCCCTGCTGGAGCGGCTCACCACGCCTGAGCGTGCTATCATGTTCCGGGTGCCCTGGGTGGATGACAAGGGTCAGGTTCAGGTGAACAACGGCTACCGCATCCAGTTCAACAGCGCCATCGGCCCCTACAAGGGCGGCCTGCGGTTCCACCCCTCCGTCAACCTGAGCATCCTGAAGTTCCTGGGCTTTGAGCAGGTCTTCAAGAACTCCCTCACCGGTCTGCCCATCGGCGGCGGCAAGGGCGGCTCTGATTTTGATCCCAAGGGCAAGTCCGACCGGGAGGTTATGGCTTTCTGCCAGAGCTTCATGACAGAGCTTTGCAAGTATATTGGCGCCGATACCGACGTGCCCGCCGGTGACATCGGCGTGGGCGGCCGGGAGATCGGCTACCTGTTTGGCCAGTATAAGCGCATCCGGGACCTGTACGAGGGCGTGCTCACCGGCAAGGGCCTGAGCTACGGCGGCTCCCTGGCCCGCACCCAGGCCACCGGCTACGGCCTGCTGTACCTGACCGACGAAATGCTCCGCTGCAACGGCAAGAGCCTGAAGGGCAAGACTGTTGTGGTTTCCGGCGCCGGCAATGTTGCCACCTATGCCATTGAGAAGGCATGGCAGCTGGGGGCCAAGCCCGTCACCTGCACCGATTCCAACGGCTGGATCTACGATCCCGACGGTATTGATGTGGAAACCCTGATCGAAGTGAAGCAGGTCAAGCGTGCCCGCCTGACCGAGTATGCAAAGGCCCGTCCCAATGCTGTGTATCACGAGGGCAAGGGCGTGTGGTCCACCAAGTGCGACGTGGCCCTGCCCTGCGCCACCCAGAACGAGCTGACATTGGAGGATGCCAAGCTGCTGGTGGCCAACGGCTGCTTCGCCGTGGCCGAAGGCGCCAACATGCCCACCACCCTGGATGCCACGAAGTTCTTCCAGGACAACGGCATCCTGTTCTGCCCCGGCAAGGCTTCCAATGCCGGCGGCGTGGCCACCTCCGCCCTGGAGATGAGCCAGAACTCTCAGCGCCTGAGCTGGACCTTCGAGGAAGTGGATGCCAAGCTGAAAGACATCATGGTGAACATTTTCCACAACATCGACGATGCTTCCAAGGCCTATGGCATGGAAGGCAACTATGTGGCCGGTGCCAACATTGCCGGCTTCCTGAAGGTTGCCGATGCCATGAACGCCCAGGGAATTGTGTAATTTCAAATAAAACGGAGTGGGGTCCTCAATTGCGGACCCCACTCTTTTTTTGAAGTTTTGGTATCAAAAAGGAGGAAGAAACATGATAAACTGAATGCTGTATGAAATGCTGCTTCCGTATGGCAGGTGCATGAGCCCGCCGTTTACGTTTCGGTTTTGAACAGCGATAAGGCAACGATACTCTTTGGAACCGTTACGTGGTCGGCGGGGCAGAAAACCTCCCTACGAACACTCACATCGTCAAATTGTTGTTGATGTCCTGCTTCTTCTTTGCAATGGCATTGGTATCCGTATCATTGCGGAACACCACGAATTTATCATACAGGAATTCTGTGACGAAGTTGCACACCATATTGATGGCGGTGACCAGGTATTCATTCCAGCCCAGGCCCACCAGCGTTTTTTCCACCCAGGTGGAGACGGGGGTGAACACGCAGTAGAAAAGGCCCACCAGCAGCATGGCTTTGGGAACGTTGCCTGCCGACTGGAAGGTATAGCGCCGGTTGAAGGTGAAGTTCCAAAGCACGGACAGCACCAGTGCAATGAGATAGCTGATGTGCTCCGGCAGGGCGGTGAGCTCGTTCAGCAGGGTAAAGGATACAATCTGAATCACGCCTGCGCTGATGGAGAACAGGGTGAATTTGATTGCCCGCAGCGTTTCTTTGTTCATTATAGGCTCCTTTCTTATTTGACCCGGGGGAGGATGTCCTGTTCGATGGCCTGAACCAGCTGGGAAAGGTCGTCCATAGTGGTATCCTTGCACAGGCTGACCCGGAAGGTGCAGTCGATGATCTCCGGGCTGATGCCCATGGCGGTGAGCACATGACTCCGGTGCCCCTTGGCGCAGGCACTGCCGGCGGAGACGCAAATCTGCGCATCCTGCAGAATATTGATGGAATTTTGGGTGGGCACCCCGGGAATGGAGATGGAGAGAATGTGGGGCGCTTCGTGGGCTCCGTTGATGACAACCCCGGGCAAAGAAGGGAGCTTTTCTGCCAGGAAGGAAATCATTTCCTTTTCCCGGGAAATGTCTTCCCGGAAGGTTTTGTACGTTGCTTCTGCCGCCGCCGCAAAGCCAAAGATGGCGGGAGTACCCTCCGTTCCGCTGCGGTAGCCGCCCTCCTGGCCGCCGCCCAGCAGCAGAGGCGGGAAGGATTTCAGCCGGGGAGAGATATACAGTGCTCCCGCGCCCTTGGGCCCGTGAATCTTGTGGGAAGAAACGCTGATCAGGTCCGCCCCCAATGTTTTTGCATGGAAGGGAACCTTCAGGAACCCTTGCACCGCATCGGTGTGGAAGATGGCGTCCGGGCAGAGCTTGTGGGTCAGCTTTGCCATCTGAGAGATCGGCATCACGGAACCAACTTCATTGTTTACCATCATAATGGAAACCAGAATGGTGTCCTTCCGCAGGGCGTTTTTCAGGTCTTCCACGGTGATTCTGCCTATGCTGTCGGGCTTGAGATAGGTGACCTCATATCCCTGGGCTTCCAGGTCCTTGGTGCAGTTCAGAATGGCATGATGCTCCATGGCGGTGGTGATGATGTGCTTGCCCCGCTTGCCCAGACGCTTCACGGTGCCGAAAATGGCCCAGTTGTCCGCTTCCGTGCCGCCGGAAGTGAAAAACACCCGATCCGGTTCGGCCCCCAGGGCGGCAGCCACCTGATGCCGGGCGCTGCGCAGCTCCCGGGCGGTGTCGATGCCGAAATTGTAGAGAGCACTGGGATTTCCCCAATTCTCGGTCATTGCTTTGGTCATGGCCTCCACCGCCTGAATGCAGGGCTTGGTGGTGGCGGAATTATCCAGATATATCATTTGCTGCCTCTTTTTCGTTTATTTTCCCACACAGAACCGTTCAAAAATTCTGGCGGTGATGTCTTCCCGAACCGTTGCACCGGTGACTTCTCCCATTGCTTCCATAGCGGCTTCGATGTCCGTGAGCACGGCGTCCGGCGTTTGGCCCAGCTTCAGCCCCTGCAAGCTTTGCAGCATGGCTTCATAAGCCCGGCGACAGGCGTCAAACTGCCGGGGGTTGGTGAGAATGGAGCCGTCACAGGGCTGATCTCCCGCAAACTGTTCATCCAGCACGTCTGCCAGCTTGTCCAGGCCTTCCCCGGTTGCGAGGGAGGTTTCGATAACCGTGACAAAGGGAAGATCACTGGGCTGAACCGCATTGCCCAGGTCGGATTTGTTGATCAGGGCAATGGCAGGGATGTCCAGACAAAGATCAATGATCTGCCGGTCCTCTTCGTCCAGCGGCTGGGAGCCGTCGCAAACGAAAATGGTCAAATCTGCTTCTTCCACGGCCTTCTTGGAGCGTTCCACCCCCAGGGCCTCCACGGCATCGTCGGTTTCCCGGATGCCGGCGGTGTCGATAAGCCGAAGCCGGGTGGAACCCACCATCACCGATTCCTCCACGGTATCCCGGGTGGTGCCGGGGATGTCTGTGACAATGGCCCGTTCAAATCCCGCCAGGGCATTGAGCAGGCTGGATTTTCCCACATTGGGCTTCCCGACAATGGCAGTGGTGACACCCTGGCGGAGAATTCGTCCCTGCCCATAGGTGTTCAGGATTTGGTACAGCTCTTTGGCAGCGGAACGAAGGGTGGCGGCGTAATTTTGCAGCCCGAAATCCTCAATGTCCTCGTCGGGATAGTCCAGCACCGCATGGAAATGGCTGCACAGGTCGGTGAGGGCATCGTAGATGGGAGCCAGCTTCTTTTGCAGCACGCCCCCCACCTGACCGGCAGCGTTGGCAGCGGCGTCGGCGGTATCCGCTTCGATCAGATCAATGACGGCTTCCGCCTGAGTCAGATCCAGCTTTCCGTTCAGAAAAGCACGCTTGGTGAATTCTCCCCGCTGGGCGGGGCGGGCTCCGGCGCGGTAAAGGGAGTCCAGTCCCGCAGCCAGCACGGCGGGAGAGCCGTGACAGTGGAATTCAACGGTGTCCTCCCCGGTGTAGCTGTGGGGAGCACGACTGCACACGGCCATGCACTGGTCAATCACCCGGCCCTGGCTGTCGTGCAAAGTGCCCATCACCAGCTTGCGGTTGGGCACCTGGGAGAGGGGAGCACCCTGGGGGGTGAATACTTTTTCGGCCACGGTGATACATCCGTCACCGGACATGCGGATAATGCCAATGGCACAGACCTGACGGCCTGTGGAAATGGCAGCAATGATACTTGACATTTTGATACCTCAGTTGGATTGTAAAAACCGGAAGGGGTCACCTTCGCTGGCGATAAAGTGCATCAGCATGTAAGCGCACATGATGGCCACATTTTCTTCCTTCAAAATACGGCGGCATTCTTCTTTGTCTGCCAGAACAACCTGAATTTCCTCCGAGGTCTCCTGATGGCAGTTGGTGGGTTGCCCTTCGCACCGGCCGAATACGGTGCCGCAGCTCTCGTCGGTCATACCCACGGTGGTGAAGAAGGGACGCCCGTAGCTTCCACTGGGAATGGGGTGCAGAGTCAGCCCGGTTTCCTCAAACATTTCCCGGATGGCAGCTTGTTCCATATCCTCCCCTGGTTCCACCAGTCCGGCTGGTAATTCATAGACGAATCTACCGGCGGGATAGCGGTACTGTCGGATCAGCACCACCTTGTCCTGATACAGGCTGTATATCACCACCCCGTCAGGCGAATTCTGCTGGGTTACTGCCTTCAAAGTGCTGGGATCGGAGTTCCGGGAGACCATATAATAGGGAGAAACACTCCCATCCCGGTGAATGGCTTCCAGTTCATAGTAACTCAGGAACCGGCTGCCAACCTTTTTCTCGATTTTTCCGATACTGCTCATGACGTTTCCTCCGGATTCAAATAATATTGTACTATACCATTTTATAAAAGAAAAAGCAATCCTTTCCGTATAGCGCAGTGAAATTCGGGGGATAATGGAGGGGTAACACGGATTCCCCAAAAATTCCGCCGAAAGGAGCACCCATGCCGAAACCGTTTGCTGATCCGGATATCCGGGCCCTGTTTGGAAACGCGGGGGACTTTATGGCCCGGGAGTTTTCCTGCTGCGGATTTACCCTGTATGCCTATGCCATCGACGGACTGACCTCCGGGGGAGATACCTCGGAATATGTGTTCAAACCCCTTGCCCAGCATCTTGTGGGTGAGAGTATGGAGCAGCTTTATGAAAACGCCCTTCGGGGCGGTGTATACAACAGTGTGGCGGAGCCCTGCAAGGATTTGGATGACGTGGCCCTGAAGCTGGTCAATGGTTTTTGCGTGGTGCTGTTTCCCGGCACCGGGGCAATCGCTTTCGAGGTTAAAACCGGAGAGAAGCGGGGCCCGTCTTCGCCGGAGGTGGAAAATACTGTCAAAGGGGCCAAGGACGGCCTGGTGGAAACCATCCGCACCAATACCAGTCTGATCCGCCGTCACCTGCGTACTCCGGCACTGCGTTTGGACGAGACAAAGGTGGGGCGCCGCAGCCTGACCAATGTGACGGTTGTCTGGATTGACGGCATCACCGCTCCGGAATTGGTGGAGCGGATGAAAACCCGCCTGGATTCCATTGATGTGGATGGCTTTCTCTCGCCCGGTGCGGTAGAGGAATACGTCACCGGGTCCCGGGCAACTGCATTCCCTTTGCTGCAATACACCGAACGGGCGGATACCTTCTGTCTGGGACTGTTGGACGGTCGGGTGGGACTGCTGGTGGATGGCTTGCCGCTGGGATATCTGGCCCCGGTGGATCTGGAATGCTTGATGGAAAGCACGGAGGACCTGAGCCGGGACTATGTTTCCGCTTCCTGTGTTCGTGTGCTCCGCTATTGCGCGCTTCTGGTCAGCCTGCTGCTGCCGGGATTCTATATTGCTTTGGCGGTGTTTCATCAACAGATGATTCCGCTGGCGCTGCTTCGTTCTATGATTGAAAGTAAGAAGAGTGTGCCCTTTCCTTCAGCGCTGGAAGTGCTGGGACTGCTGATTGCCTTTGAACTCTTGCAGGAAACCGGAATCCACCTTCCCCAGGCGGTGGGGCAGTCCGTTTCCACTGTGGGAGGCATTGTGGTTGGTACGGCGGCGGTGGAGGCGGGGCTGATTTCTCCGGCAGCTCTGATTGTGGTGAGCATTGCGGGCATCTGCGGCTTTGTGCTACCCAACCGGGATTTGGCGGAAGCTGTCCGGGTCTGGCGTTTCGGGCTGGGGATTCTGGGAGCCGTAGCGGGACTTTTTGGCGTCACGCTGGGGTTGATTGGACTTTCCATTCACTTAAGCGGGCTGAGCAGCCTGGATGTACCTTATTTGGCTCCCTTCCAAAGCAATCGGAACAACGGAATTCTGCGCCGAAGGATGAAAGAGAATGCCTTCCGAAAAGAACGGATGCACCCCCAGGACAGGAGAAGACAGCGATGAAAAAATGGACCGTTATGCTTCTGGCGCTGCTGGCGTTCACGGTGCTGCCATCATCCGGAACAGAGCTGGGAGAGCTGCATCCGGTGTCACTGCTGGTGATCCGCAGCCAAGGGAAAAACATTCAGTTACTCACAGATACGTTGGATTCGGGAGAGGGAGAGACGCTGGATGCGGCGCTGCGGAATCTGGAGGATACAACGCCGGGGCATCTGTTCCTGGATACGGTGGAAAATCTGATTCTGACAAAAGAAACCCAATTTCTGATTCCTCAATTGAAGCAGCTGCTGCGTCCCGGGGTGACTGTCTGTGCTGTGAAATCGGAGTTGAATCCGGAAACCGCGCCGGAATACCTGAATACGCATACTCCAAGCCATAGGCTGTCGGATGTGGATGAATCCACCACGCTGCAAATGCTGACCTATTCAGAGGAGCGTTATTTCCTTGAAAAATGAGAATGTAGAGCTGCCGTTTCAGATCATGGCACTTGCGGTCCCTGCAGCAGAAGCGGCTATGGGGAAAAACTGGCTCCCCACCTTGATGCTTGCGCTGGCCGCATTTCTTTTGTGCACCTGGATAAGTGCCCAACCGGAACCGGAATGGAAATGGCTGTATCCGATGCGATGCATCGCTATTGTTTTCCTGCTGGCCTGGTCACTGAGCTGGACGCATAACTGCTGGCCGGGGGAAAAGTCTTCCTATGTGGTTCCGGGAGCGCTGATGATTCTGGCAATTTATGCCGTTTGCAGGGGAAGAGCAAAGATTGCATCCACCGTGCTGCGCTATGGGCTGTACCTGATTCTTGCTGCTTTGGCATTGCTGGGGATTCCTCAAATAAAGCCGGATCATCTTCAGCCGGCTGCGCAGCTGCCGGATATGCGGCTTGCGGCAGTACTTTTGTTTCCTCTGTTGGCGCAAAAAAATGGAACGTGGACATTCAATCCGGTTGGAGCGGTGGCACTTCTGGCCGCACTTCTGACGGGAGAAGCCGCGACGATTTATGAATACAGCCGGGGTGTTTCAATTGGGGGAGTTATGGAACACATGGAGAGCCTTGCGGCCTGCGCGATTACCGTTGGGAATTTCTCGCTGCTCTGTTTTCTGTTGGAAGGAATTAAGAGAGAAGAGAAAGAAGGGAGAGAAGACTGGCCCGTCTGGGCAGCGGGGATAGGATCCTATGGATTATACGCTGTAGGAGGCGAACTTCAGCCGGAAATATATGTCCTGTTGGTCTTAGTATTATGGGCGGTATTGCCGATGATTTGGGGATTAAAAGAAAATATGAAGAAAAAGGAAAAAAGAGCTTGACAAAAGAGGGAGGAGGTGGTAATATGTCAAAGCTGTCCGCGAGAGCGGGTTGCAGCAAGGACACCGACACAGAAATTTAAAGAATTTTTAAAAAAGTTCTTGACAAAAAGCGTTTCTTGTGATAAGATGTCAAAGCTTTGAGCGAAAGCTTGAGCACCCTGTACCTTGTAAATTGAATAACGTAAAGACAAACTAGAACACCTTGGACAATTGATGGATTGTTTAAGCGTAAGCGAAAAAACAGCCAACGAAAATTCTTGAGTAATTATTGCTAGAAGCAAATTATTCAAAAGATTGATTTTAGGCTCTTTGGAGTTTAAGATATCATTTTTTGAGAGTTTGATCCTGGCTCAGGACGAACGCTGGCGGCGTGCCTAACACATGCAAGTCGAACGGAGTTAAGCCCTTCGGGACTTAACTTAGTGGCGAACGGGTGAGTAACGCGTGAGGAACCTGCCTTTCAGTGGGGGACAACAGTTGGAAACGACTGCTAATACCGCATGATACTTTTTGGGGGCATCCCTGGAAAGTCAAAGATTTATTGCTGAAAGATGGCCTCGCGTCTGATTAGCTGGTTGGCGGGGTAACGGCCCACCAAGGCGACGATCAGTAGCCGGTCTGAGAGGATG
>CAMEWH010000014.1:0-38852 GCA_945940335.1 uncultured Clostridia bacterium | reverse complement strand
TCACCGCCGAAAAGAGCAGCCAGAGCATTGACAAGGCGTTCAAGGCCACGAAAGCTATCCAGGACTATGTGTTCACGGACGGCAGCGCAGTGGATAGTGTGGAAAAGAAGTTTGCCACGGCTCTGGATGCAGCCGATGAAGTATGTGTCTATGCCAAACTCCCCAAAGGATTTGCCATTCCTACCCCTGTTGGCAATTATTCTCCCGACTGGGCCATTGCCTTTAATGAGGGAACCGTGAAGCATATCTTCTTTGTGGCTGAAACAAAAGGCAGTATGGATACTATGACGTTCAACCACATTTCATCTCTTGAAAAAGCAAAGATTGACTGTGCCAAGGTTCTGTTTAGGCAGCTCAATAATGGTGCTGTCAAGTACGATGTGGTGGATAGCTACCAATCTCTGCTAAATCTGATGATTGGGCAATGAACCAGGGGTTGAATGCTCTGCTTAGTGCTGATGGAATACCTTTTGACTACATGCTGGACATTTTCACCTACTGCCCTGATGGGACGAAAGTATATTTGACCACTACTAACAGGATCGTCTGCTGCACTTTGATATGCTCTCGCGATTTCGCTGATTTCTGCCAGCTCGCCCTTTTTCGCACTCTCACACAAGCATAAAAGTGTGATTATTACATCGTAAAATCTATATATTTTTGTGAGCATGGTTGTATTTTCTGATGCTTTCGCATATAATAAAAGTGTGATACAAAGCGCCAAAACTCCAATAAAAGTGTGAGGAGCGATTCTATGGAACGATTGATTTTAAAAAAGTTATTGGATTGGAAGAATTCTCCCTACCGCAAGCCGTTGATCTTAAAGGGCGTGCGTCAGGTGGGCAAGACTTGGGTCCTCAAAGAATTCGGCAGACGTTATTACGAAAACACCGCCTATTTTAACTTCGATGAAAACGAGGAATACAAACAGTTTTTTGAGACCACCAAGGATGTAAATCGGATTCTGCAAAATCTGATGCTGGCCAGTGGTCAAAAGATCGTACCGGAAAAGACCCTCATCATCTTTGACGAGGTGCAGGATTGCCCCAAGGTCATCAACTCCATGAAGTATTTCTGTGAGAACGCCCGGCAGTATCACGTTGCCTGTGCCGGTTCTCTGTTGGGTATTGCACTGGCAAAGCCCTCCTCTTTCCCAGTGGGTAAAGTCAACTTCATGCAGATTGATCCCATGACCTTTACGGAATTTCTGCTCGCCAACGGCGATGAAAACCTAGCTAACTATCTGGAAAGCGTGGATACCATTGAGCCAATTCCCGATGCGTTCTTCAATCCCCTTTATGAAAAGCTCAAGATGTACTATGTCACTGGCGGTATGCCAGAACCGGTACTGATGTGGACGGAAGCACGGGATGTTTACGCTATGCAGGAAGCCCTGTCCGGGATCATCGGCGCTTACGAACGTGACTTTGCCAAGCATCCCAATGTTAGCGAGTTTCCGAAGATCTCTATGATCTGGAAATCCATTCCATCCCAGCTGGCAAGAGAAAATAAGAAGTTCATCTACAAGGTTGTCAAGGAAGGCGCAAGAGCCCGGGAGTACGAGGATGCTTTGCAGTGGCTGGTGGATGCCAGACTGGTGCATAAGATCTACCGCAGCACTGCTCCCGGTCTGCCGGTGGCTGCCTACGATGACCTGTCAGCCTTTAAGATTTATCTGGTGGATGTGGGACTTCTCCGCCGTCTGGCACAGCTGGCACCTACGGCCTTTGGAGAAGGCAATCGCCTGTTCACCGAATTCAAAGGCGCTCTGACTGAAAACTTCGTGTTGCAAACTTTGGTCACGCAGTTCGAAGTAGTTCCCCGGTACTGGACACAGAGCAATCCTCCCTATGAGGTGGATTTCCTCATTCAACGGGAAAATGATATTTTCCCCGTTGAGGTCAAATCCGAGGCCAACACAACCAGCAAGAGCCTGAAGAAATTCAAGGAACTGTTCCCGGATCAGGTCAAGCTCCGTGTACGTTTCTCTCTGGAAAATTTGAGGTTGGATGGCGATGTGCTGAATATTCCGCTGTTCATGGCTGATCAGGCAGATCGATTGATTGGATTGGCTTTGGAACAAATCCAGAAATAAATGCAAAAGCAGATAGCAAAGCCTCCGTTGGTATTATCCACCAGCGGAGGCTTTGCAGCTTATTTAAGTTTTCTCAATGGTGCGCACAACACTTCATCATAAATGTGTTTCTTCATCTCAGTCATTGTATTGATCTCCTTATTCTGGTGCTAGAATCTGCAAGTCCGGCTCTCAAAAAACATTGGTAAATCGTTGGTAAATCAGCCGTCAAGATCGGATTTGTCCTAGAGAATCAAGCACTTTTCGCATTTTGGCAAAATCCTGCCGTGGCAGATAAAGAGAATCCTCGAAATCATCGCGTCCTCCTTACAGCAGGCTGAACGCCGCCACGAACACAAACAGCGCGACGGAGAGCACCGTGCCCATGGAGAGCGTGGTGGAGACGTACTCGCCATCGTCCTTCAGGTCGGCGAAGAGCGGGATGATGAACGGCGCGGGCAGCGTGTACTGCAGCATGAGCGCGAGCATCAGCGGTTTTTCGTACGGGATGATGGCAAAGAGCACGAGCGACACGAGGCCAAAGGCCACCGCCATGACGGCAAGGCGCAGGCCCAGCGTGATGGCGACGGGCTTCATCAGCTTCCTGCTGACCTTGAGCTGATAGCCCACGACCAGCAGGATCAGCGCAGAGGTCGGTGCGGCGATGAATGCGATCAGCTCCATGAGCACCGTGCCAAACGGCGTCGGCGCGATCGCCCTGTACACGCCCAGCGCGCCGAGCACGATGCCCAGCAGCATGCCGATGCAGGCCTTGTTGCTCAGCATGTTCTGAAGCATGGCTCCGGGGGACATCCGGCCGCCCTCGACGCTCTTGAGCGCGGCGAGGAATACGGTGTAGGCGAACATCGTCTGGCCGATGTCGACCATGGCATAGGTCGCCGTCTGGTCCTGACCGGCGAGGAGCGCGAAGAGCGCATAGCCGAGCATGCCGCCCTCAAAGGAGGTCATCAGCAGCGGCATGAAGCGGTCGTAGGGCCTTACGAACCGCTTGAGCGCAAATCCGGCCAGCAGCGTCAGCAGGCAGCTTAAAAACACCAGCGCGAACACGAGCAGCAGCTTGCCGCCGTATTGCGCGGTAAAAAATGCCCTGAAGAGCACAACCGGCAGCAGAATGTCGCCGATGATGGCCTTGAGGCCGGCGTGGCGCTCGTCGTTGAGAATGCCCCGGGCGGCGCACAGGCGGCCCAGCAGGATCATCGCCAGCACCGGCAGCACCATGGAAAGAATTTGAGTAAGCATAGTGTTCTCCTTGATGTCATGTGTTGTGTGGAGGAGGGAGCTTTTGCGCCCTATTGCTTAATTGGATATCCCAAAACGGGCTGTCAGGATACCCTGGCAGCCCGTGATTTGTTTACTTCGCGTTGATTGCGTCGAGATAGAACTCGTATGCTTCCTTGTCGGTCGCCTTGTGGTGCACGATCATGCGGATCGCCTTGGCCATCTCCACCGGATGCTCGCTCTGGAAGATGTTGCGGCCCATGTCCAGGCCGCGCGCGCCGCCCTGCATGGAGCGGTACGCCATCGTGAGGGCCTCCGGCTCGGGCAGCTTCTTGCCGCCCGCGACGACGATCGGCACCGGGCAGGCCGCCACGATCTCCTCGAAGTTGTCGCAGTAGTAGGTCTTCACCAGGTTGGCGCCCATCTCGGCAACAATGCGGGTCGCCAGCTTGAAGAAGCGGTCGGTGCGCTCCATCTGCTTGCCCACGGCCACGACACCAAGCGTCGGGATGCTGTAGCGCATGCCGGCGTTGATGCACTTGGAGAGGTTGTCGATGGAGGAGAGCTGGCCGTCCGCGCCGATGAAGGTCTGCACGGCGATGCAGTCTGCGTTCATGCGGATGGCGTCCTCGATGTCCACCGCGACCACCTCATGGCTCAGGTCGTCGTTGAGCATGGAGGAGCCGGAGGTCACGCGCAGCGCGACGCCCTTCTTGAAGGTCGGGCTGACGCAGGTGCGCAGCGCACCGCGGGTGCCCATGAAGACGTCCACCTGCTCCTGGAGCTTCGGGATGACGAGGTCCAGACGCTCGAGACCGGCGGTGGAGCCCATGAAATAGCCGTGGTCAAAGGCGAACATCACGGTGTTGCCGCTGATCGGATCGAAGATGTTGGACAGGTGGCGCTTCATGCCCCAGTCGAGGTTATTGGCGCCCTTCACGTGGAAGCTACCCTGGTTGGCAAACGGTTCGTCGGTATGATAGTCCTTTGCGACCTTCAGACCATCTTTATCAGCCATGGAAATCAATCTTCCTTTCTATAGGTCAGATTCTTTATGTGCAGTCATTCCGCCGGAGGCGAAAACGGGGGCGGGCGCCGCGTCATGCCGCGGCATCCACCATAAGAGGAGGGGCCCCGAGGGGCTCCTCCTGTAAAGCTTCGGCCTCGACTGCAAAGCGACGGAATTTACAGGATCTCGTCGGGAATGCAGCCGGCATCATGCCGGTTAGAACGGATAGTTCGCCACGTTCTCAGCGGTGAAGACAACGCGCTCCGGCAGCAGCACGACGCCGTTGTTCTCATCAGCAGTCTCCTGGCCCGCGACCAGATCGCCGTTGGCAAGGATGGTGACTTCGCCGATTCCCGGGACGTCAACCACGTCGCCGACCTTCACGGTGTTGCCCGCAGAGACATACGCTGCGAGGTAGCAGCCCAGAGCGCCCTGAATGCCACAGTCCCACAGGCCCCAACGGGTGCAGATGCCGTTCTCCAGATAGGTGGTCATGCCGGAGGGCGGGCAGAAGCCGGTGATGGTGACGTCCTCCGCGGTCAGGCCCTTGTTCTGGGCAGCGCCGCACTGGCCCGGCAGAGCGGTGGAGTCGTTGCAGATGATGAGGTCCACATCCGGATAGGCCTCGAAGATGGACTCGCCAACGGACACGGACTGCGCCGGATCCTGGTTGGAGTAGTACGGATCATGCACGGCCACCCAAGACGGATAGTTCGCCTTGATGTATTCGTCGCCGGCGACATACCAGGAGTTCTGGTCAGCAACGGACGGATTGGAGAAGTGCCACACATACTTCACTTCGCCGGTAACGTCCACACCGCGCTCCTTCAGGGACTCAACGCCCATCTCAACGAGCATCGGGCCAAGCACGTCGGCAGTGCCCTGAGAAACCATCAGCGCACGGGCGTTCGGGGAAACGTCGGAATCCCAGGTGCTGACATAGATGCCGTTCTCCTGCGCTTCCATGAGCTTCTCGTCAAGAGCGGTCGCGTCGACGGAGGAGATGCAGATGGCGTCCACACCCTTGTCGATCGCCTGCTGGATCAGCTCCAGCTGAGTGGTGACGGAGGCGTCCGGGGAGCCGATGTAGTCGACGGTCAGGCCCCACTCGGCGGCGTACTTCTGAGCGCCGTCATTCGCAGCCTCGAAGAAAGAGTTGCCAGATACCTTGGGAATGAAGGCCACGGTCATGCCGTCCACCGGGCTCTTGCCTTCGGCAAAAGCGGGGCAGGCCAGCATGAGCGCCATGCACAGCACAAGGATCATCGCCAGAGTTTTTTTCATGTTTGGGTTCCTCCTAGTTTTTTATTTATCTCAAGAGGGACTCGCACCCTCCTGAAATTCGTGGGGATGGGGGACTCAGCTTTTTCTCCGCTTGAACCACTTGGCGAGCATGCCCTGACCGGCAATCTCGCGGCCCAGCACGACCAGCACCAGGATGATGCCGACCGGCAGGTCGAGGTTCTGCGTGCTCACGCCGAAGCACAGCGGCAGGCCGTAGCGCAGGATACAGATGATCAGGGAGGCGAGCACCGTGCCCAGAATGCTGCCCTTGCCGCCGGTGTTGAGCGTGCCGCCCAGCACCACAGCGGTGATGATGGCCAGCGTGTAGCCGGAGCCGAGGTTGTACTTGGCGGAGTTGACGTTGGCGGTCAGCAGCGTGCCGGCCAGCGCCGCGCTGAAGGCGGAGAGCACGTAGGTGCTCATGACCGTCGCGCGGGTGTTGATGCCGGAGTATTCCGCCGCCTGCGGATTGACGCCGATGAGGTAGAGGCGCTCGCCGTACTTGGTGCGGTGCAGAATCCACATGCACAGCACGATCAGCAGGAGGTAGATCACGATCTGCGTGGGAATGCCGAGGATTTCACCCTTGCCCAGGAAACGGAAGCCGACGAACGTGCCGTCCGCGGTCTTTGCCGGGAAGCCGCTGATGCCCTTGTAGGCCGGGGTGGCGGACATGCCCGAGACGAGCAGCGCCAAACCTGAATACAGGAAGCTGCCGCCCAGCGTGACGACCATGGGCTGCACGCCGCAGTAGGCGATGAAGAAGCCGGACAGCAGGCCGCACAGCGCGGCGACCAGCGCCGAGATGAGCACGGCCAGCCAGATGTTCATGCCGGCGTCGCTCCAGAGCACGCCGATGATGATGCTCGTCAGGCCGATGATCGAGGGCGCCTGAATGTCGATGCCGCCGGTAATCATCACCAGCGTGATAAACAGGGAGATGATGCAGACGCTGATGTAGTTGACGATGCTGTTCATGATGGACTTGGGCCTGAGGAACTTGGGATTGGCCACGCCAAAGACCACGAACTCCAGCACCAGGAACACCAGCAGGAAGACCTCCCAGTGCTTAAAGACCTTTTTCAGCAGATTCTTCATTGCTTCGCGCCTCCTTCCGGTGTATGCTCCGCCGTTTTGGAGAGCAGGCGCTTTCTTCTGGCCATTTCGACGGACCTGCGCTGCGCCAGCGCGTCCACCACCACGATCACGATCAGCATGATGCCGGTGATGGTGTTGTCATAGGTGGAGGGGAGGCCGATGAAGACCAGAAGCCTGCTGATGGAGGACATGATCACCGCGCCCAGCGCCGCGCCCACCATGTTGCCCAAGCCACCGGACAGGGAGATGCCGCCCAGCACGCACGCCGCGATGGCGGTCATCTCATAGCCGTTTCCAGCCACGGTCATGACCTGGCCGTATTTGGAGGCGAACACGAAGCCGCCCAGACCGGCGAACAGGCCGCACAGCACGTAGGCCAGAATTTTCGTGCCCAGCACGGAGATGCCCACCAGGTTGGCGCCGCCGGCGTTGTCGCCCACGGCGATGAAGTACTTGCCCTTGCGGGTCTTGGTCAGCACCAGATGGGAGACGGCCACCAGCGCGACGGCGATGGCGTAATACACCGTGATGCCGGCAAGCAGCGTCTTGTTGCCGTAGCTGGAAATCGCGCCGCCGAAGTTCTCCACGGTGCGTCCGTCGGTCAGGATGTAGATCATGCCGCGGACGACGCTGTTGGTGCCCAGCGTGAAGATCAGCGAGGGGACGCCGAAATAGGCGACGCCCAGGCCGTTGCAAAGGCCGATAAACGCGCCGGCCGCAACACAGACCAGCAGCATCGTGACCACGCTGCCGCCCTGCTGGGCGATCAGGCCCGTCATGGCGGCGGTGAGGCCGAGGGTGGAGCCGATGGAGACGTCGATCTCGCCCGTCATGATGACGAACGCGATGCCCACCGCCAGCAGCGTGTACATGGTGGCGGTGTTGAAGCAGCTGATGATGCTCGAATAATTGAGGAAAGCGGGGTCCGCGATGCCGGTGATGAGGAACAGGAGGATCAGGAAGATCAGGCTGGACATCCACCGGGCCCGAAACAGGCTCTTCACTTTGTTCATGATCACACCGTCCTTTCATGCACAATGCCGAAGGAGGCGCTGGTGAGCACGTCCTGCGTGATTTCCTCGCGGCTGAACTCGCCATTGATGCGGCCCTTGAACACGGTGATGGCGCGGTCGGCCAGCTCCACGACCTCCTCGATGTCCGAGGAGACCATCAGCACAGCCACGCCTGCTTCCTTGAGCTGGCGGATAATGTTGTACACGTCGCCGCGGGCCGCGGCGTCGATGCCGCGGGTGGGCTCGTCGAGGATGACCACCTTGGGGCTTGTGGACAGCGAGCGGGCGATGACGACCTTCTGCTGGTTGCCGCCGGAGAGGCTGCCGATCAGGTCCTCGAGGGAGACGATCTTAGTCCTGAAGTCCTGGGCATACTTGCCGGCGATTTCCTTCTGGCGGCGGCGGTTCATGCTCACCTTGCCGATTTTCTTCGTGTTCAGCAGCGCCGAGGTGGTGTTGGAGGAAATCGAGCGGATCTTGAACAGGCCGTGGTAGTGACGGTCCTCGGGCACAAAGTTGATGCCCGACTGAAGGATTTTGCTGGTGGGCAGGCCTGTGATGTCCTGACCGTCCAGCTCGACGGAGCCGGCGAGGGTCCTGTCGCGGCCGAAGATGGTGCTGATGAGCTCCGTTCGGCCCGCACCGACGACGCCGGCGATGCCCAGAATCTCACCGGGATACAGATCAAAGGTGATGTCGCTGAAGCCGTAGCCGCTCAGACCACGCACCTTGAGCACGGGCTCGAGCGCATCGTAGCGGACGGGGACGTAAGAGGCCCTGCTCTGCTGCTGCGCCTCGGCGCCGCCGGGCAGCAGGCCCTGAATCAGCATTTCCTTGGTGAAGTTCTCCACCGGGCCCTCCAGGGTGATCAGGCCGTCGCGCATGATGGCGACGCTGGTCGCAATTTCAAAGACCTCGGTGAGGCGGTGGGTGATGTAGATGATGGCGATGCCCTTGCGCTTGAGGTCCTGCACGACCTTGAACAGGGCCTGCACCTCGCCGAAGGTCAGCGCACTGGTGGGCTCGTCCAGGATGAGCACCTGCGCATTGCGCATCATGCCGCGGAGCAGCTCGACCAGCTGCTGCTCGGCGATGGAGAGCGTGTTGGCCTTGCGCTGAAGGCTGAGGGTCACGCCCAACTCCTCCATGTGCCGGCTCAGGCGCTTTTTCAGCTCGCTTTCATTTTCGCTGAAGCCCATGAGGATGTTTTCAAGCACCGTCATGTTGGGGAAGAGAAGCGGCTCCTGCGGCACCAGGTAGATGCCGGCCGCCAGCGACGCCGCCGGCTTGCCCAGCCTGGCGACCTTGCCGTCCAGCAGAATTTCGCCGGCGTCACAGGTGTAAATCCCCATGATAATCTTCATCAGCGTGGATTTGCCCGCGCCGTTGCCGCCGATGAGTGCGACCACCTCGCCGGCGCGCACGCTCAGATCAATCCCTTTGAGGACGACGTTCTGCCCGAACGCCTTCTTGATTCCGCGGACCTCAAGACGCGGCACGGGTGCTTGCCCGCTTACATTTGCTGCCATGTCGTTACTCCTGCGTTTCGTTGATACAAAGGTTCACATTCAACACATTTTATTGATGCTCACATTGTAAGCATTTCTGTGCATCTTGTCAAGTGTTATTTGAGCTATAAATGAGCATATTTGTGATATTGCACAATATTGTTTTCAACGCATGGATTAAAGCAAAGTATTTGTTTCTTGTTTGAGGACAAGCAGTGCCTTGCTTTGTGCAAACTGAAAAATATGCTCATTTGCAGATTTGAGGTCTTTTGCCAATCGTGAATCAACTGGCGAAATTAGCGGAACATGTTTGTATCTGTAAAGGAATTGACATTTGCGTCGCCGGATGATATACTCTTTAGTAAATACAAATGTTCGGGATATAAATAATTGTTCGCCGGCGGCGCCGGGGGAGGAGAAGGGCTTGAACTACGAAGAATCGCTGATGGTCAAGGCGGCGTGGTACTATTATTTTGAAAACATGACCCAGCAGGCCATCGCGGACAGGCTGTCCATCAGCCGTATGCGCGTGATCAAGCTGCTGGAGACCGCCCGGCAGACCGGCGTGATCCAGGTCAGGCTCCGCTCGGATGGCGTGGCCATGGTGGAGCAGAGCCGCCAACTGATAGAAAAGTACAATCTCAAGGACGTATTCCTGATCCCGGAAACCGACCGCGATGGCGGGCACCCCAATGAATCGATCGCCCGCGCCGGCGCGATGTACATCGCCGACCGCCTGGGCGACAACGCATGTATCAACGTGGGCTACGGCGACACGCTCTCGCGCACGCTCAACCACCTGGCGACCATGGTGCAAAGCCCCGTGACCTGCATCTCGCTGACCGGCGGCGTGTCCAACTACCTGCCCAACACGCGCTCGGGCATCTTCAACGCCCGGCTGTACCTGATGCCCGCACCGCTGCTGGCCTCCTCGCCGGAGATGGCCGCAGCCATGCGCGGGGAGAGTTCCGTCAGCGAGATCGTCCGCATGAGCGAGCTCTCTGCATTCACGCTGGTGGGCATCGGCCCGATCACCGAATCGGCCACGGTGTTCCGCACGGGCGTGCTCGGCCCGACGGATATGTTCTACTTAAAGATGAACAACGCCGTGGGCGACGTGCTGTGCCACTTCCTGGATCGGGACGGCCAGCTCATCCCCTCGCCGATTGAGGACAGGCTGATCTCCACGCCGCTGGCGCGCCTCAGAGAGATGCCCAACGTCGTCGGCCTGGCCGCGGGCGCGGACAAGATCGAGGCCATCCGCGCGGTGCTGCGCGGCGGATATCTGGATATCCTCATCACCGACGATATGACCGCCAATCTGCTGCTCAAGGACGGCTGATCGTCCTTTACGTTCGACACACACAATCATATAGATTCAGAAAGGATGGTTCCTATGGCAAAAACCCTCATGGCTGTGGACGCCGGCACCGGCAGTGTGCGCGCGGTGCTCTTCAGCCTCGACGGCGAGCAGCTGGGCTGTGTCCAGCAGGAATGGACGCACGCGGAGGACCCGCGCTTCCCCGGCAGCATGGACTTTGACTGGACGCACAACTGGGCGCTGGCCAGCAGCTGCATCCGCGGCGTCATCGAGCAGACAGGCGTAAATCCGAAGGACATCGCCGCCGTCTCCACCACCTGCATGCGCGAGGGCATCGTGCTCTATGACAAGGACGGCAACGAGATCTGGGCCTGCGCCAACGTGGACGCCCGCAGCGACGACGAGGTCGGCCAGCTGGTGCGCATGGATCCGGAGCTGGAAAAGAAGGTCTACCATCAGTCCGGCCAGACCTACGCGCTGGGCGCGCTGCCGCGCATCTTCTGGGTGAAAAACAAGATGCCCGAGGTCTATGACAAGGTGGCGCTGTGCACCATGTTCAACGACTGGCTCATCTACAAGATGACCGGCGTCTTCTCCTCCGAGCCCTCCAACGCCTGCACCACCGGCATCTACGACCTCAAGGCCCGTGACTGGGCGGACGAGATCGCCGCGGGCATCGGCCTGAAGACCGGCATCTTCCCCAAAACCTACGAGTGCGGCACCGTCGTCGCCAAGGTCAGCGAGAAGGGCGCGGCGGACACCGGCCTTTTCGTGGGCACCCCGGTTGTTGCCGGCGGCGGCGACGCGCAGCTGGGCTGCGTGGGCGTGGGCGTGGTGGATGCCAAACAGGCGGCCATCTTCGGCGGCAGCTTCTGGCAGTACGAATACAACACCGACGAGCCGAATACGGATGCTCAGTGCCGCGTGCGCGTGAACTGCCACAGCGTGCCGGGCATCTGGCAGTATGAGGCGCTGGCGTTCAAGCCGGGCATGGTGATGCGCTGGTACCGCGACGCCTTCTGCACGCCGGAAAAGGAGCTGGCCAGAGCCAGCGGCCGCGATCCGTACGACCTGATGAACGAGAAGGCCCGGGACATCCCGGCCGGCTGCTACGGCATGATGTGCACGTTCTCCGACGTGATGAACTACATCTCCTGGCGCCACGCGAGCCCGTCCTTCATGAACTTCGACTTTGACCCGCAGAAGTACAACCGCTACACCTTCTACCGCGCGATCATGGAAAACACCGCGCTGGTCACCTACGGTCACATGAAGCTGGTGGAGGAGACCACCGGCAACGTCCCGGACGAGGTCGTCTTCGCGGGCGGCGCGTCCAAGTCCGACCTCTGGTGCCAGATCCTGTGCGACGCGCTGGGCAAGCCGGTGAACGTGCCCAGGGTCAAGGAGGCAACGGCGCTGGGCGCGGCGATCATGGCCGGCTACGGCGTGGGCCTGTACGAGGACATCTCCGGGACGGCCAAGAGGCTGGTGCGCATGGACAAGCGCTACGAGCCGAACATGGAGAACCACAGGACCTACATGGAGATGTACAAGGTCTGGCGCGAGGTCTACGCCCGCGAACTGGCCATCTCCGACGACCGACTGACCCGCTATATGTGGGCCGCCCCGGGCGTCTGAGCGGGATGCGCCCGCGCCATCATCACAATGCCTGAACAGAGGAGGAACAGCTATGTATATCGTCAATGAAAACGAGCGCGAGTATCGCTTTGGCGACAGCGGCCCCAAATACCTGATGAAGGGCCCGCGCATGAACTTTGCCCTTGTCGCCTTCAACCCCGGCCAGGACTTCAAGGCGCACTACCACAACGTGATGGAGGAGAACTTCTACATTCTCGAGGGTGAGATCGACATCGTCGTGGACGGCGTGGTCAACCACCTCAAGGCCGGCGACATGATCCACATCGAGCCGGGTGAGATCCACTACTGCAAGAACAGCTACGACAAGCCTATGAAGATGGTGTCCACCCTCGCGCCGTATACCAATCCGGACAAGGTGGATGTGGAGAACTACACCTATTAACCCGATCCAAAAAAGCTTCCTTCCACAAGCGGGGAGGAAGCTTTTTTGCGGGGTGTGATGCGCAAAAGGGAGAGAATGTTCACAAAGAGATATTGAAGAATGTGGTCCTGGGGCTGTATGATCAGCTTCGCAAGTCCCCACGGGTCCAGGGTCGCAACCCTGGTCGTTTGTAGGGGGGAAAGAGAGGCCAGAGAGGCTTGGGGGAGAATCGAAACTCCCCAGTCTCTCTGGCCCCAGTGGAGCGCGTCTCCCCTGAGCTGCGAATCATGGTTTACTTACTTCAACGCTTCATCAACATTCGCTCCCTTTTGCTGCGCAAGCGCTTCAGGCCCGTTTTGTCAAAACAACGAATGAGGATGCAGCAGGTTTGCCAAACTGATCGCGGCGGCATTGAAAAGGGACAGGAAGTATGATATGACGACACCTGCCGGAGCCATTCGGCGTGCGTAACTGAAGAATGAGACAAGATGATGCTGAAGCATGCCGGAGCAGGAATGTTGTCTTTCATTTTACTGTGAAACCTTTCCCCCGGTCGAGCGCAAAATGGGCAGACTACCCCTATGTTGGATGAGAAGGTCATTTTTCGTTATTGAATCAGGCAGTAAGTGCAGGTGTGGCAACCGTTACCTCGTAACCCAGTTCTTTTAGTTTCTTTAGCATACTGTTTGCTTTTCGCTCTTTGTTGAATTGATTATAATATCCAGAACCTAAATCGTGGAAGTCAACCTTTTCCAAAAGCATATGGTAGATTGCTATCAAGATGGAATGGGCTACTGCAACAATGGCTCTCTTTTTTCCTCTATATTCTTTCTTAAAATCAAATGCCATAATTATTTCCGTCCTTATTCTTGATATTTTGATGCAATTGCAGAAGCTACTGGAAGCATTTTCTCCTTAACAGACTGTGGCTCCAATACCGTAACCTTATCCCCGCAGGAAAGAAGCCAAAGCGCCCTGCTGACCATCACGATCAGCAGGGCGCTCGTTCTACCTCTTCCATATTACAAGTGAGGAATTAATGGTAGGGCAACTATTATGAGATTTCGGCTAAGACGCGGTGAAGATCATTCCTGGGTGTCCAGCATTCGGTAGCCTACACCCAGATCGTTGATGATCCCGGCAGAGCGTACAGACGGGGTAGATGATTTTATCCATATCACGGAGGGGCATGTCGTTCATCAAACGATACAATTCATTGAAAGCTTCCTTCCAAAACACAAAAATCCCCAGAGAATTCTTCCCATAAGAAGTTAAGGAAGAAACTCTCTGGGGATATTCGATGCCACATTCACGGCTGGGAAATATTCATGCCCCACTCACAATTGTAGCGTTTTTTGAACATGTAGCGATATTTTAATGTGTGAATAAAGCAAGTTACCCCAAGCAGAAAACATATAGAAATCTCTATTTGACGGGAGAGCGCGATCACCGCCGCAACATACGCAACGAGCAAAACCGAGGCAGATGCAATAAACTTCCAACTTAAGATTTTTTCTTCTTCACACGTTTTCTGCTCGTGCCATTGCCAGCTGGAAGTCCTTGGCGTCAGTGAAAATTTCCTGCTTGTAGGGATTCTTCTTCTGTTCCTTGGAGCGCTTGATAATCAGCGCCAGAGCCAGCACATTGATGGCCAGCGAAACAATGGAAATCACGCCCTGGGGAACAGGATTTACCAGGGTCGGACGGATAGCGGCATCCATGAAGCCATCAGCATACAGTACCGGGAGGGTAGTGAAGATGCTCCTATCCAGGAACAGGGGGAACACCTGAGCGAACATACACCACAGAGCCAAGGTATTTGCCCGGTTCTGGATCCAGCCGCCTTTATTCCACAGGGCATTCGCAAAAGTGGGAGCCAGCAGCAGCGCCAGACCGCAATACCATGTGTGGGTAGGCAGGTTCAGATAGGTGTACTGGAAGTTCCACACATCATAGGCCAGGATATACAGCCAGATCATATCGGGCCACAGCATATCCTTCTTGTCCTTGGAGGCATAGATGCCCCACCAGCCGGTCATGCAGAAAATGTTGATGATACCAGCGGTGCCGTTAAGCCAGTTCCACCAGCCGCCATAGAGCCACACATTTTCGCTGCTGAGCCACCAACCGTCGGGGGACATGGCACCCTTGATACCCGATTCAAAGTCGCTGACAACAGCGATCAGAATATTGGCAGCCACAATGAGGAACGGGAATACCTTAAACCATTCTGTCTTGCCGATGGACCACTTGTATTTCAGCATCATAAAGCCGATGCAGCCCAATGTCGCGGCATAGAGCTTGAAATAATGGAACCAGCTGTTCATGTAGAGATAGGTGGGATTATTCAGCGCCCACTGGGCACCCATAGCAGCGCCTACATAAATGGAGATAAAGTAAATAGTCAGACCTGCGGGCAGAACCAGGAAGCAGGCAATGCCGCCCCATTTTGTCCGGCGTGCAAATTCATTGGCGAGAATCAGACCCACAAATACCATCAGCCAGCCAAGAAGCTGGAAACCGGCGGTTTCGCCATAAATCTGGAATAACATAAGATAACCTCCTTATATGACTTCTACTTCTTTGATATTTAGTTCGTTTCCCTTCAGAAGCCAGGTCTTCTCACTGCCACAATATGGGCAGATGCGACCGTGCTGCACAGTGGGGTATTCCTGCTTGCAGCCGTCACACCAGGTAATTGCCGGCAGGATTTCCACCTTCATTGCGCAGCCTGTGAGCATAGGCTTCTTTTTGATGGCCCATTCCCAGCAATCGGTGAGATAGTGAGGGATCACCGTGGATACCTCACCAATCTCAATGGTTACGCTCTGGATCTGGGTCACATTATTTTCTTTGGCGACTTCTTCCAAAGAGTCGATAATATGAAACACGACACCCAGTTCGTGCATCTTACTGCTCCTTTTTCTTGGAGAACTTGATCTTCAGGGCCTGCTTTGCACCGTTTCCAAGAACATAAGGCAACTTCTTCTCGCTGGGGATCATGTTGGAACACTCGGGGCGCTCACGATGGAGCTTAATGGCACCGAATTCACACTTGGTGGTGCAGACACCGCAGCCGATGCACTTGTTGGGGTCAACGACGGATGCGCCGCAGCCCAGGCATCTTGCCGTTTCTGCCTTGACCTGCTCTTCCGTGAAGGGGAGCTTTGCATCCCGGAAGGACTTCTTGTGGTCCAAATCAGCACGGGTACCGGGAATCTGACGGGAGGCGTTATCGTACTGCTCTACCTTGATGTTGTCCTTATCCAGGGCGATGAACTCACGACGGTTACGGCCAATGGTCAGACTAGAGTGAGGCTGCACGAACCGGTGGATGGAGATAGCACCCTCACGGCCAGCAGCGATGGCATCGATGGCAAACTTGGGGCCGGTGTACACATCGCCGCCAACGAAGATATCGGGTTCCGCGGTCTGATAGGTAAGGCTGTCTGCAACTGCACCATTTCCGCGGCCCAGTTCCACCTTGGAGCCCTTCAGCAGATCACCCCACAGAATGCTCTGACCGATGGACAGGAATACCCGGTCGCAGGGAACGGTCTTGGTGTCATTTTCATCATAGGTGGGTGCAAACTTGCCTTCTGCGTTCCAAACGCTGACGCAGCGCTTGAAGACGATGCCGGTGACCTTGCCATTTTCGGTGAGGATTTCCTTGGGACCCCAACCGCAGTTAATGGTCACATCTTCTTCCTGCGCCTCTGCAATTTCTACCTCGGAGGCGGGCATCTTGTCACGAGGCTCTAAGCAGAACATGGACACGGACTCAGCGCCGCAGCGCTGGGCGGTTCTTGCCACGTCGATGGCCACATTGCCGCCGCCAACAACCACAGCCTTGCCGGTTACAGGATAGCTTTCGTCAGCGCCGACAGTGCGAAGGAAGTCCACAGCGGTCATGACACCCTCAGCATCCTCACCGGGGATACCCGCTTTGCGTCCGCCCTGGCAGCCGATGGCAATGTAGAATGCCTTGTAACCCTGTGCACGCAGTTCGTCCAGCGTCACATCCTTGCCCACTTCAATGCCGCACTTGATCTCCACGCCCATGGCCTTGATGATGTCGATCTCAGCATCGATCACATCCTTTTCCAGCTTGAAGCTGGGGATGCCGTAGCGGAGCATACCGCCGGGCTTTTCATTCTTCTCAAAGATCACGGGGGAGTAGCCCTTTTCAGCCAGATAGAAAGCACAGCTTAAGCCCGCAGGGCCTGCGCCGATAATGGCTACCTTCTCGGGGAAGTAGCCGTTCAGAGAAGGAACTACCTTCTTGGGGATAAACCGGGTTTCTGCGTTCAGATCCTGCTGGGCAATGAACTTCTTGACCTCGTCAATGGCGATAGCCTGGTCGATGGAGCCTCTGGTACAGGCGTCCTCACAGCGGCGGTTACAGATCCGACCGCAGATAGCAGGCAGAGGATTATCTTTCTTAATGAGTGCCAGTGCCTCGGTATAGCGGCCCTGGGCGGCCATCTTTAAGTAACCCTGGACAGCGATATGAGCGGGACAGGCGGTCTTACAGGGAGCGGTGCCGGTGGCATAGCAGTTGATGCGGTTGTTGTCCCGGTAGTTTTCGTCCCACATATGGGGACCCCATTTCATTTCGGAAGGCAGAGGATGCTTGGGATACTCTACCTGTTTGCCGTCCTTGGTGCAAAGCTTCTGACCCAGCTTCACAGCACCGGCAGGGCAGACCTCCACGCACTTGCCGCAGGCAACGCAGTCATCCTTTTCCACCCGTGCCACATAGGCGCTTCTGGACAGGTTGGGGGTGTTGAACAGCTGGGAGGTACGCAGAGCATAGCAGACATTGATGTTGCAGTTGCAGATGGCGAAGATTTTGTCTGCACCGTCAATGTTGGTGATCTGATGGACGAAGCCGTTTTCCTCGCCCTTGCGGAAGATTTCCAGAGCCTCTTCCTTGGTGATGTAGCGGCCACCCTTACCGGTTTCCACCACGTAATCAGCCATGTCGCCCACGGCAACACACCAGCCTTCGGGGTCATCGGCACAGCCTTCATCGAAGGTCAGACGGGATTTGCGGCAGGAGCAGGGAGATGCGGCGTACTTGCCCTCATACTTATCCAGCCAGTGGGAGATATGTTCCACCGAAATGGACTGGTTCTCGGTTTCGATGGCCTTTTCCACAGGGATCACGTGCATGCCGATGCCGGCGCCTCCGGGAGGTACCATGGGGGTGACCTTCTCCAGAGGCAGACGACTCATCCGCTCGAAGAAACGACCCATTTCGGGATATTTCTTCAGGATGGTGTCATTCATGTTGGTAAATTCCGCACTGCCTGGAACGAACATGGGCAGGACCCACTGCTTGGTGCGGGTGGGATTCTCCCAGTTGTATTCCAGAATGCCCATGAAGGACATATCCCCCAGGAGCTTTTCCAGCTCTGTTTCGCTCTTTCCGGTGAGCTTAACCATATCCTCCATGGTCTTGGGCTTTCTCACACCCATCTTCAGAGCCACCTCTGCCTGCTCGTCGGTTAAGAGAGTAGCAAGCCCCCAGTACTCGGGATCGTACTTGTTGAGCTTTTGAAATCCCAGCTTTACGGGGATCCGGTTGGTGATCATTTTGCCTAAGTCTAAAATGATCTGCCTGGGTTTTTCTTCTTTATCTACCCACTCGGGATAGAAACCTGCCAGATAATCTGCCATTTCTCATGCTCCTTTCCAATTCTTTACTTCTTCTTTCAGCCAATCAGCCACCGCATCCACACCCTCGCCGGTTTTGGCGCTGATGGGGAAGATTTTTGCTTGGGGATTGCGCATATGGATGTACTCGGTACATTTTTCAAAGTCAAAATCAAAGTAGGGCGCTACATCGATCTTATTGATCAGGACGGTATCGCAGACCTGAAACATCAGCGGGTACTTCAGCGGCTTGTCGTGTCCCTCCGGCACGGAGAGGATGGCCATGTTTTTCACGGCTCCGGTGTCGAACTCCGCGGGGCACACCAGATTACCCACGTTCTCCAGAACGACCAAATCAGCATCGCTGGAGTCCAGTCCTTCCAGCCCCTGACGGGTCATAGCGGCATCCAGGTGGCACATGCCGCCGGTGTGGAGCTGGATGGCCTTGGCGCCGGTGGCGGCGATCGTGACAGCATCCACATCCGAGTCAATGTCCGCCTCCATCACACCGATCTTCAGATCCTCTTTCAAAAGCTCAATCAGCCGGGTCAGGGTGGTGGTTTTGCCGCTTCCGGGAGAAGACATCAGGTTCAGAAGATAGATTCCCTTCTGCTTCAGTTCTTCCCGAAGTTTCTCTGCCTGGGCATCGTTGTTCGCGAATACACTTTGCTTAACTTCCAAAATTCTTACCTTTTCCAAAAGCATCGCCCCTTTCTGGTCATACCAGCATAACGGTATTTTTCTACTGATTATAGTTTAAGTTTATTTGGGATAACTGTCAACTATCAACCGGAAATTCTATGTTTTATAGAAAAATCTCAGGTTGAAATTCGACAGTTTGCATGATAAAATTAATTCTTGGTATGTGGTATAACCAAGATATTTGCAGGAGGATGCCATATGAATTTTGAACAGCTTTACGCGCCCAGTTTAAAAGAACTGTTTGTACAGAAATTGCAGGGGATGATTTTGTCCGGAGAACTGCCTATGGGAGAAAAACTACCCTCAGAGCGGGAACTTTGCCAGCAGATGGGTGTCTCCCGTGCTGTTGTCAACGGCGGCATTACAGAACTGGCTCGTCAGGGCTTTTTGGAAGTGCGTCCCCGTCAGGGCGCCTATGTTGCCGACTATCGCCGTGATGGAAACATGGAGACCCTTATGGCCATTATGGACTACAATGGCGGGATGCTCGGCAAAGAGGAGATCCGCTCCATTCTGGAAGTCCGCTGGGGCTTGGAGCAGATGACCCTGCATCGGGTCATTGACAACGCCAGCGATGCACAACTGGAGCAGTTAGGAAAGTTTGTAGATCAACTGGGCGAGCATCCTACCCCAGCGCAAGCAGCGGAGATTGCCTTCGCGTTCCACCACGAGATGACGCTGATGGGCGGAAACCACATTCTGCCGCTGATCTACACCTCTTTCAAAGTACCCTGTACAGCACTTTGGGTTCGATTCTGTAAAAAATATGGGGTGGCTGCCCTTCGTAGCAATGTGGAAGAGTTGTACCGGCATCTGCTCAATCGTGATAAAGAGGGCGCAAGACGCTGGAGTAATGTATATTTAGCAGAGGCCATTAATGGCACACAGCAAATCTACGAAACATAATCAATCCGCACAAACCAGCTATTAAGAACCTTGGTCACGCTTTTAATTGCAGATTTTTGGCAGGTAAGGTATTTGTATTTCCAATGCCTATCTATCAGAAAAAGTAGTTGCGTTGCAACCACTTTTTTCATCAAAAGCGTGACAAATAGCCCGTCATCAAGCCGATTGAGCACCACAAATACATACCTCAAAATATGTTTGTCTGCCGGAAAAACACGTTTGGGACTAAATGGCAGACAAACAAAAAGCAGTCCCGAAAAAGGCGTTATCACAAACAAACCGGCACTTAACCGACATTCTAACCGACATTTATATGTAAGTGAAAAGAAGTCCCCGAAGGAACTTCTTTCGCCACAAATCATATTCTTTTTTATCGAGGGAAGTCCGGTTGATAATCCTACTGTTTTACAAAACAGGGGTACAATGGGGGTACAAATCCCATCCACATTCCCTAAAAGCCTTGATTTTAACAAAAGTACGGTTTCTGGGCAAATGATAGCATATTGTTGCAAGTCTATTCTTACAATTCCATCAGAAAATGTTCATGCAGCGCACGTTTCACCTGATCGAAATTACCTCGCTCCGGACATTGGATGGAAACAACCAATCCCTTCTCTGGGAGAATCGTTGTAATCTGTCCGAATGCGCCATCAGCACGATAGGATCCTGGATATGGACTGATCCAGAACTGATAGCCATATCCTACATGCCAGAGATCTGCAGATGGCTCGAAGGTAAATTTCGGGGTGGACACCTCCTGCACCCATTCCCTGCTGACAATCTGCTCGCCCTTCCAGTTACCCTCAGCCAGATAGAGCTGTCCCAGTTTCATCATCTCGGTACAAGTCAGATACATACCTCCGCCGCCATTCGGATGTCCCTGTGGATCATGCTCCCAGAGCGGCCATCCCATATCAAGGGGCTGGAATACCTTCTCATACAGATACTCTCCCATCCGCTTGCCAACGGCCCGTTCTACCATATGAGCAGCCAGAATACTGTCGGCAGAGGAATAGCAGAATGCACTGCCTGGCTCCACAGGAACCGGCTGTGCCATCATATATTTCTCATAATCCGGTGCGCCGACGCCCGGACGTCTGTCCGCATTCATCAGAAGTGCCTTACCAAAGCCACTGGACATGCAGAGCAGATGTTTCAACTGAATCTTCTCCAGATTTGGATCCGGATTTGAAGGAAGTTTATCTTTAAACACTTCCGCCACATGATCTTCCAGGCTTAGTTTTCCCTCTTCCAATGCGAGTCCAACTGCTGTTACCGTAAAACTCTTGGTATGTGAATAAATATTTCTCGGTGCATTTGCTGCGTAGTGCATCTCACAGAGTACCTTGTTCTCATCTCCGACACTGATCGCTTCCAGCGGCAGATTGTGGCTGCTGGCATAACGATGAAATTCCAAAAACTTCTCTTCCAGTAACATAATACCTCTATCCTTTCCGGCAAATCTCTGATGTCAGGATATAACCGATGCGACGTGTCGCAAGGTTAAAACCAATCTATCTGACATCTCCAATCTGGTTCTATTATCTCATACACATCTCTGCATCTGTCGGCAGTGGCATCAGCGGTGCGGAAGGCAGGGTCTGATACCAATAAGCAACACTGGTGTAATCATCGTAACGCGGTCCGGTCCAGCCCATGTTGTCGAGTGTCATACGAAACTTATTCTCAAAACGGATCGGGTCTGCAATATGGAAATGATACAGCAGGAATCTCTGCTGTCCGTTATAGAATTCCCGGTTGTCTCCATAGATTGCATACATGCCGGTATATAAGCCGCTGAAGGTCTGATAGCTCTTGATGATGATGTCATTTCCAAATCCATAGGAACCGCCGAAGTAGTCTTCAGTTCCGGTATAGTGGATAGACGGATACGGATCATCGTCCAGATACATGCGGGCTTCGCCTTCTACCCAACAGGTATTGTTGCCATTCATACCGGTTGCCAGAGTCACACCGACAAATTGTCCCCTGCCTTCGATTCCGTCAACGATTGTGTAGGTACGACCCTTCTGAACCGGGTGCTCTTGGCGATAGGTGGCATGGAAATAACCAGCCTCCGCCGGAATCTCCTGATAAGCTCCGGTGATAATATAATAGAGATTTTCATCCTTGTCACCACGGTTTTCCATCGTGATCCGAGCTCTCTTATGGAACGGCATCTCAAAATAGCTGTTATAGCCGCGACCAGGAGCTACCAGCATCATGGCAGAATTCAACACCGGATATTTGCCATCCCGGTCCACGAAATTTTCATCATAGGCACATCCGAAGAATGCAGAGAGCGGAGCTTCCACAGACGGATATTCCTGATCATCCCAATACATACGGATGATAAAATGGTGCCCGACATATCCGGTAAACCACATATGCTGGATCACACCCGGTCCTGCAGCATCTACCAGAGTTACGGTTTCCCCTGCAGGAATTGTCACGGTCGGACGAAGCTTGGTGCAGTCACCGCCCTGGGAACCACCTGCGCGTACACCGGTTGGATTCTCTGCGGAAAATGCAAATGTTTTGGAGTTCTGGATCATACAATAGTTGTTCATATTCTTCTCCTCTCCGATCAAACCTGGATCATCCGAAATTGTTGCTCACTACGCTATCGCGTTTCTCTATTCACTATAAATGCAAAACATCATGCTGATTTTATTATACTATGCTTTCTTCAGCTTTCAACATTAGTTTCTGATTTTAGGGCAACACCGCATAATGGGGCAAGGCGATTTGGCGAGGGATTTTGACCCAGCCGAAAGTTCTGGAAATGCGGGAATACTTTGTGTATTTCCCATTTTCGTAAGCTGCACGGATGGGGGCAAAAGGCCCGCCAAAGCCCGCAGCTCCCATTGTGCGGTGTTGCCCTAAAATACTTTCGAAAATTTTGATTCGTTTTGTTGAGAAAATAAACTTTTGTGGAGCGTATCAATGTGATTCTCATTTTCATAAAGTCATAAAATCAAGACCAATAATTACCGCAAATCAAAAATGCCACGACTGTCAGACGATAGCGTTAAACAATCGTGGCACATTTTCATTCTACAGGTTCGGCACTCTCAGCCATCTTATCCGGACTGCTTTTTGTATCTTTATCATCATATCGGAACTCAAAAAAGTAGTAAAACGGTAGTAATTGCTCAAAATACTGGCTGGTGGGGAAGGTCAGCGTCCCCGAAGAGAAAAAGCGGAGCTGAGCAGTACGGTACGGGTACGTCCTCTGGTAAGAAAATTTCACTGTTTCGTTCAGGTATCCGTTGATTATTTCTCTCGGATGCTTTATACTTTATATGGCGGTTCGTTTTTTATGAGCAGGTTATTTCTACCGCTTTTGTGACTATTTCACGGAAATAACCACATTTCCGGTATCATGAAGAAAAAAGAAACGGAGGGAGCCGTTATGCCCACTAACCTGAAACCATATGTCTTCAAAAAAGGAATGAATCCCGCGCTGGACGCACAATTCTCTGCCGCCGTGGATTACGGCTGGGTAAAACCCGGGCAGACCGCTGTTTTCTGGAAAACTGGTCTGCGCTGGTATGTGATTTCCCTGTCGGAAGTGGAACGCATCTTCCGCCGTGTGGTTCCGGTATACGGAAAGCTCTGCTGCGGCGGACGCAGCTTCATTATGGAATATCTGGTTATCATCCGGAAGGACGGCAGTGAATTGGAATTGTACATTGGCGACGACATGGAGAAAAAGGCCGCCGCCCTGCTGGATTTCCTGAAGCAATCTCATCCGGAACTTGCCTTTGGAAAACCATAAAAATCGGGCCTGCTGCAGACTGGTTTTGCAGCAGGCCCGTTATCGTTCAGGAGGAACCCAGCGATACAACACCCAAGCTGTATGAAGGTAAGCGTCAATTCTAAGCCCGTAAAGGAACTCGCCCGGCTACCGTTTGTGGTAGCCAGGCGATACAAGGTCAGTATATGTCTGCTGCAGGTGCTTCGCCAAGGAACGCATCAACGGCATCACCGATAGCATCCTGGAACGCTTCGTCTTCCATCCAGGAGCAGATGGAATAGGTACGTTCAATCGTGTCCGCAAACCTCCGGGACAGGCATAACAGTATTAGAGGTGCCCAGTTCTTTTGTTCACTCAAAAATGAAAGGCCGGGCCGCTCACACCGGTCTGGAAGGAGAAGCCGTCCTTGAACCAGGGGGCCGCGGCAATAACCTTAGCCACATTTTCCACCATCATGAGCTCCCGGGGGCGGTGGTCATACGGGCTTCCTTGGTGGCAATCTTCTTGGGATCGCCCACCACATCCACCACGCAGACAGCGTCCACGTCGATACAGGAGATGGAGGAAGGCAGGTTGGGGAAGGGTACCAGAGTATCGGTGATGATGACCGTGTGGTCGGCAAGCCGGGTGTCATGGTTGGCAAAGCCCATGGAGCCGCAGTTATTCTTGCCGCCGGTGCCCTTGGCGTTGCCGCAGCAGTCAGAGGTGGCGGCAGCCAGAAAGGCGATGTCGATATGGACTTCTCCGGCTTCCACCGCACGGGGACGGCCGCCGTGACTGCGGATGATGGCGGGATTCTTCAGCTTGCCGGTGGAAATCAATTCGCCGATCTTGCCGCGAACACCGGAGGTCTGGGCCTCCACGATAATGCCGCGCTCCATGTAATCCGCGAAAATGTCCCGCGCAGAGCCCAGGGATGTAGCGGCCACATGCAGATCCTTCATGCCCATTTCCTCCACTATCAGGAATATTCTTCATGGAACAGGGGCTTCACAAGGGACACAATCTATTGTATTATGAATGCACGGAATGGAAAACACCGGAAAGGACGAAATGTAGGGACGAAAAGGATTTCGAGCTGCTTCAGGCGCTGGCGGACAGCAGAAACATTACAAAGGCAGCGGACAAGCTGTACATCACCCAGTCGGCCCTGTCCAAGCGAATCCGCGCCATAGAACGGGAGCTGGGGGTAGAGCAGCTGCCCTCCCATCAGGGTATTCGGTTCACCCCCTCCGGGGAGGCTGTTCTGGCCCACAGCCGAGCGGCGGCTCGGGAAATGGACCAGATGCGCAGAAACCTGGATGCCCTGCAAGGCGTCATCTGCGGAACCCTGAATGCGGGGATTTCCATTCACTACGCCCTCTACCGGCTGCCGGATGCCATGGCGGACTATCACAGAACCTACCCCAATGGAAAGCTCCAAATCACCACCGATCAGAGCCGTCACCTGTACCGCCAGATGCTGGAAGGCAGTCTGGACGTTGCGGTGATTCGGGGTGAGATCCCTGGGACGGGATGCAGTTTCTGCTGAGTCAGGAGAATATTTGCGTCATCTGCGCCAGAGAATTTGAGAAGAAACCCCTGAATGAATATCTCTATATCAGCCGGAAAACAGCCTCCACGCTGGAAGCCATAACCCTGCGGTGGATGAATGAAAACGGGCTGGGAGGTCAGAACGCGGGCTTCTGCGTGGATTCCATCACCGCCTGTGCAGAGATGGTGAAGCAGGATCTGGGCTGGGGATGCGTTCCGGAAATCGGGCTGAAGGGATTTGACGGCTGTATTCGCCCATGTATCTTTGAAAACGGAGAACCCTTCGTCCGAAAAACCTACCTGATGTGTCAAAAGGAAGCTTTGGCGCTGCCCCAGGTAAACGTCTTTGTGGAACTGCTGAAAAAATACCGGTAAGGAGACCGCTATGGAAGTAACATTGATGCAGATGCTGGAAGCCCGTGAACGGCGGGCAATGCGTCAGCGGACGCTGTTGGAAGAATACAAAAGCACCTTGGTCTGCTTTACCATGAACATTGCAGGCCCAATCAAGAACAGTCCTCTCATTCGCCGGGGCTATACACTGGGACGGCAGCTGCTGGAAGCGCAGTTCCGTACAGCGGGGGTCCGGGTGCTTTATTTTGAAGAAAGCAACGAGAATACCGGAAATGAAGCCATTTTTGTGCTGGATCAACAGCCGCTGGCGGTAAAGGCGCTGACAGCGGAAATCGAGGACCACACCGCTGCGGGGCGGCTGTTTGATATGGACGTGCTTTGCCCCGACGGGCGGAAGGTTGATCGACAGGAGCTGGGACTTTCCGGCAGAAAATGCCTGCTCTGCGGCGGCTCTGCCCAGGCCTGTGCCCGGAGCCGGACCCACACCGTGGTCCAGCTTCAGGAAAAGACTCAGGAAATCCTGCAGGATGCAATCCGGCAGGAGGATACCCGGACCATTGGAAAACTGGCCTGTCAGGCGCTGCTGTATGAGGTCGCAACAACCCCCAAACCCGGTCTGGTTGATCGGATTGACAGCGGCAGTCACAGAGATATGGATTTCTTTACCTTCCAGTCCAGCGCCGCAGCCCTCTATCCGTACTTTGGGGAGTGTGCCGGAATCGGCATGGACACCAGGCAGGAAGCACCAACGGAAACCTTTGCCCGGCTGCGTATTCCCGGCAAGCTGGCCGAGGGGGAAATGCTTCGTGCCACGGCTGGCGTAAACACCCACAGGGGGGCCATTTTCTCCATGGGCATCCTCTGCGGCGCCCTGGGACGGCTGGCACGGGAGCAGTGGAGCCACCCGGAGCAGGTGCTCTCAGAATGTGCCGCCATGACCCAGGGCTTAGTCAGCCGGGATTACGCGGGATTGACTCCGGAAACCGCCAAAACCACCGGACAAAAGCTATATCTGCAATATGGCATCACCGGTGTCCGGGGCCAGGCGGAAGCCGGCTTCCCTGCCATATTACATGTGGGTCTGCCCAAGCTGGAAGCAGGATTGGCCCAGGGAAAAACCGTCAACGATTCCGGCTGCGCTGCCCTGATCGCCATGCTGGCAGACACGGCAGACACCAACATGATCCACCGGGGTGGCTATGAACTGGCGAAGGAAACTTCCGAAAAGCTGCGCATTTTGCTGGAAAAGGAGCCTTTCCCAACCGGCGAAACGTTGGAAGCACTGAATCAAGAATTCATTCAAAAGGACCTGTCCCCCGGCGGCACGGCAGACCTGCTGACCATGGTGTACATGCTCCACTTTTTGAAGGAGGAAGATCAATGAGCGACTATTCCATCTCTCAAATCGATCCCTCAGACAAGCGCAGACTGTCCCAAATCGATCAATTGCTTCAAAAGGAAGGGATCTCCCGGGACGGGAATCTGGACTACATTTGCGCCATGGAGGACGAAAACGGGGAAGCAATCGCCACGGGAAGCTGCTTCGGCCCTACCCTGCGGTGCTTTGCCGTCAGCTCCGAGCATCAGGGCGAGGGACTGCTGAACGAGATCATCTCCCACCTGATGGAGGTGCAGTTCGCCCGGGGCAATATGCACCTGTTCCTGTACACGAAGGTCAATTCTGCCAAGTTCTTCGGGGATCTGGGTTTTTACGAAATTGCCCGGGTGGACGGCACGCTGGTGTTCATGGAAAATCGAAAAACCGGCTTTCCGAATTATCTGAAAGCGCTGGAAAAAACACAAAAGGACGGCATTTCCGCCGCCCTTGTGATGAACGCCAACCCCTTTACCCTGGGGCATCAATATCTTGTGGAGACCGCCGCCGCCCAGTGTGATACGCTCCACCTGTTCGTTCTCAGCGAGGATGCCTCTTTGGTGCCCTTCACTGTACGAAAAAAGTTGGTGCGTGATGGCGTTGCCCACATTCCCAATGTAGTACTCCACGATTCCGGTCCCTACATCATCAGCAGCGCCACCTTCCCCAGCTATTTCCTCAAGGACGAGGCGGCGGTGATCGATGGCCACGCCCGGCTGGACCTGGCGGTGTTTACGAAAATTGCGCAAGCTCTGGGCGTAACCGAACGGTATGTCGGGGAAGAACCCACCAGTCAGGTGACGGGGCTGTACAACAAAATCATGGCACAGGAGCTGCCCAAAGCAGGCATCACTTGCCACATCATCCCCCGAAAGGAAGTCGATGGAAAAGCCATCAGCGCCTCCACCGTCCGTGTGGCCCTGCAAAACGGTGACTGGGAACTGCTGAAAACGCTGGTACCCTCCACCACCTACCAATATTTCACAGATGCGGAAGCCGCGCCTGTCTTAGAGCGAATCCGCCGGGCGGGCAATGTGGTGCATTATTGACCCGGATTCCCGGTTATGAAGGCCTTCGCCGGACATTTGTGTCCGTGGGCTGACCAAAAAAGCAGTTCCGAACAGAACATTTCCATCCTATTCGGAACTGTTTTTATGTTCGGAAGCTCCGGTGAAATCGGAAAGAGCTTTCCTAAGGCAACACCGCACAATGGGAGCTGCGGGCTTCGGCGGATCTTTTGCCCCGATCGTGCAGTATGAAAAATGGGAAATACATCCAGTATTCCCGCATTTTCCATACTTTCGCTCGGGTCAAAATCTTCCGCCGAATCTCCTTGCCCCATTATGCGGTGTTGCCCTAAAATCTTGACTTTTCATAATCAAAGGGAACGCTTGTGCCAACAACCACATCCTCAATTCTGTCGGTGATCAGCCAATCGCCTGAACCGGGATTTATCGCACCAGATGGATCAGGTACTCCGTTGTTCCCTCTTCATAGATTTTTTCATTGGTGCATCGGAACCCCAGCTTTCTGTAAAAGCGCAGGGCGTTTTCATTTTTTTCCAGTGCCCAGAGATTATCTGCATTCAATTCCTCCACCCCATAGCGAAGCAATGCTGTCCCAATTCCTTCCCCCTGGAAAAAGGTATCCACATACAGTTTCTTTATTTCTCTGTCCGCAACGCAGAGAAAGCCTTTGATCACCTGATCCTCGTAAACATAGCAATGCTCCATGAATTCGGAATCCCGCAAAAACTGCTCCGTCACATTGGCAACGGTATATTCGGAAAAGGAATACACAATGTCCCGGAAGATCGGATAATAATTCTTTCTGTTGTTGAACACAATGATTTCCGCCAGCCGCCCCGCGTCGTTCTTCGCTGCTTTTCTGATATTTTTCTCCATCTTTTCACCTGATTCAGCCTTTCTTGTTTCTCTTGTGAAACCCTGAATGGTCGATATCTGTGATGCCGACCTCACGCATAATCTCATCTGATACTAATTCTTGATAAAAAGATTTAATTAGCAGCGCAGGGATATTGGTGCAAGACAAGGCAGAGGAACGCAGCCATACTGTATGTATGGCAAGTGACGATAACGCAGTATTGCGCCAATAGACCAAGCTGATATGAAAGATTTTAATCAAGGGCAACACCGCATAATGGGAGCTGCGGGCTTCGGCGGATCTTTTGCCCCAATCGTGCAGTATGAAAAATGGGAAATACACAGAGTATTCCCGCATTTTCCATACTTTCGCTTGGGTCAAAATTTCTCGCCGAATCTCCTTGCCCCATTATGCGGTGTTGCCCAAGAATTAGTATGAGTCGGTTGCTTTTTAATTCCTGAAAATCCGCTGCAGAATATGGCACAGCTCTCCTCTTTCAGTCATTTTTCTGTACGTCCTCTTGTCGCTTCCGCGTCTGGACAGGTGGCGGTGCAGCAGCGCCCAAAAACCTATCGACCTTTGCCGTATCTTTAGTATACAGTCTTTTGCGCACAAATTCCAGTACCAGGTTTCATTCCTTGTGGCGCGAAAATGCGCGACATGGACATTTACTCAGTCAATGATCCGCTCTTTCGTCCTTTTGACGGAGCTGTTTTCGATATCATTTTACCAATAAAAGGAGGAAGTACCATATTATGCCCTGTACTTTTCTGATTTTTTGTTAACATTTTCTTCAAATATATAATGCACTTTTCGTCATTTTGTGCTATGATAGGTAGCCGTGAAGAAACGTTATTAGGAGGCCGTTATGTATATTTTGCTGTTTCTTTTCTGGCTGCTTCTCAACGGAAAGCTCACCGTCGAGGTGGTGGGATTGGGACTGGTAATCGTGGCACTGATGGCCGCGCTGGAATGGAGCCTTTTTCACTACGGCCCGGCCCAGGAGCTGCGGGTGCTGCGAAAGGTGCCGGTATTCTGCGCCTACCTACCGGTGCTGGTCTGGGAAATTCTCAAAGCAGGACTGGTGGTGGGGCGGGACATTCTCTTCCGGCGTTACCGTCTCACCCCCACTCTGGTGACCTTCCGCACGGATTTGAAGACGGATTTCGGCCGCTTCCTGCTGGCCAATTCCATCACCCTGACCCCTGGCACCATCACGGTGCAGGTGGAAGGGAATCAGCTCACCGTCCACTGTCTGGACAAATCCATGCTGGACACCTCCCCCGACGGAACCTTCCAGCGGTGGATTCGGAAAATGGAGGACAAATGATGAGAGATTGGTTTGATTATTTCTTGATTGGGATTCTGTTCCTGCTCACCGCCGGGCTGTTTTTCTCTCTGCTGCGGGCCATCCGTGGTCCCCGGATGGCCGACCGGATTCTGGGCATCAACATGACCGGCAGCCTGACCACGGCGGCAATTGCGGTGCTGGCGGTGCTTCTGGAGCAGAGCTGGCTGCTGGACGTATGCCTGATCTACTGCATGATCAGCTTCCTGGCGGTGGTTGTGCTGGCAAAGATCAGCATTGCCTCCCATGAGGAAAAGGAGGAATTCGACGATGTTTGATACAATCCGTTATCTGATCGCTGCCGTGCTGATGCTCTTCGGCGTCATTGCCGGAGGGGTGAGCATTCTGGGTGTGTTCCGCTTCCATTTCGTAATGAACCGGATGCACTGCGCTGCCATTCTGGATACCATTTCTATGGCCGGAATTCTGGGCGGACTGATGGTGGCCACCGGCAGCATGGCATTCGTTCCCAAGCTGGCAGCCGCTCTGATGGTCCTGTGGGTGGGCAGCCCCCTGGCCTCCCATCTGGTAAGCCGGATGGAGATGGCCACCGACGAAACCGCTGCCGAGCATATCAAATTGGAGGACGATACCAATGGATGTGATTGAACTGATGCTGCTGTCGCTGCTGCTGGTGTGCGGCATTGCCACCTGCCTGTCCCGGAACCTTCTGGTCTCGCTGGTGATTTTCATGGCCTACAGCGTCATGATGTCCATTGTCTGGGTGCTGTTGGAGGCTCCGGACCTGGCCATCACCGAAGCCGCCGTGGGCGCGGGTGTGTCCAGCGTGCTGTTGTTTCTCACCCTGAAAAAAATCCGGGAAATTCGAAAGAAGGTGCAAAATGAAGAAAAGTGATATTCGCGCCTGGCTGAAATCCTGGGACGCCGGTGAATTTGACTTCACCGCTGCCTTGCCCCAGAATTACTCCGACCCCAATGCCAACGCCGGAAACACCGACCACCCCTGGAAGCTGGAGCCGGTGGACCGGCTGGAGCAGGGCGAAATCCGCAGTTTCCGGAAGATTTATCCTGTCTTTGCCGTGGTGCTCTGCTGCATTATGATCAGCTTTCTGCTGCTGACGGTAGCAAATCTGCCCACCTTCGGTTCCCCGGACTCCCCCGCCCACAACGAGGTGATGGAGCGCTATGTGGAAAAAGGCATGGCCGAAACCGGCGCCGTCAACGTGGTGGCCGGTGTGATTCTGGACTACCGAGCCTTCGATACCCTGGGCGAATCCCATGTGCTCTACACCGCCGCTACGGCTGTATTCATCCTGCTGCTGAACCTGCACGGCAGCGGAGAGCCGGAGAAGGAAAAGAAGATCATGCAGTCCGACCCGCTGCTTCGAGGCACTGCCAGAATCATCGTTCCGCTGGTCATCGTATACGGCATTTATGTGATTTTCAACGGTCACCTGGGTCCCGGCGGCGGCTTCTCCGGCGGCGCGGTGATTGGCGGCGGACTAATTCTCTACGCCAACGCCTTCGGCTTTGAGCCGTTGGACAGATCTCTGAACTTAAAGGTATACCGGATCGTGGTGCTGTGTGCCCTGGGCTTCTACAGCATTGCCAAATGCTACTCCTTCTTCTGCGGAGCCAACCACCTGGAAACCATTTTCAGCCCCGGCACCCCGGGCATGATTTTCTCTGCCGGACTGATCCTGCCGCTGAACCTGGCCGTGGGCATCGTGGTGGCCTGCACCATGTACGGCTTTTATTCCATTTTCCAAAGGGGGCGGCTGTAATGCTGGAAATACTTTGGGACAGCCGCGTCAACTGTATTGCGGTGATCCTGTTCGCGGTGGGCTTCGCAACGCTTTTGCTGCACCGAAACCTGTTTAAGAAAATTCTGGGTCTGAACATTATGGACACAGCCTCCTGCCTGCTGCTGACCTCCATGGGCTACATCAAGGGCCGCTCCGCCCCTATCATTGTGGACGGCGTCACCGACGTATCACGCTACGTCAATCCCCTGCCCGCCGGACTGGTGCTGACGGGCATCGTCGTGTCCGTCTCCGTCACTGCCGTGATGCTGGCCCTGACCATCAAGCTCTATGAGCGGTATCACACCCTGGACCTGGACGAGATTTACATGCTCGCCCGGCGGGAAGAGAAAAAGGAGGGGCAGAAATGAGCTTTGCCATCAATTTCCCCCTGCTTGCCATTGTAGCCAGCCTTCTGTTCAGCGTGATTTCCTCCGTGCTCAGCGGAAAAATCGCCCGGTGGCTGTCCATGTGCCTGAGCCTGGCCGTAGCGGTGAGTTCCCTGTTCGTCCTGCAGCTGGTGTACGTGAGCGGCGAACCCATCACCTACATCATGGGCCATTTTCCCCACCCCTGGGGCAACGAAATTCGGATCGGTCTATTAGAGAGTTTCTTCTCCTTCGTCTTCTCGCTGGTGATGTTCCTGTGCATGATGGGTGCCAAAATCAAGCTGTCGGAGGATTTGGAGACCAGCAAGAGCCAGTTTTACTATGTCATGACGGACCTGATTCAGGCCGCTCTGCTGGTGCTGGTGTATACCAACGATATTTTCACCGGCTATGTATTCATTGAGATCTGCACCCTGGCCTCCTGCGGCATTCTGATGATCCGCCAGATCGGCCGAACCACCCTGGCTTCGGTGCGGTACATGATTTTCAGCCTGATCGGCTCCGGCCTGTTCCTGCTGGGCGTGACCATCCTGTATAACATCACCGGCCATCTGCTGCTGCCCAGCCTCCATGAGGCCGTGGCGGAGCTGGCCCGGACCGGGGCTTACCAGATCCCCCTCAGCTCCTCCATCTGCCTGATCACCGTGGGCCTGGCCATCAAAAGCGGCCTGTTCCCCTTCCACTACTGGATGCCGGATACCTACGGCTACGCCACCCCCTGCTCGTCGGGCATTCTTTCCGGCCTGGTGTCCAAGGGCTACATTTTCTTTCTGCTGAAGGTGATCTTCTCCGGCTTTGGCACGCAGGTTTTCTATGGCAGCGGAATGCAGAATGTGCTGTTTGTATTCGGCATCTGCGGCATGATCTTCGGTTCCATCGGGGCCATTCAGGAAAACGACATTTTCCGGATGCTGGCCAATTCCTCCGCCGCCCAGATTGGGTATGTGTACCTGGGCATCGGCATTTCTCCGGAGGCCGGTGTGATTGCGGCACTGTTCCACATTCTCACCCACGCGGTAACCAAGCCTGTGCTGTTCCTCTCCGCCTCCCGGCTGTCCGATGCGGCAGGGGGAAGCAAACGATTCAAGGACCTGCAGGGCTGCGGCTATGCCTTCCCCCTGGCGGGCTTTGCCTTCTCCCTGGGGGCAATGAGCATGATCGGCATTCCCATGACCATGGGCTTTATGTCCAAATACCTGCTGGCTACCGCCGGTCTGGAGGTTTCCGTTAAGGCCGTGCCCACCCTGCTGGCCCTGGCCCTGAGTACCATCCTGAATACCTTCTATTTCGCCCGGACCATCATCCGACTCTACACCCCCGGCACGCCCCTGGCCTCCGCCGCCGTGGTGAAGGCCCAGCCGCCCTTTGCCCTTTCGGCCGTTTGCTTCAGCCTTTTGAATCTGGCTTCGGGCATTTTCGCCTCTCCCTTGATCGCTTTGCTGGGACAGGGACTGGAATACTTTGGAAAGGTGGGTTAATTTTATGATGCTCACAATGATCTTACTGCCTGCACTGGCAGCTCTGGTACTGCCCCTTCTGAAAAGTGGACAGAATAAACACCGCTGCGTGGTTCTGTCGCTGGCCCTGGAAGCGGTGCTGGCCGGCAACGCTTTGTTTCTGCCGGAGCGGGAGCTGGTGCTGCTGTCCATGACAGAGAGCCTGACCTTCGCGTTAAGACTGGACGGCATCTCCAAGCTCTTTATGGCCATCGCCGCCTTCGGCTTCCTGCTCACCGGCATCTATGCCTTCCGCTATCTAGAGCACGAAAAAAAGCAGGAGCGATTCTTCACCTTCTTCCTCCTGTCCCAGGCAGCGCTGATGGGCATGGATTTCTCCCGGAACCTCATCACCATGTACCTGTTCTTCGAGATGATCACCCTGCTGTCCATGCCCCTGGTGCTCCATGACCGTACCGAGGAAGCGGTGCGGGGCGCACTGAAATATCTGTTCTACTCCGTGGCAGGCGCATTCCTGGCTCTGGGCTGCATCTTCTTCCTGTCCCAATACTGCACCACCATGGAATTCGTCCCAGGCGGCGCACTGGATGCGGAAAAGCTGGCCGGCCACGAAACCCTGATTCAGGTTGTGGTCTTCCTGGGTGTGGTGGGCTTCGGCGCCAAGGCAGGTATGTATCCCCTCCACGGCTGGCTTCCCACCGCCCACCCCGTGGCTCCCGCCCCCGCCTCCGCCGTGCTCTCCGGCATCATCGCCAAGGCCGGTGTACTGGCCATTATCCGTGTCATTTACTTCTCCGTTGGGGCGGAATTCCTCCGGGGCACCTGGGTGCAGCAGACCTGGCTGGCGCTGGCCCTGCTGACGGTGTTCATGGGCTCCATGATGGCCTATCGGGAAAAGGTGTTCAAAAAGCGTCTGGCCTATTCTTCCGTCAGCCAGATTTCCTACGCTCTGGTGGGCCTGTTCTTCCTGACCCCGGAAAGTGCCCTGGGCGGATTGCTCCATGTTCTGTTCCACGCCACCATCAAGGTGTGCTTGTTTCTGGTGGCGGGCTCCTTCATCCACAATACGGGCAGGCACAAGGTGGATGAATTCGTGGGCTTCGGAAAAGCCATGCCGAAAACGTTGTGGGGCTTCACTCTGGCGGCGCTGGCCCTCATCGGCATTCCCCCCGCCTCCGGCTTTGTCAGCAAATGGTACCTGGCTCTGGGTGCGCTGGACTCCGGCATGGCGGTTTACAGCTGGCTGGCTCCCGTGGTACTGCTGATCTCCGCCCTGCTCACCGCCGGTTACCTGCTGCCCATCACCGTTTCCGGCTTCTTCCCCGGAAAGGACGTCGCTCTTCCCGAGAAGAACGACGAGGGCGGCTGGGCCATGGTTGCTCCCATCTGGATTCTGGCCGGTCTGACCCTGATTCTGGGCCTGTGCGCCGGGCAGCTGGTACCCCTGATGGCGCAGCTGGCCGCCTCCCTGTTCTGAGGTGCGCTATGGACGAACGTTTTTTACTGCTGGCGGTGCTGCTTCCCCTTTTGGGAGGCGGGCTGCTGCCGCTGACCCACCGAAAGGGTACGAAGGTAATGTATGCAGCGGTGTATGTCATCACCATCCTCACCTCCGTCCTGACCTGGGCCCTGATCCTCACCTGCAAAACTGATTCCTTCACTGCGGTTACATTGACCAAGGAGTTGACCCTCACCCTGCGCTTTGACGGCCTGGGCCGGTTTTTTGCCGGAATCGTGGCCACCCTGTGGCCCCTGACGGTGCTGTACGCCTGGGAGTACATGAAGCACGAGGAGCGGCAAACCGCCTTCTTCACCTTCTTTACCATGACCTACGGCGTGACACTGGGGGTTGCCATGTCGGCAAACCTGTTCACCATGTATGCTTTCTATGAGCTGCTGACCCTGGCCACCGTGCCCCTGGTGATGCACCCCATGACCCGCCGGGCCGTGCGGGCGGCAAAGACCTACTTCTCCTTCTCCCTGGGCGGAGCGGCCCTGGCTTTTACCTCCATCATGTACCTCATCGGCAACGGCTACGGGGAAAACTTCCGCTTTGGCGGCTTCCTGGAGAGCGGATACGGTGGAAGTGAAAACCTGATGCTGGTGTTCTACACCCTGGGCTTTCTGGGCTTCGGCGTGAAAGCCGCCCTGTGCCCCTTCCATGTATGGCTGCCCAAAGCCTCGGTGGCTCCCACCCCGGTGACGGCACTGCTCCACGCTGTGGCGGTGGTGAAATCCGGCGTGTTCGCCGTGATCCGGCTGACCTGGTATGCCTACGGCACGGGGGTACTGTCCGGCACCTGGGCCCAGAAATTTGTAATGGCCCTGGCCATTTTCACCATCTTCTTCGGTGCCACCAAGGCGGTGAAGGAGCAGCACTGGAAGCGGCGGCTGGCCTACTCCACCGTGGCGAACCTTTCCTACATTCTCTTCGGCGTGGCCATGATGACCCAGGATGGCCTTGCCGCAGGACTTCTGCACATGGCCTTCCACGCGGAAATCAAAATTCTGGCCTTCTTCTGCGCCGGTGCGGTGCTCCACGGCACCGGGCGGGAATACCTGCGTGAGCTGAACGGCCTGGGCCGGAAAATGCCCGTTACCTTCGGCTGCTTCACCATCGCCGCCCTGGCGCTGACGGGCATCCCCCCGCTCAGCGGCTTTGTGAGCAAATGGCATCTGCTGACGGCGGCAGCGGAATCCCAGAGCGGCCTTGCCTACCTGGGCGCAGGCGTGCTGCTGTTCGGCGCCCTGCTCACCGCCATCTATATGCTGACGGTGGTGTGTCGGGTCTTTTTCCCCGCCGCCGGGTCCGAAGACGAAAAGCTGGAAACGGTGCATGAAGTAAGCTGGCAGATGACTCTGCCCATGACCATTCTGGCAGCCGCCATTGTGCTCACCGGAATTTTCGCAAAGCCCATTGTAAACGCTGCCCTGGCCATTGCCGGGGGACTGCGGTAAAGGAGGAACGGATATGAATCCCTGGTTATTTGTTTTCTTCCCCATGGTCATGGCCTTTGCCGCCTATTTCTCCGGGAAAAAGGGAGAGCGGGCCGCCGTGGCCACTGGCCTGGTGTCCCTGGCCTTCTCCCTTCTGATCGCTTTCCTGGGGCCGGATGCCACCGTTTCCCTCCCTCTGCTCACCGGGCTGAAGCTGACGGTGGACGGGTTCCGGCGGGTGTACATCGTGATCATCTGCCTGATGTGGGCCCAGACCGGGCTCCTTTCCCCGGAGTATTTCCTCCACCACCACCATTTGGGACGGTACTATTTTTTCAATCTGCTCACCCTGGGGGCTACATTGGGGGTATTCCTGGCGGCAGACCTGTACACCGCCTTTGTGTTTTTTGAAATCATGTCCTTCACCTCTTTCACCTGGGTCATCCAGGAGGAGACTCCCGGAGCCATCCGGGCGGCCAACACCTATCTGGCAGTGGCGGTGATCGGCGGCCTGGTAGCGCTGATGGGGCTGTTCCTGTTGCAGCACGAGCTGGGCACCACGGAAATTAAAAAGCTCTATGATCTGGCCGCAGCCTGCCCCAACAAAGGAACCCTTTATGTGGCCGGCGGCTGCATTCTCTTCGGCTTCGGTGCCAAGGCGGGCATGTTTCCCCTGCACATCTGGCTGCCCAAGGCCCATCCCGTGGCCCCTGCTCCCGCCTCGGCACTGCTCTCCGGCGTGCTGACCAAGTCCGGCATCTGGGGCATTCTGGCCATTTCCTGCAACATTTTCCGGTACGACCCCGCCTGGGGCACCCTGATCCTCACCCTGGGCACCATCACCATGGTGCTGGGCGCGGTGCTGGCTCTGTTCAGCATCGACCTCAAACGGACCCTGGCCTGCTCTTCCATGAGCCAGATCGGATTCATCCTGGTGGGCATCGGCATGATGGGTCTGCTGGGGGAGGAAAATGCCCTGGCTGCCCGGGGCACGCTGCTGCACATGGTCAACCACTCCCTGTTCAAGCTGGTGCTGTTTGAATGCGCCGGTGTGGTGTATTGGAGCCTCCATCAGCTGGATCTGAACGAGATTCGCGGCTTCGGCCGGAAGAAGCCAGCGCTGAACCTGGCCTTCCTGCTGGGGGCGGCGGGCATCGGCGGTATCCCCCTGCTCAATGGCTACGTCAGCAAGACCCTGCTCCACGAGGCCATCGTGGAGGGGGCCGCGGAATACGGCTGGGCTCTGACCGGAGTGGAATGGCTGTTCTTGATCTCCGGCGGCATGACCCTGGCCTACATGACCAAGCTTTATGTGTGTATTTTCGTGGAAAAGAACCCCACCCGTCAGGCAGAGTTCGACGCCAAAAAGAAGTACATGTCCCCCACGAGCACCGTGGCTGTGATGCTTCCCGCCCTGCTGCTGCCGCTGCTGGGCCTCACCGCAAATCGTTCCATGGATGCCATTGCGGACTTGGGCACCGACTTCTTCCACTGCGGAGCATTGCACCATGCAGTGCATTACCTCTCTGCGGAAAATCTCAAGGGCGCGGTGATCTCCATTGTCATCGGCGCAGCTCTGTACTTCCTGTTCATCCGGAAATTCCTGATGAAGGACGGGCGGTATGTAAACCGCTGGCCGGAGAAGCTGGATTTGGAAAATCTTTTGTATCGTCCCCTGCTTCTAAAATGGCTGCCGGAAGGCTGCGGCCGGTTCAGCGCCCTGTTCGGGGAGAACAAACTCACCGGGCCTGCAGCCAAGGGCATCCTGCGCACCGGCGGAATTCTGGGGCGGCTATTCTGCGACCTGCCGGATGCCCTGGTGCTGATGCTGGGTAAATTCGTCTACCACCCCTCCCCGGAGGTGGGCGACGACAAGGTTTATTCCTCCATATCCTACCGGCTGGGCAAGAACCTGGACATCCTGGCCATCCGCCGGGGTAAGGAACAGCAGGGCGGACGACACTACGCCCACCTGGCCTACCGCAGCCTGGAAACCATCGAAAAAACCACCGGCCGCATCACCGGCAACCTGTCCTTCGCGCTGCTGATGCTCTGCGCCGCCATCTGCGTGGTATTCATCTACATGATCGTGCTGCACAATTGAATATGGAAACACCGAATTGGCCCCACAACGGCTGATTCGGTGTTTTTTTCATTGGACAGGGAAATTGTAATTTGGCGAACCGGAATTGCCGCACCCCTTGGCTCCCCCTATGGGGG
>CAMEWH010000013.1:0-39053 GCA_945940335.1 uncultured Clostridia bacterium | reverse complement strand
CGCCGTCGATGGTGAAGGAAAACTCCCCGGACACCACATAGGTGATCTGGGTATGAGGATGGCTGTGGAGCTTACCAACAGCCCCCTCCTCAAAGGTATTCTCCACGCACATCAGCCCATCGGTATAGACCAGGATCCGCCGGGTAACACCCTCTCCCCCATTCTGGGCATCGGACTGGTCGTGATAGGCCCAGCGCTGATTTTTCTCGATCATGCTTCTTCTCCTTTCATGAATACGCTGCAAAGAATGGTGATGAGCAGCAGCACGGTAACGCAGACAACCACGCCCATGCCCGCATGGATGCCGGCCTTCTCCGCCACCATGCCCACAAGGGCGGGGGTGATGATGCCGCCGAAGCTGCCGATGAGCACCATGTTACTCACGCCCAGGTCATTGCCCCGAATCTTCTCGGTGCCCAGAGCCAGGGCGGTGGTGTAGATGGTGGCCATAAACAATCCCACACCCATGATGCCGATGAAGATGGGCAGCTCGCTGCGGCTGAAGAATACCAGCAGGAAGAAGGCCGTCAGGCCAACGCCATCCACCACCAGCAGGGCCTTTCTGGGCACCCTGCCCACCAGGTAAGCGCCCATCATCCGGCCGATGAACATGACCACCCACAACAGGCTCGTCATCATCTGGGATACATTGGGGCTGAGATATCCGGAATCCTTGAAGTAGGTCACAAGCCAGGTGCAGATGGCGTACTCCACGGAAATGTAGAAAAACAGAATGGCACAGCCCAGCCAGAAGCTCCTGCTCTTTAAAAAGCGCTTGTCCACGGACTTGATGGAGCCGGTGATCTTCTCCGCCGGCAGGGCCATCTTCGCGTAGACCACCACCTGGGCCACGCACAGCACGATGATTCCCATGCCCATCAGCCGCCAGCCGTTTTCGCTGCGGGAGGCGCAGGCCACCAGAGCCAGGGGAGACAGCACCGCGCCCACGGCAAAGGCGCCATGGAGCAGATTATAGCCCACCGCCGCCCGCTCACCGGTAAGGGTGGACATCATGGTATTGGAGAAATTGCTGTTGCCGCCCCGGGCAATGCCGATCATCACGCAGGCCAGCGGCAGCAATGCCGCACCGCCGATGCCGAAGGTGATCAGGATGAAGGCCAGGGCCATCCACACGGAGGTGAGCAGTACCGTCTTCCGGCGGCCGATGTAGGTGGGGAGGTACCCGGTAAGAAATACCGACGCCAGGTTGCCCCAGGAGGGCAGGGACAGCAAAAAGCCCCGGCGGGCATAGCTGAAGTCATAAATTTCCTGAAGGAAGGGCATGAGATTGCCCATGAGCATGGAAGCCGCGCCGCTGACAAAGAACACAAAGAGGGTATTGGCGATCAGCTTGTTTTCCTGTTTTCTTGTTGTTTCGGTCATAACGATATTCCCCTGAACGAAAGATTTTTAGGTTGTCCCAGTACAAAACCGTTGTTTGGCGGGCAGATACGGTAGCGGCTTCTTGGCTCTCCCTTTGAGAGAGCCAAGAGGCGCGGATCATTCCATTTCCCATACCCGATAATAGGCCCGCGGCGGGTGCCGCGGGCCTGATAACGGTGTGCCTTTTCTTTCTTAGCCGCCAAAGAGGCTGGGCAGGAACAGGCTGATCGCGGGAATGAACGTGATGAGCAGCAATGCCACAATCATGCACAGATAGAACGGAAGCGTCGCTTTCACTACTTTCTCCATGGAGCAGTTGCGATCCGTCTTTTTCGCAATTGCGGAACCGATGAACAGCACAGCGCCTACGGGAGGTGTCAGCAGACCGATGCCGCAGTTCAGGATCATCATAATACCGAACTGGATAGGATCAATGCCGATTTCCACAGCAACGGGCAGCAAAATAGGAGTTGCAATCAGGATGATGGGGGCCATGTCCATGATGCAGCCCAGCACCAGCAAGATCAGGTTCAGCATCAGCGCAATCACGATAGGATTGCTGGAAACACTGGTAATCAAATTCGCAGCCAAGGACGGCACATGCAGCTGGGTCAGGCAGTAGCCAAACACAGAAGAGGTGGAAATCAGAATCAGGACGATGCCCAGCGTATTGATGCAATCGCCCAAGGCCTTCCAAACGCCCTTCCAATCCAGGCCTTTGTAGATGAACACGGAAACGATCAGCGAATAGATAACCGCCACGGCAGCGGACTCGGTTGCAGTAAACACTCCGCCCACAACACCGAATACAACGATAACGATTGCCAGCAAAGCCCAGATGGAGGTGCCCATCTGCTTGAGGAAGCGCACGATGGAGAAGGGCTCTCCCTTGGGATAATTTCGCTTAAGAGCGATGATATAAGAACCGATCATCAAGGAAACGGCCAGCAGAGCGCCGGGAAGATATCCTGCCATAAACAGGCTGCCCACGGAAATGCCGCCAGCCGTGGTGGCAAAGATGACCATATTGTGGCTGGGAGGCACCAGCAGGCCCTCACAGGAAGAGGTAATGGTGACAGCGGTGGAGAAATCGGCATCGTAGCCCTCGTCCACCATCATGGGGATCAGCATCGATCCCAGGGACGCGGTGTCCGCTGCGGCGGAGCCGGAGATACCACCGAAGAAATAGGAGGCCACAATGTTCACCATGGCCAGGCCGCCCCGCATCCAACCCACCAGAGAGTTGGCCAGAGCAATCAGCTTATCGGAGATGCCGCCCGAACCCATGAGCACACCCATGGTGATGAAGAAGGGGACCGCCATCAGGGAATAGCTCCAGACTCCCTTCACCATCTGTGTTACCAAAGTCGTGACATTGGCGCCCATAGAGACCAGACACAGAGCCGAGGAAAGACCAACCGCATAAGCGATGGGGAAGCGAAGGAAAATAAAGGCAAAGAAGCTGCCCAGCAGGATCAGAATGGATAAGGTTTCGCTGCTCATACCTCTTTTTCCTCCTTCTTATCATGAATCCAGAATGCCTTGATATGGCTATACAGGGATTCCAGCTCAAAGACAATCATCGCCCCGCCGGCAAGGGGCACCGGGAAATACATCCAGAAACGGCTGAGCCAGGGCATGGACTCGTAGAAACCACGAACCAGGCGGCCGGAGCAAACCTGCTTGCCATAAACCAGCAGAACAATACCCAGCGCCATGACGGCCAAGTCAGAAATGACATCCAGCACCTTGACCACAACAGTGGGCAGATACCGGTCAAAAACTGTCATTCGAATGTGGGAATCATCCCGGATGGCCAGCGCAGCAGACAGAACCGCAAGGTAAACCATGCAGGTCAGAACCACCTGCTCAGCCCAGGATGTGGACGGGAAATTGGGAACATATCGACCGATAACGGCGTAAACAGAAATCAGAATATCTGCAATCAGAAGGATCTTGCAGATGACCAAAACGATCCTGTAAACGAAATCGTACAGCGGACGAATCTTATCGATCGTTTGAAAGAGCCTTGGCACAGTATCTCTCCTTTTCACATTGGGATTTGCGGAAATTTGAAACGGGGCGCGGGTTGATTTCCCCGCGCCCCCCGGAAATTATGCTTAAATTACTGCAGATCAAGCAGCTGCTGATACAGGTCAGCCTGATCGGAAGTGTTCTTGGTGATGGTGTTCTGGCAAGCCTCAACCCAAGGAGCCTTGTCCTCGATCTCGACAACGGAGCAACCGGCTTCGATCAGAGCGTCCTTCACTTCCTGCTCCTTGGCAGCAACGATCTCAGCGTTGTAAGCCTGAGTCAGTCTGGCAGCTTCCATAACGGCAGCCTGCTCCTCCTCGGTCAGCTTGTCCCATGCCAGGTCGGTAATAACGATCTGGATGGCGCCCAAGGTGTGACCGTCCAGAACGATGGTAGGAGCGACTTCAGGGAAAGCGTTGGACTTGTAGTTGGCGATGGGCTGCTCAGCGCCGTCGACCACGCCGGTCTGCAGAGCGGAATACAGCTCGGTGAAGGGAACGACGGCTTCTTTGGCACCCAGGTCCTTGACCATGCCGACCATGACGGGGTCCTCGGAAACGCGAATCTTCAGGCCCTTCAGATCTTCGATGCTGTTGATTTCAACGCCTTCCTTGAAGAAGAAGTGACGGAAGCCCTCTTCGCCGTAGCACAGGCCGCGCAGGCCCAGATCCAGATCCTGGGGCTCCTTCAGGAATTCCTGAGCCAGATCGCTGTTGGCGAAGTTCCAGAAGTGCTGCTCGTTGACGAAGGTATAGGGGATGGACAGGAGCTTGGCCTTGTTGCAGCCGTAGCTGGTCAGAGCGAAAGCGGAGATACGGGAGATGTCAACGGTGCCGCTCTCGGACAGGATACCATCCAGAACGGATGCTTCGTTGCCCAGAACGCCGTTGGCCTGAATGTCGATGCAGACAGAACCATTGGTCAGGGTCTCAACCTGCTCCTTGAAATAGGTAGCGATCATGCCGACGATGGTGCCCTCAATGGGGTTTACCTCAGCGTAGGTCAGGGTAACTCTGGGGCCTTCAGCGCTGACGGTGACTGCCAGGCCCAGAACCATAACCAGAGCCAGAGCAATGCAGATAAGCTTTTTCATTTTGTTTCCTCCTATGTTTTGCTTTTTGAATGAACACAAGCGCGCGTCCTTTCATGCCTGTAATTTTACCAAATTGTTAACGAAAAAGCAAGGTCTATTTGTGAAATAATCATTTCTTTTTTCCCATGCCATTGTTTTATGTCAAAAAACGTGCTATTATTTTGTAAAAAATAACAAGGAGCGAATTTCCGTGACCATTGAAGTAAATTTATCCGGGCCTGAATTCCGCCGTTTCACCGTTTTTGATCTGCTGCGCCGCCGGAAACAGTGGCGGGGGCCGGCGCTGTTTGCCCTGATTCTGGGGCTCAGTGCAGCCGTTTGCTTTACCCGTGCCCCCGCCCGGGGGGCCGTACTGCTGGGCTCCGTGCTGCTGGGTGTGGGTCTGGGCGTCCCCTGCGTCTATTTTGCATTTTTCTTTTCTTCCCTGAACCGGCAGATCCGGGAGCAGGGGCTTACCCGCCCCCAGCATGTATACACCGTCACCCTCAGCGACAAGAAGAAAGGGATTACCGCCGACAACGGCAAGGAGGTTCTGGAATACGAGTGGAAATCCGTCCACCACGCCTACCGGAATCTCACCGCCACCTACCTCTACCTCACCCCCCAGCGGGCCCTGATCCTCCCCCACACCTGCCTGGACGACCCGGACGAGCTGTGGAAGCTGATCACCAAGCGGCTGCCTGAGGGAAAATACACGGTGGTGTAAACCGCCGGATGCCTGGGTATTCGGTTCAACAGGTGCCGTTTCAATCCACCGCCAGGCAGCAGGCGACCTCTAAAAACAACTTATTTGATGGTATGGGCAAAAGATCCGTCCAAACCGCAGAAGGGAAGATTTTGGAGGCGCCCAACAATTTATCTGTCAATGCGCGAAAACCGGATGGATGGAATGGCATGGGGAATTGTGGTAAATTCATTAAATTTTCATGAAAGCCCAACGAAAGGGTGGAAAAGGAACAGCCATTGTGCTATAATGTTCCCAAGTATACCATACGGAGAGAAATCATATGCTGGAATTACTATCCCCTGCCGGGTCCATGGAGGCACTGCGGGCTGCCGTGCAGAACGGCGCCAACGCCGTGTACCTGGGCATCGGCACCTTTAATGCCCGTCAGGGTGCCAAGAACTTCACTTTGGAAACCTTGGGCGAGGCACTAAAATACTGCCACGTCCGGGGTGTGGACGTGCATCTGACCCTGAACACCCTGGTCACCGACCGGGAATTCAAGTCTGTTTCCGATTTGATCCGCAAAACCGCCGATGCCGGCATCGACGCCTACATCGTCCAGGATCTGGGCGTGGCCCAGCTCTGCCGCCAGATTGCCCCGGAGGTTCCCGTCCACGGTTCCACTCAGATGACTGTCCATTCCCTGGCCGGCGTGCAGCTGTGTGCCGCCCTGGGCATGAAGCGGGTGGTTCTGAGCCGGGAGCTGAACCGGGACGAGATTCGCTATATCTGTGCCAATTCTCCCATTGAAATCGAGGTATTCGGCCACGGTGCCCTGTGCATGTGCTATTCCGGCCAGTGCTACCTCTCCTCCATGATCGGCGGCCGCTCCGGCAACCGGGGGCGCTGCGCCCAGCCCTGCCGCCAGAGCTACGGCTACGGCCGCTGGGAGAACAAATACCCCCTGAGCCTGAAGGACAACTGTCTGGTGCATTATGTCAAAGAATTAGAGGCCATGGGCGTGGCCTCCCTGAAGCTGGAAGGCCGGATGAAGCGGCCGGAATATGTGGCCACCGTCACCGGCGTGTACCGCAAGGCCATTGACGAAGGCCAGGTCACCGAGCAGATGATGGACAGCCTCTACACCGCCTTTAACCGCCAGGGCTTTACCAACGGTTATTATACCAACCGCATCGACAAGAGAATGTTCGGCACCCGCACCGAAACCCGGGATGACCCCCAGTGGCTCCAGGAAGCGCAGCAATCTTACGAGTCCGGAGAGACCTCCCTGGTGGACATTCAGTTCCAGTGCGCCGTCACTGTGGACGGGTGCACCCTCACCGTCACCGACCCGGAGGGCCGCAGCTGCTCCGTGGTTGGTCCCAAACCGGAGCTGGCCCACAGCGTGGCCCTGTCCGGCCAGGTGCTCAGTGGATGGCTGTCCAAAACCGGCGGCACCCCCTACCGCTGCACCGAAATCCGCACCCATATTGACCCCGGCCTCACCGTTCCCGCCGCCGCGGTAAACGCCATGCGCCGGGAACTCTTAAACCGCCTCACCGCCCTGCGGGGCCGGACGGAGCCCCGTACTGTCCGGGCACCCAAGCCCGTTCCCAACTACAAGGGCAACACCAAGCTCCCCGGTCTGACCATCCAGGTCACCACCCGGGAGCAGCTCACCCCCACCCTGGTGAACGCGGAAACTGCCATGCTCTATGTGCCCATCCACCTGCTCACCGAAGACGCCTCCCTGTGCCAGGTTCTGGGAAAACGGGGCCGGGTGGCCGCCGTGCTGCCCAGAATCGTCCACGACGGCGAGCTGCCCAAGCTGCGCGCCGGTCTGGAGCAAATCAAGAGCATGGGCATCAAAGACGTCCTGGTGGGCAACTACGGCCTGGTGATCCCCGTCCGGGAGGCAGGGCTCCGGCTGCACGGAGATTTCGGCCTGAACGTCTTCAACTCCGCCTCCATGAACACACTTCAGATGATGGATTTTGCCTCCGCCTGCCTGAGCTTTGAGCTGACCCTGCCCCAGATCCGGGACATCAGCAAGGCCGTGCCCACGGAGATTTTTGCTTACGGCCGTCTGCCCCTGATGATCACCGAGCACTGCCTGATCCAGGGCCGCACCGGCGAATGCACCTGCGGCTCCGTGGCCACCAAGCTCACCGACCGCACCGGCGCGGAGTTCCCCATCATCAAAGACGGCAATACCTGCCGCAGCGTATTGCTCAACGGAAAGAAGCTCAGCTGGCTGGACCGGCAGAACGATCTGGCCCGTCTGGGCCTGTGGGCCATCCGGCTGTACTTCACCACGGAAAACAGCCGGGAGGTGGACCGGGTCCTCAGCGAGTATATGAGTCCCGTGCCCTTCGAGCCCGGCTTCTGTACCCGGGGACTGTACCTGAGAGGATTGGAGCAGAAATGAAAAATTTGATTCTTGCCTCCGCCTCCCCCCGGCGCAGGGAGCTGCTGAGCCTGTTCGGCATACCCTTTACCGTCCGGGTTGCGGATATCGACGAGGCCATGGACCCCACCAAATCTCCCTGTGACGAGGTGGCCCGGGTGAGCTGCCGTAAGGCGCTGGCCGTGGAGCGGGGTCCGGAGGATGTGGTGGTGGCAGCGGACACCATCGTCGTCTGCGCCGGCAGGGTGCTGGGCAAGCCCCACAGCCGGGAGGAAGCCGTGGCCATGCTGCAGCTGCTCTCCGGCCGGGAGCACCAGGTGATGACCGGCTGTACCGTGCTCTGCGGTGACCGCCGGGAGACCTTTACCGAGGTGACCGACCTGACCTTCCGTCCCCTGTCGGAGGCCGAAATCCGGCGCTATGTGGCCTCCGGCGAACCCATGGACAAGGCAGGAGCCTACGGCATCCAGGGCGGCGCAGCCCTGTTCTGCCCCGGCATCCGGGGAGACTACTACAATGTAATGGGACTTCCCGTCTGCCGCCTGGGCACTGTCCTGGGGCAGATGATGAATTGGGAGGAATAACATGAGAAACCTGTTCAATACAAAGCTGAAAATCATTGTCATCCTGGCCGTGCTTGTCACTGCCACGCTGTCGGTGATGGCAGGCCTGACCAATCGAAGCATCCCGGAACTGATGGTCCAAGGCGTGCTGGCCCCCTTCCGGGCGGCGGGTACCTCCCTGACCAAAACCGCCGAGCGATACTACAGCTATATGTTCCGCTACGAGGCATTGGAGGCGGAAAATGAAGCGCTGAAGGCCAGCATTGCCCAGATGGAGGACGTGGCCCGTCAGGCAGACTCCACCGAGCGTGAGAACGACCGTCTGCGCAAGGCCTTGTCCCTGAAGGAAGTCCACGAGGACTACGACATGACCGACGCCTATATCATCGGCTGGAGCTCCACCGACTGGTCCAATACCTTCACCATCAACCGCGGCTCCAATGTTGGCATCGAGGAAAATATGGTTGCCATCACCGAAAACGGCGAAGTGGTGGGCCTGGTCACCCAGGTCGGCTCCAATTTCGCCGTGGTCAAAACCGTACTGGACTCCACGCTGGAAATCTCCGCCACCATCACCACCTCCGGCTACAACGGCATGGTCAGCGGCGGCTATATCGACGGCAACGAGAAATACCTGCAGATGGACTACCTGCCCTCCTCCTCCATCATCCGCAACAACGACCAGGTGGTTACCTCCGGCTCCACGGTGTACCCCAGAGGTCTGATTCTGGGCTACGTGGTGGACGCGGGCTTTAAAGAAACCGGCGTGGCGAAATACGCCGTTCTGGAGCCTGCCGCGGAAATCAGCTCCCTGGAGCAGATTTTCATCCTGACAAATTTCCGCACGGAATGAGGACTTCTTCTATGGCTGAAAAAAGCAACTCCCGCTCCGACCGCACCCGCAGAGCTTCCGCCGCCAGGTCTTCCTCAGGCAAATCCTCTGCCGCCAGACGTCCGGCCGCCAAGTCCCGCCCCAAGCAAAAAACCAAGCGGGTACGCCGCACCCTGGTGAACGAATTCAAGCCGGATGCCCCCCGGGTCAGCCCGCTGAAGCCTCTGCGCTTCACCCACCTGCAGTGGCTGCAGACCTTGCGCTGGCTGGGCTATGTGGGCATCTGCGTGCTGTGCCTGGTGATTCAGGACTCCATCATGAGTCGGGTTCCCATCTTTGGCTCCACCACGGACCTGGCAGTGGCCGCCATGCTGCTGATCACCGTGATTGAAGGCAGTGAGGTGGGCAGTGTGTTCATCCTGGTATCATCCACCATCTATTATTTCTCCGGTTCCGCCCCCGGCCCCTACTGTGTGGTTCTGCTCACCATTTTCGGCATGTGCGCCACACTGTTCCGCCAGCTGGTGTGGCACCGCAGCCCCAGCTCCATCATCCTGTGCGCGGGACTGGCCGCCATGGCCTATGAAATCGGACTGTATGTCGTCGGAATGTTCATGGGCCTGACCCGGTGGTACCGGGGTCCCCGTTTCCTGATCACCGGTGCCCTTACCGTGGCGACGATGATTCCCCTTTATTATCTTATCTACCACATTGGTCAAATCGGAGGCTACACATGGAAAGAATGACCCGATTCCGGTCGGCCATGCTGTTGGGTATTTTTGGCTTTGTCATGTTCCTTTACGCTACAAAGCTCTTCTCCCTGCAGATCATCGAAACAAAAGGCAATACCGACAATGCAACCACTTACTCCACCATCACCACCGTCCGTGCCGCCCGGGGAGATATCCTGGACCGAAACGGCAACGTGCTGGTGGGCAACCGGGCCAGCTATGACCTGGTGTTCAACCACTACGTGATCAAATCCGCCGACGACCGGAACCAGTACCTTTATAACCTGCTGAAAAAGTGCGAGGAACTGGGCGTCACCCACAACGACCACTTCCCCGTCACCGCCACCCGTCCCTTTGAGTATACTTTGGACAGCTACAACACCTCCTGGCAGGGCTACTACCAGAACTTCATGGTGGACTGGGGTCTGGACCCGGATATCACCGCTCCATTGCTGGTGGAAAAAATGCGGGTCCGCTATGAGCTGCCCGAAGAATGGACCGACGAAGAGGCCCGGGGCGTCATCGGCCTGCGCTACGAATTCGACCTGCGCGGCGTGACCAACCTGCCAAACTACGTGTTCATCGAGGACGTTTCCAACGAGAACCTGTCCGCCATTCTGGAGCTGAATACCCCGGGTCTGATGGTGGAATCCTCCACCGTCCGGGAATACCACACCACCTACGCCGCCCACATTCTGGGCTACATGGGCGGCATGGACGACTCCGACTGGGAAAAATACAAGGATCAGGGCTACTCCATGGATGCCTACATCGGCCAGTCCGGCTTCGAGGAGGCCTTTGAGGAATATCTCCACGGCATCGACGGCAGCCGTCTGGACGTGGTTTCCAAGGACGGCGCCATCATTCGCCAGGAATACCTGACAGGCAAGGAACCCATCGCCGGCAACAACGTGGAAACCACCATCGACATCACCCTGCAGAAAATCTCCGAGGATGCCCTGGCAGAGGTCATGGAGGAACTCACCAACCCGGAGATCAACACCTCCGAAGGTGAGAGCACCGGTCTGGACGCCGAAGGCGCCGCCGTGGTGGTGATGAAGGTCAAGACCGGCGAGATTCTGGCCTGCGCCAGCTACCCCTCCTACGATCTGGCCACCATCCGGGAGGCAGCAACCTGGAACGCCATCATGGAAGACCCCAAGAAGCCCTTCTTCAACCGGGCCTTCGGCGCCTACTACGCTCCCGGCTCCACCTACAAAATGTGCACTCTGGTTGCCGCCATGGAGCATACCAACTCCAAAGGCGAGCGAATCCTGAACTATATGGAAACGATCCAGGATAAGGGCGTGTTCACCACCCTGGAAGGCTTCAGCCCCAAGTGCTTGCTGTATTCCTCCGTTCAGGCCACCCACGGCACCATTGATGCCACGGATGCCCTGAAGGTTTCCTGCAACTACTTCTTCTATGAGCTGGGCTACCGGCTTACCATTGATATGATGGATGAAACCGCCAAAGGCTTCGGCCTGGGTGAGCCCACCGGCATTGAGCTGACGGAACAGATCGGCTGGCGGGCAAACGCCGAAAGTAAGGCCGCCTCCTATACCGGCCCCGACGCCGTGTGGAACGCCGGTGACCGTGTTCTGTGCGCCATCGGTCAGTCCGAGAACCGATTCACCCCCCTGCAGTTGTGTGTCTATGCCTGCACGCTGGCCAACCGGGGCACCCGCTACCGGGCAACCTTCCTGAACCGGGTGGCCTCCTCTGATTACCGGACGCTGATCAAGCAGAATCAGCCGGAGATCGTGAGCAAAATGGACATCTCCTACGACACCTACGAAATGTACATGACCGGTATGCGCAAGGTCATCACCGACGTAGGCGGTACCGCCAACAAATACTTCGGCGGCCATGAGACCCTGAAACCCTTCCCTGTGGAGGTCTGTGCCAAAACCGGTACCGCCCAGCACGCCTCCGGCGGCTCTGACCACGCTGCGTTCATCTGCTTTGCCCCCAAGAACGATCCCGAAATCGCCGTGGCCGTCTACGGCGAGAAGGCTGCCCACGGCAGCTGGCTGGCCCCTGTGGCTGAACAGGTCCTGGAAGCTTACTTTGAAATGGAAGCCGCCAGCGACGTTTTCACCCAGGAAAACCAGGTGGGCTGATTCCCATCAATAGAAAATTGCCCCATTTGTCAGACAGTATGATACACACTCTGACAAGTGGGGTGTTTTTCTGCGAAAAAAAGGAGCCCCCTTGATGATGAAACAGGTTGGGCGAATTCCCACAGCACCACGATAAAACTGTAGGGGCGGCTCGTAGCCGCCCGCAACGTAACGAAATTGAGTGTTCCGTTGAATGGTATCGTGTCTGACATCGTACGAATTCGCCCAACCCGGTTTATTTTTGTGGATTATACTGCGCGGGAGGCTACGAGCCTCCCCTACACTGGCTGGGCGATTGTTGTAGCCTGGCACGCAGAAACGTCACCGGGCTTTACCCAGGAGTCCCGGATCATACACCAGCCCGGTGCGCCATTGTCCGCGGGCACAGCCCGCCAAATCACTATTTACCCGCCGCCGGATTTTCTGTGGACATGTGGGGGAAATGGTGGTATAATAAAAAGATAATAGGTATAATATGGCTTCCCAAGCCAGAAAAAGAAGGAGAATTAGCTTATGTCCGCATTTTCCGGCGCAACACTGATGATTACCGGCGGTACCGGTTCTTTCGGCAATACCGTTTTGAAGCATTTTCTGGACACCGACATCGGCCAGATCCGCATTTTTTCCCGGGACGAGAAGAAGCAGGATGACATGCGTCACCAGCTCCAGGCCCTTTACCCCGACAGCGCCAAGAAGGTGAAATTCTATGTGGGCGACGTACGGGACCCTCAGTCCATCCGGGACGCCATGCCCGGGGTGGACTACATCTTCCACGCCGCCGCCCTGAAGCAGGTGCCCTCCTGCGAGTTCTTCCCCATGCAGGCGGTGCAGACCAACATTGTGGGTACCGACAATCTGCTCCACGCCGCCATTGATGCCGGGGTGCAGCGGGTGGTGTGCCTGTCCACCGACAAGGCCGCCTACCCCATCAACGCCATGGGCATCTCCAAGGCCATGATGGAGCATGTGATCTACGCCAACGCCCGGGTGGCCGCGGAACGGGGCGGCACCACCATCTGCTGCACCCGCTACGGCAACGTGATGTGCAGCCGGGGCAGCGTGATTCCTCTGTTCATCGACCAGATTCACGCCGGCAATCCCATTACCATCACGAACCCCCACATGACCCGGTTCCTGATGAATCTGGACGAGGCGGTGGACCTGGTGAAATTCGCCTTTGAGCACGCCAACCCCGGCGACCTGTTCATCCAGAAGGCGGACGCCTCCACCATCGGAGATCTGGCCAAGGCGGTACAGCAGCTCTTCGGTGACACCGGCACCAACATCATCGGCACCCGCCACGGCGAGAAGCTCTACGAAACCCTGATGACCCGGGAGGAGCGGCTGCGCAGCGAGGACATGGGCAGCTACTACCGGGTGGCCGCCGACGGCCGGGACCTGAACTACGACAAGTATTTCGTCCAGGGCCAGGTGCTCACCCAGGCCGAGGAATCCTATACCAGCCACAACACCACCCGGCTGGATGTGGAGGGAACGGTGAAGAAAATACTAACCACCGACTATGTTCAGGAAGAACTGGCCGGCATCCGCCACAACTGAGAGGCCGGCCATGAAGATACTGATCACCGGTTCCAGGGGCTTTGTAGGAAAGAACCTGGTGGAAAATCTGAAAAACATCCGGGACGGGAAAAACCGCACCCGCCCCGGCCTTCATATTGAAGAAATCATGGAATACGACCTGGGCAGCACCCCCCAGGAGTTGGAAAGCTACTGCGCCCGGGCGGATTTCGTGTTCAATCTGGCCGGGGTGAACCGGCCCAAAACCACGGAGGAATTCCACCAGGGCAATTTCGGCTTTGCCTCCACGCTGCTGGAGTGCCTCAAAAGGCACGGCAACACCTGCCCCGTGATGCTCTCCTCCTCCATCCAGGCCACCCTCTCCGGCCGCTTCGGCACCAGTGAGTACGGCCTGAGCAAAAAAGAGGGGGAGGATCTGTTCTTTCAATACGGTCAGGAAACCGGCGCCAAGGTGCTGGTGTACCGCTTCCCCAATCTGGTGGGCAAATGGGTCCGGCCCAACTACAATTCCGCCGTGGGCACCTTCTGCCATAATATCGCAAACGATCTGCCCATCACCGTGAACGACCCCAGCGTGGAGCTGGAAATGCTGTTCATCGACGATCTGGTGGAGGAGCTGTTCGACGCCCTGGAAGGCCATGAGCACCACTGCGAATTCAGCGGCGTGGAAACAATACTCCAGGAGGATGGCCGCTACTGCGCCGCCCCCGTCACCCACAAGGCAGCCCTGGGCTACATCGTAGAGTGCCTGCACACCTTCCACAACCAGCCCGAAACCCTGGTAATGCCCAGCATCCCGGAGGGGAGCTTTGAAAAGAAGCTCTACTCCATGTACCTTTCCTATCTGCCCAGAGAAAAAGCCATCTTCGATCTGAAAATGAACAAAGATGACCGGGGCAGCTTTACGGAGCTGATGAAAACATCCGACCACGGCCAGTTTTCCGTAAATATTTCCAGGCCCGGGGTGACCAAGGGCCAGCACTGGCACAACAGCAAATGGGAATTTTTCATTGTGGTATCCGGCCATGGCCTGATCCGGCAGCGGAAGATCGGCACGGAAGAGGTACTGGAGTTTGAGGTCAGCGGTGAGAAGATGCAGGCGGTGCACATGCTCCCCGGCTACACCCACAACATCATCAATCTGTCCGACTCCGAGAACCTGGTGACGGTGATGTGGGCCAACGAGCCCTTTGATCCCGGCCACCCGGACACCTTCTTCGAGCCGGTATAGGAGGAAAAACATGGACTACAGCAAGGTAACCTGGAAGGAAAACGGCAGGCTGAAGCTGCTGATCATCGTAGGCACCCGGCCGGAGATCATCCGTCTGGCGGCGGTGATTGACAAATGCCGCATCTATTTTGATACCATCCTGGCCCACACGGGACAGAATTACGACTACAACCTCAACGGCGTGTTCTTCCATGATCTGGAGCTGAAGGACCCGGAGGTTTATCTCAACGCCGTGGGTTCCGACTTGGGCGAGACCATGGGCAACATCATTGCCGAAAGCTACAAGCTCATGGCCGCCATCCAGCCCGACGCCGTGCTGGTGCTGGGGGATACCAACAGCTGCCTCAGCGTCATCGGTGCCAAGCGACTGCACATCCCCATCTTCCACATGGAGGCGGGCAACCGGTGCAAGGATGAATGCCTGCCGGAGGAGACCAACCGGCGGATCGTGGACATCATTTCCGACGTGAACATGGCCTACTCCGAGCACGCCCGCCGCTACCTGGCGGACACGGGGCTGCCCCGGGAGCGGACCTACGTCACCGGCTCCCCCATGGCGGAGGTGCTCCACAGGAACCTTCCCAAGATTGAAGCCTCCGACATCCACACCCGACTGAGGCTGGAAAAAGGGCGCTACATTCTCCTGTCCGCCCACCGGGAGGAGAACATCGACACGGAGAAAAATTTCCTGTCTCTCTTTAACGCCATCAACGCCATGGCGGAAAAATACGACATGCCCATTCTCTATTCCTGCCATCCCCGGTCTAAAAAGCGGATCGAGGCCACGGGCTTCGTCCTTGACAAGCGGGTGATTCAGCATGAGCCCCTGGGCTTCCACGACTACAACTGCCTGCAGATGAACGCCTTTGCCGTGGTGTCCGATTCCGGCACCCTGCCGGAGGAGAGCAGCTTCTTTACCAGTGTGGGCCACCCCTTCCCCGCCGTGTGCATCCGAACCTCCACCGAGCGGCCGGAGGCCTTGGACAAGGCCTGCTTCATTCTCTCCGGCATTGACGAGAAGGGTCTGCTCCAGGCGGTGGACACCGCGGTGGAAATGAACCGAAACGGTCACCTGGGCACCCCCGTGCCGGATTACACCGACGAAAACGTGTCCGACAAGGTGGTCAAGATCATCCAGAGCTACACCGGCGTGGTAAACAAAATGGTATGGCGGAAGCAGTAACCGGCAGAAAATGAAAAAATATGTTGACCTGCTGCCGTTTTTCGGTTATAATATTTCAGCATGACTGTTAAAGTCAGTTATTATGTGTTGCTGCGGCCAACATGGCTGTCGAGCATATGAACATCAATTTCAAGGAGGTGTAACTTAAATGAAGCGTACCTATCAGCCCAGCAAACGTCATCGTTCCAAGGTTCATGGTTTCCGCCAGAGAATGGCTACTTCCAACGGCCGCAAGGTTCTCGCCCGCCGCCGTGCCAAGGGCCGCAAGGTTCTGTCCGCTTGATGAGCATTTTGCGCCCCGGCGTGGGAATGTTGCTCTGAGCGAAATGGGAGCAAAAGCGGGGTGAAATGTTCGCCCCGCTCCCTTTTTTTATGCACAGACCAGGAGATGGAGTCTAATGAGGTTTTCCACCAGTTTAAAGCTCAATCATGTTTTCCGCCGGCTGTACCATACCAGCGGCTACGCAGATTCCTATATGGTGCTTTACGCCCGCCGCAACCGCACGGAACTCAACCGGGTGGGCATTACGGTGAGCAAGAAGCTGGGCCACGCGGTGGTCCGCAACCGGACACGGCGCCGGCTGCGGGAAATCTACCGGCTCAATGAGCTCCGGTTCCAGCCCGGCTGGGACATTGTGGTGGTGGCCCGCACCCGGGCGGTGAAGGCTCCCTTCGACAAGCTCACCGGCAGCTTCCTCTCCCTGGCCGAAAAGGCAGGAATTCTGTGCAAAGGAAATGACGTTCCATGAAAAAAGCATTTCTTGCCCTCATCCGGTTTTATCAGAGGTATATTTCCCCGGCATGTCCACCGAGATGCCGGTTCCGGCCCACTTGCTCCGCCTATGCCTATGAAGCGATTTGCCGTTACGGGGCCCTCCGGGGCGGCTGGCTTGCGCTGAAGCGCATCTGCAAATGCCACCCGTTCTACCACGGAGACATCTACGACCCCGTCCCCTGACTTTCAAAAAATAAGGAGGAAAGTCCATGTTTCTAGCATTCTCTATCGCTGATATCATTCAGGTTCCCTTCGGTTACCTGTTGGACTGGCTGTATCAGTTTTCCCACAGCTATGGCTTTGCCCTGATCGTGTTCTCCATCGTGGTGCAGCTGGTGCTGCTGCCCATGACCGCAAAATCCAAAAAGAGCATGATGAAGATGTCCCGGCTCCAGCCCCAGCTGCAGGAGCTCCAGCGCCGGTACGCCGATGACCCCCAGCGCCAGAATCAGGCGCTGCAGAACCTCTATAAGGAAGAAGGCGTTTCCATGGGCGGCGGCTGCCTGTGGAGTCTGCTTCCCATGCTGATCATTTTGCCCCTGTATACCGTGGTGCGCCAGCCCATTGTGTATATGCTCCACGAGAGCCTGGAGGTAGCGGAGCAGATCGTTGCCGTTCTTGTGGAGGCCGCCCCCGAGGCCTTCAGCACCAACTCCTTCTACCATCAGATCACCGCTGCCCAGCTACTGTCCCAGCCCGAGTATTCCGAGCTGGTGAAGGCAGCCATCCCCACCCTCAGCGAGGCCACCTTGGCCGGTATTGACTTCACCTTCCTGGGCATCAACCTGGGCGATATTCCCAAGTTCAATGTGTTCGCCTCCACCTTCTGGTGCTGGCCCCAGATCGGCGCTTTCCTGATCGCTCTGCTGTCCGCAGGCAACCAGGTGGTCACCATGTGGATCAGCCAGAAGATGAACGACTCCCTGGTCACCAACAAAGACGGCATCCAGGATCAGGAAACTGCCAAGAATTCTCAGACCGCCCAGACCAACAAGATCATGATGTACACCATGCCCCTGATGATGCTGTGGATCGGCTTTACCGTCCCCGCCTCCCTGTCCCTGTACTGGTTCGTCGGCGGCGTGGTGAGAACCGCTGAGGACGTGCTCCTCAACAAGCGCTACCGCACCATCTACGACGCTGAGGATGCCGAGCGGCTGAAGCGCCGCCTGGAGCAGGATAAGATCGAAGCCGAGAAGGAACGCATCCGGGCCGAGCGCCGGGCCGCCAACCCCGACGGCATCACCGAGAACACCAGCAAAAAGAAGATGCAGAAGAAGCAGCGGGAACAGGAGCAGGCCGAACGGGCCGCCGCTACCCGGGAATACGCCGCCAGAAAGGGCCTGCTGGCAGAGGATGGCGAGGAGGAGAAGGAAACCATGTCCGGCATCCCCGACCGTCCCTACTGCAAGGGCCGCAATTATGATCCCAACCGATACGCTTCCCAGCAAACGGAGGAATGATCTATGGAAATGAAACACATCATCACCGGTAAGACCATCGACGAAGCCAAGGCCAACGCCGTAGCCCAGCTGGGCCTGGACGCCGACGGCTTCTCCTATCAGGTGATTCAGCTGCCCAAGTCCGGCTTCCTGGGCTTCGGTGCACAGCCCGCAAAAATCGAGGTCAGCTACGAGATGCCCGATCCCCAGCCCGAGGCACCCAAGGTCGCCCTGTCCTCCGCCTCCCGCTCCAAGCCCAAGGCGCCCAAAAAGCCCGAGGATCCCAAAGCTGAGGCTCCCAAAGCTGAGGCTCCCAAGCCCGAGGCTCCCAAAGCAGCACCCGTGAAGGAAGAGACCAAGCCCGCCGCCCCCAAGGCCGAGGAAGCTCCCAAGCCCGAGAAGAAAGAGCGCCGGGAAAACCGGGAAAAGAAGCCTCAGGCTCCCAGAGAACCCAAGGAGCCGAAAGAGCCCAAGCAGCCCAAGGTGTACGCCCCTGCCCAGCCCGGCAGCGTGGAGGAGAAGATTGAGCAGTTCATCGCCGGTCTGCTTGCGCACATGGGCTCCAAGGCTGTGCCCCACTGCTGGAAGGAAGAGGGCAATACATACCAGGTGGAGCTGGTGGGTGAAGACCTGGGCTACCTGATCGGCCGCCGGGGTGATACCCTGGACGCCATTCAGCACCTGGCAAACTACTCCATCAACCGGGGTGTGGAAGGCCACATCCGCATCAATGTGGACGCGGAGAGCTACCGGGAAAAGCGGGAGGACAGCCTGCGCCGGTACGCCGTGAAGAAGGCCCAGCAGGTGCTGAAAATGCGCCGCCGCACCACTCTGGAGCCCATGAACGCCTACGAGCGCCATGTGATTCACGCCGCCCTGCAGGACATGGACAACATCACCACCCACTCCACCGGCGTGGAGCCCAACCGCTGCGTGGTCATCGAATACGTGCGATAATTCCCCGAGCCGCCTTGCGAAAGGCGGCTCCTTTTTTCCGCCACATCGTTCAGATGGTAAATCGTATTGATCGGGATGTTTCGTAGGGCGGGGTCTTGACCCCGCCGATCAGGTAACGAAACAAACCTGGTTAGGCCAAATGGAACCAAATAACGTTTTTTGACATTTTCCCATGGATATTCCGAAAAATGTACCATTCAACACACCATTCATAAATCCAACCGGGTCGGCGGGGTCAAGACCCCGCCCTACGAATGGCGTTGCACGAAATCGCAATTCCCCGTCTGTCCCGCGGGTGCAAAATTTTTTTCCAGAAAAATGCAAAAACACTTGACTTTCCCCCTGGTGGAAGGTTTATAGTATGAATCAGAAAGGCGGTGGCCAGCGTGAAAATCAACGAGGTCGAGGCCCTGGCGGGAATCGCGAAAAAGAACATCCGCTTCTACGAGGAGCAGGGGCTGCTCAGTCCCAGGCGAAACCCGGAAAACGGCTACCGGGACTACGGAGAGGAAGACGTGCTGGTGCTCCGCCGGATCCGGCTGCTGCGGAAGCTGGATGTACCCATCGACGAAATTCGGCTCATGCTCTCCGGCTCCCACACGGTGGGCGACGGCATGCGGCGGCATCTGATTTCCCTGGAGCGCCAGCAGCGGAATCTGCAGCAGGCCATGGAGCTGTGCCAGGAGCTTGCCTACCAGGACATCCCCATCTCCCAGCTGGACACGGAAAGCTTGCTCACCCGGATGGAAACCTTGGAGCAGGCCGGCACCTCCTTCCATGATGTCGCCGCCCAGGACATCAAAAAGCGCTACATCGCCCCGGTGGCGGTGACGGCGGTGGTGGTGACCTTCATGGCAGCGCTGAGCGGGTTGCTGCTGTGGGCGCTCACCATCTCTCCGGAGGATGCGCCGCCCATCTGGTTTGTGCTGGTAGTCATTGGATTTTTTGCCGCCGTCGGAGTGGGCTGCGTGGCAGCCCTGACCCAGCGGATTCGGGAAATTCAGAAAGGAGAAATTGACGATGCGAAAAAATATTAAGCGGGGAGCCATCATTAGCGCTTTGGTGGTGGTGGCGTTTTTCCTGGTGTATCTGGTGCTGCTGGCCACCGCCGTGCTGGAGGTACCGGAGGATACCATTGGCCTGATGGCTGTTTTGTTCGCCGGGGCCATTTTCCTGGCTATCATCGCAGGCGTGCTGCTGGCTCTGGGACAGCGGCTGAAGGAAATCGACGGAGGCGAGGAAGAAGATGCCAGAAAATACTGATACCAAGCATCAGAAAAAGCAGGACGCTTTGAAAAGCGCCTGGCTGTATACCCTGATCTGTGGAGGAAGCGGCGCCATGTTGCTGTATCTTCGGATCAAATACAGTCTGGGCGGCTTCTGGGATACCCTGGTGCTCCTTTCATCACTGCTGGATCTGGGACTCATCGTCCCTGTCTGGATATCATTCAAAGAGAGACTGAAAGAAATTGAAGGAGGAGAAGAAGATGCTGCTGCTGAATATTGATCACGTCCCCGGGCGGGACATAGAGGCCATCGGACTGGTAAAGGGAACGGTGGTACAGTCCAAGAATTTTGGCAAGGACTTTATGGCCGGAATGAAGACCCTGGTGGGCGGTGAGATCACCAGCTACACCGACATGCTGGTGGAGGCCCGCCAGATCGCCACCAAGCGGATGGTGGATGAAGCCACCGCTATGGGCGCCGACGCCATTGTGAACATCCGGTTCGGTTCCTCGGCCGTGATGCAGGGCGCCGCGGAAGTCATTGCCTACGGCACCGCCGTGAAGCTGAAATAACCAAAAGGAGCTGGCATCTGTCATGGAAATGCTGTACATCCCCAACCTGACCATCGCCGTTCTGGTGTTCGACGTCCTTCTGAGCCTTGCCCTGCCCCTGGGGCTGATGCTGGTGCTGCGGAAAAAATTCCACAGCTCCATCATTCCCTTCTGGGTAGGCTGCGTCAGCTTCTTTCTGGCGGTTTCCGTGCTGGAAAACCTGGCCACTCCCTGGTGCTGGGCAGCCCGGCAGGCGCTTCCATCCAGGGAAATCTCTGGCTCTACGCCCTTTACGGCGGACTGATGGCGGGCATCTTTGAAGAAACCGGCCGTCTCGCAGCCATGAAGCTGCTGAAGAAGCGGCACAACCGCCCCGAGACCGCCCTGATGTACGGCGCGGGCCACGGCGGAATCGAGGTTCTGCTGGTGATGGGCTTTTCCATGCTGCAGAATCTGGTGCTGGCGGTAACGGTGAACGCAGGCCAGGTGCAAACCCTCCTCGCCCCTCTGGCTGCGGATGAAGCAGCCGCCCTGGAAAGCGGGATTGCCGCCTTGGCCCAGTACTCCCCCGCCATGTTTCTGTTGAGCCCCCTGGAGCGAATTCTCGCTGTAACGCTGCACATGACGCTGTCCATTCTGGTGTGGCAGGCGGCGGTGAAGCCCGGGAAGCTCTGGCTGTATTTCGCTGCCATCGGTGCCCACGCCTTTGCGGATGCCTCCGCCGTGGCGCTCCAGCTGCTGGGCACCCCCCTGCTGGCCATTGAAGGGTGGATGGCCCTCATCGACGTGGCAATGGTCTTCTGGGCGCGGTACCTCTACCGCAAAATGGAAACAGCGTAATCCTTCCAAAAGCCGGCCTCCCCCGGGGGGCCGGTTTTCCTTATCTTTTTCTTAAGGTACCCCTTTCCCCTTGACATTCCCCTTCCGGGACGGATAAAATGAAGAAGCTGGCATTGTTGCAAGCGTTGCACCAGCTACTGTAGGGGAGGCCTCCCGCGCGGTACAAACCCACGATCAGAAATAAGGTTGGGCGAATTCGTACTGTGTTGGACATGGTATCATTCAACCGGGCACGCAGTTTCGTTACCTGGCGGTCCTCCGTAGCCGCCCCTACGGTGGCGTAGACGTAATTTTGTACCCGCCAAATTGCTATTTACTGAATTTCCATGAACAAAGGAGCGGTATCAATGAAACGACTGTGTACATTTGCCCTGGTGCTGGCGGTTCTGCTGGCGCTGCTTCCGGCGGCGGGGGCAGAAAGAGAATTCCGGTTCACCCGGGAGAATTTTCCCAAGCTGGACGGCTCCACCTCCATGGTGCCTCTGGGCAACGGCATCGCCAGCGTGCTGCTGGGGGAAAGCCGGGAGGATACCGCCTCCCTCATCGCCTTCAACCGCACCACCCAATCCTTCCGCAACCTGTGCAGTGGGGACAGCGACATCGTCATTGCCGCCGAGCCAAAAAATGAGGTATTCCAGGAAATGGCCGAAAATGCCTTCCCCTATAAGCTGGAGCAGATTGCCACGGAGGCCCTGGTGTTTGTGGTGAACGAAAACAATCCCATCAACTCCCTCACCACCCAGCAGGTCCGGGACATCTATTCCGGCCAGATCACCAACTGGAGCCAGGTGGGCGGGGAGGATATGCCCATTGCCGCCTTCCAGCGGAACGCCACCGCCGGCAGCCAGGTGATGATGGAAAAGCTGGTAATGGACGGCATTCCCATGATGGAGGCCCCCGCCGCCATGGTGCCGGGGGAAATGGGAGAGCTCATCGAATCCGTCCGCAGCTACGACAATTCCGCCAACGCCATCGGCTACACCGTGTTCTACTATGCCGCGGACATGCAGATGGCCCAGGGCCTGAAAATCCTGCAAATCGACGGCGTGACCCCCTGCGCCGAGACCCTGCGCTCTGAGGAATATCCCTTCCTCAACGGCTACTATGCCTGCATCTCCGCTCTGGCTGAGGCCGATTCCCCCCAGCGCATTCTCTACGACTGGCTGATTTCCCAGGAAGGCCAGGACCTTCTGGCTCTGGAGGGCTATGTTCCCGTGTACGGCCCTGGGGAGGCTCCCACCACCGGGGACAAGGTATTCACCGACTATTCCTCCTACGCTCCCAACGGCGGCACCCCCGCCAAATTCACTTCCTTTGACTGCCCCAAGGACCATCTGGAGCCCCGGGAGGACTATGGCGATATTTACCCCTATGACGGCTCCCAGCTCTACGGCACCTGGGGGAACGGTTCCGGAGATTACCAGGTGGGAAGCCTGAAGGGCTTTTATAACCACCGGGGCCAACTGATCACCGACCCCATCTACACCAGCATCGACTATTTCGCCCTGGACGAGCAGGGCGGGGACTACCTGTGGGTGGTATCCACCGGGGATGAACACTACGGCTATGTGACCCGGGACGGCAGCTTTGCCACGGAGCTCTGCTACGACAGCCTGTATCGGGTGGGAGACTACCTGTTCGCCTCCACGGATTATGGTACCCAGACCTTCCAGCTGCTGGATAAAAATCTGAACCAGGTTGCAACCCAGGAGGACTACACCTTCGACGGCAAACGCTATGCCCCCCAGCTGTTTCAAAACGGCCTGACCCTGTGCTATCACAACAATGAGGATTGGAGCGGAGAATACATCCTCCTGGATGAAAACAAAAATATTCTCCTGCAAACCCAGAATTATGTCACCATTGATGAAAACGGCATCATCTGTCTCTACGACGAGGCGTGGAACTGCACCCTGTTTTACTCGGATATGACCCCGGTGGAGCTGCCGGAGGTGGGCGAAAACCGGAACGTACTGCAGCTGAGCGGCCGGTTCTACCAGGTGTCCGGGGACGACGGAAACTACATCATTGATGCGGGCGGCTCCCTTTTCCAGTGGAACTACGACAGCGCCGTCTATTCCTGCGAGGACTGCTTTACCGTGGTGAAAAATGGCCGGGCAACCCTTTACGATGCCAACGGCCGGGTGAAATTTGCCGGTCTGAACCCGGAATGGTACTATCTGGGAGATGGTATTTTCTCCGAAACCATAGAAGAAACAATTTTCCTGCACAAGCTGTCCGAAAATAAAACCCTCTCCTTCCCCGACGGCAGCTTCGCCTATGCTCTGGGAGACTGCTATATTGTTTCCATCTGCACCGACGACCGCTGGAGCACCGCGCTGGTGGACAGCGAGTTGAAACTTCTCATGCAGGCCACCGGAGAGTTGTCCATCCTGGATGATTTGATTGCCGGAAAGAGCTACCTGCTGGCCTATGATTCCTACGGCTTTGCCGGGGAACAGCGGCTCTACACTTCCGACGGCCAGACCCAGCTCTTCCGTGCCAATGGGCAGCTGGGACTTCAGAATGGTTACGTCACCGTCTCCACCGACTGGGCCTTCACCTGCTATGACCCTGAGGGGAATGTGATCTTCTGCTACCCCTACTACGGCATGGCCTCCGGAGACTAAAAAAATCCCTGCGCAAAGCGGGGATTGACAAAAGGACCTCAGTGGGCTATAATCAACATAGAAAAGGGCGCTGCGACAAGCGGTTTACCCTGTTTTGGTTAGGTTTATCTTAAAAAAGAAACCGTCACTTGCCAGAGTGGCGGTTTCTGCTTTTTACTCTGATCGTTACTGTCCATTTCAGAACATGGAACGTCAATGTAATTGGCATGACCATCACCCCCTCTTGGGTGGTGTGGCAAACCGCCTGCCGTTGTGCAGCGCCCGGTGCTTCACCCGAAGCACCATGGTCAGTATCCCATAATTTTACAAAAAAGTCAAGGGCAAACCCACTTGCAAAGAGGGATTGACTTCTTTTTCCTCCGTGATATAATGTTTTCGACATTTTTCCGGGAGGAATTCCACAATGGTTGGACTTGGCACCATCATCAATACGTTGGCCATTATTCTGGGCGGCCTGGGCGGTCTGCTCTTCGGGCGGTTTTTGAAAGAAAGCGTGCAGGATGCCCTGTGCAAGGCCTGCGGCGTGAGCACCCTGTTTCTGGGCATCGCCGGGGCGCTGGAGGGTATGCTCACCGTGGAAGGCACCGGGGTGGTCAGCGGCGGGACCATGCTGGTGATTGGCTGCATCGCCCTGGGCTCCCTGATCGGCGCACTTCTGAACCTGGAGGACGGTATGGAACGCTTCGGGCAGTGGCTGAAAATCAAAACCGGCAACGCCCGGGACACCCGCTTTGTGGATGCCTTCGTCACCGCCTCCTTAACCGTGTGCATCGGGGCCATGGCCATTGTGGGTTCCATCCAGGACGGCATCAAGGGAGACTATTCCATCCTGGCCGCGAAAGCGGTGCTGGATTTCATTATCATCATGGTCATGACCTGCTCCATGGGCAAAGGCTGCATCTTCTCCGCCATTCCCGTGGCCATTTTCCAGGGCAGCATCACCGCCCTGGCGGGGCTGATCAAGCCGCTGATGACCGACGCCGCACTGTCAAACCTCTCCATGATCGGCTCCATTCTGATTTTCTGCGTGGGCGTCAACCTGGTGTGGAGCAAAAAGCTCCAGGTGGCCAATATGCTCCCTGCCGTGGTACTGGCCGTGGCCGCCGCCTTTTTGTAAGACCATTTCCCTCCTGCCTCCCCGGCAGGAGGATTTTTCTGTCTGGCGGGCAGTGCCCGCAGACAATTCGTTACGAACTCTGGCACCAGACCTACAACTCCTGAGTTTCTCGACCGGCACCACTCAGTAGAATACTGTTTAGCAGCGGGATGCGTGGGCCTGTGTTGGTCGAATTCGTAGGGAACGGCCTGTGTGCCGTTCCTTTATGTCCTACGGTTGGGATGCACGTTTGCCGTTCTACGGGTGGGCTTTTGCATGGGCCGGTGGAAGCCTTCCGTGCATTCTACGCAAAGCGCAACAGCGAAAACCTATTCCGCCAAATTTCGGACCCATTTGGATTGCCGCATTGCTTTCTCCGCGTATCGGTACGCCCCACCCCAGTCGTGGGTAATGTAAATCAGCACATAATCAGACCGTTTCAGCATCCATTCGTTCCGCCAGGAAATGGCATACCGGGGATGGACAAATTCCAGCCCTTCCGGGACGATAGCATCTGAAATCAGATCTGATTCCTTTTTATTTTCGGGCATATATGCCAGCACAACCCCGCAACCAATGTGGGGATATTGTTTCTTTAATTCCCCCAGGACGCTCCTCGCAATCGCATCGAAATTACCCTGATTTCCCACATAGAACAGATTGACACCATGATGTTCAATCAAATCGGTCAGTGCTTCCCGGAGCTTTTCTTTTACAGTGTCCGGACAGTCCCGGTGTCCAAAGAAGGTACAAGCCGCCATATGATCCCCCTCCACAGGCTATACATAGCCTAATAGTAGCACACATAGCCTATATTGTGCAACCAAATTGTTTATCCTAGAAAAAAACAATTTGGGAGGCATCCTTATGGACACAATCACTGCGGTGAAAAACCGGATTCTTCAATTGTGCGGCGAGCGGGAAATCACCATCAACAAGCTGGCATCCATTTCGGCGCTTCCGCCCTCCAGCATCAAAAATATTCTTTACGGCAAGAGCAATAACCCCAAGTTGATCACCATCAAAATGCTCTGTGACGGACTGGGAATTACCCTGGGTGAGTTTTTCTCCACGCCGGAGTTTGATGAGCTGGAACAGGAACTTAAATAGACCGCTTCGCGGACGGAACGGCACATAGGCCGTTCCCTACGATATTGACGAACCATTTCCCATTCAACAGGCCGGTTCGTGATTTCAGGCGGGTCGGCAGAGTCAGAACACCGCCCTACGATGGTGCAGTATCCTTTTTTACATGGAAAAGAAATTCCCGCCCGGGTTTTGTCCGGGCGGGATATTTTCCATTCAGCAATATTCAGGGCTGCTTGCCGATGTAGGCCAGGATGCCGCCGTCCACGTAGAGCACGTGGCCGTTGACGAAGTTGGAGGCATCGGAGGCCAGGAACACGGCGGGGCCGGCCAGGTCGTCCGGGTCACCCCAGCGGTTGGCAGGGGTCTTGGCCAGGATGAAGCTGTCGAAGGGATGGCGGCTGCCGTCGCTCTGGGGCTCCCGCAGGGGCGCGGTCTGGGGAGTGGCAATGTAGCCGGGGCCGATGCCGTTGCACTGGATGTTGTAGGCGCCATACTCGGAGCAGATGTTCTTGGTGAGCATCTTCAGACCGCCCTTGGCAGCGGCGTAGGCGGAGACGGTCTCACGGCCCAGCTCGCTCATCATGGAGCAGACGTTGATGATCTTGCCGTGGCCCTTTTGGATCATGCCGGGGATGACTGCCTTGGCCATGATGAAGGGAGCCACCAGGTCGATGTCGATGACCTGACGGAAATCCTCGCTGGCCATTTCGGTCATGGGAATCCGCTTGATGATGCCGGCATTGTTCACCAGAATATCAATGGTGCCCAGGTCCTTTTCGATGTCCGCCACCATCTTGGTGACCTCGTCCTCTTTGGTCACATCGCAATAGTAGCCCTTGGCATCGATGCCCTTGGCGGCGTAGTCAGCCAGAGCCTTTTCCATATGGGCCTGGCCACGGCAGTTGAAGGCAATCTTTGCGCCTGCCTTGGCGTAGGCCTCCGCGATGGCGAAGCCGATGCCATAGGCCGCGCCGGTGACCAGGGCCACCTTCCCTTCCAAGGAAAAGCTGTTCATTGTGAAGCTCATGGTACTGCCTCCTTACTTCAGGTCGGGGGTAGCGATGACGTCCATGTCATCGAATTCCTGGTTCTCGCCGCCCATGGCCCAGATGAAGGTGTAGTTGCTGGTGCCCACGCCGGAATGGATGGACCAGGAGGGGCTGATAACGGCATCGTAATTCTGCATGACGATGTGTCTGGTCTCGTCGGGCTTGCCCATCATGTGGAAGACCACCTGATTCTCGGGGATTTCGAAGTAGGTGTACACCTCCATGCGGCGCTCGTGGGTGTGGCTGGGCATGGTGTTCCAGTTGCTGCCGGGCTCCAGAGCGGTCATGCCCATGGTCAGCTGGCAGGTCTTCAGCACGGAGGGGTGGATGAACTGGTTGATGGTGCGCTTGTTGCAGGTCTCCAGAGCGCCCAGGGGCCGCTTGGCGGCTTCGGCGATGGTGATGAGCTTGGTCTCATAGGCACAATGGGCGGGAGCGGAAACCATGTAGAACCGGGCGGGATTCCCGGCGTCATCGGAGGCGAAGGTGACTTCCTTGGTGCCCATGGTGATGTACAGGCAGTCCTTGTAGCCCAGCTGGTAGCGAACGCCGTCGGCCATGATCACACCGGAGCCGCCCAGGTTGAAGATGCCGATCTCCCGGCGCTCCAGCACGAACTTGGTACCGAAATTGCCCCAGACGTCCAGGCCCTTATCAATGGGCACCACTTCGTGAACGGGCATACAGCCGAAGGTGACCATGCGGTCCACATGGCTGTAAACGCAGACCACTTCGTCGGGCTTGTACAGGCCGGTGATCAGGAACTCCTTGCGCAGCTCCTCGGTGGTGTAACGGGCCACATCCTTGGGATGGGCAGAATAACGAATATCCATACTGAAAATCTCCTTTTTATTTCATGTATTTTGTGGGAATCACCAGTTCACTTTCACCGTCGAACAGACTGACGGTTTCATAAGGAATGGAGAACGTAAGCTTGCTGTCCATTTCGGGGGTGTCGTGGGGGGCCACCTTCAGGATGGCCCGGTCCTCTCCGGCGTGGATGTAGACGTTAGTGTTGCCGCCCAGCATTTCCGTCAGCTCCACGGTGCAGCCGATGTGGTAGGCATCCTCCTGCTCGCCCAGACGGATGGCCTCGGGACGGAAGCCGAACACCAGGTGCTTGCCCTCGTACCGGGCGCATCCTTCTCCCAGCACCGGGTTCAGGTCCAGCAGGGCATCGCCGAAGCGCAGGCAGCCCTTTGTCACCCTGCCCCGGACGAAGTTCATGGGAGGCTCGCCGATGAACCCGGCCACGAACACGTTGGCGGGACGGAAATACAGCTCGTAGGGGGTGCCCACCTGCTGGATGCGGCCGTCCCGCATGACCACGATCCGGTCGGCCATGGTCATGGCCTCGGTCTGGTCGTGGGTGACATAGATGGTGGTGGCGCCGGTCTCCCGGTGGATCTGGGTGATTTCGGAGCGCATGGTCACCCGCTGCTTGGCATCCAGGTTGGAAAGGGGCTCGTCCATGAGGAACACACCCACCTTGCGGATAATGGCCCGGCCTACTGCCACACGCTGGCGCTGGCCGCCGGAGAGGGCTCTGGGCATTCGGTCCAGGTAATCCGTCAGGCCCAGCACGGCAGCGGTGCGGCGGACCTTCTCATCAATCACATCCTCGTCCACGCCCTGCAGGGTCAGACCGAAGGCCAGATTGTCGTAGACGGACATATGCGGATACAGGGCATAGCTCTGGAACACCATGGCAATGCCCCGCTCCCGGGGACCCATTTCGTTGGCCCGCTTGCCGTCGATGAGGAAATCGCCCTTGCTGATGTCCTCCAGGCCGGCGATCATCCGAAGCGTGGTGGACTTGCCGCAGCCGGAGGAGCCGACAAACACGATAAACTCCCCTTTTTCGGTTTCCAGATTGAAATCATGGACGGCGTGGAAGCCGTTGGGGGTAGATTTTATTCACGTCCTTCAAAGTTAAGTATGCCAAAATAAGTGCCCCCTTTGACAGTTATATGATTGAAACTATCCAATGACGAAGGGCCAAACCGGCCCGAATCAGCGCAAATTGTACAAGATAAGTATAATTGACCCATCCCGGGTTTGCTACACCAAAAACGACTTTCTTTATACACAAAACGGACAAAACCGCTGTGCCCGGCTCTGTGGGAGGGGACGAACTCCCTCCGCCCGAGCCGGGATTGCGGGGTTTGTGCCCACGGGCGTTGTATTCTGACAGACCCAATGGTGATTCCTCCTGAATTTACCATGGACAAACCTGTCTGTTTTTGTTATAATTGTGAAAACCCCATTGGAGTGTGATGATATGAATAACATCATTTATGTTGGGAAGCATCTTCTCACACTGTCCGTGAACCGTCACGCCCACAGCAGCTGGGAGTTGGTCTACTGTACGGGGGGCAGCGGGAGCTTCCGCTTTGATGATTTTGAGCTCCCCTATAAGAAAGGAGACATTGTGGTGGTGCCCCCGCTGATGCCCCATGAGAACGTCAGCCGCGACGGCTTTACCAATATCCACATCAACATGACCGACACCGCCCTGCCCTTCAAATCCCCGTCGGTGGTGCAGGATGACAGCCACCAGTTTCTGCTCCAGGCCTTCCAGGCGGTTTACTACCATTTCAACAGCGATTCCGACCGGCGGCGGGTGCTGCTGTCGCCCTACGGGGATCTGATCTACTGCTATATGCTTTGCTACCACAAAACCCAGCCGGTGAGCAAGGTGGTGGAGGAGATTGAAAACAACATCATCCAGAACTACCCAGACTGCTCCTACGAGCTGGACAAGTACCTCCAGTCCTTCCCCTTCAGCTACGACTATCTGCGCAAGCTCTTCAAGAAGGAGCTGGGGGTAACCCCCCACAAGTACCTCACCGACAAGCGGCTGCAGACCGCGGCGGACATGCTCTCCTACGGCTACACCGACAGCCACAACATCGCCGAAATCTCCCAGCTGTGCGGCTTCCGGGAACCGCTGTACTTCTCCCGGATGTTCAAGAAGAAATACGGCGTGGCCCCCAGCTTCTATCTGGAATCCCAGCAGGAAAACCAGGACACCCCCAACGGGGAAAGCGTGAAAATCAAGCTGGAGCCCTGATAGACCGCGATTTTTCCTGCACGCCAAAAATGATTTCGTAGGGAACGGCCTATGTGCCGTTCCAAAGCGCCCTTGGTTTTGACACTGTTCGTTGAATGGTATCCCGTCCGTCCAAACCGTGTTCCATTCAACCGGGCATTCCGGCTCATTGGGTTGTGGCCGCTGCGCGGACGGAACGGCACACAGGCCGTTCCCTACGGATTCGCCCAACACCCGATACACCGCCAGATTACAAGTTGCCTCACAGCCGCTTGATCTCCGTATAGCACAAAATGAAGGGGGCCACGCCCTTGGCGTCGTTTTCCACCACGGGCTCGGAGATATAGTATTCAAAGGTGCCGTCCCGGCGGCGGTTGTTCTCCGGGCCCAGGCCCGCCACCAGGCAGATTCCACCCAGATTCAGGGTGTCGCCTGTGAAAGACAGATATTTTCCCCCAATGCCGCTGAAGGTCTTCTGGCCCTTGGCGGCATATTCTTTGTCCAGCACGCCCAGTCGGGCGCCCTTGAGCATGGCATAGGCGATCATGGAGCTGCCGCTGGTTTCCAGGTAGTTCCCCGCCCGGCTGCCCTGGTCGGGCACCTGGTAGTACATGCCGGTTTCCTCATCGGCATACCGGGCGATGCCCTCCATGAGCCGGGCAAAGATGGCGGCCAGCTTCTGCCGGTCCTCCCCGGTGACGATCTCCAGCAGGTCTGCCAGCGCCACAGAGAACCAGCCGATGCTCCGCAGCCAAAAGCTCTTGGAGCAGCCGGTGATGGGGTCTGCCCAGAAGGCGGTGCGGCTGGCATCATAGCCATGGTAATACAGGCCCTTTTCCCCGTCGTACATTCTTTCATGGACGGTTTCGATCTGGTGCAGGATATCGGAATAATCCCCGCCGCCAAAAGCCTGCTGGTACAGGGCATAGAACACCTGAGCCATGTAGATGCCGTCCAGCCAGACCTGGTTGGGGTAGATGGCCTTGTGCCAGAAATTCCCCTCCATGGTTCTGGGCTGACCCGCCAGGTGGCGCTTCAGGTTCTCCGCCGCCAGGCGGTATTTTTCCTTCCCGGTGGCCCGGTACAGGGGCAGCAGCACCCGGCCCTCGTTGATGTCGTCCAGGTTGAATTTCTCCGGTTGGTAGGTACGGATGGTGCCGTCGGGCAGCACATAGGAGTCGATGAAGCCCTCCACAAAGTCGAAGTATTCCCGCTCCCCGGTGATTTCCGCCATGCTCAGCAGGGCGGTCATCATGCAGCCGTCGATGTAGTTCCAGCTGCCCTTCTTCCCTTCCCGGAGCTTTTCGATGTTCCAGATGGTCCGGTCCGGGGTGGATTCCTGAATCAGCCGGTGAATATAAGCGTCAATTTTCTGATACATAGGGCTTCACTCCACTTTCAGGGATTCGTAATGATCCGCCACGATCCGCTCGCCCGCCTGGCCCTCCAGGGTGACGTTTTTGATGGAGATGCGGCGCACATTGTCCAGGTACAGTCCCAGGCGGCATTCCTCCTGGGCGTAATTCTTCATGATGGGCTTGCCGGGCCTGGCGTCCTTGGCGTAGGTGAAGGACACGTCCTGGAAATTCACCTCATCGATGGGCATTTCCGGCAGGCCGTCGATGTAGCAGGCAGCCACCTCCACGTCGGTGCAGGTCAGGCGGCGGAAGGTGAACTTCCCCAGATGGGGGGTGCGCTCGTCCACCGGCAGGTGCTCCCGGCTCCACACATATTCGCTGAATCGGTCCGGGTCACAGCAGTTGTACCACATGTTGATGGCCACGGGGGTCAGAACCCCCTCCATGCGGATGTTTTCAAAGAGAATGTTGTTCAGCACGCAGTCCTCGCCCCGGCCCCGGCGGGTCTTGATCCGCAGGCCCCGGTCCGTTCCCCGGAACCAGCACTGGGACACGGAGAGGTTGCGCACTCCCGCGCCGATCTCGCTGCCCAGGGTCACGGCCCCGTGGCCGAATTCCATCAGGCAGTTGCGGATGGTGTGGTGGTCGGCGGGCTGCTTGTACCGCCGGCCCAGGTCGATCTTGCCGGACTTGATGGCAATGCAGTCATCCCCCACGCTGAACCGGCAGCCGATGATGTCCACCCCGTCGCAGGCCTCCGGATCGATGGCATCGGTGTTGGGACTGTTTTTCGGGGCCTTGATGCTGATGTCGTACAGGCCCACCTGCTTGGAGAAGAAGGGATGGAACTGCCAGGAGGCGGAATTCTGGGCGATGACGCCGTGGACCGTCACATTTTCGCACCGGTTGAAGAAGAACAGCCGGGGACGGGCGACGGCGAACTCCTTAAAGCGGGTCCAGAATTCGCTGTTCTGGGCATTGCCGTCCACGGTGCCGGGACCCACAACGGTGATGTCCCGGGCGTGCTCGGCAAAAATCAGAGCCTGGCACATGGGCACGGCGTTGCCCTCCCAGGCGCCGTACACCCTGGGTTCCCCGGTGAAGAGATCGTTGAGCTCCCCGGGGATTACGGGATAATGGCTCCGGTCCGTGTCCCCCAGCAACACCGCTCCCTCCCCAAGAGAAAGGGTGATGTGGCTTTTCAGAGCCAGGGGGCCGGTGCGGTAGGTGCCCGCCGGGAAATGGAGCAGGCCACCCTCCGGCAGGCAGTGGATGGCCGCCTGGATGGTGACGGTATCGTCGGCCACACCGTCACCCAGGGCACCGAAGTCCTTCACGTTCACCCCGGCGGTGACGGCTTTGGTGGTAAAGTCAAGTTCCTCTTCCATTCCCTCCCCGGTCACCTTTAGCCGGTAAGCCGTGGCCGGGCGCAGGGAGAACAGAGAGAATACGTTGGAATCGGACTCCATGTATTTTTCCCCGTCCAGCCACACGGTGTAGTGCACCGGGGCGTAGTAGGGGGCGTCGTTTTCCAGTTCAAAGCAGGCCGAAACCGGACTGGTAAAAAGCAGCTTCATCAGTTATCCTTCCTTTCCTTTTGCACTGGCCATGGCATCGGCAAGAATGCGCCGGCCCAGATGCTTCATGCCCACAAAAAGCAGATCAAAGCCCATATAAAACAAGCCAAAGAGCACCGGCTCCACCCCCAGAGGGACGGTATCGGTCTGGCCGGTGACGGACACGATTACCGTATTGATCACCTGATAGAAAGCGTACACGCAGAAAAGCAGCACAAAGGCGTAGAGAATGTTCAAAAAGAAAGCGATCATTCCCTTTTGGGGGAACATCATCCAGCTGTCATTTTCCCCGGGGACGGTGGATAGAAACCGCAGGACGTTGTTCACCAGCAGGTCGGTGACCAGGCCCAGGGAGAGGCCGAACACCAGCATCATATCCAGCAGGTTGGTTAGGTAAATGCCCAATCCCCAGAAAATGAAGAAGCAGGCCGCCCCGGCAAACCAAGCCTTCAGCAGCACCACCTTCAGCCACCGGGGCAGATGGAGGCCGCTTTTGGAGCGGTATTTTTCCAGCTCCTCCTTGGAAACCTCCGGAGCGTTTTCCGCGTTGGCCGTCACCAGGTCGTCCACGGCTTTGGTATTCAGCTTGTAGTAGTCCGAAATTTCCCGCAGCTGCTCCGGGGAGCGCAGCGGGGTGTTTTTTTGTTTCTTGCCATAGTTGCTCCAAAATGATGAAATACGTGTTTCGTCCACTGCCCAGCTACTGTACAGCGACACGTCGGATGCCTTCCGGGCGATGGTGTTGGCGCCGATCACCAGCAGCATACCAACTACATTGTTCATCATCTCCGCGGCGGAGGCAATGCCCTTGGCCGCGCCGGCCATGCCGTAGCGCTGGGCGAAGGTGGAAACCACGTCGGCGGTGACGTAGGTATTGGTGTTGTACAGCAGCAGCACCTTTTCGTAGCCGATGTTCAGCAGAGAGCCGATTCTCGTAATCAGCATGATGACGATGGTGGACAGGATGCTGGGCAGCACCACGTACTTCATCTGGGCCATTTTGCCGGCGCCGTCGATCTGGGCGGCCTCATAGCTGGTGGGAGAGATGGCAATGATGGCGGCAAAGAACACGATGGAATCGTAGCCCGCCGATTCCCAGATACCGGAAATCTGATAGATGGCACGGAAGAAGCCCGGCTGATTCAGAAGGCCCCCTTGGGCCACCTCCTGGGAGATCAGCCCCAGATTGCACAGCAGCTGGGAAACGATGCCCATGTTGGAGGTCAGGGAGCCCTGCTTGACCAGCATGGTCACCAGGGAGGTCATGACCACGGTGGACATGAACTTGGGCAGGTAGGTCATCACCTGGTAGACGGACCGGGCGATGTTGGACTTGATCTCATTGAAGAAGAGTGCCAGAATGATGGGCATGGGGAAGCCGAAGCACAGTCCGTAGAAGCTCAGCAGGAAGGTGTTTCGCATGGCCCGCCAGAACTCGGTGGTCTTGGAGCCGTCACCCACCAGCAGCACCTTGAAATTGGAGAAGCCGGCGAACAGCTGCTCCGCCACGGGCTTCACTTCGTCGGACACCTTAAAGCAGCCAAGCAGCTCGTACATGGGGAAATACCGCCAGAACAGGAACACCAGCAGCATGGGAATGAGCATTAAGTACAGCCGCCAGTCCTTGGCCACCGTCCGGCACACATGGAGCCAGTAATGCTTCTCCACATCGTCCCGCACGGCCTGTTCGGGATTCTCCCGATAAATTTGATTGACCTCATCGTATACGAGGAAGTCTGCAGCCTTTGCTTTCATCAAAATCCTCCTTTTTGCTTCTTCTGCTGCTCCCGCAAGCGACGCAGGTAACTTTTTTGATCTTCAAACACGCCATCCAGCCGCCTGGCCAGGGAGACCACCACCATGGCGAACACATCGCTGAGGGTGTCGGTGGTGAAAAATCCCACGCAGGTTCCCAAGTCCGTGCCCAGCACCAGAGCCACTGCGGCTCTTTCCAGCTGCATGGCCAGGGTCACCCCCAGGGCAAACAGCGCGGTGAAGAGCATGTCGCTGCGGATCTTTTCCTTCCCACCGTGGCGCAGCAGCGGAAGCAGGAGCAGGCCCGCCAGATTGCCCAGGGCGTAGATCGCCAGCTGCTGCGCGGTACCGCCGGAGGCCAGCCAGAAGGCCGCCCCACCCAGCACCGCGTGGAGCCCGGCCCAGAGCCCCCAGCGCATGAGCACGATGGCGCACAGTGCGCTTGTGACAGAGACGGTGTACAGCTGGTCGGCAAACCACCGGTTCGCTGCCAGGGTGATGACGCATTCACAAACCGCCAGAATCACCCCAAAGATGGTCAGGTCCACGTTGCGGTATTCTGCCAGGGTCAGTTGGCGCTTCATAGCATAATCCTATCAATCTATCTACAAATATTCTAGAGATATCGTACCGCAAAGTACGTATCAAAAACGATTTACTTTATGCACAAAAAAGTCATTTGGGAAAGAAAGGATTTATTTATTTTGATAATGTGGTATAATGTTTCTTGGGTAATCTCCACAAGTTTTTTCGGCTCCGAGGTGGATTCTTATGAAATATGCGTGTTTTCTCACCCCCCAGGATGATTGGCAGCAAGCCCTGGATTCCGCCCCAAAGGACGCTTTTGTCCATCTGGCTGCCGGAATTTACCGGCAGAAGATCGTGATCCGCACCCCGGGGCTGACCATCGTTGGGCAAGGTGCCGAAAACACCATCCTCATATTTGACGATTATGCACAAAAGCCGGACGAACAAGGCCGGGAGTATATTACCTCCCGGACCTACACCCTGGCGGTGTGCGCTGACGGCGTACAGATGGAGCATCTTTCCATTGTCAACGATGCCCGCTCCCCGGAGAAAAAGGGGCAGGAGGTGGCCCTGACGGTATACGGCGACGACTTCCAAATGGAAAACTGCCGCTTGACCTGTGAGGAAGGCGTCACCCCCGGCAGCATTTACTTGGCCCGGCCCTGGCGGGACTACGGTCTGACCACCTTCCGGGACTGCAGGATGGATCGCCACATTGCCCCGGCAGGCTTCGACAAATGGAACGACACCCACCGGGACCAAACCGCCCGGTTCTATGAATCCCCCGCCATCCCGGGCAGAGTCCCCTGGATCAACCGGGAGGGCTGATACCCGAAAGGATTCCGTAGGGGCAGCATTTCACCTAGAAAGAAGTATTTCCCATGCAGGACATGACCAAGGGGAGCATCCTCTCCCATCTGATTCGATATGCCATTCCCATGATTCTGGGGAACATTCTCCAGCTGACCTACAATGCGGTGGACTCCATCATCATCGGCAAATTTCTGGGTGAAAACGCCCTTGCGGCGGTGAGCACCTCCGACCCCATTTTTACCATCCTGGTGCTGGGTGCCTCCGGCGTCAGCCTGGGTGCCTCGGTGATGATCAGCAAATTCAAAGGGGCCCGGAACGAGGAAAAAATCCGCCAGGAATTCGCCACCACCCTGATTTTCGGCGCGTTCTTCTCCCTGGGCGTGTTTGCCCTGGGGCTTACCCTGGCAGGGCACCTGCTGCGCTGGATTCAAACCCCGGCAGCCGCCATGGTTCAGGCAAAAACCTATCTGCGGGTTTACCTGGTGGGCTTTCTGTTCACCTTTCAATATAATGTGCTGGCTTCCTCTCTGCGGGGGCTGGGAGACTCCAAAACCCCGGTGTATTTTCTGGGCCTCAGCTGCGGTCTGAACATCTTCCTGGACCTGCTGCTGGTGGCGGTGCTCCCCCTGGGGGTGTCAGGCGCCGCCCTGGCCACGGTGATTTCCCAGGCCGTCTCCGCCCTGGGCTGCCTGAACCACATCCGAAAGCATGTGCCCCTGCTCTCTCTCACCCGGCGGGAGCTGCGCATCAGCCGCCCCCTGCTGAAAGAAACGCTGCAGATCGGTTTTCTCACCGCCCTGCAGCAGGCCGCCCAGCCCATCGGCAAGGTGTGCATCCAGGGGGTGATCAACACCCAGGGTGTTGCCGCCATCGACGCCTTCAACGCCGGGTGCAAAATCGAGGACTTCGCCCGGATTCCCACCCAGAGCATCGGCAACGGCATCATGACCTGCACCGCCCAGAACCGGGGCGCGGGCCAGGAAAAGCGGATGTACGACGCTTTCACCAAGGGACTGCTGCTGGCAGGAATATACTTCCCTCTGATTTTCATCCTCACCCAGCTGATCAAGGGTCCCGCCATTGCCCTGCTGTGCCCCGACGGGGCGGAGGAAATCGTGGCCGCGGGGGTCAGCTACATCGGCCTGAAGGCCTTCTTCTTCCTGATGCCCGGCCTGACCAACGCCATTCAGGGCCACTTTCGCGGCCTGGGAATGATGAAAATGGTGCTCTTCGGCACGGTGCTGCAAACCGCTGTGCGCACGGTGTGCGTCTTTTTCTGGGTGCCCAAAATGGGTATCAACGGCGAGGCCTGGGCCTGCTTCACCGGCTGGGCCTGCATGGTTATCGTGCAGTACGGACTGTATTTCTATTGGAGAAAAACCAAAAAGCTGCCCACTATGTAAAGCAGGCAGCTTGCAAATAGACGATGGGTTGGATGGGAGTCTGAGGCGATCCCGTTATTTCACGGAATCGGCATATTCCCGCGGGGCCACGCCGTATTCCCCCACAAAGGCCCGGTAGAACCCGGCGTAGTCGGCAAAGCCGCACAGACCGCTGACGGCGCTGGGAGCTTCTCCCCCAGCCAGCAGCTGGCGAGCGATCTGCAGCCGCTTTTTCTGAATGTACTTATAAACCCCGGTGCCCATGTGCTTCTGGAATTCGTGGCTCAAATGGTATTTGCTCACATAGAACCGCTCCGCCAACGCTTCCAGGGTCAGCCGCTCCCGGTAGTGCTGGTTCACATACTCCACCAGCTCCGATACCAGCTTGCTGGAATGCACCGCGGCCTCCGGCTCTTTGGGGTGCTGCTCCGCCATCCGGTTGATCTGCACCAGCAGCGACGACACCAGGGTGTTGCGCAGAATGTCCGCTCCGAAGCCCGCCCCGTCGGACTCCTGGAACAGCTCCTCCATCAGATCCCGGATCAGCTGCCGCTGCTCCCGGGTCAGCCGGAGCAGGTTGGTATACCCCGGCCGGGTGGGGTCCAGATGCTGCTCCAGGTCCGTGCCCTGGGAGGACAGCCGCCTCACCGCGCCCCGGTCGATCCACAGCACATACCGCTCGTAGGGCTCCATCCCCGGGGTGATGGACACCTGATGCAGCTCCTGGGGACTGATGAGCAGCAGATCCCCCGGCAGCACTCGGCAGAGCCGGCCCTCGATGACGTAGGTCACGTCCCCGGACACCAGATAGTAAATTTCATAGAAGTCGTGGTGGTGCAGCTCCACATCCTTCAGATAGGTATCCCGCTTGTGCTGGATCTCAAAATCCGAGGCCAGCATCTCCTGCCGGGGCTCATAAACGGATAGCTTTCCCGCCATGATCATCCATCCTTTCCGGTAGAGAATCCCGTTTCGATAAACGGGCAAATTGTTGTTTGGCGTACCGAAACCGACGCGCCCCTTGGCTCCCCCTATGGGGGAGCTGGCTGCCCCGTCAGGGGCAGACTGAGAGGGTAGCACAGTTTGATGCGCTGATGCTGCTGTCTCACTGCGGTACCCTCTCAGTCAGCCTGTTCGGCTGACAGC
>CAMEWH010000012.1:0-39104 GCA_945940335.1 uncultured Clostridia bacterium | reverse complement strand
CGGAGTGACAAATTCCAGTTTATCGAACAGGCGCAAGGGCGCACTTCTATACGGGGCAATCCCTGTATGTGCGTGTTGCGTTACTGCGTTCCGAACAAGGGACTGCATCCCTTGCGCCGCGAAAGCGGCTATCCTCTCACGAAAAAGGGCGTGACCTTCACGGTCACGCCCTTTACCTATTTTACTGTCTTACGAACACTCCGCTAAAGGGGCTGCTTTTTTCGTTAAGTAAATTGTAATTTGGCGTACCGGAACCGACGCACCCCTTGGCTCCCCCTATGGGGGAGCTGGCTGCCCCGTAAGGGGCAGACTGAGAGGGCAACACAGTGTGTAAGGACGCTGTTGCCTTCTCTGCGGTACCCTCTCAGTCAGCCTGACGGCTGCCAGCTCTCCCAAAGGGAGAGCCAAGGGGCCGTATGCAGGCCTCATAAATTACAATTTTACAATCAGTTTCATAAAGCCGATCACCGAAAGACTGGTAATATTATCCAATTCCCGGGGGTCGTAAATCAACACAGTGCCGAATTATTTAATTAAATGAAAAAACTAATTGACATCCCCCGTGGGGGGATATTATGATAAGCCTGTAAGCAGATATGATGACCCGATTGCGGTTTTTAATTGAGAGAAGGAATCAGGAAATTCACCACATTTCAAGGAGGATATGAAGTATGCCGCTGGTACCGATGAGAGCCATTCTGGAGGCCACCGAGAAGTATAACTATGCACAGGGCGCGTTCAATGTCAATGCCGTCGCCCAGGCAAAAGCCGTCATTGAAGTACACGAAATGTTCCGTTCCGCCGCCATCATTCAGGGCGCGGACCTGGCAAACGCCTTCATGGGCGGCCGTGCGGATTTTGCCAACGGCACCCTGGAGGACAAGAAGGTGGGCGCCAACAACATTGCCAAGGCTGTGAAAAAATACGCGGAGCACAGCCCCATCCCCGTTGCCCTCCACCTGGATCACGGCAAGAACATCGATTCCTGCATCGCCGCCATGGACGGCGGCTACACCTCCGTCATGATCGACGGCTCCAGCCTGCCCTTTGAGCAGAACATCGAGCTGACCCGCGAGGTGGTCAAGCTGGCCCATGAGCGGGGCGTCACCGTGGAAGGGGAACTGGGCGTGCTGGCCGGTGTGGAAGATCACGTCTTCTCCGCCACCTCCACCTATACCAATCCCCTGGATGCCGTGGAGTTTATCAAAAAGACCGGGGTTGACGCCCTGGCCATCAGCTACGGAACCAAGCACGGCGCCAACAAGGGCGCGGGAGCGGTGATCCGCAAGGAGATTGCCATTGCCACCAAGGAATGCCTGCGGCACGAGGGCATCTTCTGTGCCCTGGTTTCCCACGGCTCCTCCACCGTCCCCCAGTATATTGTCAAGGAAATCAACGAATTGGGCGGCACCATCACCAACGCCTTCGGCATCCCCAAGGATCAGCTGAAGGAGGTTTCCAAGCTGGGCATCGCCAAGATCAATGTGGATACCGACATTCGCCTGGCCGTTACCCGGAACCTGCGGGAGCTGTTCTGGTATAACCCCGAGCTGCGTACCCGCGAGAGCATCAAGCCCATCTACGAGCTGCTCCGGACCAAGACCTCCGATTTCGACCCCAGAGTGTTCCTGCCCCCCATCATGGACACCGTGATGTACGGCAACGTGCCCAACGAAGATGTGGCGCTGATCGTGGAGGCCGTGGAGAAGGGCGTGAAGGAGGCCGTGGGCACCCTGATCGTGGACTTCGACTCCTATGGCAAGGCGCCTCTGGTGGAGCAGGTCACCCTGGACGAGATGGCCGAGCGATATAAAAAGCAGGGGATCTGAGTAAATAACTTGGGAAAGGAAGTGAGTGCATGACCAACGCTTTGGTGGTACACGGCGGCGCCCCTACCGCGGTCATCAATGCCTCTCTCTACGGAGCGGTGGAGGAGGCCCGGGCAAGCGGAAGAATCGACCACCTCTATGCCTCCCTGGGAGGAACCTCCGGTATTTTGAAAAAGCGTTTTCTGGATCTGTTCACCGTTCCCCAGGAGGAATTGGACCTGCTTCCGGATACCCCCGCATCCGCCATCGGCACATCCCGGGATGTGCTGGAGCAGGAGGATTACCGACAGATTGCCCGGATTCTGCAGGAGTACGAGATCCGCTATATCTTCTGCAACGGCGGCAACGGCACCATGGATGCCTGCGGAAAAATCTACAAAGCCTGCTGTGAGGCGGGATTTTCCATCAGCGTGGTGGGAATCCCAAAGACCATTGACAACGATCTGCCGGTGACCGATCATGCCCCCGGCTTTGCCAGCGCTGCCCGGTACATTGCCCACACCGTGCGGGAGGTAAGCCATGATGTGCGCAGCCTGCCCATCCATGTGTGCGTGATCGAGACCATGGGCCGGAATGCCGGCTGGATCACGGCGGCATCTGCCCTTGCCAGAGACGCGGCAGGGGACGGACCGGATCTCATCTATCTGCCGGAGCGGCCCTTTGACGAAGAACAGTTTCTGGCAGATGTACAGCGTCTGCACCGGGAAAAGGGCGGCGTGGTGGTGGTGGCCAGTGAGGGCCTGCACTACGCCGACGGAACGCCCATCGTAGAACCCATCTTTCAGGTGGGACGCTCCACCTATTTTGGGGATGTGGGCGCCCATCTGGCCAATCTGGTCATCCGGAAGCTGGGGATCAAAGCCCGCAGCGAAAAGCCGGGAATCTGCGGAAGAGCCTCCACGGCGCTGCAGTCCCCGGTGGATCGGGAGGAGGCCATTACCGCAGGCAGAACCGCCGTCCGGGCTGCCCTGGCAGGAGAGAATGGCGTGATGGTGGGCTTTGCGCGGGACAGCACGGAGCCTTATCGGGTTCATACCATCCTAATTCCCATTGAACAGGTGATGCTCAGCGAGCGCACCGTGCCGGATGAATTCATCAGCGAAAATGGCTGCGATGTCACCCAGGCATTTGTGGACTGGTGCCGGCCGCTGCTGGGTGAGGAGCTGCCGAAATTCGTATCATTTACAGACAGGAGATAAACCGCATGAAGCATATTTTTCTGAATCTGAAGCGCTTTGATGTTCCTGTAGCCCTGGGCGGCGTGAACCGCATTGCCCCCATGCAGGAGTGGGGCGGCTTCATTGTAAAAAACACCCAGCAGGCCCTGAAGAAGTACGATCCTTCCGAAGTGGAATTCGTTCAGTATTTCCCCGAGGCGCACCTGCTCAGTGCGGTGGCAGCCCGGTGTGAGGGAAGTCCCGTACAGGTGGGCTGCCAGAGCGTGTACCGGATGAACACCGCTGTGGGCGGCAACTTCGGTGCCTTCACCACCAACCGTCCCGTCTCTGCGATGAAAGCAATGGATGTGAATTACACCATCATCGGCCATTGCGAAGAGCGCAATGATAAGATGGGAATCCTGGCCGAGGCCGGTGTGACGGATACCAAAGCCGTCAACCGCATCCTGAATCAGGAAATCAAGCTGGCGGTTGCCAATGGCATGAAGGTGCTGTACTGCATCGGCGAGAAGGACACGGAGCTGGACCGCTGGGATGAGGTTCTCCGGGAGCAGCTGGAAGTGGGCCTCGCAGGCGTGGACAAGAGCCAGGTGGTCATCGGCTACGAGCCCATCTGGTCCATCGGCCCCGGCAAGACCCCCGCGGGCAAGGACTACATCACGAAGATTGCCCGGTTTGTCAAGGAAGTCACCGGCGGCATCGACGTGGTCTACGGCGGCGGTTTGAAGGTGGACAATGCCGAGATGCTGGCGTCCATTAAAGAAATCGACGGCGGCCTCATCGCCCTGACCCGGTTCCAGGGGGAAATCGGTTTCTACCCCGACGAGTATATTGAGATCATCCGTACCTATTTGGGTAAGTAAGGAGAAAGACTATGAAGCTTGATTTTGAATACGGCCATGGCCTGATGTCCGCCAACCTGCCGGACAACACCGATGTGTTCATTCCCGGCAAAACCGTGCCCGATCCCCAGTGCCTGCCCCAGGACTGGGACAGCCTGTACGCGGAAACCGTCAAGAGCCTGCGCAATCCCATTGGTATGCCCGCCCTGCGGGAGCTGGCTGCTCCAGGCAAGACCGTTGTCATCGTGATTCCCGACATCGTCAAGGGCGGCTGTCAGCCCACCTCCCACCGGAAGGTGTCCATCACCGCCTGCCTGGATGAGCTCTATGCCGGCGGCGTGCGGAAAGAGGACATCCTGTTCATGTTCTCTAACGGCCTGCATCCCCGGGCCACCGAGAGCGAGATGCGGCAGATTCTGGGCGAGAAGCTCTTCAACGACTTCTACTGGACCAACCAGATCACCTCCCACGATTCCGAGGACCCCGAGCACATGATTGATTTGGGCACCACCCGCCGGGGCGACCCGGTGCTCATGAACAAGTATGTGTTCGATTGCGACATTCCCATCCTCATCGGCCATGTGCAGGGAAACCCCTACGGCGGCTACTCCGGCGGCTACAAGCACTGCGCCACCGGCATCACCCACTGGCGGAGCATTGCCTCCCACCATGTGCCCAAGGTCATGCACCGGGAGGACTTCACCCCCGTGTCCGGCCACAGCCTGATGCGCACCAAGTTCGATGAAATTGGTATGCACATGGAAGAGAAGATGGGCCATCCCTTCTTCTGCTGCGACGCGGTGCTGGACACCTACTCCCGGCAGATTGCCATTTACTCCGGCTACGCCAAGGTCATGATGCCCGAGAGCTGGAAAATCGCCAACAAGCGCACCTATGTTCCCTTCGCGGAGGAAAAGTACGATGTGATGGTCTTTGGTATGCCCCAGGACTTCCACTACGGCGCGGGCATGGGCACCAACCCCATCCAGATGATGCAGGCCCTCAGTGCCCAGGTCATCCGGCACAAGCGGGTGATGAAGGACAACTGCGTGATCATCTGCTCCTCCATCTGCAACGGCTACTTCCACGACGAGCGCTGGCCCTACCTGCGGGAGCTGTATGAGGTGTTCCAGCACGACCACATGAACACCCTGGCGGATATGAACCGGCTGGGCGAGTACTACGCCACCAATCAGGAGTACATCCGCAAGTACCGCTTCGCCAACGCCTTCCATCCCTTCCACGGCTTCAGCATGATGAGCTGCGGTCACATCGCCGAGATGAATACCTCCGCCATCTACATCGTGGGCGCCCAGGAGCCGGGCATTGCAAGAGGCATGGGCCTGAAGACCCGGGCCACCTTTGAGGAAGCCCTCCAGGACGCCATGAAGAAGTACGTCGGCCCCAATCCCAAGATTCTGGCCCTGCCCCAGACCTTCAAGGTGGGCGCTGTCCACCTGTGCATGAAGGACGACGATTTGTCCGGTGTATAATTTGTCTTTGTCCGGCTCTGCCGGGTGAAATAAAAGGAACAAAAAATTAAGGAGGAAACACAATGAAAAAACTGATTGCTCTGCTGCTGACCCTGACAATGGTTCTCGCCCTGGGTGCCATGGGTGCAAGCGCCGAAACCCCCGAACCCCTGACCCTGAACATCGCCTATATGCCCAACTGGGGTGCCCTGTGGGCAGTTGCCACTGCCGATGCCAAGGGCTACTTCGCCGAGGAAGGCATCACTGTGAACCTGGTGGCTTTTGAGAACGGCCCCACCGAAATCGCCGCTATGGAAGGCGGCAGCATCGACATCTCCTTCATCGGACCGGGCGCCCACAAGCTGTGCTCCACCGGCAATGCACAGGTTCTGCTGCTGCAGCACCTGGGTGACGGCGACTGCATCATCGGCCTGAAGGGCATCAAGACCCTGGAAGAGCTGAAGGGCAAGAAGATCGGCTACGCCGCCGGCACTTCCTCTGAGACCATCCTGACCGTTGCTCTGGCTTCCGTGGGCCTGACCATGGAGGATGTGGACGCCCTGTCCATGGACGCCACCGCTCTGACCACCGCTGCCCTGTCCGGCTCCGTGGATGCCGTTGCCGCCTGGTCTCCCTACTCTCTGACCATCCTGGCCCAGGCCTCCGATGCCACCGACATCTGCTCCAACGTGGACTTTGCCAACCTGGTTTCCCCCGGCAGCTGGGTCGTGAACCCCACCTGGGCTGCTGCGCACACCGATGAGATGACCCGCTTTGTCCGCGCCATGTACAAGGGCATGGACTACGCCGCTGCCGCCACCACCGACGATGCCATCGCTGAGGAAGTTGCCGGCTACGTTGCCAAGGTCATCGCCAGCGATGCCGAGACCGTCATCGGCCAGCGTTACGACGGCTCCTGGATGACCAGCGAGCAGGTCCTGGAAGCTCTGGAGTCCGGCGCTCTGGTGCAGTACTACGCCGACCAGCAGGCTACCTTTATCGCAAACGGTGCTGTGGAAGCCGAAGGTGCTCTGGCTCCCGCTGACTTCATCCTCACCGACATCATGGCTGCCGCCAAGTAATTGAACCGTTCTTAGAAGCATCCAAAACCGGGAAGGCGGCGCAGGCCGCCTTCCCACTCCCAAAAAGAAAACCTGCAAGGAGGGCCTTCCGTGAATAAAAAGAAAAAAGTGGACATCATTTCCAAGATTCCCAATTGGGCTTGGCTGCTGCTGTCCCTTCTGACGGCTGTTGTGGTTTGGACGCTTCTGTCCCGGAACCCTGTCACAGCCCGTGCATTCCCCCCGCTGACCAAGGTGTTTGGTTCCTATACCAAGATGGCTGTTACCCGGGGCGTATTTTGGAGCGACATCGCCAGCTCCCTGATTTCCGCCGGTGTGGGCTTTGCCCTGGGCTTCCTGTTTGGTGTCCCCGTGGCATTCCTGATGGCATGGTACCGCCCGGTTCGCAACATTATTGAGCCCTGGATTCAGTTCATCCGCAACATTCCCCCTCTGGCCTACGTTCCTCTGGTGGTCATCGCCGCCGGTGTGGGCCGTACCCCCCAGATCATCGTGATCTGCATCGCCACTTTCCTGACCATTTCCATCACCGTTTTCCAGGGCGTCATCAATGTGGATGAAACCCTGATCAAGGCCGCCCGGGTGCTGGGCGCCAACGACGTGGTGCTGTTTACCCGGGTGATTTTCCCGGCCACCACTCCTTTCATCATCACCTCCATCCGTCTGGGCATCTCCGTGGCCCTGACCACTCTGATTGCCGCCGAGTCCACCGGCGCCAGCGCCGGCCTGGGTATGCGGATCCGCGCGCTGAGCAGCTCCTTTGAAACCGAGCCCATGATGCTGTACATCATCGTTGTGGGTGTCATCGGTATGCTGGCCGAGAAGATTCTGAAATTCTTTGAAAGGAGACTGACCTCATGGCAGGAGAAGCGAGAAATCTGACCCCCAAGGTCCAGATTAAAGACGTTAAAAAGATTTATGAAGGCCGCAACGGTCAGACGGTCGCCCTGAACGGCGCCAATCTGGACATCTATGACAATGAGTTTATCTGCGTTGTGGGCCCCTCCGGCTGCGGCAAGTCCACCCTGCTGAACATCATCGCAGGCCTCCACGACCCCACCTCCGGTGAAGTGCTGGTGGATGGCGTCAAGGTGGAAGGTACCGGCGTTGACCGTGGCGTTGTGTTCCAGCAGTACGCCCTGTTCCCCTGGCTCACCGTCAAAAAGAACGTGGAGTTCGGTCTGACCCTGAAAAAGGAACTGACCAAGCAGCAGCGGGAAGAGATCGCCATGAAATATATCAAGATGGTGGGTCTTGAGAAATTCGTCAACGCCTATCCCAAGGAGCTGTCCGGCGGTATGAAGCAGCGGGTGGCAATTGCCCGGGCCTACGCGGTCAACCCCAGCTTGCTGCTGATGGACGAGCCCTTCGGCGCCCTGGATGCCCAGACCCGTACCCAGCTGCAGACGGAGCTGCTGAAAACCTGGGAAGAGGAGATGAAAACCTGCTTCTTCATCACCCACGATGTGGAAGAGGCAATTTTGCTGGCCTCCCGGGTGGTGGTTATGTCCGCCCGTCCCGGCCGCATCAAGGAAGTTATCGACATCGACATTCCCTATCCCAGAAACCAGGAGACCAAGATGCTTCCCCGGTTTACCGAGCTGAAGAATTACATCTGGAATATGGTCTACAAAGAGTATCTGGAAGTTCAGAAATAAACTTTTTGGGGGATGCGTCTGCGTCCCCCTCTTTTTTATGAAAGGATGACAGCCATGCATCACGAATATTATTATTATGATAAGGCGCAGCTGCTGAAGAGCCCCAAAATCCCCATGGTCGTCATGGAGGACAAGCCTGCCGTGTTCCGGGCCATCGCCCGGGAAATGGCGGACTTCATCAAGGAAAAGAACGAAAAGGGCGAAACCACCGTGTTCATTTGCCCTGTGGGTCCCATCGGTCAATATCCCTACTTTGTGGACATGGTGAATTCCGAGCGCATCAGCCTGAAAAACTGCTGGTTCATCAACATGGATGAGTATCTGGATGAGAACAAGCAGTGGATTGCCAAAGAGCATCCCCTGAGCTTCCGGGGCTTCATGGACCGCACGGTCTATACCAAAATTGATCCGGAGCTGAATGTCCCCGAGGATCACCGGGTGTTCCCCGATCCCAACAATCTTGCCTACATCCCCAACCTGATTGAACAGCTGGGTGGTGTGGACATCTGCTTTGGCGGCATCGGCATCAACGGACATCTGGCCTTCAACGAGGCGGACCCCAGTCTGACCTGTGAGGAGTTCAAGCAGCTGAAAACCCGGGTGCTGCCCATTTCTCCCGAGACCCGGGCCGCCAACGCCATCGGCGACTTCGGCGGACGGCTGGAGGATATGCCGGTTTACTGCGTGACCATCGGCTTCAACGAGATCTTCAACTCCCGCAAAATTCGCCTGGGCATCTTCCGGGATTGGCACCGGGCCGTTGCCCGCCGCTGCGGCTATGGGGAGATGACTGCCGCATTCCCGGTTTCCATGCTGGCGGAGCATCCCGATGCCCTGATTCGCATGACGGAGTTCGTGGCGAATCTGGAAGACTGAGGCAATGATATGAGTAAGATCTATCTTGTAAACGGTCAGGCCTATCTGGAACACCGCTTTCGCCCTGCAACAATCTGCATGGAGGACGGAAAGCTCCGGGTTCTGGAAGCGGGCTGCCCCATAGAGGAGGGCACCGTATTCGATGCCACAGGGCTGAAGCTGGTTCCCGGCTTTATCGATACCCATACCCACGGCGCGGTGGGAGTGGACGTGAATGGAGCCACGGCGGAGGACCTGGAAAAAATCAGCTGCTTCATGGCCTCCAAAGGAACCACCGCCTGGCAGTGCTCCATCCTGACGGATACCCGGGAGCAGACCGAGTGGTGCATTGGGGAATTCAAGCGCCATGAAAAAATGGAGCAGAACGGCGCGGAGCTGGTGGGCATCCACCTGGAAGGCCCCTTCCTGGCCAAGGAGTACAAGGGCGCCATGCCGGAGCATCTTCTCAAGAAAAACGACATTGCCCTGGTTCGCCATTACCAGGAGCTGGCCGGCGGCAAAATCAATTACATCACCATTTCCCCCGAGCTGGAGGGGGTGCAGGACATGATTCCCGCCCTGCGGGAGCTGGGCATCGTGGTGGGCATCGGCCATTCCGGGGCAACCTATGACCAGGCCATGAGCGCCATCCGTCTGGGCGCCACGGTGGGCACCCATGTGGGCAATGCCATGCGGCTGTTCCACCAGCACGAGCCCGCCATTTTCGGCGCGGTGCTGGAAAGCGATGTCTATTGCGAGACCATTTGCGACGGACGGCATCTGGTCCCCGGCTCCGTGCGCCTGTACTGCAAGGCCAAGGGGCTGGACCGCATTGTAGCCATTACCGATTCCATCATGGCGGCAGGCCTGCCCGACGGTGACTATCATCTGGGTGTCAACGATGTGGTGGTGAAGGACGGGGATGCCAAGCTCAAGAGTAACGGTACCCGGGCCGGCTCCACCCTGACCCTGGATGTTGCCCTGAAAAATATGCTGAAGTGGCTGCCCTACTCCCTGGAGGAAATCCTTCCCACCCTATCCGAAAACCCCGCAAAGGAAATGGGCTTGTGGGATCGGAAGGGTTCCATCGAAACCGGGAAGGATGCGGATCTGGTGCTTCTTGACGGGAATGCCGATGTCGTTCATGTTTTTGCCCGGGGCAAACAGGTGAAATAAGGGAGAACCCAGGGCCGCGGCTCGGCCGCAGACGATTCATACTAATTCTTGGGCAACACCGCATAATGGGGCAAGGAGATTCGACGAGAGATTTTATCCCAAGCGAAAGTATGAAAAATGTGGGAATACTGTATGTATTTCCCATTTTTCATACTGCGCGATTGGGGTAAAAGATCCGTCGAAGCCCGCAGCACCCATTGTGCGGTGTTGCCCTTGATTAAATGATTGAAATCATTTCCGCGGATGGATTGTGCCAGAAAAGGCAGATGACGGTTTTGGGCTGACGCCCAGCAAGGAAGATAACGCATTCTGGCGCAATCCAGACCAGAAAGGATTAAAGATTTTAATCAAGAATTAGTATCAGTTCAGCAGAATGATATCTGCCGGGCTGGGTCCTTTGCCGCATTTCCGCTGTCTCCGTCCCGTTGACCGGGGAATATTTGGGTTACAGTCTCCTTCATGCAATCATTTACGGAAAGTTAATGAAAACCGGGAAAAGATTGGTTATGATAACTCCATCATTTGGGGGCAACCTCTAAAAACTGCTTTTTGATGGTTTGGGCGAGAGATTTTGTTCTGACAAAAGTTTTGGAAACACCGGAATACTTTGTGTATTGCGGCGTTTTCAAAATGAATTGTCAGAGCAAAAGATCCGCCCAAACCGCAAAAGGGTAGTTTTTAGAGGTGCCTTGGGACAAGGAATGGCCTATGAAACGGAAAAAAACAGAACTGGAACCCGGGAGCACCGAAACGGCCTCCCCCCTTCGTTATCATCCCGATGTGACGGTGGGGCTCAGCCGGGAGCAGGTGGCCCAGCGCATGGAAAGCGGACTGGGAAATGTTGCGGTAAAGCCCCAGGAAAAAACCGTGGGTTCCATTATCAAAAGCAACCTTTTTACCTATTATAACCTGGTGTTCGCGGTGCTCACCGTGCTGCTCATCGCGGCAGAGTCCTTCCGCAGCCTGACCTTCCTGCCGGTGGTGGTGGCGAACCTGCTCATCGGCATCGTCCAGGAGATCCGGGCCAAGAAAACCCTGGACGAGCTGACCATGCTGAACGCCCCCAGGGCCCGGGTGGTCCGGGAGGGAAAGCAGGAAGAAATCCCGGCGGAGGAACTGGTGCTGGACGACATTGTCCTGTTCTGCTCCGGGGATCAGATCTGTGCCGATGCGGTGGTGCTGGAGGGCAGCGCCGCGGTGAACGAGGCCCTGCTCACCGGCGAGGCGGATGAGCTGCGCAAGGAGCCGGGAGATACCCTCATGTCCGGCAGCTTTGTGGTGTCCGGGGAGTGCTACGCAAGACTTGATCGGGTGGGGGCGGATTCCTACATCTCCCGGCTGACCCTGGAGGCCAAGGCCATGGACCGGAAGCAGCGTTCCGAAATGCTCCGCATTCTGGATAAGCTGGTGGGTGTCCTGGGCATTCTGATTGTGCCCATGGGGGTGCTGCTGTTCGTGCAGCAGTTCGTGTTCGCCGGAGCCTCCTTCCGGGAGAGCATCGTCTCCATGGTGGCGGCGGTGATCGGCATGATCCCGGAGGGACTGTATCTGCTGGCCAGCGTGGCGTTGGTGGTCAGTGTCATGCGTCTGGCCTCCCGGAAGGTGCTGGTCCACGATATGAAGTGCATTGAGGCCCTGGCCCGGGTGGATGTGCTGTGCGTGGACAAAACCGGCACCATCACGGAAAACGAAATGCAGGTCAGCGGGGTGATCCCCCTGGCGGGCTTCGATCCTTCTCAGGGCCGGGGCCTGAAGAGCTGCATCGGCAGCCTGGTGGCGGCCATGCCGGAGGGAAATGTGACCATGCAGGCGCTGAAGCGGTATTTCAAAACACCGGGAGATAAAACAGCCCAGTCCGTGGTCCCCTTCTCCTCTGCTTATAAATACTGCGCCGCGGTTTACGAGGAAGAAAGCGATGTGCTGGGCGCGCCGGAGTTTGTGCTCCGGGAGGATTTTGAAGAAATCCGCGGCCTGGTGGAAAGCTACAGCGCCGACGGTTACCGGGTGCTGGTGTTCGGAAAATATGACGGCACCCCCGACGGCCAGGCCCTGACAGGAAAGGTCACCCCCATGGGCCTGATCCTGCTGGAAAATCCCATCCGCCGGGACGCCCCCGAGACCTTCCGGTATTTTGCCGACCAGGGGGTGACGGTCAAGGTCATCTCCGGCGACAATCCCCTCACCGTCTCCCAGATCGCGCTGGAAGCGGGGATTGCCGGGGCGGAGCGCTGCATCGATGCCTCCACCCTGGACACGGAGGAAGCCCTCCGGGAGGCGGCGACGCAGTACACCGTCTTCGGTCGGGTGACCCCGGAGCAGAAGCGGCAGCTGGTGCACGCATTGCAGGACGCGGGGCATACCGTGGGCATGACCGGCGACGGCGTGAACGATGTGCTGGCCCTGAAGGACGCGGACTGCTCCGTGGCCATGGCCTCCGGCTGCGACGCGGCGGCCCAGGTCTCCCAGCTGGTGCTGCTGGAATCGGACTTTTCCGCCATGCCCTCTGTGGTGCTGGAGGGCCGCCGGGTGGTAAACAACATCCAGCGCTCCGCCAGTTTGTTTTTGGTGAAGAACATCTTCTCCTTCCTGATGGCGGTTTTCTCCGCTTGCTTTGCCCTGAACTATCCCCTGGAGCCCTCCCAGATGTCCCTGATCAGCATGTTCACCATCGGCATCCCCGGCTTCTTTCTGGCCCTGCAGCCCAATTCCGATTCCATTCAGGGCAGCTTTCTGCAAAATGTGCTGCGCAAGGCCCTGCCTGCGGGCCTGACGGATTTTGTGGTGGTGGGGGCGCTGGTGATCTTCGGCCGTGTATTCGGCGTGGACGAGGGGGACATCTCCACCGCCTGCACCATGCTGCTGGCCATTGTGGGCTTCATGATCCTGTATCACATCAGCAAGCCCATGAATCCTCTGCGCTGGTGCATTCTGGAGGGCAGCATTGTGGGATTGCTGGTGTGCAGCATCTGGCTGGGTGATATTTTCGGCATCCAGCACATGTCGGTGCGGTGCGTCATGCTCTTCTGCGTGTTCGCCATCGTCACGGAGCCGGTGCTGCGCTACAGCATCCTGGCGGTGGAAAAGCTGGACCGCCTGGCCCGGGAGCACTTCAGCCTGAAAAAATGGTTCCACCGCCATCCATAAAACACCGCTGCATGGAACACGCTTCGTCTCCACTGTAGTAGGCTGTAACTCTTAAAAATTGTTATTTGGCCGCGAGTCGCGGCGGACAATGGCGCACCGGGCTGGTGTGTGATCCGGGACTCCTGGGCAGCGCCCGGTAACGTTTTTGCGCAGTAAAAATGATTTCTCATCCAATCATGGCGTGCAAAAGCGAACCGAGCGGTACCCTATGGTGTAACGACAACAGACCAGCCGAGCACGCATTGGGGTGAAGCGCCCTGCGCTTCAAATTGCAATTTATAAGAGTTATAAACTAGTAGGGGAGGCAATCAAACACGACGAATCAAATGGAAGCAGGAAAGGATGAACCTGATGAACTACAAAAAACTGGACAGCTATCTGGACGAGCAGCTTCCCAATTTGCTGAAGGACCTGGAAACCCTGGTTTCCATCAACAGCCAGCGGACCCAGGCAAAGGAGGGCATGCCCTTTGGCGAAGGGAACGCCCAGTGTGCCGCCGCCGGTATGGAGCTTCTCCGCCGCACCGGCATGAAAGCCACCAATTACGATAATTATGTGATTACTGCAGATCTGGCGCCGGAAGCACCCCAGGGGCTGGACATCCTGGCCCACCTGGACGTGGTCCCCGCCGGGGACGGCTGGACGGTGACGGACCCCTTCACCATGAAGCTTGTGGAGGACAGGGTCTACGGCCGGGGCACCTCCGACGACAAGGGCCCCGCGCTGTGCGCCCTGTATGCCATGCAGGCCGTCCGGGCACTGGGCATTCCCATGAAGCGGAATACCCGCCTGGTGCTGGGCTTCGACGAGGAGTGCGGCAGCGGCGACCTGGAGTATTATTTTGGGAAGGAAAAAAGTGCCCCCTATTCCCTGTCCCCGGATGCGGATTTCCCCCTGATCAACATCGAAAAAGGCGGCCTGCACTCCGGCTTCCGCTGCGATGAAAAAATGGCGGCGCAGCAGCCACGGGTGGTCCGCCTCTGTGGCGGCGAGAAGGTGAACGTCATTCCCGGCAAAGCCGAAGCGGTGGTTCAGGGAATCGATGAAGAGGCCGTTCTGGCTGCCGCCGCCGGGGTGGAAGGAATTACCTTCACCTGCGAAACTCTGGAGGAAGGACTGTTGATCCGTGCCGCGGGCAGCACCGGCCACGCCTCCATGCCCGCCTCGGCAAACAATGCCCTCACCGGCCTGCTGGCGGTGCTCGCCGCACTGCCCCTGTCCGATGCCCCCATCCACAGCCGTCTTCAGGCCCTGTCCCGGCTGTACCCCCACGGGGATTACCATGGTCACGCCCTGGGGGTGGACCTGGAGGATGAGACCTCCGGCAAAACCGTGATGTCTCTCACCGTCTGCTCCTTTGAGGACGGGAAGGGCCTCACGGGCTGCTTCGACTGCCGCGCCTGCCTCAGCGCCAACGACTCCAACACCACCCGGGTGGTGTACGATGCCTTCCGCCGGGCGGGACTGGAACCCATGGAGGAGCAGAAAATGTACCCGCCCCACCATGTGGACGAGAATTCCCATCTGGTTCGCACCCTGCTGAACATCTACGAGGAGATGACCGGCACCCGGCCGAAACCCCTATGTATCGGCGGCGGTACCTATGTCCACGAGATCGACAACGGCGTGGCCTTCGGCTGCGGCTTCCCGGGGCTGGATAACCGGCTCCATGGGGCGGATGAATTCATGACCCTGGAGCAGATTCGCTTCACCTGCAGAATTTACGCCAGAGCCATCATCGCCCTCTGCGGCGCATAATCTTGGGCACGGCCTCCCTTCCAAAAGAACAGCGGATCATCCCCCGGCACGCCGGAACGGATGATCCGCTTTTTTATTCCCCTTTTTCGATTCGCTCGGCCAGGTCCGTCAGGTACAGCCAGCGTTCCGTTTTTTCTTCCAGAGCCGCTTCCAGCTCCTGCTGCTCCTGCATGAGCTTCTGGAGCTTTTCAAAGTCCGCGCCGCAGTGCTCTTGGTTTCGTTTGTTTTCTTCCAGCTTTTCTTCCAGGGCGGCGATATCGTCGTCGATGGTTTCAAATTCCCGCTGCTCGTTGAAGGAGAATTTCAGCTTCTTCTGCTTGGGACGGGGCTGCTCCGGGGCGGCTTTCGCCTTTTTCTCCTTCGGCGCTGCCAGGGCTTGCAGGTAGTCGGTGTAGCCGCCGGGGTATTCCCGCACCTGTCCGCCGGGCTCCACGGCAAAGACCCGGCTGCACAGCCGGTCCAGGAAATACCGGTCGTGGGACACGGCGATGATGGCCCCGGGGAAGGTTTCCAGATAGTTTTCCAGCACCGTCATGGTGGGAATGTCCAGATCGTTGGTTGGCTCGTCCAGCAGCAGGACATTGGGGGCGGAGGCCAGAATGCCCAGCAGGAACAGCCGCCGCTTCTCTCCCCCGGAGAGCCTGCCGATGAGCCGGTGCTGCAACGGCCCGGGGAAGAGGAAGGTCTCCATCAGCTTGGAGGCGGTCATCATCCCCTGGGGGGTCTCGATGCGCTCGCCCTGCTCTTTGATGTAGTCCAGGGCGGTCATATTGGGATTCAGCTCCTGAGCGTGCTGGGAGAAATATCCCAGCTTCACGGTGTCCCCCAGGGTCACCGTACCGGTGTCCGGGGTCAGGTTCCCGGCGATCAGGTTCAGAAGGGTGGATTTCCCCGCGCCGTTGCCCCCTACAATGCCCACCCGGTCGGTGCGCTGGAGCAGGAAATCAAAATCCTTCAGCACCCATTTTCCGCCGAAGGCCTTGCCCACCTTCTGCAGCTCCACGGTTTTCTTGCCCAGCCGGGAGGACATGGCCCGGATGGGTTCCAGGGCGCCTTCCGTCTGAGGCGGCTGAAGGGCCTTCAGCTTTTCGTACCGTTCCAGCCGTTCCCGGCTTTTGGTACCCCGGGCGCAGGGGCCCTGGAGCACCCATTGAAGCTCCCGGCGCAGGGTAGCCTGACGCTTGCGCTCCCCGGCGGCGTCCATTTCCTCCCGGCGGGCCTTGCCGTCCAGGTAGGCGGAGTAGCCGCCCTCGTAGCTGTAGATTTTTCCCAGACTCACTTCCAGGGTTCGGTCTGCCACCCGTTCCAGAAAATACCGGTCGTGGGTCACCAGCAGGATTCCACCGGTGAAGCTCTGAAGATAGCTTTCCAGCCATCCGATCATTTCCGCATCCAGATGGTTGGTGGGCTCGTCCAGGAGCAGCAGATCCGCCGGATGCACCAGGCAGGCAGCCAGAGCCACCCGCTTGCGCTGCCCGCCGGAGAGGGCGCCCATTTTCTGCTCCAGGTCCGTGATGCCCAGCCGGGTGAGGATTTCCACGGCTTCGTACCGGGCAATCTCCCGGGCGGTGGGGTCCAGCCCCGCCTCCACCTGCTCCATGACGGTGTTCTCCGGGTCAAAGGCCGGGTCCTGGGGCAGATACCCCAGGCGGACGTTGGGGTCGTAGGACACGCTTCCGGCATCCGGCACCTCCCGCCCCGCTGCCAGCCGGAGGAAGGTGGACTTTCCGCCGCCGTTGACGCCCACGACGCCCACCCGGTCGCCGCCCTTCATATAAAAGCTCACATCCTCCAGCAGCGCCCGGTCCCCATAGGTTTTGCAGACATGTTCCATATTCAGCAGCATCCGTGTTGCTCCTTCTGATCCAATGATTTGTCTGCTATCATACCATCTTTTCCCCCAAAAAGGAAGATCAATTCCCTGGATTTGGGAATGATTCCGGGAAATTTTTCTGAGGAAACTTTGGGCAGATCATCTGCGGCTGGGGGAAATTGTGTTTGAAGCTTTGCACACGTCCCTGCTTCCGGCTGGGTAATTTCCTTGGGGGTCATAACCCCGCCCTACGCTGGCTGGGCAATGATTTTACTGCGCAGGAACGTTACCGGGCTTTACCCAGGAGCCCCGGATCACACACCAGCCCGGTGTGCCATTGTCCGCGGGCACTGCCCGCCAAATTCCAGGCGTTTTTTTCTGCCATGGGACGGATCGAGCGTCGTCAAATTCTTTTCGCTGCCAAAATGAGGGGCTTTTCTCCGGGAAAGACGGAGAAACCATAATTTGCTGTTGCATCCCACCTTTTTTTACGGTATACTATTACAGATGTAGAAGTATCTGGCCCTGAGCTTCGGGGCTGAAAATAACAGGGAATGTGGCGGTTGGTATGAAAATATGCCTGGTGGCATCCCGGGGGGGACATCTGGCGGAACTGGGCTTTGCCCGGGAATTGAAGGGCGAAGCCTTCCTGATTACGGAAAAAACCGGGGACGCCGTTTCCCTCTGCCAGCGCGTATATTATGTGGACCCCATCAACCGAAGACAGCCGGATGCCGTTTTGAAGATCGTCCGGCTGTTTGCCCGGGCCAATGGGATTTTGAAAGCGGAGCAGCCGGATGTTTTTGTTTCCACCGGGGCGCTGATCTCCATCCCCGTGTTGATTCTGGGAAAGCTGCGGAAAAAGAAGGTCATTTTCGTGGAATCCATGGCCCGGGTGGAGGACCTGTCCCTCTCCGGTAAAATTGCCTACCGGTTTGCGGATGTGTTTGTTGTTTACTGGGAGAGCCTTGCCCGGAAGTACCCCAAGGCCACCTGCATCGATTTGTTCAGTGAGGGGAAAAATGATCCTTGTGACTGTGGGAACCCAGAAGTTCCAGTTTAACCGCCTGCTGGAGGCGGTGGACCGGCTGGCGGAAGACCGGGTGATCCGGGAAAGCGTGCTGGCCCAGGTGGGCTGTTCCACTTATGTCCCCCGGAACTTCCGGGCGGTGGATTTTCTGACAAAGGAAGAGATGGATGCCGCCATGGAAAGCTGCAGCCTGCTCATCACCCACAGCGGCGTGGGCACCATCCTGGCCGGGCTCCGGGCGGGAAAGAAAATCATTGTGGTCCCCCGGAAGAAAGCTTTTGGGGAGCACGTGGATGACCACCAGGAGCAGATCGCCGCAAAATTTGAGGAAATGGGATACGTCCGGGTCTGCCGGGAGATCGGGGAGCTGGGAAGCTGCTATGCCGGCATGGAAGATTTTCCCTGCCGTCGTCTGGAGCCGGATTTTTCCAAAACAGCCAAACTGATCAATGGGTATCTGGATGATATTGAGGACAAAGAACGCAAGCCATGGCCAAAGAAATAACATTGATTATCCCCGTATACAATGGCGAAGCCCATCTGCGCCGGTGTCTGGATTCTGCGGTGAACCAGAGCCATCCGAACTACGAAATTATTGTAATCAATGACGGGTCCACCGATGGCTCCGCTTCCCTCTGTGAGGAATACAAAGCCCGCTTTCCTTTTCTGAAGGTGATTCACCAGGAACAGAACCGGGGGCTGATGGCCTCCTGGCAGCATGGCGTTCGCCTGGCGGAGGGGGATTATATCGCCTTCCTGGACAGTGACGACTGGGTGGACCGCCAATATCTGGAGGCGCTGGCCTCCGGGATTCCCCTGGGAGGCGAGATCATCTGCTGCAGCCACAACCGGGTGTACGGCAGCCGGGCGGAGCTGTGCCGGGAGGGAATCCCCGCCGGGTGCTATCCGAAAGCGCGATTGCTGGAGGAGGTCTATCCCGTGATGCTCAACGACGGCACCTACCTGGGCCGCAGGCTTACCCCCCACCGCTGCGGAAAGCTGTTCCGCAAAGGGCTGCTGACGGACAATTTTTCCTTCTGCGACACCGAAATCAGCTACGGGGAGGACCTGAATATTTTCTTCCCCGCTATTCTGGACTGCCGCTGCCTGGTGGTGCTGGACGACCCGGAGGGGCTGTATTTTTACCGGCAGAACCAAGGCTCCATCATCCATTCCTACAAGAAAAATATGTTCCGGCAGATCACACGGCTGCGCGCCCATCTGCTGGATGCCATGGAAGCCAAGGCCGTCTTTGATTTCACGGACCAGCTGAACCGGGACTACTGGTGCCTGTTTATGGAATATGTGAAAAATGAAGCCAGATCGTCCCATCCCTACGAAAAAAGCGGAGAAGTGCTCCGCAGCTGCCGGGAATCCCAAGGCATTCCCGTGGGGAAGCTGTCATTGCGACTTTCCGACCGGGGGCTTCTGTGGTGCCTGAAGAAAAACAGCAGAGGGCTGATCTATGCCTGGATGAAGCTGTATTCTCTGGTCAGGAAGGGTTAAACTGTGAGAAAAGAAAAGACAAACTGCACCGTGCTGATGGTAGGGCCCGCCGCCGGGGTGAAGGGCGGCATCCGCACCGTGGTGGAGCAGTACCTCTCCTGGGAACACTGGGAGCAGGTAGAGCTACTGTATGTCCCCACCTATGTGGACGGCTCCGCCGTGAAAAAGCTGCTGTTTTTTCTGGCCGGTCTGTTCAGGATCATCGGGATCCTGCTGACCCGGCGGGTGGACGTGGTACACCTGCATGTCTCCGAGCGGGGGAGCTTCTGGCGAAAGGCCGTGGTGCTGTCCCTGGGCAAAGCCGCCGGGGCGAAGGTGATTCTACACCACCACGGGGCGGAATTCCTTGATTTTTATGAAAAAGCATCCCCCCGGAGGAAGAAACGCATTGCCGGGGTCATCTGCCGGGCGGATGAAAACATCGTCCTGAGCCGGTACCACTGCCGGATGATGGAGCAGCGGTTCCCCCAGGGGAAATTCATGGTCCTGTACAACGCCGTGAGCGGGACGGGAGCGCGGCTGTATCATCCCGAAGCCCGGGGCATCGCCTTTGTGGGCAGACTGGGACAGCGGAAGGGTACCTATGATCTGATCCGGGCCATGGAAGCCATGGAGCCGGAGCTCCCGCCGGACATCCGCTTTTTCTTCTGCGGAGACGGGGAAGTAGAGCAGGTTTCCGGGCTGCTCCGGGAAAAGGGCCTGATGCACCGGGTGGGGCACCTGGGCTGGTGCTCCAAAGACGAGCTCCGGGCGCTTCTGGCCCGGAGTATGGTGTATATTCTTCCGTCCTACCACGAGGGCCTGCCCATGTCCTTGCTGGAGGCGATGTACGCAGGGCTTCCCTGCGTTGCCACCAACGTGGATGGGATTCCGGAGGCGATCCGCTCCGGCAGCAACGGAATCCTGGTGGAGCCTGGTGACCCGGCGCAGATCAGTGCCGCTCTGCTGCGTCTGGTGCGCAGCCCCGGGGAGCGAATGGCCCTGGGGGAAGCGGCACGGCATACCGTGCAGACTACCTTCCTGCTGGAACCCCAGGTGGAAACACTCACGGCACTTTACAAAGGATGGCGAAAGCAATGAAAAGAACGAAAGGCAGGATCATGAATTTCCTGAGATATCTGCCCTTACTGAAAGAACTGGTGATCCGGGACATCAAGGTTCGCTACCGGCATTCCGTGCTGGGAATGCTGTGGACGGTGCTGAATCCGCTGCTGATGATGGCGGTGATGAACCTGATTTTTTCAAAGCTGTTTCGCAGCAACATCGAAAATTTCAGCCTGTACTACCTGTCCGGCTATATTCTGTTTACCTTCTTCAATGAGTCCACTACCCAGGCACTGTTCTCCGTGGTGAACAACAGCACCCTGACCAAGAAGGTCTATATCCCCAAGTATCTGTTCCCCATGTCCAAGGTGGTCTCCGCCCTGGTCAATCTGGGCTTTTCCTTCTGCGCCCTGCTGATCGTCATGCTCCTTTCCAGGGCGAAGTTTCACTGGACAATTCTGCTGTCCTTTGTTCCAGCAGCGTATCTGGCGGTATTCTGCTTGGGCTTTGGCATGATTCTATCCACCATGTTTGTGTTTTTTCGGGACATCGGCCACCTTTACGGCGTGCTCACCCTGCTTTGGATGTATTTAACGCCGCTGTTCTACCCGGAGGAGCTGCTCATCAGCAATGGGCTGGAGATTCTGCTGAAGCTGAATCCGGTGTACCAGAACGTATCCTATTTCCGGATGCTGGTCATGGAAGGGGCGGTTCCCGGGCTGATGCACAATCTTGCGTGTTTGCTCCCCGGCGTTTTCTTCCTCCTTTTGGGGATTTTCATTTTCTGGAAACGTCAGGATGACTTTATCCTATATGTATGACGAAAGAGGAAACTATGGATCAGAAAGCCGTTGAAATTGAAAATCTGTCAATTCAGTTTCATAAAAGCACCGAGCGAATCGACAGCTTCAAGGAATATCTCATCAAAATCGCAAAGCGGGACCTGTCCTATGAAAAGTTCTGGGCGCTGAAGGATGTGAGCCTGAGCATCAATCGGGGAGAAACCGTAGGCATCATCGGACTCAATGGCTCCGGCAAGTCCACCCTGCTGAAGGTGATTGCCGGGGTGCTGAAGCCGGCAGAGGGCAACGTGCGGGTTAACGGAAGCGTGGCTCCCCTGATCGAGCTGGGAGCAGGCTTTGACCCGGACCTGTCCGCCCGGGAAAACATCTTCCTCAACGGCGCGGTGCTGGGCCACAGCCGCAAGCGGATGCAGGAGCTGTTTGAGGAGATCATCGAGTTCGCGGAGCTGCGGGAATTTTTGGATGTTCCGTTAAAGAACTATTCCTCGGGCATGCAGGCCCGGCTGGGCTTTGCCATTGCCACCGCCGTTACCCCGGATGTGCTCATTGTGGACGAGGTGCTGGGGGTGGGCGATTATCAGTTTCAGGAGAAGTGCCACCGCCGGATGGAGCGCATCATCTCCTCCGGGGCCACGGTCCTGTTTGTGTCCCACAGCATCGAGCAGGTGAAGCAGATCTGCTCCCGGGCGATCTGGCTGAAAAACGGCCGGGTGGTCATGGACGGAGAAGTGAATCAGGTCTGCGATGAATATATGAAACGGTAGTGATGGAAAATATGGGCAAAACCAATCTTCTCATGCTGATTCCCTGGATGGAACTGGGGGGCGCGGACCGGTTCAACCTGAGCATTCTGGAAAAGATCGACAAGAACGCCTTCTCCGTTTTCGTGGTGTGCACCCATCCCGGGGAAAACCGGTGGCGGGACCGCTTCGAGAAGGAGGCGGAGGCGGTGTTCGTCCTTCCCCAGACCCACAAACCGGAGGAATACGCCGATTTTATTCTGGAGCTGATCAAAACCCGGAATATCCATGCCGTTTTCCTTTCCAATTCCTACTATGGCTATTATCTGCTGCCGCTGATCAAATGCACCTTCCCCCAGGTGGCGGTGATCGACTATGTCCACATGGAGGAGTGGTACTGGCGCAAGGGCGGCTATGCCCGGCTGTCCGGCCGGTCGGAATGCTGCTTGGACCGGACCCTGGTGTGCAATCACCGGACGGAGCAGGTCCTCATCGACGCCTTTTCCAGAGACCCCGGGACGGTGGAAACGCTGTACATCGGCGTGGACCGGGACAAATTCGACTGCCGCAAAATCCCCTACGGGGAAATCAGGGCGCAGTACAACATCAAGGACAACTGCAAGGTCGTCCTCTTCCCCTGCCGGATTCATCCCCAGAAGCGACCCTTCCTTATGCTGGAAATCGCGAAGGATGTAATTGAACGGGAGAAAAACGTGTGCTTCCTGGTGGCGGGGGACGGGCCCCAGCTCCAGGAGCTGAAAAATCAGATCCGCCGGCAGGGACTGGAGAAATGGTTCCGCTGCCCCGGGGAAATTGCCCGGATGGAAAAAGCCTACCGGGACAGTGACGTGACTCTGATCTGCTCGCTGAAGGAGGGCCTTTCCCTCACGGCCTACGAATCCTGCGCCATGGAGACCCCGGTGATCTCCGCGGATGTGGGAGGCCAGAGGGAGCTGATCGACGATACCGTGGGCCGGCTCATCCCTCTGGGCCAGGCGGAGACGGACATCGATTCCCGGGAATATTCCCGGGAGGAAATCCGGGCTTATTCCGATGCCATCCTGGATATCCTGGCGGATCGGGAGGGCTATGCCGCTCTGTGCCGCAACTGCAGGGAGAAGATCGACGCCCGGTTCTCCGATGAGATCATGATCCGCCGCCTGGAGCAGATCCTGACGGAAACCATCGCCCGTGTCCGGCAGACGCCCCGACAGGTTCTGCCCGGCAGCGCAATGGGCCTGGCGAAAAATTACCTGGAAGTCTACCTGGAATTTGAAGAAGCGTCCAATCCCCGGAACCGGGGAGAGGATGTGAACCTGGAGCTGAAGCGCATTGCCAATTCCCGTCTGGGAAGGCTCCTGATCAAAGTGATTATGAAACTGAGAATCAACAAATTGTTCTGAAGGGACGGGAGCGGTGACGGAAGCTGCCGGACCGGCAGCTGGACTGCGTTTGCGCAAAAAGAACGGAGGAAAAGACATGGAGAATCAATTTGACTATCAAAAGCAACCCGGGAAAAGCCGGACGCGGTTTTACGCGCCGGACCCCAAGGATGCGTTGGTTTCTGTGATTACACCCTTTTACAATGCCGGGAAATTTTTTGAGCAGACCTTCAACTCGGTGATGAACCAGACCTTTCCCTGGTTTGAGTGGATTGTTGTCAACGATGGAAGTACAAAAGAGGAGGATGTCAGGCTGTTATATAAGCTTGCCGCAACCGACAGGAGAGTTACCGTCATCGAGCAAAAAAATGCCGGCCCTTCTCAGGCCAGGAACACAGCGATTGAACATTCCCGCACCGATTTGATCGTTCCTCTGGATGCGGATGACCTGATCGATCCCACCTACATTGAATGCCTATATTGGAGCCTCAAATACAATCCGGATGCTGCCTGGAGCTATTCAAACAGCTTTGGCTTTCAGGAGCAGGAATACATTTGGAATCATCCATTTAATGCCGAAACACTTAAGACATTCAATTTCTTAAATTACACGGGAATGATTCGCAAGAAGGATATCGCTGACATTGGTGGGTATAAGGTTGAGAAGCAGCCCTATCATGAAGATTGGCGATTTTGGCTGGATATGTTATCCATGAGCAAAAAGCCTGTGCGAGTAGGTTCCTCTCTGTTTTGGTATCGCAGATTGGGGAGTGGCCGCCTTTCAAGCGTAAATAATGATGAGAAATTAACAAAGGCATGTAACAAAATAATTGAAGAAGCGGCAAAATCCGTTGATATTACAGTTCAGGCACTGGAGTATCCCGTTGGCGTTTCCAAATACGAATTTTACTCGCCTCGGTTTGATTTGTGGGAACAAAAAAACAATAATGCGCATAAAAGCAAACGAGTGTTATGGCTGATTCCTTGGATGGTGATGGGAGGAGCAGATAAATTCAATCTGGATGCCATTGGGGGATTAAAGGAAAAAGGATTTGAAAGCTTTATTCTGACCACAAAGCCCTCCGACAATGAGTGGCGGCAGAAATTCGAGGATTACACGGACGAGATATTCTGCCTGCCGGATTTCCTGGACCCTGCGCACTATCTGGAATTTCTCAGCTACTTTCTTCAGAGCCGGGAAATTGATGTGATCATGCTCACCAATTCCTATGATGGCTATTACATGATGCCCTGGATTCGTCAGCACTTCCCGGACGTGGTGATCGTGGATTACGTTCACATGGAGGAGTGGTATTGGCGCGCAGGCGGTTATGCACGCACATCGGGGGCTCTCTCCGGCGTGGTGGAGAAAACCTATGTGTGCAACAGCCGCACCCGGCGGGTCATGATCGAAAAATTCGGCCGCAGGGAAGACAGTGTGCAGTGCCTGTATATCGGCGTGGACCATCACTATTTCTCCCGGGAAAAGGAAGAAGCCGGATACCTGCACCGGCTGCTTAAACTGCCGCCGGAGCGGAAAATTGTACTCTTCCCCTGCCGCATTCACGCCCAGAAGCGGCCCTTCCTGATGCTGGAAATCGCGGATGGCCTGCGGAAGGAAATGCCGGATATTGCCATTGTGGTAGTCGGGGACGGAAATCAGCTGGAGGAGCTCCAGAAGAAAATCCGGGAGCGAAAGCTGGGGAATACGGTATTCTGCATTGGCGCCACAGACCGGATGCGCGCATGCTACCGCGACAGCGACCTGACCCTGATCTGTTCTCTGAAAGAGGGGCTTGCCTTGACGGCCTACGAATCATTGTCCATGGGCGTCCCGGTGGTCAGCAGCGACGTAGGCGGGCAGCGGGATCTGATCGGCCCGGACGTGGGGGCGCTGATCCCCTTGGAGCAGGCCGAGGAGAATATTGACAATCGCAGCTATTCCTCCGAAGAAATTGCTTTGTATGTAACCCAGATCAGCCGCATCCTTGGGGATCGGGAGCTGTACGATCAGCTTTCCCGGAACGGCAGAAAGAAGATTGAAGGAGGCTTCAGCATCGATAAAATGGTTCAAACCCTGAGCAGCGAACTGGAGTACCTGTGCACTGACCCGGCAATGGCAGAGCGGCGGCATGAGCTGTCCCAGGCTTTGAATCTGATGGGCAACCTGGGAGCAGACTACTATACAACCTATTTGCAGTGGAATGCTGCCAGTGCGGAGTGCGAAAACATTTGGGCTGCCCGCTGCTGGCTCGAAAATAAGTGGAAGGAAACAAGTGAAACCCTGGAGGCAGTACGGAATATGTCCTTCAAAACGCTGCTGAGAAAGCTCCTGGGAAAAATCAAAAGAAGAATTCTGAGAATGTTTCGCAGAGCTTAAGGCTGGGGAAATGCCCCCCCGCGGACCAGGCCGCGGAGCTGAGAAGGAAAGGATGCGTGAGGCTGTACTGGATGTGTTGGAGGAGATTATATGAAAAAATTTGTCAGTTTGGGAACGAACTGTGAAGTGGCCTTTCAAATTGAAAAATACCAGGGATACATCGATTCTGGGTTGTTCTCCTGGGCGTTTGTTTTAGACGATGAAAAATTCTTACGTGCTCTGGAGAATATCGATGACATCTTCACGCATGGCGTCCACTTTCACATGCCGTCCGATGATATGTTCTACGATGAAAAATATGATATCACGTTCCATGGCAGAACGCCCAGGAGCGAAATGTTTGACCAAGCTGGCAATTTGATCAATCCAGCTGCATACGACGCATGCCTGTCGGAATTGCGTTCCAGGCTGGAACATCTGAAAGAAAGGACAAAGCAAATCTTTGCATCGGCAGATGAGAAGATTTTTCTTCGAAAAATTGAAATGCAACCCGATGCCAACGGAGAGTTCCCCTACGCCCAGGTTGCAAATTTCATTGGCAGGCTGTATGATGTATTGAGCCGTCAAGTCTGTAAGGGCACCTTTAAGCTGGTGATCGTCTTGGAAAAGAGGCATCTGGTTCCAGACATTCAAAAGCTGGAGCGAGGCGGCATTTTCATTCGTGGTGTAGATTACCTGGCTCCGTTTTATGACACAAAGGACGGGGCGGATGAAAATAGCTGGAGGAAGATTCTGCACGAATTCGGTGACAGCGGATTCCCGCTGTTCCGGAAAAGACAGATACACATTGGGAACGGATGGAACAAAGCTTCCCCAGGCTGACAGATTTTATTCCGAAAGTCAGAGATCAAGGTGCCTGGATATGGAATGTGGACAAAATTGAATGAAGGAAAAAGGTAGCCCAAATCCGGCAATTGCGGAAAGAAAAAGGCCGGATAGAAGAACGATACCGTTCCCGGATGCACAGAGCCGGGCAAACGGAAACAAAACGCATAGAAAATATTGAAGCGATATTGGTTGTTTGAGAAGCAGAAAAGAGGTCATTTTATGAATACGGGAAAGGATATCTCTCATTTTCTTTTGCGTATGTCATCGGAATACAACACACGGACGGCTTTCTCTTTTTTGAAAGATCAATGGATTTGTGACGTCACCTATGATGATTTTTGCCGCCATGTGCAGGTGGTGTCAAATCATCTGGCAGACCGGTACCGGGTCCTATCAGGAAAGGTGCCTGCAGGGGGCCCGGCAGGCCGGCAGTGAGCTGCTGTGCTTCCTGGAGGGTGGCTGCGGCTTTCCAACCGGGGAAGACCTCGATGCCATGCTGTACTGCGCTTCCCTTCCTGATGCCGGTTTTGTGTCCCCCTGTCTGTACCATGGAAATGACATCCTTTATGCCGGCGTTTTCGGCTATGCAGGGAAACCGTTCCGCTGTGAAAAAACGGAAGCAGCAATGCGTCGGATCGGCCGGGACATCAGAAAGATCCGGCAGACTTCCGCTCCGGCACGGCAATTCTGGATGGTGTCAAAGCAGCTGCTGCTTCAGGCGGCGCAGGCTGAAAAGGGGTCCGAAGGCGGGGCGTTATCCCCGGCGGAATGGCTTTGGGAATGCGCTTTTCAAATGAAGGCGATGGGAAAGAGAAATCTCTTCCTCGGCAGTGTTTGGGTCCGGTGTACGAAGGAAGCGGCCGACGAGATTCCTCCGAGCTTTTACCGGATGCTCATCCGGAGAAAGGAAGCCTGTTTCCTAGACCCCTGCTGCCCCACTGCCATCCGCAGTTGGATGCGGATGGGGGAGCTGAAGGACGTGCAGGCATATTTCCCGGAGCAGCTGGCAGACCCTGTCCCCGGGGCCAGGAAGCTGTTCGTACTGAGCCATGAGCTGTCCCTCACCGGCGCCCCGGTGGTTCTGGCCCAGGCGGTACGAATTCTCAAGGAGGCGGGCTGGCAGATTGTGGTGGCATCCCCCGAGGACGGGGTGCTGAAAGAGGAATTTCTGCGGGAAGGCATCCCGGTCCTGATTCTGGGAGATTTGAACGGCAATGCCGATTGGCTCCGCTGCGCCGCCGACTTCGATCTGATTCTGGTGAATACCATTGTTCCCTTCCGGCAGATTCAGCAGCTTCGCTGCACCGGTTTGCCGGTGCTGTGGTGGCTTCATGATGCCAAAAGCGGCTATGAGGATTATCTGCGCCATGTCCTTCCGGAAACCCTGGGGGACAATATCCACATTTTCTCCGTCAGCCAATATGCCGACGATGCGGTGAAGCGGTACCGCCCCGGATATCACACCCGGCTGCTACTGTACGGACTGAAGGATGAGGCACCGCGGGTGAATGGAGCAGCCCATCCGATTCCGGATGCGCAGGGGCGGAAAGTATTTATCAGCGTGGGCACCGTGATCAAGCGGAAAGGGCAGGACATTCTTGCCCGGGCGGTTCGCCTGCTGCCGGAGGATGTGCGAAGCCGGTGCCTGTTCCTGTTTATCGGCAAGGGGATCGACGAGGATATTTTCCGGCAGGTGAAGGCGCTGGAGCAGGCCTATCCGGAATCGGTCCGGCAGACCGATGTGGTACCCCATGACGACATCTTCAATTACTTCCGGCAGGCAGCCGCCGTGATCTGTTCCTCCAGAGACGATCCACTGCCCACCTTTATGGCGGAAACCATGATGGTATCAGGGGTGTGCATCTGCTCCGAAAATACCGGCACCGCCGCCGTGATCGAAGACGGCGTCAACGGATACGTCTATCACAACGACGACCCTGAAGAGCTGGCGGACTGCATCTGCCGGGTGGAACGCTGCGATGACCTGAGCGCCCTCCGGGCGGCTTCCAGAAAAACCTTTGAGGAAGTGTTTTCCCTGGAAATTTTTAAGAACAATCTCCTTCGCTGCGCCGCGCAGTGCCTGGAACCGAGAGAGGAGGGAGCGGACAATGAATGATGGGGAAATCATTTCCTCTCTGCGGCAAATTTGCCGGGAGCAGGGAGAGGAAATTGAAAAGAAGAAACTGCAGATTGAGGATGTGGAAGAAGAGAATCGTCTGCTGCGCGTCAGGATCCGGGAATTAGAAGAGGCAATTGACGAGCAGGTGAAACGGAAAGAGGAACTGGGGCGTTGGAGCAGTCATCTTCAAAGCATCGTTGATTCGGATGTGAAGCGGCAGGAAGCACAGGAAAGCCGAATCAAAGAGCTGCACATCTGGTGCGAACACCTTCAGAAAATTGTGGATGAAAGCGGGAAGCTGCAGGATTGGTGTACCCATCTCCAGTCGATTGTGGACGAGGATGCCCGGCAGCTGAAAGCCCGGGAGAGCCGGATCGGAGAGCTGCAGGATTGGTGCACCCATCTCCAGTCGATTGTGGACGAGGACGGCCGGCAGCTGAAAGCCCGGGAAACCCGGATCGGAGAGCTGCAGGATTGGTGCACCCATCTCCAGTCGATTGTGGATGAGGAAGCCCGGCAGCGGGAAGAGCGGGAACAGCAATATCGCCGCCTGGAGCAGCGCTACGGAGTCTTTTTCAGGCTGACCTGGAGGTTCATACAGCACCTGTAACGCATCAGCCTGATGCCTGGAAACAACCCGCGTAGGCGGGAACGATAGAGGAGGAAGTAAAATGAAAAAGAAATTATCGGGTCTGTGTGCTTTCCTGCTGGTGCTGGCGCTGTGCGCGATCCCGTTCAAAGCCCATGCGCAGCAAATCGATATCCCCAAGCTGTACTTTCGGGGGAATATTTCCCATATGTACGAAAAATCGGATGTGCGAAAAATTTATTTCCAGTATACCGGACAGGACCAGATTTTTACAGGATTTGCCACCATCAAAATTCAGGGAAATTCCAGCCTGGGCTTTGAAAAAAAGAACTATACCGTCACCTTCTATCACGACGAAGCCTATACGCAGAAGCTGAAGGTGGATATGGGCTGGGGACCTCAGAGCAAATACTGCCTGAAAGCAAACTGGATCGATAAGACCCACGCCCGGAATGTGGTTGCCGCAAAGCTGGCTGCCCAGGTGCAGCAGAAGTACAATGTCCTTCCGGATGCCCCCTGCAACGGCCTGGTGGATGGCTTCCCGGTGGAAATTTATATCAATGGAGAATTCCTGGGGCTGTACACCTTCAACATCCCCAAGGACGCCTGGCAGTTCGGCATGGACAGTGACAATCCCGATCACATTGTATTCGGCTGTGAGGGATGGGAGCCCAGCGCTCTGTTCTGGGCGGAGCCGGATTCTAAAATGTGGTCTGTTGAGGCCGGTGAGGAGGGCGACGAGACCCTGGACAAGCTGAAGGAACTGTATCATTTCATCAGTGACACCACGAAGGAGGAATTCGTTTCCGGCTTTGATGCCCATCTGGACCTGGATGCGGCACTGAACTATTATATTCTGGCGGATTTTGCCTACCTCAAAGATAATGTGGCTAAGAATATGCTTCTTGCCACCTATGACGGTGAAAAATGGTATCCCAGCCTGTACGACCTGGATACCAGCTGGGGAACCTATTTCACCGGGAAGAAATGCTATGACTACGAAAATGAGGAAATCATACTTAGCAGTAACCAGCTGTTTCTCAGACTGGAAAACAACTTCGGGCAGCAGCTGGCGGAGCGGTATTTCCAGCTGCGGCAGGAGCTGCTGACCAAAGAGCATATTATGGCGGAATTCAACGCCTTCCGGGATTTGATTCCGGAAAAGATCTTTGAAAGAGAGCAAGCCCGCTGGGGCACTGAAATTCCGGGCTACGGTTATGATCAGATTGAAAGCTTCCTGGACGACCGAATTCCGAAACTGGATCAGAAATATGGCGATTGGGAAGCCTGGATTGAAGGCCGCAATGCAAGCATTATCGAAATGTTCGGCGGCGTTGCCCAGCCGGAATTGCTGGAGTATCTGCAGAAATAACCGAATCATCCGTTGTATCCGTTTTATTGCTGCGCCATGTTTGGTGGATATTCCCTTGCACGATTACTCCGCCGGGCAGCGGGGGCATTACGCCTGTACCCTTATAATGGAGTTCTTCCTGCCTAATATTGTAATTGCGGCGTATCGTTCGCTGGTCCCAGCCCCATTTTCCCAGATACCCCAAAAATCCGATATTCTGTGCACCCACTGCAGCGGGCGTACAGAGCGCAGCCGGCAGACTTTCATGATGTCCCGTTGTTTCACGTGGATACAATTGGCGTGGGACCGATTTGGTTTCTCCCCTGTATGGTTCTCTCGGGTGTGCTTTATAAGCTCCTTCGTGGTATTCCGGGGAAGACAATGATCTGTGTTATGCTTGCCTGGCTGGCATCCTATTCACAAGAATATATCGTACTTCCATTTTTGATGCAAAATGCGTGCATTGGTTGCATGTTTATTGCGTTTGGCGATTTGCTTAAAAAAAGAATATTCAAATTTGTTGAGCAAATCAAAAAAGTACATATTTTTATGAATGGCATATTTTGTATCGTTTCTTTTTTCTTACATGCTTTAATTTTGATCTGTTTAAAGAATCAAATAGTGAATTTGGGAGGAAATCAGTATTCCTTATGTTCTCTTTTCGGCACTTTTTCCGGGTTCCTTTTCCTTATTTTACTCGCCGTGCTGATCGAGCGGACATCCATATTGGATGATTTCCTTTCCTATTGCGGGAAAGAATCGCTCCTTATCGTGATTTTTCACAACATTGATATTTTAATTGCACGGAATTGGTCTATGCGAGATAATTCTTTTTTATTTGGCACATATCTGTTGTATCCATTTCTCGCATACATTTTGAAAAGATTCCGAAGCGCCGGGAAATCATACGTGAATAACACAGAAGCATCCAAATCAAAGGTTCCTTTTTAAGAAGCCGTTGCCAGTTTCCTGTTTTGGAGATGAAAATGAAAAGCCATCTTATGTGATCTTCCTGCTATAGAGTTGCAAAATGTTTGCAACTGTCCAATCGCGGCTTGAATTTCTCGCATAAATGACCGTTTGCGCTTGAAGTGCTGTGAAATTGTTTTCACATTGAAAATTGGAAATTGTGCTTATCAGTTTCACTCAGCCCCATTACCTGCGGGCGGCTGGTAGCCGCCCCTACGGTGGCGTGTCCGATAAATAACAATTTGCTGGTTTGCTGAGTGAATCCGAAATGCACAATTATGTTTGACTGGAGAATAGACATGAGTAAAATATTATATCGCTTAAGCAAAATTTTGTTCCTATTCTTGATGGCGGCGGTACTGATCCTGATTTTGTTTTTTCAGGGGATGCCGTATGTCTGTAAAAAGGAGTTTTTCCTGCCTAATATCGTAATTGCGGCGTATCGTTTGCTGGTCCCGGGCAGTGCTTTCCTGGTTCACCGACTTAATACGCACTGCTGCTATACAAATTGCGCAAGGAATCACTGAAAGAGATCACTGGTTACGAATAAGCTCGGAAAAAGGACGTGCTCATTCAGCACTAAAGGTGTGATTTAAAATGAAATCTAATCTGCAAAACGACACAAAGAAATGGAGCGCCTATGGCATTTCAGTCGTCCTGATTGTTTTTATGGCGTTTAACTGCTTCTTCAAAGTGCATTACTCTGTTGATGCATATTCTACTTTTGGGGGTGTGCATCAAAATGCTCTGTGGCACATTCAAAATGGGCGGTATTTTTATACCCTGCTGGTGTATGTAGTTGACAGGACCGGGTTAAATCTGGTAACCGACAATATTCTTTGGGTTTTTCTGTTCATGGCAGCACTCGCTATTTCCATCATAGCGCTGTCGCGCAGATTTATTCAACTGATCGATCATACGAGCACAGCAACAGAAATAATGTGCATTTTGTGTGTATGTTTAAGCTTTGTAAACGTCTTCATAGCAGAATGGTTTCAGTTTACAGAGTGCCTTTTGATGTATACTGTTTCGGTTCTGTGCTCCGTTGGCGCCGTTTTGCTTATTCCGTCCAAAAACGGCGGTGCCAAGGCAATTGAAAGATATGCCGCTGCATTTATTCTTCTGAACATTGCTTACAATACATATCAGATAAGTATCAATTTCTTCGTTTTTTATGTTTTGTGCTTTATCCTGCTGGAAAACAAAGGCGCGCTAACAATCGCGGGCGTTAAAAAGACTCTGCAGGCTGCTCTTGTCGTAGTAGGGACTTTTGCGATCAACCTTTGCATTACAAAGTTGTTGGCTGCATGCGGTGTTATTTCTGATTCTTCCAGAATGTCAGGCCTGTCGATTGATTGCCTTTGGGGAAATACCAAACTTTTTCTGTCTAAGCAGAATCAATCACTTCTTTGGCTGAAGAGCGATGGCATGATGAACGCGCCTGATTTGCTTGTGCTCTTTATTGTATTATTGACGATGGGAATTTACTCCTTTTTCGCAAACTTAAAAAGAAAATGGTACGACATCTTGTTTGCGCTTGTTTTGCTGTCAGGAGGCGTTTTCGCACTATTTTTGCCGATTCTAATCACAGAACCTCTTTGGATGCCCCCGCGAACGATAGCCCCTTTCTTTTGTGTTTTCACGTATCTGGGCTGCCTGATCGCAATGGGAAAAAACAAAACAATTCAAAAGATTGTCGCTGTGATTCTGGTGATTGTTTTATGCAGACAAGCCTGCTGCGTACAGATGTATTCTTCAGATGTTCTGATCTCAAATGCCTGCGATAAATTGTGGGTTGAACAAGTAGCCGATAAGATTGAATCGTATGAACAAAACCAGGGTATTCAAATTACAAAAGTTGGCTTTGCGCCGGATCAACAGATGAAATGGCATTGGAATAATGATTCTGCTTATTGCTGGGACGTATGTACAAGAACAATCTCTGTGGATTGGGCTCGGTTGGGGCTGTTTTCCTATTATACCGGAGCTCAGTATTCCTTGGAAGACACACCGGATGAGGTTAAAGCTTATTTCAGCAGCCGTAACTGGGACACTGTAAATTTGGAAGAACAGATGATTTTTGACAACGACGTGTGCTATATTTGCATTTTCTGATTGGCTGAGATGTAACATTCTATGGAGGGTGAAAAACATGAAAAGAGACAATTTTGAAAGAACACAGCCCAGCCTGTGGATCGTCATCCCCTGCTATAACGAAGAAGAGGTTCTTCCCGTTACAGCTCCCATGTTCCTTGACAAAATCAACCGGCTTGCGGCGGCGGGGAAAATCAGCAGTGACAGCAGAGTGCTCTTTGTGAATGACGGTTCCCGGGACAAAACCTGGGAGATCATCTGCGGTCTGGCGGAACAGGACCCCCATTACATCGGCATCAGCCAGAGCCGGAACCGGGGCCACCAGAATGCGGTGCTGGCCGGGCTCATGGAAGCCAAGGATAAATGCGATATTACCATTTCCATTGACTGCGACGGCCAGGATGACATCAACGCCATGGACGAAATGGTGGAGCGGTATCTGGAAGGGTACGAGGTTGTTTACGGTGTCCGCAGCAAACGGCAGACGGATACGTTCTTCAAGCGCTTCACCGCGGAGAGCTTTTATAAGCTTCTGAACCTGATGGGGGCCGAGGTGGTATTCAACCATGCGGACTACCGGCTGCTCAGCGCCCGGGTGCTGCAGGAGTTTGCGGGCTTTGAGGAGGTCAATCTGTTCCTGCGGGGAATGATTCCGCTGGTGGGTTTCAAGAACACCACGGTGGCCTACGAACGCCACGAGCGCATCGCGGGAGAAAGCCATTACCCGCTGTCGAAGATGCTGGCGCTGGCTGTGGACGGCATTACCAGCCTGTCCGTCAAGCCCCTGCGGATGATTACGGGCTTTGGAATCTTCGTTGCGGTCATCAGCTTCATTGGTGTCATCTGGGCGCTGGTTACAGCCCTCGCCGGCAATTCCGTCAGCGGCTGGGCCAGTATGACCTGCATCATCTGCTTTGTCTCCGGTGTCCAGCTGATCTGCATGGGCGTGATTGGGGAATATGTGGGCAAGATTTACATGGAAACAAAACGCAGACCCCGCTACATCATCAGCGAGCGCACCTGGCAGGAGGATGCCGAAGGGTAACAGAAGAATACGAAAAAGGACTCAGGTAAACATTTGTGCCGGCCTGGGTCCTTTTCATTTGTATGGAAAGCAGCGTGAACAGCCGGTGACTTCCGAATTACCATGGACAAACTGGAAAAGTGTGCTATAATTGTAACATGAAAAGTATGCCCTTTGGGGCGGTGGGCTTCAGGCAGGAACCGGGCGGGGAGCGGCAATCCCCTTTTCCCGGATAAACCCCATCGCCCGAAAACCATTTGAAAATCGGAGGCAGTGAAATGAAGCAAAAAATGTTGAAGCGGATGCTTTGCGGTCTGCTGGCCTGCGTGCTGGTGCTGGGTTATATCCCGGTTCCGGCCCACGCCGCGCAAATCGACGGCCTGTGCCCGCACCACACCCAGCACACACCGGAGTGCGGCTATTCCGCCGGTGCGGCGGGAAGCCCCTGCGCCCATGTGTGTGACGCGGGCTGTTATCAGACCGTCATCCAGTGCACCCATGTCCATGGGGACTGCGGCTATGCGGAAGGCGCGGCGGAAAGCGTCTGCACCCACGTCTGCTCCGTGGAAAGCGGCTGCGTGGTTGTGATTCCCGATTGCCATCATGTCCATGATGATTCCTGCGGCTATGCGGCAGAAATCCCGGAGTCTCCCTGCACCTACCAGTGCGCCGAATGCCAACAGGCAGCGGCGGACCAGGCTGCTGCCGATGCCGTGGCCGCGCTGATCGCAGAGCTTCCCACCGTGGAGGCACTCCGGGCCATGACTGCGGAGGAACAGCAGGCGGTTTATAACCGGCTGCAGGCGGTGCTGAATGCCTACAATGCCCTCACCGGCGCCCAGAAAGCCCTGATTCCCAACGCGGAGGCTGTTTTGCTGCCCCTGCTGGAATACTTTGATTCTCTGGACAGCACGGGTAACCAGGGAGCCGGGAATGATGAGGACGTTGAAGCGATTCATGCTTTGATCGACGGCCTGCCCACCCCGGAGGAAGTCCAGGCCATGTCCATGGAGGAGCAGCTGGAGGCCTACAACCAGGTGCAGTCTGTCTATGCCGTCTACGATGCCCTCCCCGATGAACAGAAGGCAAAGCTCACCAATGCGGAGGAAACCTTTGGTCCCCTGTTTGACTATTTCAATTCTTTGGTCGCTGCAGCATGGGACGGAACCGGAACTGCCTCCAGCCCTTATCTCATCAATAATGAAGATGATCTTCGCGCCCTTGCGCAGAGCACATATGATGGGAATGCGCAGGCAAATACCTATTTTGCCCTTACCGGCAATATCACTTTGTCTGGAACCTGGACGCCCATCGGCACAGAGGCCACGAAATTCTGTGGAATTTTTAACGGACAGGGTTATACCATCTCCGGTATCTCAGGCACCGGTTCCTATCTGGGATTGTTCGCCTACCTCGGCGGTGGTGCCCAGGTCGAGAATGTGAATGTGGCATCCGTAAACCTTTCCGGTGGGCCATACCTGGCCGGTATTGCGGCTGTTGCGGACCATACCAGCGGACAGATTGTAATTCGGAACTGTCATGCCCTCAGCGGAACGATCACCGGCATTGATTCAGATGATGCCTGGATTCGCGATCTGGCCGGTATTGTAGGCTATGCCCGTGACGGAATAGGTATCACAATTGAAAGATGCACGAATTCTGTGTATATCAATGCGGGAAATAATGTCACATGGGCTGGCGGTATTGCGGGTGAACTCACCTGTGCAACGGTTACCAGTTGTATCAACTATGCGAATGTTTCAGGAAATGCTTATTCTGAAGAAAACGGTTCTTCCTACTTGGGTGGTATTAGTGGTGAAGCATCCGGTTCCACCTTCACTGGCTGCGCAAACTATGGACAGATAAGCACTTTCTTTGCGGCTGGTATCGCCGGAGGATCAGGTAATCGCTACTCCAACTGCCTGAATGGAGGAACGCTGACGCACAGCAGCGATGGATATGGAGATCCCATCGGTCGTATTTCAAATAATCGCTTTGATAATTGCTATTTTTCCAAAGACGGCTACGAAGGTGGCATGCTCTGGAATGACCCCAGCAAAACCGGAACAAAAGTAGGCAGCCTGTCAGACGGCAGTGTCGCGTATGATATGGGTAACTATTTTGGCCAGGTTATTGGAACTGACCCATACCCCGTCTTGCTCACCTCTGCCAACCAGGTTCATAAAGTGACAATCACGGGAGAGATTGCGGAAACTCTGTACGTCACCCATAACAGGCAGATGAACCTGACATTAGAGGATGCCAATCTCAAATTATTCCTGAATGACAGTGAATTTGATATTTCCACTCCCATCACCGGGGACATTAGCCTGACGGCCAGAGTTGAAAGAACGATTGTTGCCAGCGGCACCTGCGGTAAAAACCTGACCTGGGAGCTCACCACCGATGGCGTCCTTACCATCACCGGCACCGGTGCGATGGCCTACCACGCGAGCCCGGATTATGTCCCATGGAATGACTACCGGGGTACCATTACAGCCCTCAACCTGACAACGGGTATCACTTCGATCGGGGACTGGGCGTTCTATGATTGCTCCGGGCTGACCTCTTTATCTATCCCCGACAGTGTCACATCCATCGGAAAATACGCATTCGGCCATTGTACCGGACTGACTTCTCTTACCGTTCCCGAAGGAATCGTATCCATCGGTGCCTGCGCATTTTATGGATGCAGCGGCCTGACTTCCGTTTCAATTCCCACCAGTGTTACCTCTATAGGAAGCGACGCATTTACGGATTGTTCCGGCTTGGAGTCCGCTACCTATGCAGGTACGATGGAACAGTGGAGAAACATTCGGTGGTATTTCCCCGCTGTTTGTGTGGACGGCACGCTCCTGAATTATGGGAATTGCGGTGCCGATGGTGATAATTTAACCTATACTCTTACCGGTGATGGTGTGCTTACAATCACCGGCAGCGGGGAGATGATGGATTATGTTTCAAATTCCATGCCATGGTACAAGTATCAGAGCAGCATCACATCCATTCTTTTCTCAGGTGACATTACTTCCATTGGCAATTACGCATTCTATGATTGTACCTCCGTTTCTTCTGTTACAATTCCCGACAGTGTAACATCCCTTGGAGCGCATTGTTTTGCTTGCTGCAGTGGCCTAAAAGCTGTCACGCTTTCAAAAAATATTACTTCCTATGGATATTGGGCTTTTACGGAGTGCACCGGATTGAGTGAGATTACCATTCCGGAGGGAATCGAAACCGTTGGATACGGTTGCTTCTACAAATGTACCAGCCTGGCATCCGTAACACTGCCCAATAGCCTTACATCCATTGGCAGTGGCGCATTTCGCTATTGCAGCAGCCTGAGTTCCGTCACAATCCCACAAAACGTCACTTCTATTGATCCATATGCTTTTTCTGACTGCACGGATTTGAAAACGGTGTATTTCCAGGGGAACGGCATTACAGGATACTCCAATATCTTCAATAACGCTGTAACTGCCTATTACCCGAAAGGGAATACAACGTGGAACAGTTCCATCCGTAACAGTTATGGCAGCAGTGTAACTTGGATGGAGATGGAATGTACCGGTGGAGAAACACACACGGTCGTAACCGACCCCGGCAAGGCACCCACCTGTACCGAAACCGGCCTCACCGAGGGAAGCCACTGCTCCGTCTGCGGTGAGATTCTGGAGGAGCAGCAGGTCATTCCTGCGTCCCACCAGTTTGCGGATGGCGTTTGCAGCGTTTGCGGCGCCATCGGCGGAGAATGCGGCGCGGAGGGTGACAATCTGACCTGGGTTCTGACGGATGACGGCGTGCTCACCATCTCCGGCAGCGGTAAAATGGAGAACTATTCATTCAGTAATACAGCGCCTTGGTATGGAAACCGGACAAAGATCACCAGTGTTGTTATTCAGAAAGGGGTTACATCCATTGGAGAATGGGCCTTCTATATGTGCAGCAGCCTGAGCAGCATCAGCATCCCGGAAAGTGTTACCTCCATTGGAAGAGGTGCCTTCTCTGGGTGTAGCAGACTGACCAGCGCTACCCTCCCGGAGGGGATTACATCCATTGAGTATTCTGCCTTCCAAGACTGCAGCAGCCTGAGCAGCATCACCCTCCCTGAAAGTGTCACCTCCATCGGAGGCTATGCTTTCTCTGGCTGCTCCGGTCTGACCTCTGTCACCATTCCTGACGAAGTCACCTCCATCGAATACGGAACTTTCTCTGGTTGCTCCAGTCTGACCTCTGTCACAATTCCAGACGGGGTCATCTCCATAGGGTTTAGTGCTTTCTCTGGCTGCTCCGGTCTGACCTCAATTACGATTCCTGAAGGGGTAATCTCCATCGGAGACCACGCTTTCCAAAACTGCTCCCGTCTGACCTCTGTCACCATTCCTGACGAAGTCACCTCCATCGAAGACGGAACTTTCTCTGGTTGCTCCAGTCTGAC
>CAMEWH010000011.1:0-39114 GCA_945940335.1 uncultured Clostridia bacterium | reverse complement strand
CCTGACGGCTGCCAGCTCTCCCAAAGGGAGAGCCAAGAGGGGCGTTGCCGTATCTACCCGCCAAATTACAATTTGTCTGACTAACTGCCTGCAAAGCCGATAAAATCATAGACAAAGGGGGGCAATCTCATGCAGGAATACGCCATCCCCTCTTCCCTTCCGGCGGTGCTGCTGCCCTGGTACGAAGAAAACCGGCGGGCGCTTCCCTGGCGGGAGGATCGGGATGCCTACCACATCTGGGTTTCGGAGATCATGCTCCAGCAGACCAGAGTGGAGGCCGTCAAGGGATATTATGCCCGTTTTCTGGAAGAACTTCCAAACGTGGAAGCTCTTGCCCAGTGCGACGACGAAAAGCTCCACAAGCTCTGGGAGGGACTGGGGTATTACAGCCGGGTGCGAAATCTGAAAAAGGCCGCCCAGGTGATTGTCGGGGAATATGGAGGCGTTTTTCCCCGCAAGCCGGAGGAGATTCTTGCACTGCCCGGGATTGGGGCGTATACCGCCGGAGCCATCGGCTCCATTGCCTTTAACCTGCCCACCCCGGCGGTGGACGGAAATGTGCTCCGGGTCTGCGCCCGTCTGACCAATGACGATTCCCCCATTGACCTGCCGGAGACAAAACGGAAAGTAAACGCCGCCCTGGCAGAAATCTACCCGGAAAACGCCGGAGATTTCACCCAGGCTCTGATGGAGCTGGGGGCCACCCTCTGCGGCCCCAATTGGAAGCCGAAATGCGAAAGCTGCCCCTGCGCCCACCTGTGCCGGGCATACCGGGCCGGGACGGCGGAGGACTTGCCGGTGAAGCAAGCGAAAAAGCCAAAGCGGCAGGAGGACCGCACCGTATTCATTTTCTCCTGCGAGGGCTCCTTTGCCCTGCACAAACGTCCCAGTCGGGGACTGCTGGCCGGACTCTGGGAATTTCCCAACGTTTCCGGCAAGCTGGAGGTCCCCCAGGCCCTGGCTGCGGCGGAGCAAATGGGGCTGCGCCCCAAAAGCATCTCCCGCCAGGTGGAGCGGAAACACATCTTTACACACATTCAATGGAATCTGCGGGGCTTCTATATGGAAGCGGCCGAACAGGCGGACTGCTTCCGGTGGTTCACCGGGGAAGAGATCCAGGCCCAGGCAGCCCTGCCCACCGCATTCCGTCAATTTTGGGAGGAAACAGACCATGTATGATTTTCACATTCACTCCAGAGTCTCCTTCGACGGCCACGACACCGGTGCACAGCTGGCCCAGGCCGCGGTAAAGGCCGGTCTGAAGGAAATCTGCTTTACCGATCACCGGGACTTTCTCCGGGGTGCCCGGGAGCAGACCATGCAATTTGATTTGGAGGCTTACAGCGCGGAATATGACAGCCTGGAGATTCCGGGACTGATCATCCGCCGGGGCGTGGAATACGGCCTGTACGAGGATAATCAGGAGCGGATGCGGAAGGAACTAAACGCCCGAAGTTATGATTTTGTCCTGGGCTCCGTCCATTTCGTGGACGACATCGATGTGTATTTCTCGGAATACTGGCAGGGAAAAACCATTTGGGAAGCCCAGCGGCATTATTTCGAAACCATGCTGGAATGCGTCCGGGTCCACGAGGATTTTGACGTACTGGCCCACATGACCTATCTGCACAAGGGAGCCGGAAGTCCGGTAAAGACCCCCCTGCCCTATGAAGACCACCGGGAAATCATCGACGAAATTCTGCGCATTCTGGCCGCCAAGGGAAAGGGCCTGGAACTGAACACCAGCGGCCTGGATCGCTGCGGCGGCTTCCTTCCCACCCCGGATTATTTCCGGCGGTTCAAGGAGCTGGGAGGCGAGATTGTTACCGTCGGTTCGGATGCCCACCGCAGTGACCGGGTGGGACAATACAGCATGGATGCCTGCCAGGTACTGAAGGAGATTTTCGGATACGTCTGCACCTTTGAAGGAAGAAAGCCGGTTTTCCACAAGCTGTAGGATTTTTCCCGCCGGAGGATTGGCAGATTGCATAACTTTTTGGGAAAACCTGTCTCCGTGAGATTCCACACATTTTGTATGTGAGTTTTGTACATATTTCATGAATTGTCCGCCCCTTGTGGGCGGATGATTTTTGTAGGGAAACATTTTTGGATTTTTTCTGTTGACAAGACGTGAAGAAACAGGTATACTGTTCCATGACTTATATCACAATTGCCAAATGATAATAAAAGGAGATCTGATTCATGGTCAAAAAGTGGAATGTCACCATTCCCAAGCTGTCCGGGGATACCCCCCGCACCGCTTATATCTATTTGCCGGAATCCTATGAAAAAGATCCCGACCGCCGCTATCCCGTGATGTATATGTTCGACGGGCACAACGTGTTTTTTGACGAAGATGCCACCTTCGGAAAATCCTGGGGCATGAACAAATACATGGTGGAGAGCAAAAAGGACCTGATCATCGTCGCCGTGGAATGTAACCATGAGGGCAACCGCCGTCTGGTGGAATACTCCCCCCTGAATTACGAAAATTCCTCCCTGGGAAAGATTCGGGGCAAGGGCAATGTATATATGAACTGGATGGTCAAGGAGCTCAAACCCTTCATCGACAAAAACTACCGCACCCTCCCTGACCGGTGCAACACCATCATTGCAGGCTCCTCCATGGGTGGGCTGATGGCCATGTACGCCGTGACCACCTACAACCATGTGTTCCAGCGGGCCGCCTGCCTCAGCCCCAGCCTGTGGGTCTCCTCCGGCAAGGTGCTGGAAATGATCGCCCGGGCCCACATCCGGCGGGACACCTGCATCTATATGGACTACGGCGAGCTGGAAATGTTCAACCACGCCGCCAACGCAGAGGCGCTGATCTCCACCGCCCACCTGCTGATGACCAAGCGGGTGAACCTGGCCATGCGGATCGTGCCCGGGGGGAATCACTCCGAAGCCTCCTGGGAAAAGCAGATTCCCATTTTCATGGACTGCCTGGGACTGTAATTCAGGGCAAAACACTTCGCCCCCAACATAGATATTAGGAGAGAAGCCAATGGAAATTCGCTACTACAAGCACTATAGCAGCCACCTGAACCGGGACATGGAGTTCAAGGTCTACGGTCATGCCGGTAAGCCCGTTCTGTTCATCCCCTGCCAGGGCGGCCGGTTCTTTGATTTTGAAAACTTCAAAATGATCGACTACTGGGCAGGCTGGATCGAGGCCGGCCGGTGCACCGTTTATGCCTGCGACTGCATCGACAACGAAGCCTGGGCCGCCATGGGCGCGGACAACCGCTGGCGCATCGAAAACCACGAGCGCTGGTTCAACTACATCACCCAGGAGCTGGTGCCCTATATCAAGCACCTGAGCGGTGAGCGCAACGGCTATGACCAGGGCATCCTCACCTTCGGCGCCTCCATGGGTGCCATGCACGCGGCGAACCTGTATTACCGCCGCCCGGACCTGTTCGACAGCTGCTTTGCCATCTCCGGTCTGTACGACAACAAGGAATTCTTCGGCGACTACTGCGATGATCTGGTTTACAACAACTGCCCTGTTTTCTATCTTGCCAATATGGCCCCCGATCACCCCTGGATGGATATGTACAACCATCAGAAGTCCCTGATCGTATGCGGCCAGGGCGCCTGGGAAGACATCCTGCTGGAAAGCACCCGTAAGCTGGACACCGTGTGCGCCCAGAAGGGCATCCACACCCGGTTTGAATACTGGGGCTACGATGTCAACCACGACTGGCCCTGGTGGTTCAAGATGGTGGAGACCTACCTGCCCTGGTTCCTGGGCTAAAAAATACATCGGATTCATCCGGAGAAAGAGAGATTGGTATGAAAAATTTTGTGTTTATCTCCCCGAATTTCCCCCTGACCTACTGGCGTTTCTGCCGGGAGCTGAGAAACAACGGCATGCGGGTCCTGGGCATCGGCGACAGCCCCTACAATGACCTGGTGAAGGAACTGAGAGAATCCCTGGACGAATACTACAAGGTCTCCAGCCTGGAAAACTACGACGAGGTTTTCAAGGCAGTGGCTTTCTTCACCTTCAAGTACGGCAAGATCGACTGGCTGGAATCCAACAACGAATACTGGCTGATGCAGGACGCCCAGCTGCGTACCGAGTTCAACATCACCACCGGCCCCAAAACGGCTGACATGGCCAAGATCAAGTTCAAATCCGCCATGAAGGAATACTACGCCAAGGCCGGCCTGCCCACCGCCCGCTACCACCTGGTGGAGGGACTGGAGGATGCTCTGGAATTCGCCAACTATGTGGGCTATCCCGTGGTGGTGAAGCCCGACAACGGCGTGGGAGCCAACAACACCTATAAGCTGAAGTGCGACGACGATGTGCGCTGGTTCATCGATACCAAGGACGACAATGTGTACATCATGGAAGAGTTCGTCAACGGCTTCGTGCAGACCTATGATGCCATCGTAGACTCCCAGGGCAATCCCCTGTTTGAATCCGGCAACATCACCCCCCAGTCCCTGATGGACATTGTCAACGAGGGCGGCGACTCCATGTACTATCTGGTGAAGGATCTGCCCGATGCCATCCGGGATGCCGGCCTGCGTACCGTGAAGGCCTTCGGTGTGAAGAGCCGCTTCATCCACCTGGAGTTCTTCATCCTCAATGAGGATCAGGAGGGGCTGGGCAAGAAGGGCGACATTCTGGGCCTGGAGGTCAACATGCGTCCCGCCGGCGGCTACACCCCCGAGATGTACAACTACAGCCAGGAGACCGACGTGTATAAGATCTGGGCCGATATGGTGGCCTTTGACTATAACACCAAGTCCATCGGCAACCATCACTACTGCGCCTTCTACAGCCGCCGGGACGGCAAGACCTACAAAATGGATGATTACGAAATCACCATGAAGTACGGTCCCTATCTGAAGATGTGGGGCCGCATCCCCGAGGCCCTGTCCGGCGCCATGGCAAACCAGATGTATGTGTGCAACTTCGATACCGAAGAGGAGCTGAACCAGTTCTACGCCGACATGGCCGCCACCTATTAATACTAATTCTTGATTAAAATCTTTCATATCAGCTTGGTCTATTGGCGCAATACTGCGTTATCGTCACTTGCCATACATACAGTATGGCTGCGTTCCTCTGCCTTGTCTTGCACCAATATCCCTGCGCTGCTAATTAAATCTTTTTATCAAGAATTAGTATAAAAACAGCCACGCATTCTTCCGTTTTCCGGTAGAATGCGTGGTTTTCTTATAGAATTAGGCAACCCACAAGGGGAGGCTGTCATCCTCCCCCCCGCAGTACAAACCTACGAATGGAAATCAGGTGGGGCGAATTCGTACTGTGTCGGACATTGTCCCATTCAACGAAACACCAAAGCCCGTTACCTGGCGGCTGATAGCCCCCCTTGTGGCAGGAAAAATCACGTCAGGGCGTTGACGATCAGCACGGTCGCGCCCAGAATGATGAGGATGATGCCGGTGGCCCGGTTGAGGAATTTTGCATCCGCCTTGTTGGCAATCCTGGCTGCAATTCTGGCCCACAGGAAGGTAAAGCCCACGCACAGGCACAGCACCAGATAGTCAGGCGCACCACCGATGACAAAATGGCTGACGGAACCGGTGAGCGCGGTAAAGGACATGATGAACACGCTGGTGCCCACAGCGGTTTTCAGCTCATAGCCCAGCACGGAGGTGAGGATCAGCAGCATCATCATACCGCCGCCGGCTCCCACAAAGCCGCAGATAAAGCCGATCAGGCTGCCGCAAAGCAGACTCTGAATGAACCGCTTTTGCGCGGAAACCTTACCCATGGACTCTTTGGTGGTCATCACAGGCTTCACAATGAACTTCACGCCCAACACCATGGTCATAAACACAGAGAAGTTGCCCATGGTGTTGCTGGGCACCAGGCTGGAAACCCAGCTGCCGACCATCGTCAGCAGCAGCACCGCCGCCATCATCACCAGGCCGTTTTTCACATCCAGATTTTTGTTTTTTCCGTAGGTCCAGGCGCTGACCGCGCTGGCCAGGACATCGGAGGCGAGGGCGATGCCCACCGCATCATAGGGCTCCATTCCCAGAAAGGTGACCAGCATGGGGGTGATGACCGCCGCGGCGCTCATCCCCGCAAAGCCGGTGCCCAGGCCGGCTCCCAAACTTGCGAAAAAACATACAATAATGGTAATTACGAAACTCACGGCTCTTTGATCTCCTGTCTGACTTTTGATTGGAGAACATTCTGATAGATGCGTTCCAGCTTCCGGTCGATCTCGGAGCAGCTCTCCGCGCACTCGAACAGGGCCTGGTTGTCCTCTGCCGATATCAGATTGTCCTTTTTATAGCGGATTTTATGCTCGGTGCTGGCCCATAGGTCCATGGCCAAAGTACGCAGCTGCACCTCCACCTTCATGGATTTCTTTTCGTTGTGGAGGAAGATGGGCACACTGACAATCAGATGCAGACTGCGGTAGCCGTTGGGCTTCGGGTGCTGTAAGTAGTCTTTGCGCTGGATCAGGGTCACATCATCCTGCATCAGGAAAGCGTCCGCCAGCATGTAAATATCCGACTGGAAGGAACACACCACCCGAACGCCGGCGATGTCATGGATGTTCTCCTGGATGCTCTCCACGGACAGCGGGAACTGCCTGCGGACCAGCTTGTTCATAATGCTCTCCGGACTTTTCAGCCGGGTGTGGATGGTTTCAATGGGGTTGCGCTCAAAGGCCAGGGACATATCCTCGCTGAGCACCCGGAATTTGGTTTCCACCTCCATGATGGCACAGCTGTAGAAGGACATCAGCTCCCGGTAAGGGCGGGCGTACTGCTTCAGCCACTGGTTGAAATTCTGAACATGATCCATGTTGACATTTTCATCTTTGTTGATTACCACCGCTTCGGTTTCCAAAGGATCCATAAATCGCACCAACTCTCTCTTTTGGCCTCCCTTCCCACGGAGACCGTAATACTTCAATTTTGATATATTCATTATACCTTTGGCCATACCGCATTTCAACAAAGGTTTATTGCGGAAATGTTAATAAATTATGTCCGCAGCAGCTTCCCTTTCTTCTCCTTGACAGTCCCACTTTTCGGAGCGTATCATGAAATGAGCATATCGGTTTAAAGCAGCATCCCGACAAGTTGGTATTTGATGGTTTGAACCGCACCCACTGTAGGGGCGGCTCGTAGCCGCCCGCAACGTAACGAAATTGAGTGTTCCGTTGAATGGTATCGTGTCTGACATCGTACGAATTCGCCCAACCCGGTTTATTTTTGTGGATTATACTGCGCGGGAGGCTACGAGCCTCCCCTACACTGGCTGGGCGATTGTTGTAGCCTGGCACGCAAAAACGTTACCGGGCGCCGCCCAGGAGTCCCGGAGGACATACACGCCCGGTGCGCCGTTGGCTGCGGGCACTGCCCGCCAAATTACAATTTGTGCAATTACTGACGGAAGCCGATATGCACTGAATGAAAAAAGCGGAAAGAGGCCATCAGGGATGTTCCCGGCTATATCCGCCGGATGGGTGCCGCCTACCGGTGGTATGGTACGGTCTTTTTGTTCTGCGGCCTGGTCGGAGCCTTTTCAGCCCCCGCCGGCATCATCGGGATTGTAGCTTTATGTCCCCTGGGGCTTTGGCTGCTGTGGAAAAGGCACCGTCGGCTCCTGGAAGAATATTCCTGAATCATTGGCACCGGGCAAAACAACGGTGCCTTTTTTCCTGGGCAAAGCAAATTGGGTTACATAATTCCGGTAAATCTGGTATTATCCGAAAAAAGCCGGGAAATAATTATTGATTTTTTATGAATTCTTTTCTTTAAGCCCTGTTTTCTGCGGAATAGCATTGACTTTATAGGCGAAATGTGTTACAATTCGGTTACATTGCGGTCGAAGGCTTTTCTGAGACCAATTTAAATTGGAGATAGATGCAAATGATTGAATTTACCGATGTGGTTAAATCCTACGGTCATGGCTCTCCCGCCCTCAACGGCGTGAGCATGCAGATCGAAGACGGCGAATTTTGCTTTCTGGTGGGCCCCTCCGGTTCCGGCAAATCTACGATTATCAAGCTGATCAGCGGTGAGCTTCGTCCCACCGCCGGCACGGTTCATGTCAACGGCTACAATCTGGAGCGGATTCGCAAGCGCGAAATCCCCTACCTGCGCCGCACCACAGGCGTTGTGTTCCAGGATTTCCGCCTGATTTCCAAAATGAGTGTTTACGACAACGTGGCCTTCGCCATGCGTGTCATCGGCGCCAAGGAGCGGGAAATCCGTGATCGCGTTCCCTACGTGCTGGAGCTGGTCGGTCTGGAGAACAAGGCCAAGCGGCTGCCCGGAGAAATGTCCGGCGGTGAGCAGCAGCGTCTTGCTATCGCCCGCGCCCTGGTGAACAACCCCTCCACCATTATTGCAGACGAGCCCACCGGCAACCTGGACCCGGCTCGTTCCTTTGAAATCATGTCCCTGCTGCAGGAGATCAACAACCTGGGCACCACCGTCCTGGTGGTTACCCACGAGAAGGACCTGGTCCAGCTGTTCTCCAAGCGGGTGATTGTCATTGACGACGGCATTGTCGTCAGCGACGGAGAGGGGTACTACGATGAAGATTAACAATCTCGGCTATCTGATTAAGGAAGGCTTTCACGGTATCTTCCTCCACGGCTTTATGTCCTTCGCCGCTATCTGCGTCACCATCGCCTGCCTTCTGATCGTGGGCAGCTTCTCCATCCTGGCTTACAACCTGGACGTGATGGTGGACAATCTGAACAAAACCAGTGAGATCATGGTGTATGTGGACAGCAGCCTGTCCGATGCAGAGGCCAGAAGCATCGGCACCATCATCAATCAGCTGGACAACGTTCAGAAGTCCGTCTTCGTTTCCCGGGAGGAAGCCCTGGACAATTTCATCAGTGACCACGACAACAACGCCGCCTTCAACGGTGTTCAATCCCAGGATCTGCGCCACCGTTATGTGGTCACCCTGGAAGACAACGCACTGATGGAGCAGACCGACAATCTGCTGAAGAATATTCCCGGTGTGGCCAAAACCAACGCCGCCTACGAGCTGGCCCAGGGCTTTACCACCATTCAGAGCGTTCTGAACGTGGTCTCCATCGCCCTGATTGCCACACTGCTGGTGGTCTCCCTTCTGATTATTTCCAACACCATCAAGCTGGCCATGTACGACCGCAAGGATGAGATTTCCATTATGAAAATGGTGGGCGCCACCAACAGCTTCATTCGGCTGCCCTTTATTGTGGAGGGCTTCACCCTGGGCATGATCGGCGCCATCCTGGCCTTCGGCCTGGAATGGGTGCTGTATGACGCACTGGTGGAGCGGGTCAACACTGTGGACGCCCTGCGGCTGTTCACGTTCGTTCCCTTCACAGGGGATCTGATGGTTCCCATGCTGATGACCTTCGGCGCAGCCGGCCTGTTCGTGGGCATCGTCGGCAGCTGGACCTCCATCCGTAAGTTCATGGATGTGTAAGGTCCCCCGGAGAACCTTCCTTTCCGGTTCTCCCCAGACAGACTATCGGAAGAGGGCAATGCCCGCTTCCAAGGAGAAACTATGAGAAAATCACACATTTCTCGGTCTGTTGTCGCTGTTTTTCTTTCAGCTGTGACGGTTTTTTGCAGCTTGCCCCCAACGGCAAGGGCTGCAACCTCCTCCGAGATCAAAGAAGAAATCACCGATCTTAAAGTAGAAAACGCCGTCATTCAGGCACAGATCGATGCAGTCAGAAGCCAGTACAATGCCAACGCCAGCGAGATCCAGGCTCTGGTGGACAAGAAAAACGCCGTCGACCAGGAAATTTCCCTGCTCCATGAGCAGATCATCAACATCAACGAGCAGCTGCGCATCTACGGCCAGATGATCGCCGATGCCCAGGAGCGGCTGGACGAAGCCAACGCCCAGCTGACCCAGCTTAATAAGAAATACAAAGACCGGATTCAGGCCATGGAAGAAGAGGGCGAAATCACCTACTGGCAGGTCATTTTTGAATCCAAAAGCTTTACGGACTTTCTGGACCGGATGAACATGGTGGATGAGATCGCCGCTGCCGATACCCGCCGTCTGCTGGACCTGCAGATTGCCTCCGCCAATGTGGAGGAAAACCAGCGGATCCTCAACGAGGAAATGGCCGACCTGCAGGAAACCCGGCAGATGCTTTCCGACAGCGAGGAAATGCTGGAGGTCAAGCGTACCGAATCGGATGATCTTCTTCGGGAGCTGATTGCCAAACAGGAAGAGTTCCAGGTGGTTTTGGACAAGTCCGAGGCTCTGCAGAACGAGCTGATGAATGAGATTGCTCAGAAGCAGAAAGAGCTTCAGGCCGCGCAATACAAGGAAGAGCTGGTCAAAATGGCGCTGCGGGGCGAGAATCCCCCCTCCAATGCCACATGGCTCGAGCCGGTTTCCGGCTACACCATCACCAGCGCCTTCGGCTACCGGAAGGCCCCCACCGCAGGCGCTTCCACCTATCATCAGGGTATCGACATGGCCTGCCCCACCGGCACCCCGATTTACGCCACCCGCAGCGGCACCGTCACCAAAGCATCTTATCAGGCCGGCGGTGCGGGCTACTACGTTTCCATCAACCATGGTGACGGATTCGCATCCATTTACATGCACATGACCCGCTATGTGGTCACCAACGGGCAGTCCGTGTCCCAGGGGCAACTGATCGGCTATGTGGGCAGCACCGGCGTTTCCACCGGCCCCCACCTGCATTTCGGCATCTCCTATGGCGGAACTTACGTCAATCCCATGGCTTATTTGTAAAGGAAACTCTGACTCATTCGGCAAGAGCTGACAGCGAGGGATTTTGGCTCAACCGAAAGTTCCAAAATTAGAGGAATACTTTGTGTATTTCCCGATTTTGGAACTGAACGGATGGGACAAAAGGCACGCTGTTCAGCCGCAGACGAATGATTCAGAGGTTCCCGGAATTCTCTGAACACCCAGGCAAAAAGGAGCACTTTATGAAAAACCGCAAGCGTCTTGTATCCATTCTGGCCGGAATCATGGCTGCCGTTATGATTCTGTCCCTTTTGATGAGCATTCTTCCCACCCGTGTTTGGGCCGCCTCCTCCAGTGAGATCCGCAAACAGATCAATGCACTGAAGGAAGACCGCAACAACATTAAAAGTCAGATCTCCGAGCTCCAGGAGCAGTATCAGGCCACTTCCGACGAAATTTCCAATATCGTGGCGCAGAAAAATGTGATCGACCAGGAAATCGGTCTTCTGCACACCGAAATCATCAACATCAACGATCAGCTTTCCGCCTACAGCGTGCTGATTGCCGATCAGCAGGAGGAGCTGGACCGGGCTCAGGAACGGTACAGCCAGCTGAACGAAGACTGCAAGACCCGCATCCGGGCCATGGAGGAAGAGGGCACCATCTCCTACTGGGAGGTGATATTCAAGGCCAACAGCTTTTCAGACCTTTTGGACCGTCTGAACATGGTGGAAGAAATCACCACCGCCGATACCCGCCGCCTGCAGGAGCTCAGCGATGCCGCTCAAGCGGTGGAGGAGGCCCAGGCCCAGCTGAATCAGGAAAAGAGCGAGCTGGAGGTCACCCGTCAGGAGCTGAATGCCACCCAGGAGCAGCTGGATGCCAAGCGCGCCGAAGCCGACGAGCTGATCGTTCAGCTGCTTGCCAAGAGTGATGAGCTGATGCTTCAGCAAGACCATCTGATGCAGGAGGACGAAGAACTTCTGGCTGCGATTGCCCTGAAAGAGCAGGAGTACAACGAAGCCAAGGAGGCTGAGTGGATCGCCTATATGTCCACCTATGTTCCCCCTACCACGGAAGCCCCAGCCAATTCCGGTGGAAGCGCCGGCGGTGACAGTTCCGGCGGTGACAGTTCCGGCGGTTCCGACTCCGGCAACAGCGGTTCCAACAGCGGCGTTACCGTGGGCAGCTCCTGGATGGTTCCCTGCAGCTACAAGAAGCTGACCAGTCCCTTTGGCTTACGGGATACCGGCATTGCAGGCGCCTCCACCTATCACCAGGGCGTTGACCTCTCTGCCAATGCCGGCACCCCCATCGTAGCTTCCCGGGGCGGTACGGTGACCATTGCCACCTACTCCAACAGCGCCGGCTATTATGTCACCATCAACCACGGTGACGGTTTTTCCTCCATTTACATGCACATGAGCAACTACATTGTCAGCGCCGGGCAGAAGGTGAACCAGGGCCAGACCATTGGCTATGTGGGCAAAACCGGCATTGCCTCCGGCAACCATCTGCACTTCGGCATCGCCTGCAACGGTTCCTATGTGAATCCCTGCAACTACGTTGCATTGTACTAAATACCATGCCCACAGCCCGGAACAGGCTGTGGGCAATTTCAAAACATCTTGGTGAGTATTATGAAAACATTTTCCCGCATTCTTTCCTATACTGCCACTGCATTGGTTGCCTGTGCGGTGACCCTGTTCCTCTGCGCCGGAAAAACCCCCGGGGTTTCCAAACTGGACCAGGTGGAATATCTGATTGAAAACCGCTTCATCGGTGAAGCCGATATGGAAAAGGCCGAAGACGCAGCAGCCTCCGCCATGATAAGCTCCCTGGGAGATCGCTGGAGCTACTACCTCAGCGCCCAGGAATACGCTGACCACAAGGAGCAGACCGAGAATGCCTACGTGGGCATCGGTGTGACCATCACCGCCGACGAGAATGAAGAGGGCTTCCTGGTCATCGATGTTCAGCCGGGGGGCAGCGCCCACGAGGCGGGGATTCTTACCGGAGACATCATTGTATCCGCCGGGGGACAAAGCGTCAAAGGACTCACCGTGTCCGATCTGAGGAACCTCATCCGCGGTCCGGAGGGCACCACGGTGGAGCTGGAGATCCTACGGGAAAGCGAAATCCTTCCCTTCCGGCTGGAGCGGCGCCAGATTCTGACGGAGGTCGTCTCCTGCCAGATGCTGGACGGGGACATCGGACTGATTGCCATCCGCAATTTTGATGCCCGCTGCGCTCAGGAGTCCATTGCCGCCATCGAGGCACTGCGGGAGCAAGGGGCCACTGCTCTGATCTTTGACGTCCGCAACAACCCCGGCGGATATGCCACGGAGCTGGTGGAACTGCTGGACTATCTTCTGCCGGAAGGCGAGTTGTTCCGCACCGTAGACTACACCGGCAAGGAGAAGGTGGACTATTCCGGCGCTTCCTACCTGGACATGCCCATCGCGGTGGTGTGCAACCAGGATTCCTACTCCGCTGCGGAGTTCTTCCCTGCCGCCATTCAGGAATATGACGCCGGTACCGTGGTGGGCACCCCCACCTGCGGCAAAGGCTACTTCCAGTACACCTATGAGCTCAGCGACGGTTCCGCCGTGGGCCTTTCCTCCGGCAAATACTTCACCCCCAACGGCAAAAGCCTGGCCGACGTGGGCATTCAGCCGGACGTGCTGGTGGAGGTGGACGAGGAAACGGATCTGGCCATCTATTACGGCACCCTGGAGCCCCAGGACGATCCCCAGATTATGGCGGCGGTAGAGGTGTTGACCAGCCAGGACTGATTTCTCCCGCCGGAAACCAAGATTCATCCCTCCCCGGCTTTGGGGAGGGATTTTTATGCTTCCCGCAAATTCTCCGCGAAAAGGCACTTTTTTGGTTGTAATATATGGAGCAATCTGATATAATGATTTGAAATATGAATTTCCATTTCTGGAGGTTTTATGAAGATTATCATCGCCGGAGACGGCAAGGTCGGCGCAACGCTGACCAGACAGTTCACTGCTGAGGATCACGACGTAACCATCATCGACTCCGATCCCGGCATTCTGGACTCCACCATGGAACGCTACGACCTGATCTCCGTTCAGGGCAACTGCGCCTCCATGACCGTGCTGAATCAGGCCGGAGTAAAAGAGGCGGATCTGCTGGTTGCGGTAACCAACCACGACGAGATCAATCTGCTCTGCTGCACCACCGCCCATTCCATGAATCCAAAGCTGCACACCATCGCCCGGATCCGGAATCCCGAGTATAACGAGCAGACCTATAAAATGCGGGATGTGTTCGGTCTGTCCCTGGTCATCAACCCCGAGAATCAGGCCGCTACCGAAATTCACCGGCTGCTGAAATATCCAGGCTTCCTGCGGCGGGATACCTTCGCCAAGGGCCGCACCGAAATCGTGGAGCTGCGGGTGGATGCCGGAAGCAAGCTGCGCAATGTGAAGCTGATGGATTTGAAGAGCATCGTCAAATGCCAGGTACTGGTTTGCGCCGTGCTGCGCAACGGCTCCGCCATTGCCCCCGGCGGCGACTTCATTCTGCGGGAAGGCGACCGGATTTTCGTCACCGCCCTGTCCGAAAACCTGACCACCCTGCTGAACAATCTGGGGATCATCACCCGCCGGGTTCGCCGGGTTCTGATCTGCGGCGGCGGTATGGTGGGCTACTACCTGGCTGCCCGGCTGGAAAAAGAAGGCGTCCATGTGAAAATCGTGGAATCCAGCCTCCCCCGCTGCCAAGAGCTCAGTTCACTGCTGCCGGACACCGACATCATCCACGGTGACGTCAGTGACCAGGATCTGCTCATCAGCGAGGGAATGGCCCAGTACGACGCACTGGTGACCTGCACCGGCCGGGATGAACTGAACATGATCGTCTCCCTCTATGCCGCCAGCTGCGGCGTTCCCCAGGTGATTACCCGGCTGAGCAATGCGGACAACCGCAGCCTGATCGACAGCCTGGGGCTTGGCAGCGTGGTCTGCCCCAAAGATCTTTGCAGCAACAATATTGCCCGTTACGTCCGGGCCATGAAGAACCAGACCGGTGCCGCCCTCTCCGTCCACGCCATCGCCGACGGCCAGGCGGAAGCCATGGAGTTCCGGGTGGACGAAACCACCCGCCACTGCGGCGAACCCCTGAAGCAGATCAAGCTGAAGCCCAATGTGCTGCTGGTCTCCATCAACCACGGCGAGGTCCCCGAGATTGCCAACGGTGACTCCACCTTCCGGCAGGGAGATATCGTCATCGTGGTAACCAATGGCGGCGAGGTGCTCTACCAGCTCAACGACATCTTTGCATAACCGCGGGGGACGTTCATGAACTATAAAATGATGGGGCGCTTCACCGCCCAGATTCTGTTTATCGAAGGACTCTTCCTTGTTCCCCCGCTGATGATCAGCCTGTGCCTGGGGGAAACGGCAGCCGTCCACGGTTTTCTGGTCACCCTGGGCATCTGTGCCGCCCTGGGCTTTCTGCTGTTTGTCCTGTGCAAGGATGCAAAAAGCGCCTTCTATGCCACCGACGGCATGGTCTGTGTGGCCTTCAGCTGGATCGTGCTCAGCCTGATCGGCGCACTCCCCTTCCGCATTTCCGGCGCAATCCCCCATTTTGTGGATGCTTTTTTTGAAACCGTGTCCGGCTTCACCACCACCGGCGCTTCCATTCTGCCGGAGGTGGAATCCATGGCAAAGGGGCTGCTGTTCTGGCGCAGCTTCACCCACTGGGTTGGCGGCATGGGTGTGCTGGTGTTCCTGCTGGCCATCGCCCCGGCCAAGGGCAGCGAAAAGGGGTTTACCATGCACCTGCTTCGGGCGGAAAGCCCCGGCCCCAGCGTGGGCAAGCTGGTGCCCAAAATGCGCAAGACCGCCGGCATTCTCTACATGCTCTACGTTGGACTGACCCTTCTGGATATTCTCCTTCTCCTTGCGGGAGGAATGTCTCTGTTCGAAGCCCTCTGCACCGCCTTTGGTACCGCAGGTACCGGCGGCTTCGGCGTGAAAAATGACTCTATAGCCGGCTACAGCCCCTATATTCAGAATGTGACCTCTATCTTCATGCTGCTGTTCGGCGTGAATTTCAGCTGCTATTATCTGCTGGTCCTGCGGCAGATCCGTGCCGTGTTCAAGGACGAGGAGCTTCGGCTGTATCTCGCCATTGTGCTGGGCAGCGTGGCCCTGATCATCTGGAACCTCTGGGGCTTCTACCCCACTGCGGAGGAAACGATGAGACACGCACTCTTTCAGGTCAGCAGCATCATGACCACCACCGGCTTTGCCACCACGGACTTTGATCTATGGCCCAGCTTCTCCAAAACCATTCTGCTGTGCCTGATGGTGGTAGGCGCCTGTGCCGGTTCCACAGGCGGCGGCATCAAGGTGGCAAGAATTCTGCTGCTGTTCAAGAGCTTGAAACGGAACATCGCCCAGATGCTCCACCCCCGGAAGGTCAAGCTGGTGCGCAACAACGGCAGCGTTGTGGATGAGCGAATCCTCTCCAATACCAATGCGTATCTGTCCGCCTATGTGCTGATCGTGTTTATCAGCTTTGTCCTCATCTCCCTGGACGGTTTCTCCACGGGAACCAATTTCTCCGCTGTGTTGGCCTGTCTGAACAACATCGGCCCCGGCCTGGAAACGGTGGGCCCCGTGTGCAACTATTCTTCCTTCAGCGCATTCAGCAAGCTGGTGCTGACCATGGACATGCTGCTGGGCCGGTTGGAAATCTTCCCCATTCTGGTACTCTTCTCCTTCCAGACCTGGAAAAACGGCTGAAATGCGCGGATCGCCTATGCGATTGGAAGCCTCCGTGCGGATTTCCTGTGGGTCCTGAAAAAAACACCCGGGCCCGGACATTTTATCACCGCCGCGGTTTCCTTGAAAACGGCGAAAGAGAATTTCAAGAGGGCACAACGAAAATCCTGAGAAACCGCAGTTTCTAAGGGCGGGCGCCCATAAGACAGGTTACAGCCACCGCAGGATAAACCGCAGTGGCTGTTCTTGAATTCTGTCCCACCCTGTGATAACATAGAAAAGAACCGCAAATCGGAATAACAGGAGGAATCGGCATGTCTTCCCTATTGCAATCAACATTAAATACCCGGCCCTTACCCACCGGAGATATGCGCTTCATCAGAAGTGATTGTCCTGAAAATCTGACGGACGAAGAAGTAGACTGGCTGCTGCAAAACCATATTACCACAGTAGTAGACTTACGGGAAAAGAAAGAATATGCGCGAAAGCCCTGTCGCCTCGAAACAGAAGAAGGATTTACGTATTTCCATATGCCGGTAACCGGCGGAGGCGACACACCCAAATCACCGGAAGACGTGGAATCGGTTTACCTGGGAATGCTGGATATGCAGATGGACAGGATTGTTCAAACGATTCTGGACGCAAAAAGCAATGTCCTGTATTTCTGCGGAGCAGGAAAAGACCGGACAGGGGTTGTATCCGCGATTCTCCTGAAGAAGCTGGGCTTTGACGACCAGACAATTATTGATGATTATATGAAAACAAAAGAGAATTTGCTTGACTTTCTGACAGATTATGTCAAAGAGCATCCGCAAGTGGATATCAACACCATTATTCCCAACGAGAAGAACATCAGAAGGGTTTTGGATACCCTTTTGTGAGTTTGAGAAAAGGCGCACTTCTGTGAGTGGAGTCCCGCACGAGTGCTCTATACGGTAAAAGGCGTGACCGCTTTGGTCACGCCTTTTGTCTGTTTTCCTGTCACTTGATCACACGCACTTTCAAGACGCCTTCGATTTTCTGCAAATCAGCGGCCACAGCGGGAGAGGCCTGGTGGTCCAGGTCCAGCATGGTCACGGCGTATTCTCCCCGGCTCTTGTTCATCAGTCCGGCGATGTTAATGCCCTCGGCAGCCACGGCGGTGGTGAACCGACTCAGGGAGTTGGGGATGTTCCGGTGCAGGATCACAATGCGGCCTGCGGCGGTACAGATGCCCATATCGCAGTTGGGGAAATTGACGGAGTTGACGATGTTGCCGTTTTCCAGGTAGTTCATCACTTCGTTCACCGCCATCTTGGCGCAGTTGTCCTCGGATTCTTCCGTGGAGGCGCCCAGGTGGGGAATGGCGATGCAGCCGGGCATATCGGCGGTTTTTTCGTTGGGGAAGTCGGTGACATACCGGGACACCTTGCCGGAGGCCAGAGCCTGGGCCATAGCATCATCGTCCACCAGCAAATCCCGGGCAAAGTTCAGGATGATCACGCCGTCCTTCATCATGGCGATGGTCTCGGCGTTGATCATCTTCCGGGTGTCGTCCAGCAGGGGCGTGTGCAGGGAGATCACATCACAACTCGCGAAGATGTCCTCCCGCTTGTTCACCCGGGTGATCTGGCTGTCCAGGTGCCAGGCCGCATCAATGGAGATGAAGGGGTCGCAGCCATAGACCTCCATGCCCAGCCGACGGGCAGCATTTGCCAGAGGGCCGCCTACCGCGCCCAGGCCAACCACACCCAGCTTCCGGCCCAGAATCTCATGGCCGGCAAACCGGGACTTGCCCTTTTCCACCTTCTTGGCCACATCGCCTTCTGCGGCAATGGACTTCACCCAGTTGATGCCGCCCACCACGTCCCGGCTGCCCAGCAGTAGGCCGCACAGTGTCATTTCCATCACACTCCGGGCATTGGCGCCAGGGGTGTTGAACACCACGATGCCCTGCTCGGCGCATTTGTCCAGGGGAATGTTGTTCACACCCGCACCGGCCCGGGCAACCGCCAGGAGCTTGTCGGGCAGAACCATGTCGTGCATGGCGGCGCTGCGCACCAGAACGGCATCGGCATCCTTCATTTCTTCGGTAAGGGTGTAGTCCTGTTTCCAAAGGGCTGTTCCCTTGGGGGATATTTTATTCAAATAATGTACCTGATACATGGGGTGATCCTCTTTTCGTTTTTTTCAACCGTTCTTCGCTTCAAAGTCTTCCATGAAGGAAACCAGCGCCTCTACACCTGCTTTGGGCATGGCGTTGTAGATGCTGGCCCGCATGCCGCCCACGGAGCGGTGGCCCTTCAGGTTCTTGAAGCCCGCCGCGTCGGCCTCGGCCACAAATTTGGCATTCAGTTCCTCACTGCCGGTGACGAAGGGAACGTTCATCAGAGAGCGGTCCTTCTTCTCCACGGTGCCGACAAAGAGGTGGCTGCGATCCAGATAGTCATAGAGGATCTTGGCCTTTTCCTCATTGCGCTGCTTCATCACTTCCAGGCCGCCCTGGCTGAGCAGCCACTTGAACACCTTGCCGCAGATGTAGATGTTGTAGCAGGGGGGCGTGTTGTACATGGAGCCGTTGTCGGCATAGGTCTTGTAGCGGAGCATGGTGGGGGTATTGGGGAAGCATTTCTCCGTGATCAGGTCCTCCCGCATAATGCCGATGACCACACCGGCGGGGCCGATGTTCTTCTGCACGCCGCCGTAGACATAGCCGTATTGGGTCACATCCATGGGCTCGGACAGGAAGCAGCTGGAAACGTCGGAGACCAGCATCTTGCCCTTGGTGTTGGGAAGCTGCTTGTATTTGGTGCCGTAGATGGTGTTGTTTTCGCAGATATACACATAATCCGCGTTCTCGCTGATGGGAAGGTCGGAGCAGTCGGGAATGTAGCTGAAATTCCGGTCAGCGGAGGAGGCAATGGCATTGGCCTGGCCGTACATCTGGGCTTCCTTCCAGGCTTTCTTGGCCCACACGCCGGTGATGATGTAATCCGCCACGCCATGGGGCATCAGGTTCATGGGAACCATGGAAAACTGGGTATGGGCGCCGCCCTGGAGGAACAGCACCTTGTAATTGTCGGGAATGTTTAAAAGCTTGCGCAGGTCGGCTTCCGCTTCGTCAATGATCTTCTGGTAGGGCTTGGAGCGGTGGCTCATCTCCATCACGGACATACCGGTGCCCTGGTAATCCAGCATTTCAGCGGCGGCTTCCTTCAGAACCTCCTCCGGCAGCACTGCGGGGCCGGCGGAAAAATTATAAACTCTCATAAGATCCTCCCTTATTCGGCGGCAATCAGCCGTTCAATCAGCCGGTAGCCATTGGGTTCAAAATTCCCGGCAGCCCGGGCGGTTTCCTCGGTGAAACGCGCCTGCTTCTTCTGCTGCCTGGTGCTGTCGTAGATCAGGTAGGGCACCGGATCGCCGGTGTGGGTGCGGATGCGGATGGGGGTTGGATGATCCGGCAGGATCAGCATACGGTAGTCCTCCCCCGCTTCCTCCATGGCCTTTTTCACCAGGGCAATCAAACGGCTGTCCAGGTATTCAATGGACTTGACCTTCTCATGTACCTTGCCCTGGTGGCCCATCTCATCAGGGGCCTCCACATGGATATAGGCAAAGTCATAGCCATCCCGCAGCAGCGCATCGATGGCCGCCTGGGCCTTGCCCTCGTAATTGGTATCAATGGAGCCGGTGGCGCCTTCCACCTGGCAGACCTTCATGCCGGCCCCCACAGCAATGCCCTTGAGCAGGTCCACCGCGGAGATCATGGCGCCCTTCAGGCCGGTCTTCTCCCGGAAATTCTGAACCTTGGGCTTGGTACCCGCGCCCCAGAACCAGAGGGAATTGGCCTTGTTCTTCCCTGCCGCAGCTCTGGCCCGGTTCACCGGATGGTCATTGAGCACAGAGAAGCTCTCCTTCATCATATTGCGGAGCACTTCCTCCTGAGGAAGATACGGTCCGATCACGCTGCCCAGATGATCGTGAGGCGGCTCCAGCTTGGCAACGCGGCCATTTTTCCACACCAGAATGTGGCGGTAGCTGGTACCGGTATAGAACCGGAAGGTATCACTGTTGAATTTCTCCCGGATAGCGTCCATGAGCACATCGGCATCGGCGGTGGAAATCTCACCGGAGCTGTGGTCCAGGATGGTTTTCTCCTCATAGGGTTCCTCATCGGTGAGGGTGACGATATTGCTGCGGAAAATCACGTCGCTTTCCTCCATGGCGACCCCCACACTGAGCGCCTCCAGGGGAGATCGCCCGGAGTAGTTTTCGGCCGGGTCGTAACCCAGCACGGACAAATTGGCCACGTCGCTGCCGGGAGCCATGCCCGCAGGCACATTCTGGACTGTGCCCAGGCTGCCCTTGCTCGCCAGTTCATCCATCACCGGGGTACGTGCTGCTTCCATGGGGGTCTTTCCGCCCAGCTCGGGAATGGGCTCGTCGGCCATTCCGTCGCCCAGGACAACAATGTACTTCATAGTGGGTGTTCTCCTTCTGTCAATATTCGTCCGCTGCCCAAGGACAACAGATATATTTTTACTGATTATAATACCATCTTTCCCCTGGGATTACAATGTGAAAATCAAACAGAAAAAAAGATTATTTTGAATCGAAAGGTATGCAATATTGCAAAATATACAACCCTTATCCCCCTTGACGCCGGGAATTATCTGTGCTACCATACCAATGGAACAAGAAAAAAGGCATTTTTCCAAATAAAAAGAGAGCCGGGGCTCCCCCGGTTTACAGAAAGGTTGAATGAATATGAAAGACTGCAACTGCGGCTACTGCATGGGCGGTGAAATTCTGGCGGGCTTTGGTATCAAAATCTGTGACCTGGACGTCAGTCAGCTGATTCTCTTCAAGGAGCAGAGTCACCCCGGCCGGGTCATTGTGGCCTATAAGGACCACGTCAGCGAGCTGGTGGACATCAGCGATGAGGAGCGGAACGCATTTATGGCCGATGTGGCCAGAGCCTCCCGGGCTGTTCACAAGGCTTTCCATCCGGATAAGGTCAACTACGGTGCCTACGGCGACGGCGGCTGCCACCTGCATTTTCACCTGGTTCCCAAATACCGGGATGAATTTGAATGGGGTTCCACCTTTGCCATGAACCCCGGCAAGGTAACGCTCAGCGAGGGCGAATACCAGGAAATGATTGAGAAGATCAAAGAGAACCTGTAAACCGGATGCGGCTGTGAGGATTTTCCCACAGCCGCATTTTGATGGAGAAAAATATTGTAAATTGTAATTTATCGTACCGGAACCGACGCACCCCTTGGCTCCCCCTATGGGGGAGCTGGCTGCCCCGTTAGGGGCAGACTGAGAGGGCAATGCATTTGCCATTACCTTACTGCGGTACCCTCTCAGTCAGCCTGTTCGGCTGCCAGCTCTCCCAAAGGGAGAGCCAAGGGCGCTGCCGCGCCTGCCCGCCAAATTACAATTTACCGTTTCAAGGCCGCTTCCACCAGCCCTAGGAACAGGGGGTGAGGCTTGTTGGGACGGCTCTTGAATTCGGGGTGGTACTGGACACCAATGTAGAAATCATTTCCTTCCAGCTCCACGGTTTCCACAATGTAATGATCCGGTGAGGTACCGCTGATGGTCAGGCCGGCATCGACAAGGGTCTGGCGGAAATCATTGTTGAATTCATAGCGGTGACGATGACGTTCGGAAATCTCCAGCTTGCCATAAACCCGGTGCATCTGGGTTCCGGGCACAATGCTGCAGGGATAGGCCCCCAGGCGAAGGGTTCCGCCCTTGTCGGTTTCGTCGCTCTGGTCGGGAAGGAAGTCAATGACCTTGTGGATAGAATCCGGGTCGAACTCTCCGGAATTGGCATCCGCCATGCCGGCCACATACCGGGCAAAGGCAATCACCGCCACCTGCATACCCAGGCAAATGCCCAGATACGGCAGATTGTGGGTACGGCAGTAATTGGCCGTGATGATCTTTCCGTCGATGCCCCGGTTGCCGAAGCCGCCGGGGACGATGACGCCGGAGCAATCCTCCAGAATCTCTCCCACGTTCTGCTCGTTCACCGTTTCGGAATCGATCCACTTGATGCTCACGGTAGCCCCATGGGCATAGCCCGCATGGCGCAGAGCCTCTGCCACGGACAAATAGGCATCATGCAGCTGGACATATTTGCCCACCAGACCGATGGTCACCTTCTTGCTCCGGCTGTGGATCCGGTCCAGCATGGCGTTCCAGTCCGACAAATCGATTTCCGGTGCGTTGATACCCAGCTCCCGGCAGACAATGGAGGAGAAATTGCTCTTTTCCAGCATGATGGGGGCCTCGTACAGCTCCGGCAGGGTGATGTTTTCAATGACGCAGTCGGGCTTCACATTGCAGAACATGGCTATTTTCTGGAAGATGGAAGCCTCCAGCGGTTCGTCACAGCGCAGGATGATGATGTCCGGCTTGACGCCCATGCCCTGCAGTTCCTTCACGGAGTGCTGGGTGGGCTTGGACTTGTGCTCGTCAGAGCCCCGCAGGAAGGGAACCAGGGTTACATGGATGAACAGGCTGTTCTCCTGTCCCACCTCCAAGGAGATTTGACGTACCGCCTCCAGAAAGGGCTGGGACTCGATATCGCCGATGGTGCCGCCGATTTCCGTAATGACCACATCGGCATCGGTCTTTTTGGCCACGGAGTAGACAAATTCCTTGATCTCATTGGTCACATGGGGAATGACCTGCACCGTGGAACCCAGGTATTCTCCCCGGCGCTCCTTGTTCAGTACGTTCCAATACACCTTGCCCGTGGTGAGGTTGGAGAATTTGTTCAGGTCCTCATCAATGAAGCGCTCGTAATGGCCCAGGTCCAGATCTGTTTCCGCACCGTCCTCGGTGACATACACTTCACCGTGCTGGTAGGGGCTCATGGTGCCCGGGTCCACATTGATGTAGGGGTCCAGCTTCTGGGCAGCGACCTTCAGGCCTCTGGCTTTCAGCAGGCGGCCCAGGGATGCGGCGGTAATGCCCTTGCCCAGGCCGGAAACCACGCCGCCGGTGACGAAAATATACTTGGTGCTTTTCATATACTCTTCCTCCAAAAAAATGTGCGTTCGGCCATGAGACAGCGGTGCTGCCCCAAAAGCCGAACGCCATTGTTCGTTTTCTGTATTGAATTACAGGTCGTAGGTTCGGATGATGTTTTCTGCCACTTCCCGGCGGGAAAGCCGGGTATCCATGGCCTGCTTCTCGATGAAATAGTGGGCATCCTGTTCCTTCATGTGGTGATGCTCAATGAGCAGCCACTTGGCCCGGTTGACCACACGGATGTCGGCCATCTTTTCCTGGAGGGTGCGGTTGGCCTTCTCCATTTTGGAAAGCCGGGCAGTCATGGCGGACAGGAGTTTTACCGCGCTGTAAAAGCCCTGGCGGGTCATGGGTTTGCCGATGGTGAGCACACCGCTGTCTTCCACCTTGTAGCAGACCTGATCGAACAGCTCGTTTTTCACCAAAAGCAGCACACCCATGGCGCCCTCGGCCAAATCCAGAGCCAACTCCACACCGAAATCATCACTGAGGGGGGTGTTGATGATCACGATATCCACCGGAGTATCCAGGAGCATCCGCCGCACCTCTCCGGCGTCCCCTGCCCGCAGGACAGGATCGTAGCTGCTGCGGGGGAGCGTCTCCGAAATGTAATCGAATATCTTGTCACCGGAGCCGGCAACCAGGACCCGATACTTTTTCTTTGCTGTTGCCATAGGCAGCCTCTCAATCCAGCATTTGCTCGGGAAGAACGGAGGCAACAAAGGTGCTGTCGCGGGCGAGCTGCCTGGCCTCTTCCAGGGAAGAAGGCAGCCGCTCCAGCTTGGAGGTCAGGGTTTCGTCTGCGGTGTAGAGATTTTCATTCACCGGCAGGGGGACGGGCAGATTTCGGCGGATTCCGTCCAGGCCTGCGTGAATCAGAAGGGCAAAGGCAAGATAGGGATTGGCCATGGGATCGGGAGAACGGAGCTCAATGCGGCAGTATTCGCCCTTGGCGGCGGGAATCCGGATGAGCTGGGAACGGTTCTCCGGCGACCAGGTGATAAACCTTGGTGCCTTGTGCTCGCCCAGGCGGCGGTAGGAGTCTTCCGTAGGGTTGAGGAAGGCGGTGATCTCCCGCACATGGGCCAGGACGCCCGCCATAAAGGCATCGCTGCAATCCCGGCCGTCGCTGCACTTGACGGACATATTGATGTGCATTCCGTTGCCCGCCTCGGTGGCAATGGGCTTGGGAGAGAAATCAGCATACAGGCCGTTGCGCAGGGCGGCAGTTTTCACCACGGTTTTAAAGTGCATGGCATTATCGGCAGCGGACAGGGCATCGGAATAGCGGAAATCGATCTCGTTCTGACCGGGGCCCTCCTCGTGATGGGAGCTTTCCGGCTGAATACCCATATCCTGCAGATTCAGGCAGATCTCCCGACGGACGTTCTCGCCCTTGTCCTCCGGGGCCACATCCATATAGCCTGCATGGTCGAAGGGCTCCTCCGTGGGATCGCCGTTTTCATCGGTTTTAAACAGGTAGAACTCAAATTCCGATCCGAAGCTGACCTGGCAGCCCATTTGGGCTGCCTCCCGGACCGCATTCTCCAGAATCGCCCGGCTGTCCATGGCGAAGGGACTTCCATCGGGATGGCAGATGTGGCAGAACATCTTCACCACCTTGCCCCGGCTGGGACGCCAGGGAAGCACATTCAGTGTGGATGGAATGGGATGCAGAAACAGATCCGACCCCACCGGGCCGCCGAAGCCTGCAATGGCGGAGGCATCAAAGGAAATGCCGTAGGAAAAAGCGCGCTCCAATTCCTCCGGCATGATAGAGATATTTTTCTGTCGGCCGGTCACATCACAAAAAGCCAGGCGGATGAATTTGACATCCTCCTGCTCCACGTATTCAAATACTTCCTCAGCTGAATACAACATATCTATCCCCTTTTCATAAAAAAAGAGGACGCTAGACCGTCGGGGTGCACCTCGCCCCCAATACAGCAAACGTCCTTGTTTACAGAAGAATTATACTTCTTTTTGCCGTTTCTGTCAATCCCCAGCACTTGTGTAAAACAGCCTAAGCTTGCAAGTCGGGAAAGTCACAATTTCATTTAAATCAACAAAACCGCGGTTTTAAAACCTCCGCTGCAGAAATTCCCCTTGACATCCTGCAAACTCTGATGTAGAATCCACACAAAGCAGCGCGAAGCTGTTCTAAATGATTATAGAGATTAAAATGCGACAAGGATGTCGTCTGGCAGGCTTTCTCCTGCGGACTCTTTCTTGTCGCATTTTTTCGTTGCTGCGCCATTGTCCGCAAATAAAAAGGAGGGGCCGTTATGTGTTCCATCATCGGTTACATTGGGTCTGATCTGACCTATCAGGAAGTCAGCACTTATTTTGAAAGGACCGTGTCCAGAGGCCCGGATATGACCCGGGTTCAGGATATTGGCAATGGTTTTCTGGGCTTTCACCGCCTTGCCATCATGGGGCTGAATGAGAGCGGTATGCAGCCGTTCCATTTGAACGGGAACTGGGTGGTCTGCAACGGCGAGCTCTACGGCTTCCGGAAGCTGAAGACGGAACTGATGGCCAAGGGCTACACCTTCCAGAGCGAATCTGACTGTGAGCTGCTGCTTCCGCTGTACCAGGAATACGGCACCGATATGTTCCGGATGCTGGATGCGGAATTCGCAGCAATCATCTACGACGGCAAGACCAATCAGCTGATCGCAGCCCGGGACCCCATCGGCATCCGGCCGCTGTACTACGGATATCTCCCCGGCGGCGACATCATCTTTGCCAGTGAGGCAAAGAACCTGGTGGGCGTGTGCGGCAGAATCCTCCCCTTCCCGCCGGGACATTACTACAAAGACGGCAAATTCGTCTGTTACCGAGAAATCAGCAAGCCGGAAACCGTGATTCATGACGATGTGGAAACCGCCTGTCAGAAGATTCACGACAAGCTGGTGGCCGGCATTGAGAAGCGGCTGGACGCGGATGCGCCCGTAGGCTTCCTGCTTTCCGGCGGTCTGGACTCCAGTCTGGTATGCGCCGTGGCGGCCCGCTGCTCCAGGAAGCCCATTAAGACCTTCTCCATCGGCATGGACATCGATGCCATCGACCTGAAATACGCCAAGCAGGTGGCCGACTACATCGGCGCTGACCATACCGAAGTGATCATCACCAAAGAGGATGTGCTGGAAGCCCTGCCCCATGTGGTGGCGCTGCTGGGCACCTACGACATCACCACCATCCGTGCCTCCATCGGCATGTACCTGGTCTGTAAATACATCCACGAGCACACCGATCTGCGGGTTCTGCTCACCGGTGAAATTTCCGATGAGCTCTTCGGCTACAAGTACACCGATTTCGCTCCCAGCCCCGAGGCCTTCCAGAAGGAAGCGGAAAAGCGCATCCAGGAGCTGCACATGTACGATGTGCTCCGGGCCGACCGCTGCATCAGCGTAAACAGCCTGGAAGCCAGAGTGCCCTTCGGCGATCTGGACTTTGTGGAATATGTGATGGCGCTGGACCCCGCCCGGAAGGTGAACACCTACGGCAAGGGCAAGTACCTGCTGCGCCACGCCTTTGAGGGCGATTACCTCCCCTACGACATTCTCATGCGGGAAAAGGCCGCATTCTCCGACGCCGTGGGCCACTCCATGGTGGATGATCTGAAAGCGTATGCCGAAAGCTGCTACACCGACGAGCAGTTTGAAACCCGCCGCCGGCTGTATTCTTTTGCTACCCCCTTCACCAAGGAATCCCTGCTCTACCGGGAGATTTTTGAGCGCTACTATCCCGGCCAGGCAGAGATGGTGGTGGATTTCTGGATGCCCAACAAGGAGTGGGAAGGCTGCAACGTCAACGACCCCTCTGCTCGTGTGCTTGCCAACTATGGCGACAGCGGAAAGTGAGATGTTTTTATCATGGATCTGGAATGGGAAAAACTGGGGTTTGCCTACCAACCCACGGATTACCGTTTTGTGGCCAACTACCGCGGCGGTGCCTGGGAGGAAGGAACCCTGAGCAGTGACCCCAATGTGGTTCTCAACGAATCCGCCTGCGTGCTTCAATACGCCCAGAGCTGCTTTGAAGGACTGAAAGCCTATTCCACAGCCGATGGGCGGGTGGTCAGCTTCCGGGCCGATTTGAACGCCGCCCGGATGGAGGATTCCTGCCGCAGGATGGAGATGCCTGTGTTCCCCAAGGAGAAATTCCTGGAAGCCGTGCGGAAAACCGTTCACGCCAATCGAAAATGGGTGCCGCCCTACGGCAGCGGAGCCAGCTTGTACCTCCGGCCCTATATGTTCGGTACCAGCCCCATCATTGGGGTTCACTCCTCCGAGGAATTTCAGTTCCGGATTTTCGCCACCCCGGTGGGGCCCTATTTCAAAGGCGGCATCCGCCCCCTGGTGATTCGTGTCTGCGATCTGGACCGGGCCGCTCCCCGGGGCACCGGACACATCAAGGCCAGCCTGAACTACGCCATGAGCCTGTATGCCCTGACCGAAGCCCATGCCCTGGGGTACGATGAAAACCTGTACGTGGACTCCGCCACCAGAACCTATGTGGAGGAAACCGGCGGCGCCAACCTGATTTTCGCCGAAGGTCCTGGGAAAGTGGTGGTGCCCATTTCCGGCACCATTCTCCCCTCCATTACCCGGCGCTCCCTGACCTACATCGCCCGGGAATACCTGGGTCTGGAAGTGGTGGAACGGCGAGTGGAACTCAAAGAACTGGACCGGTTCACCGAGTGCGGCCTGTGCGGCACGGCAGCGGTGATCTCCCCTGTGGGCAAAATCGTGGACCATGGGCGGGACATTCACTATGCCGGAATGGGTCCGGTGATCCAGAAGCTCTTCGACACCCTTACCGGCATTCAGATGGGTAAACTCCCCGCGCCGGAGGGCTGGCTGACGGAGATCGACTGACCAACTTATTTTGCTACCCCTTTCTTTTTCATATCGTGTACCTCTCCTCTTTTTGTAAGGAAGCTCTGAGACATCCGCTTGGGATGGTTTTCAGGGCTTCCTTACATTTTTCTGTGTTTATTGGCTTGACTCCACGTCCCGATAAATTGGTATTTGATGGTTTGCACCGCACCCACTGTAGGGGCGGCTCGTAGCCGCCCGCAACGTAACGAAATTGAGTGTTCCGTTGAATGGTATCGTGTCTGACATCGTACGAATTCGCCCAACCCGGTTTATTTTTGTGGATTATACTGCGCGGGAGGCTACGAGCCTCCCCTACACTGGCTGGGCGGTTGTTGTAGTCTGGCACGCAAAAACGTTACCGGGCACTGCCCAGGAGTCCCGGATGACACACCAGCCCGGTGCGCCATTGTCCGCGGGCACTGCCCGCCAAATTACATTTTAAACGCACGCTGAATGAAACCGATAAGCATATGCTTCTATCTCAAAAAAATCCGAACCGGCTCTCCTTTCTGGAAGAACCGGTTCGGTTTCTTTTACAATTGCTCCACCTGCTCCATCCAGAGCCGAGAGCTGGCCTCGCTGGGCATTCTCCAATCTCCCCGGGGGCTGAGGCAGACGGAACCCACCTTTACGCCGTCGGGCATACAGCTGCGTTTGAACTGCTGGGTGAAGAATCTGCGATAGAAGGCTGCCAGCCACTTTTTGATGGTGGCACCGTCAAAATCTCCTGCAAAGGCCCGGCAGGCCAGGGTATAAATCTTCTTCGGCTCAAAGCCAAAACGCAGTACATAGTACAGGAAGAAGTCATGCAGCGCATAGGGGCCCACGATGTCCTCGGTCTGCTGGGAAATCTGCCCCTTTGCATCCGGCGGCAGCAGCTCCGGACTGATGGGGGTATCCAGGATGTCCTGGAGCACCGGTTTCGCGGAGGCAAATTCCGGCATTTCGGAGATGGCTTCAATCATCCAGCGGATCAGAGTCTTGGGAATGGAGCCGTTGACGCCGTACATGCTCATGTGGTCACCATTGTAGGTGCACCACCCCAGGGCCAGCTCGCTCAGGTCGCCGGTGCCGATGACGATGCCGCCAACGGTGGAGGCGTAGTCCATAAGAATCTGGGTTCGCTCCCGTGCCTGGGAGTTCTCGTAGGTGCCGTTGTGAATCTGGGGATCATGGCCGATGTCCCGGAAGTGGAGGGAAACCGCCTCCCGGATGTTGATTTCTTTGCTGCTGACGCCCAATTTTTCCATCAGCTCCAGGGAATTGCGGTAGGTCCGGTCCGAGGTACCGAAGCAGGGCATGGTGACGCCGTAGACATGTTCAGGCCCTTTCCCCAGCTGCCGGATGGCCTCCACAGACACCAGCAGCGCCAGGGTGGAATCCAGGCCACCGGAGATACCCACCACGGCGTTCGTCCCGATGGTGGCCAACCGCTGCTTCAGCCCGGCCACCTGCATCTGGAAAATCTCCATGCACCGCTGGGTGCGGTCAAGTTTGCCGGAGGGGACAAAGGGAAGCTTCTGAAGCCGGTAAAGGCTGCCGTCGGCGCGCAGCTCCGCCCCGGGCGTAACGATTTGCACCTGGTTGACCCGGGGCGCCATGGCGGCAGAGACATCGGAATAGCTCTTGTTTTTCCGGCGGTCCGCCCGAATCCGTCCCAGGTCGCAGTCGTGAATCAACAGGTAATCCGTGGCAATGGGTTCCTGACTCTCCGCCAGAACCGCGCCGTTTTCTGCGATGATGCTCTGCCCGGAGAAAATCAGGTCCTGAGTGGACTCGGTGGAGCCGGCGGAGCAATAGGCGTAGACACAGTTCAGCGCTGCGGACTGATGCTTCACCAGCTCCCGGCGGTAGGCCCGCTTGCCGATGGATTCATTGGAGGCGGACAGATTCACGATGACCTCCGCGCCGCCCAGAGCCAGCAGGGTGCTGGGGGGCAGCGGGGTCCACAAGTCCTCGCAGATCTCCACGCCCAGCTTGGTGCCGTCGCCTATGGTAAGGACCAGGTTGTTTCCCAGCAGAATTTCCTCCTGCTCCAACCCCAGCGCTGCGCCCGGAAGCCGGATTCCCTCCTCCGGCAGATTCCCGCCGGAATGAAACCAGCGTTTTTCGTAGAATTCATTGTAATTGGGAATATAGCGCTTGGCGCACAGGGTCACCATGCCGCCGGACACCAGAGCGGCGCAGTTGTACATCGCCATGCCCACCCGCACCGGCAGGCCCACCGCAATGGTCAGGCGGGGGTGTACCTTGGAGCAGGCGGCGATCTCTGCCATTCCCGCTTTGACGCCCTGATAGAGCATCTCCTGATGGAACAGGTCCTGACAGGTATAGCCCGTCAGGCACATCTCCGGGAAGACGATGAGGTCCGCGTTTTGCTCGTCCGCTTTTTCAATAAAGGCACAGATATCCTGGGTATTTTGGAGCACGTCGCCTACCTTCACAGGGGGCACGGCGCAGGCAATCCGAATGAAGTCCAGCATAAGCTTCCTCCGTTTTTTCAAATTGGTTCTATCATACCAGTTTCCCCGAAAAAAAGCAATCTATCCCCGGTAAAAAAACGGCAGCGAAGCAAAAAGTTCCCCGAAAGCGGTTCTAGCACGCTGCTTCCGGGGATTCATGTGAAAAGGCAACCTCAAATAATTTGGATTTAGGCTATCGGTTTAAAGCAGCAAATACCTTCCCCCGGGGGGAAGGTGGCCCGGCGTAAGCCGGGTCGGATGAGGAACGGCGAAATCTGAAACATTCAAAAGCAGTTCGTAAAAATGACGAAACCGAATCCTTTATCCGTTTTATTTGGGTGCATTTCTTGCCCCACTGCGTCGCCATTCCTCATCCGCCCCAGTTTGCGAACTGGGGCACCTTCCCCTCGGGGGAAGGTATTTCTGCCGCCCATCACACCGCCAAATTACAATTTATCGAAGGGCTGAATCAATCCGATAAGCAAAAAAGATTATAATCAAGAATCAGCATCAGATTGTTTGCGCCGAATGGAGCAGTTCGAGCAAACCAGCCTCTTTAATAATCGCGATTCCCTGGCCTTCGTCACCCAAAACAATCAGGTTATCTCCCGGATGGATATCAAAAATCTTTCTGGCCTTCGCGGGGATGATGATCTGCCCCTTGTCTCCAACCTTCACCATTCCAAAAATATGCTTCCCCCGGGGAGGCACCCCCAGGCCCATGGCTTCGGACTTTTTATACCGGATCAAATCGTCCACCGTCACCCCAAACAGGTCTGCCAGCATTTTGCATCTTTCAATGTCCGGCAGGGACTCCCCCGTCTCATATTTCGAAAGGGTTTGCCTGGAGACTCCGATTTTTTCAGCCAGCTCTTCCTGGGACAGATTATGGAGCTTCCTCATTTCAACCAAATTCTCTGCAAACATTATTTTTCACCTCGAATTCCACATACACACCACCGCAAAACCGGAATGCGGCCGATCATCTCATACAGCAGGTAGGCGCCCCCAAAGGCTGCTGCACCCACGCACAAATACACAACCAAGGCCGGCAGCGCGGTGTACTGATGCAAATACCAGGCACAGGCAGCCAGCGGCAGGTAGTGGAACAGATACAAGCCCCAGGATTTCCGATTCATCCATTTGGAAAAGGCATTGTCAAAATTGCCCCATTTTTTCATTCCCGCAAGCACTGCCAATACGGCTGTCCAGGCGTACAGATTGCACAGAAAGGTATCCAGTACTTCGTGCTCCGCATAGGGTGCGCCCCAGAATCTCGCGATAAATACCACGCCGATGACCAGCGCAGCCGGCAAAAGAAAACGCCACCATGTTTCCAATTTGTCCATGACCCGGTCGTGGGAGAAAACGAAATAACCCAGCAGGAATCCGGCGCCGTAGATGCCAAACCGGTACACCACGATGATTGGGGTGTTGAGAATCTGCGCCGCGCCCCAGATAACAAATACGAAGGAAAGCAAAACCGGTACGCTCACTTTTTCGCAGAGCCGCCACAGCTTGTCTCTCTCAATTTTTCGAATCAGAAGCAGGACCAGCGAAAACAGCCAGAGCAGCTGGATGTACCACAGCGGGCCGGTGCCGCTGACTGCCATGATGAGAAACTGTACCGGCTTCGGCGCCGCAGCCATGCTCTCAAATCCGCCGCCAATCAATGTATTGTAATATCCCAGGATCCACCAGAACACGAACAATCCAATGGTGGAAGGCACCAGCAGTTTTCTGGTTCTGGTTTTCAGAAATTCTTTTGGAGAATGTTGCTCGAGACAGAACCTTGCACTCATGCCGGAGACAACAAACAAAAGCAGCATAAACCACGGGTAAACAAAATACTGATAGGCATCCTGATACCGCATTTCCGATATGGGTCCAATCACGCCGAAGGTAATGATGCCGTTGAACATGTAAATCACATGGTAAATCACCACCAGGACGACGGTGATCCATCTGATGTTGTCAATGTAGGTCTTTCTCATAAAACTACCACCTTTGCTACGGAATTTAACATCATAATAGCACAATCATCCTGCAATATCTACCAATCAGATGCAACACATTTCCTTGATGATTGTTAAAAAAAGTGGCATTTCGTTTTCGTTCGCAATTCGTTCCATGTCCTCATTACTTGCGGCCCGGCAGCCGTCCAATTCAATCGACTCCAAAACAATTGTTGCGTTAACGATGTTATGATGATAGCTGCTTCAATTTCCTTTTTCAACAGACGGACCTTTTTATTTGACTAAGGCAACACCGCATAATGGGGCAAGGAGATTCGGCAAGAGATTTTGCCCCAAGCGAAAGTATGAAAAATGCGGGAATACTTTGTGTATTTCCCATTTTTCATACTGCACGATTGGGGGAAAAGATCTGCCGAAGCCCGCAGCTCCCATTGTGCGGTGTTGCCCTAAATGCGCAACTTCATTTTACAACGCGCGTCCCATATTTTTCTTTCATTTCTTTCGTATCCGCATGAAGCAGTTCCAGCGCCCGTGTCTGGATTTGGGAGAGCTTCGTTTGATCCGTATCTGCAAACGCGCGCTTCCTTTTCTTCACCGGTTGTCTCCTGCGAGCCAGACATGGATGGTTCCTTTTGCGTGTCGGGCTTCCACAACAATCGCGTAGACGCCGCTTTCCCGGATGTTCACCGTAAACGAAGTGGTTTCTTTCCCGTTCCCACGGTATAGGCTCGTCCCATCCGGTGCCTTGATCTCCATGTACAGGTTGCCTTTCTCTGTTTCAAATTGGATTTGCAGGACGTCTCCCTCGCGCAGCTCAAGTGTGTGCAGATCGGTGCCGTTCATACGCTGGATGTCCAGCAGATAGGCATCCGGATTTTTGACACGGCTGCCGGTGAAGCCCTCCTGATTGGAATCGAACAGAAACAGGGCCAGCCCCGCCAGAACCAGCAGTGAAAGCGCAATCAAAATCCATTTTTTAGGCAACACCGCATAATGGGGCAAGGTAATTCGGCGAGAGATTTTGACCCGAGCGAAAGTATGGAAAATGTGGGAATACTGGATGTATTTCCCATTTTTCATACTGCACGATTGGGGCAAAAGATCCGCCGAAGCCCGCCGCTCCCATTGTGCGGTGTTGCCTTTACTTTTCGCCATCGTTCTGTCCCTCTTTTTTGATACAGCTGCCAATGGCCAGACCGATCAGCATACCCAAGGTAATGCCGATGCCGGTGTTGTTCCCAAGGGAGGTTCCGATGGCTGTGCCAAAACACATTCCCAGGCACATTCCCTCGGTTCCGTAATCGTCCTGGGGCTGCTCTTCCTTTTTCTTTCTTGCGCTCCGCGCGGCAAACACCGCAAGAAGCAGGCCAATGGCCACCCAAGGCAGTGCCGCCCGAAAAAAATCAAATACTGCTTCCATCTGTATGATACTCCTTTCGCCTTCTCTTGTTTGTCATCTTTTCGGACCGATCAAGCGGTTCGGTCGGTATGCTGTGGGCAGTCGGACCCTGCCGGGATGGCACCGGCCTGAGAAACAGACCTGATATCGGCGTGATACGTCTGCTGTGAAAGGTGGATCACAAGTTCCTCCAAAGATGCCGCGGCCGCGATGGCGCAGGTGATCCAACAATATACAGCGGCATACGCCGTCGCAAGCAGGAAGGGAATCAGAAAGACTGCTCCGCCTGTTACTTTGTTCAGATAGGTATGCAGGGAAGCAAACCGCCGGTATTTCACCGCTGCAGTTCCATAGGCTGAAATCCGCAGGATCAGGATGACAGCCACCGCGTACCAGATATTCACGGGAAGTGTGGTCCAGAGAATTGGAAATACCCGGAGCAGCATCACCGTATAGAACAGCAAATCCGCGATGCTGTCCAGCCGCGCGCCAAAATCGCTGGCGGTTTTCGTTTTTCGGGCGATCCATCCGTCCAACACATCGGTCAATCCGGTGAGGGCATATACCCAGAAGAAGCCCATGGAAAGCGGGCGTAAAAACACAAGCAGCAGCGTTCCGGCAATCCGACAAAAGGTAAAAGCGTCTGCGGTATTCAGTTTATGCCTGGTAAAGTGTTCCTGTTTCATGATGTCATTCCGTCCCCGTTTTTCCCTCATTATATACGAAGCGCAGGATACTTTCAATCAACGTTTCCCAGCGTGGGCGATTTTGTAAGATTTCACAGGCCGCCCGCCGTTCTGTCCATTTGTAAGGGGTCCCCCGACGGCCGGCCACGGCAAAGCCAGCATGATCAGGAGCAATACCGGCGCGGCAGAGCCGACCCATGGGATCTTCCGATTTTGTTTCATGGGTTTCCCCTTGGAGGTGTGCTTTCTTCTTCCCGCTTCTCTCCCTGCAAGATCGGTTTTTCATGTGGTTTCCAGTATCGGGAACCATCCCGTTCCCGATTCAGAAAGCCATGTTCAATCAGCTCTCTGCGGATCAGCTCAACATCGGAAAACACGATCCGCTCCCGGATGATTTGATTGACTTCTTTCTCGGAATAATCCCGGCCGGATTCAAACAGATTCGCGAAACGCTGAAGCACAATTTCCCGGACCGGCTTCTTAGGAAGATCAGGAAAAGATAACACAGCCCATCCGCGGATATCCTCCGGCGGTCATTTTGGATGACACCGCTTTCCATTTTTGTCGCCTCCAGGTTTCCGGCACATTTCTCAATCTTCGCTCCTATCATACAAGAAAACCTGCTTGATGGATAGGCGCATTTTGCAGTGGATTGTGTCTGTTTTATAGCTTCCGGGCCAGGCGCTGTGACGAACACCACAAAACCAAAAAAGCAGAGCGTGAACACCATTTCTGATGTCACGCTCTGCATGTATCGCGCCGGTAAGGAAGGTTTGTTTCTGTGTGTTGCCTTAGATATCATTTCCGGATAACTGTTCCTCACAAAATTGAAGCAGTGCGGGAATATCCACCGTTGCGGTTTCCCAGATGATTACCTGATCCATTCTCCCATAGTTATGGGCAACCAAATTCCGCATGGCCTTCATGGGGCCCCACTGGACACGGTTCGCGGTTGTCTGTCGATATTCCGCCGACAGCCCGCCGCTCAGTTCTCCAATCTGCAATATGGAAAAACTGACAGACCGCTGGAAATCTTCATCCGCCGCATAGACTTCAAAGGAATTTCCATAGCGCGCAATGGTCTTTCCGATGGCAACACAATACTCTTTGATATGCTGGATTCTCTGCAAATCAGGCGACATCATTCAGTTTCACCCTTTCCCGCATGACAGTGTCCCGGAAGCTACGGTCACTTTCCGTCACAACATTCTCCAAACATGCGCGAACCGTAATCAGATCAATGTCTTTGTGAAATACCTCTTCCAGGTCGCAATATAGCTCTCCCAGTGCAAGCAGAGAGGTCAGGCTGGTTCCCGTGGTGTCCACCAGAAAATCCAGATCGCTTTCCTCCGTTGCTTCCCCCCTGGCGTAGGAACCAAACAGGTACATCGCAGGGATGTTGTACTTTTGAATGACCGGGAAGACGCGTTTTTTAATTTCATCCAGTGTGTAAATCATGAACATCCCTCCTTTGTTTTTATTATACTTCCAAATCAGCGATTATGCAATCACACAGAAAAGAAAAATGGACAGATTTCCTGTCGAAACCTGCCAACTTTTTTTGGTGCCGCTAACCGGGCTCGATTACATTATGGTGTCATCGTCGTCCAGCCGACGCCGAAGGACAGTCCGCCGGACTGTCCCATTTAGATGGGTTCGAGTCCTCCACGATACCAAAACAGCAGATACCCGGTTCGGGTATCTGCTGTTTTGGTGCCGCTAACCGGGCTCGAACCGGTACTCTGGAAACCAGAACGAGATTTTAAGTCTCGGGTGTCTACCAATTCCACCATAGCGGCGTTGTGGAAGAATCATAGCACATTTTCGGGTCTGCGTCAAGGGAGTTTCCTCCGGGAGGCGGCTCCCGGAGGAAAAAACAGCTTTTAATAGCCGAATTTTTCGGCGGCACGCTTCATCATGTCCCGGATGGGCAGATGGTAGGGGCAGCGGGTTTCGCAGTCGCCGCAGCCAACACACTCGCTTGCCGTGTGGGACAAGGCGCCGTAGCGCTCCCGGGCCCAGCCCTCCAGGCCGTAGCGGGACAGATAGCCCTCAAACAGGAAAACGCTGGGAATGGCAATGCCCACGGTGCAGGGGGCGCAGTAATTGCAGCGGCGGCAGAACTGGGTGCCCAGAGAATCCCGAACGCGCTGGGCGGCGGCCTGTTCTTCCTCCGTCAGGGGCTGGGGATTGCTGATGGCGCGGACGTTCTGTTCCAGTTCCTGAAGGTCGGCCATACCGGGGATGATTTCCGTGACATGCTCATTGGCCGCAACATACCGCAGGGCAAGGGTACCGTCTTCAATGGCGCCGCCGGCCAGGGGCTTCATGCAGATAAAGCCGATGTTCTTTTCGGCGCACCGGTCGATGAGCTCCTGGGCCTGGTTTTCCACGATGTTATAGGGGAACATGATGGTCTCCACCCAGGGCAGCTCCAACAGCCGGGCAAACACAGCCAGGGAATGGGTGGTGGCGCCGATGTGGCCGATCCTCCCTTCCGCCTTTGCCTCCAGCATTCCTTCCAGTGCGCCGCCGGGGGCAATGATTGCATCCAGGGCAGCCATGGAGGGATTGTGGAACTGGTAGAGGTCGATGTAGTCCGTGCGCAGATTTTTCAGGCTCTTTTCAATATCTGCCTTCATATCCTCCCGGGTGGTGGCTCTGCCCTTGGTGGCCAGGATGAACTTGTCCCGGATTCCCTCCAAGGCGTAGCCCAGGTACTCCTCGCTGACGGTATAGCCCCGGGCGGTATCGATGTAATTCACGCCCTGGGCCATCATTTCATGCACCAGTGTTTTTGTTCCTTCCCCGTCAATGCGCTGGATGGGGATGCCGCCCAGCCCCAAACGGGAGACGTTCAGGCCGGTTTTTCCAAGAGTACGATATTCCATACGAAATCCTCACTTTTTCCCCAATTCTTTATTTTTCTCAAAGGCTGCCGCCACGCAGTCCATCACCGCGCCCCGGAAGCCATGCTGCTCCAACGCCCGGACACCGGCGATGGTGCTGCCTCCGGGGGAGCACACCGCGTCCTTCAGCGCCCCGGGGTGCTGGCCGGTGGCAAGCACCATCTCCCCTGCCCCGATCAGCGTGGCAGCGGCGTACTCCATGGCCTTGGCTCTGGGAATGCCGCAGGCCACGGCTCCGTCGGCCAGGGCCTCGATAAACAAATAAGCATAGGCCGGGCCGCAGCCGGACAGGGCGCTGGCAGCGTCGATCAGCCGCTCCTCCAGTTCGTCCAGCTGGCCGGAGAAGCGCAGGTCCTCCCGGAAGGAGGCAATGGCTGCCTCATCCACCAGCTCATTGCGGCAGAACTGGGTCATCCCTTTCCCAACCGCCACAGGGGTATTGGGCATGATGCGGATCACGGGCAGCTTTCCCCCCGCCATCTCCTCGATGGAGCTGACGGTCAGGCCGGCAGCCATGGTGATCAGAAGGGGCCTCCGCTGCTGCAGCGTCTGCTGTAAAGGTTTCAGCAAATCCGCCATCATATGGGGTTTGACCGCCAGGAAAATCCGGTCACAGGAGGCGGCGATCTCCTCCGCCGTGCCATAATGGATGCCCAGCGAATCCGCCAGTCCCTTCGCTCTGCCGGAGCGATCCGTCACGGTGATGTCCTTTGTGACCTTGCTCAATGCTTTTACCAGGGCGCCGCCCATATTGCCGCAGCCCAGAAATCCATATTTCATACCATTCTCCTTATCGGACGTGTCCGTTGCCCCGGACGATATAGTGATAGGTGCACAGCTCCCGCAGCCCCATGGGGCCTCTGGCGTGGAGCTTCTGGGTGGAGATGCCCATTTCGCAGCCCAGGCCGAACTCTCCCCCGTCGGTAAACCGGGTGGAAGCATTCACATACACTGCGGCGCTGTCCACACAGGCGGTGAACAGGTTGGCGGCGGCATCGTCCCGGGTCACAATCGCCTCGCTGTGGCCGGTGGAATGGGCGGCGATGTGGGAGATGGCTTCCTCCACGCCCTCCACGCATTTCACCGCCAGGATATAATCCAGAAATTCCGTGTCGAAATCCTTTTCTCCGGCAGGGGTACCGGGGATGATGGCCTGGGCAAGTTCATCCAGCCGTAGCTCCACCGGCTGTTCCCGGTCGGTCACCAGGCGGCGATGGAGTTTGGGCAGGAACTGCGCCGCAATCGCTTTGTCCACCAGCAGCACCTCCTCGGCGTTGCACACGCTGGGGCGGCTGGTTTTGGCATT
>CAMEWH010000010.1:0-39947 GCA_945940335.1 uncultured Clostridia bacterium | reverse complement strand
GGGGGAGCCAAGGGGCGCGTCGGTTTCGGTACGCCAAACAACAATTTAGCCTGCAGAAACGTTACCGGGCGATACCCAGGAGTCCCGGATTTCGCACCGGCCCGGTGCGCCATTGTCTGCGGGCACTGCCCGCCAAATTACAATTTGTCTGTCTGATGCATGAAGCAGAATAGTACGTCCCTTTTGCAGCAGCAATCAGGTATGCTTATGGTACATCCGCACCATTTTTCCGATGTTTTCTTCCACCATGGTGTAGAAGCTCCAACCACAGTGCTCGTAAAAGTCCGTGTGGGTGGTAATCAGATAGGCGTCGTGAATTCCCTTGTCCGCCAGCTCCCGGCAAACGTGATTCAGCAGGAGCCGGGCCAGTCCCTTCCTGCGCCAGCTTTTCTCCACATACACGGCGCACACATTGGGGGTCAGATCCGGCCGTTTGTGGAAATCATTTTCAATGACCCCCAGTCCGGCGATGATGTTCCCGTCATCATCCAGAACCGCATACCAGGCGGGCACGCCGCTCTGGCTCCGCGTTGCCTCGTCCATGCTGTCCAGATAGTCCTGTACGGAAACGCCCCATTTGCTGTGCTGCCATTGGGCGTAACGGTCCGTCAATTCGGGGTGATCGGTTAAACATAAAATATCGGCTTCGCAAAACATATAAAATCCTTCTTTCTATTTTGCGCCATATTTTCAAATCCTGTTGTTTCAAAGACCAAAAAATGATATGATAGGAGAAAGTCGTATCAGGAGGTAAAAAGATGATCCAATTACTGTTAGCCATTATCTACCTGGCCTTTATCAGCCTGGGCTTGCCGGACTCGCTGCTGGGGTCGGCCTGGCCCAGCATGTATCGGGAGTTTTCGGTTCCCATTTCCTACATGGGCGGAATTTCCATGATTATCGCCGCAGGGACCATTATCTCCAGTCTGCAATGTGACCGGCTGACCCAAAAACTGGGAACCGGAAAGGTTACCGCGTTCAGTGTGCTGACCACGGCAGTGGCGCTGTTCGGTTTTTCCATCAGCCATTCCTACGCTGCATTGTGCCTGTGGGCGATTCCCTATGGTCTGGGTGCCGGATGCGTGGACGCTTCCCTGAACAACTATGTGGCCCTCCACTATGCCAGCCGCCATATGAGCTGGCTTCATTGTATGTGGGGCTTGGGCGCATCGGTTGGACCTTACATGATGGGATATGCGCTGACGAATTCCGGAAGCTGGAATATGGGCTATCGTTATATTTCCATCCTTCAAATCGTATTAACGGCGATTCTTCTGTTCAGTCTGCCGCTCTGGACCAGAAAGACAGATGCACCCGATTCGGATGATTCGTCCTCCGTCCCCGGAAAAAAGCCGTTGTCCCTGGCCCAAATCGTCCGTATTCCCGGGGCAAAGGAAGTGATGACCGCATTTTTCTGCTATTGTGCCTTGGAGCAGACCACCGGACTTTGGGCCAGCAGCTACCTGGTTCTGCACTGGGGCGTTTCTGCGGAAACCGCCGCCAGCTTTGCCAGCCTGTTCTATATCGGCATTACCGTTGGACGTGCACTGGGCGGATTCCTGACCTTAAAGCTTGACGATACACAAATGATTCGCCTTGGCCAGGGAATTGTCTTGCTTGGCGTCGTTCTGATGCTGCTGCCTTTCACAAAAAGGATTGCCATGCTGGGACTTATTCTCGTTGGCTTGGGCTGCGCGCCGATCTACCCGTCCATCATTCATTCTACACCGAAGCATTTTGGCGCGGATAAATCCCAGGCAATGATCGGGGTGCAGATGGCTTCCGCTTATGTCGGAACCTGCCTGATGCCGCCGGTATTTGGCTTCCTGGCGAATCACCTCGGTGTGGCGTATCTCCCGTTTTTCCTGCTGCTGATTCTGGCGGCAATGTTTTTCATGCACGAGCGTCTTTTGAAAAAAGCGAAATAAGTTTTTTCGGCGGTTTGAGATTTCAAGCCGCCGTTTTTTGTTACTGTGGCCGAACGCTGATTTCTGCGGAGGAAAGCTGATCCACGGTGCCGTCTTCATAACGCACGACCAGGCGGCAGTCCTTGTCCACATCCAGGGCGTAGGCGTTTCGCACGCCCGACGGGGAAATAACCTGAATGGGGCGGCCGATGACCATGCTCTTTTCCCGATAGGCAGCGGCATATTCAGATGGGTTGTCAGACCGATAGATTTCCAGGAAATGGTTCAAAAAGGCTGCTGCCAGGCGGTTTTTGCCGTTGTCCGTCTGATTTCGGAGAATGGAATCCGCATTCTCCGCCAGCTCCGGCGGGAAACCGGCTGCGGGGGGATAGACATTGAATCCGATTCCCAGGATCGCATAATCCAGTCTTCCGTTTTCCAGGCTGACAGATGCCTCGGTAAGGATTCCGCAGACCTTTTTCCCGTTCAGAAGAATGTCGTTCACCCATTTGATCTGGGCTTCCTTCCCGGAAGCCTCCTCGATTGCACGGCATGCGGCCACAGCGGCCATGGTAGTGATCCGTACGGCTTGCGTGGGTTCCAGTGCCTGGGGCCGCAGCAGCAGACTCATGTAGATGCCGGTGTCCGGGGGAGAATAGAATTCCCGGCCCAACCGTCCCCGGCCATTGGTTTGCTGGTTTGCCAGAATGACGCTGCCCTCCGGCGCACCGCTGACCGCCCGTTCCCGCAGCAGGGCATTGGTGGAGGAAGCGCAGGGAAGCAGCTCCAGGTCAAGGTCCTCCCATCGACGGTTCAGATATTGCCGGATGCCATGGATGGAAAGAATATCCGTGTGGGCATCCAGACAGTAGCCCCGGTTTTGCACGGCGTTGATTTCGTATCCGGCGCTGCGCAAAGCATTGACTGCCTTCCACACTGCCGTCCGGGAGACGGACAGCAGCCGGGCGATCTCCTCTCCGGAAAGGTATTCCCCTTTGCGGCGCTCCAACAGAGCAAGCAGATTTTCCTTGGTGCCCATTGTCATTCCTCCTCTGAGACCATTATCCCGGAAAGGCGCCCAATTGTCAACCCTGTCTTTTCTTTTAAACCATTCGTAATCCACAAAATGTTAACTATAAAACAATTAAAGGTTGACAAATGATGAAGAACGCGATATTCTGACTCCAGAAAAACATCTGGAGGCATCCAATATGAAAAAATCCGCGCTGTTTAATATGACTGAATGCGCCTTGATGGCCGCGCTGATGTGCGTGCTCTGCCCGCTGTCCGTGCCCATTGGGCCAATTCCCATTTCCCTGTCCATTCTGGTGATCCTGATCACCGTGGTGGTGCTTGGCACCTGGCGCGCGCTGGTCAGCTACACGGTTTATCTGCTTTTGGGCGCGGTGGGCATGCCTGTGTTCTCCGGCTTCCAGGGAGGCCTTGCAAAGCTGGCAGGCCCCACGGGTGGATATCTGGTTGGTTTCTGGCTGATGATTCTCATTGGCGGCCTCATTATGGAAGCCTGCAAGCGGAATTCGTGGCTGACCATGCTGGGCATGGCCGTGGGTGTTGCCGCGGACTATGCGCTGGGCACGGCCTGGTTTGTGTTCCAAACGGAAAGCACCCTGGCCCATGCTTTGGATGTCTGCGTGTATCCCTTCATTCCCTTTGACCTGGCCAAAATTGTGATCGCTGTTCTCTTTGGTAAGCTGGTTTGGAAGGCGCTGGCGAAAGCAGGACTGCAATAAAAATGGTTCGGGGACTGCTCACGTTCACGTGAGGCAGTCCCCGATTTCTTTTTTGGGCAGCACTGAATGATGGGGCAAGGAGATTTGGTGGCAGATTTTAACCCGTGCGAAAGTATGAAAAATGGAGGAATACTGGATGTATTTCCCATTTTTCACACTGAACGATTGGGGCAAAAGATCCGTCGAAGCCCGCAGTATCCATTGTGCGGTGTTGCCTTAGATTGTTCCATTCCCATGTAAACCAAAGCTCACCGCAATGGCGTTGTCCACCATGGACATCTGCTGTTCGTCCAACCGTCCCATATGCTCCCGCAGACGGCGTTTGTCTATGGTTCGGATTTGTTCCAGCAGAATCACGGAATCCTTGCTCAGCCCCACGCTGCCGCCGGCAATGTTGATGTGGGTCGGCAGCTTTGCCTTGCCGGTCTGGCTGGTAATGGCCGCAGCAATCACGGTGGGGGAGTGGCGGTTTCCGGTATCGTTTTGCACAATGAGGACGGGACGGGTGCCGCCCTGCTCGCTTCCGACCACAGGGGACAAATCGGCGTAGAAAATATCGCCTCGTCTGACTGTGCTGTCCATACGCATCACACTCCGTGCTTGAAGAATCGGGCCCGCTTCTGTCCAATGGAAGCGCGGCTGTATCTTTATTCTCCCACGCACATCGCACTTTTATACCGCGTCGCCCTTACATAATTCTATGCCAGTCATCGAGGAGATTCTATTCCATTCGAAAGTTTTTGACATCCAGCGACAGGATTTTCCGTTCCCGGAACAAAATCTCCGCCTTTACCGGCGTATTGGAATTGTCCAGCCAGATATCCAGATGAAGGGCGTCATCGGCGTAGCTGTCGTCAATGCTCAGGCGCAGTAATTCTTTCCCGGCTCCGGCGGAGGTGATGTAGCCGCTGCGCAGTGTTTTCACCAGCAGCCATGGGGCGCTTACCGGAGTGACCTGATTGTCCGCCAGAAGGGGAAAATGGAGAGCCACATTGTCAAAGGTCAAGGTGCCGTCCTCTCCGTCCACGGTGCCCTGAATGCCGGCAATGCTGTCCGGCTTTGTGACGGTGAAGCGGATGCTGCCTTTGTCACCCGTCTGGCATTGCAGAGAAAAGGAATGCACCTTATCCCCGTAGTCCGCGGTAATATCCACATCAAAGCTGCAGGAATTGCTGCCCAGCAGCTGGGTGCGCAGCTTGATGCCCCGCTCCAGATCCCGATTTTGTCCGGAACATCCTGAAACAAGGAATGCCGTCAGGAAAATCACAGCCGCTTTTTTCAGAGCCTTCAAAAAAAATCCCGCCCTATTTCAGTAGTCGCGGAAGGGCGTCCAGCATGTCCATGGGGAGCATTCCGTACTGCCCCAGGTTGGCGGCACAGTCGTCCCCGGCCTTGCCGTGGAGCCAGCAGGCACAGGCAGCGGCTTCCAAAGGCGGCAGATGCTGCCCCAGCAGACTCACGATCATTCCAGCCAGCAGGTCGCCGCTGCCGCCCACAGCCATGCCCGGATTTCCGGTGCAGTTTATGTACGCTTGCTGGCCATCGGTGATGCAGGTACGGTGCCCTTTGAGCACCAGAATGCACCCCAGTTCCCGGGCAGCATTTTTGGCTGCTTCCATCCGGTCGGTACCGATGGAGAAGCCCAACCGGACGAATTCTCCCTGGTGAGGCGTGAGAATGGTTACCCCCGCTCTTCCGCGCAGTATATCCTTATGCCGGGCGATGAGGTTTATACCATCGGCATCCAGTACCACTGGGCATTCCGCATGGTTCAGTACCCACTGTACCACCGCTTCGGTTCCCTCGGACTGCCCCAGCCCACAGCCGATCAGAACAGCATCCATCCGGGGGAGCCTCTTTTCCAGCTCCCCTATGGCGTCGTGGCTGAGTGCTCCTTCCTGGTCGGGCAGGGGAAAGACGATGGCCTCATTCAGCTTCACCGCCTCAATGGCATAGATGCTTTCCGGTACACCCAAAAACACCAGTCCGGCCCCGGTTCGCAGGGCGCCCATGGCTGCAAGATAGGCTGCGCCGGTGTAACCCCGGCTGCCGCAGAGCAGGAGAATCTTTCCGAAATGTCCCTTGTGGGCGTTTTCGTCCCGGTCCGGCAACAGGGAGAGAACAGCATCGTGATTTAATATCATGCGTAAGACTCCAAAGACTTCAGCATTTCAACGGTTTCCACGAAGGTCCCTTTGGGCCCATTCCATGGGTGCTCCGGGGAGGAGATCATCCAGTCGGTGACCAGCCAGCAGTTCAGGCCAGCCTTGGTCCCGGCGTACATATCCTCGTATTCGTCATTGCCGATCATCAGGCACTGGGCCGGATTCAGTCCCATTCGCTGGCAGATGGAGGTATAGTACATGGGATTCGGTTTGCAGAACCGCTCGTATTCATAGGAGGTGACCAGTTCAAAGTCTGTTGGCTTCAGTCCCACCCAGCCCATCCGGGTCTGCTGTCCCACCATGGGGAACATGGGATTGGTAGCCAGGATCACCTTTTCGGCCTTCTCCCGGGCCAGGCGGACGGCCTCGGCGGCCAGAGGATTCTCACCGGTGAACTGCTTTGCCTGGTGGAATTCGTTTCCATAGAAATCCAGACAGTCGCCGTTGATGGTGTCTTTGTCCATGCCCGTCAGTTGGCTGAAGGCCTGCCAGAACCGGTCCTCGTTGGTGGCGGCACCGTCGTTTTTTACCATGGCGGATACGCCGGCCCACATATTCTTACCGAATTGGGTCGGGTCAAGACCATATTTGGCCAGCTTGCGGAAAAGCATCTGAAAATATCCTTTGGTAAACCCGTGGATTTCCATGGGTACCAGGGTTCCGTCCATGTCAAAGAGAATTGCTTGGTATTTCATGTATTGGCTCCATTCTTAAGTAATTGCGTCCTTTTTGTCGGAGTATTCCTCCCACAGGTCGTCGCTCATTTCGTAGAAAATCCGCCGGGGATGGAAACGATTGGGGGAGGTGCGGGTCAGCTCCAACGTGAGCAGAATTTCGTCCCCTTCACTGCACCGGCCCATGGAGATGTATTCGTCATGTTCCATTCGCAGCCAGGGTTCCCCGGTGACGGTTTCCCCACACCAGGGGCATTGATATTGCTTCAGCCCTTCGTCCTCCAGTGCGGCTTTCGGACTATCAAATACGGCTTTCAGCGGCTGCTCCGCGAAGGCCCGGGACACATATTCTCCGCCATACTCCTCCAAGTCCAGATGATTGCACACCAGCGCGGTGTTTCTGGAATCGTTCAGCGCGTCGTGGGCGATGTCTCCTTTTTCGTTCAGCACCTTCAGCGCGTCGTCCAGGGACATCCGCCGGGAGAAGCGCATAATTTCGTTGCAGAAAATCCGCTGCAGATCGTAGGTATCCGGCAGATTGGAAATATCGATGCCGTGCAGCAGCATATTGTCAACGAGAATGGGCAGATCGGAGGTGCTCCAGGTCATGAAGCTGTATTCCTCTCCACAGAAATCCATAAATCTGTCGTAGGCTTCCGGGAAGGGAAGCCCCTCTTCTGCCAGCACTTTGTCCCGGATTCCGGTGAGGGTGACGATTCTTCGGTGGAGCTTGCTGTAATACTTTGGCTTGATGTAAAGCCGGAGCTCGTCCACCTTTTGGAAAGAATCGTCCAGCTTCACCGCGCCGATTTCGATGATTTCTCCGGGAAGGCACACCGGGTCGGTGAGAATTTCGCTCTCCGAGGCGCATTGGTTCCATTCCAGGTCGAAAATGATGTAATTCATGGCAGACCCCTCTCTCTTTTCCACCCATTATAAGCGGGGAGCGGTCGGATGTAAAGAAAAATCGAAGAGGCGAAGGCTGTTCTTTTCCGCTGCCCCCGCTGCATAGCTTGGAAGGGAGGCGGTGAATGGACCATGGATTATGGGGTATATTTTGGTGACAAGTCAGTGGGGAAGGCCCAGGTGACCGAGCAGGGGCTTTACTACCATGTGGTTTGCCGGTGCAGCCTCTCCGGTGAGGTAATGTACCGGCTGGAGGTGTCCTGCGGAGAAAAACGGGAAAACCTGGGTGTTCTGGTTCCCGGGGAAAATGGCTTCGGGCTGGATACCCGGTTTCCCATCAGTCGGGTTGGGCGCGGTGTGCTGTCCTTTCGCCTTTTGCCCCGCCATGATCCGCTGCAGGGCAGGCTGTTTGTTCCCATCACCCCGGAGGAGCCTTTCGCCTATCTGTCCAGGCTGAAGGATGCCTTTCTGGAAATTCAGGAGGGGAAGAAGGGGGCAAGCATTCCCCGGGAGAAATAAAGACCTTCCGGCATGGCGGTTGACCAAGGTAAGCTTCTGTGATAAAATGCGGATAAATGCAGTAAGAAATGAGGAGAAACCATGGACAAACAGACTGCCGTTCACACCCTGTGGGACTATATGTGTTTGCATCAGACGCCGGAGAAAGCGGACTGTATTGTTGGCTTCGGCTGCTATAACGAGGATGTGGCCCGCCGGGCGGCGCAGTTATATCACCAGGGCTTGGCACCCCTGGTCCTGTTCACCGGCGGACTGGGCAGAAACACCAGCGCCATGTGGACCGAGAGTGAGGCCAGCCGGTTTGCCGGGATTGCACTGGCAGAAGGGGTTCCGGAGACGGCGATTCTCCGGGAGGAGCAATCCACCAATTCCGGAGAGAATCTGATTTTCTCCCGCCGGATGCTGGCGGAGCGGGGCCTGACCCACCCGAGGATCATCGGTGTGCAGAAGCCCTATATGGAGCGCCGTCTCTATGCCGCCTTCCCGGTCTACTGGCCGGAGGCGGAGGTAATTGTCACCTCCTGGCAGCAGAGCTATGAGGAGTATCTTTCCGGCCTTTCCCGCTGGGGAAGAACAGAGGAGGATACCATCCATATGATTGTGGGGGATTTTCAGCGCATATCCGTGTACGCCGAACTGGGATATCAGATTCCACAGGAGATTCCCGAGGAGGTCATGGAAGCCTTCGATTGCCTTGTAAAGCTGGGGTATACAAAGCAGCTGGTGAAATGAACCTGCCTTGCTACCGTAAAGAAGGGGACTGGGGGAGCCAGAGCATTGAAAAGAACACCTGCGATTTTGTCACAGGTGTTCTTTTTTATGTCTGTAGATTGCGTAGCAGCCGTAGCCAATGGCGGCGCCCAGGGTGTTGAGGATCAGGTCGTCCACATCGCAGACCCCCACCTGCAGGAGCATTTGCAGCACCTCCACCACGGTCATCACCCCCAGGGAAAACAGCAGCGTCCAAGGCAGCTTTCTGGCCCAGGACCAGAGCAGCGGCGGCAGAAAGCCCAGGGGCAGGAACATGATCACGTTGCCGAAGAAATTGATGACGGCCCAGCGCACATTCCGGCTGTTCAGCGGCGGAGTCAGGCAGAACAGGTAGCGATTGATGGTGCGCAGTGGAACCAGATTCACATCCAGATGGGGCAGGGGAGCTGGGGAAAAGGGATTCCTCCGGAAAAACAGCAGGTACAGCATCAGCGCCACATAGACTGCCGCAAGCAGCCGGATGGTTTTTCGGGATTCCGGGTTCATGTTCTTCACCTCCTGACATGACTGGAGGATTATAGCATACAAAATGCCGGAATGCAAGAAAAAGCGCCTGCCGAACGGCAGGCGCTTCGTGTTTTGGAATCAGGCCTTCTCCAGAGCCAGCGTGCGGGTGGTCAGATCGCAGACCTCTGCGGGGCCATAGTACTGGATGGCGCCGGGGTAGGTGAAGCAGGTCTCTTCCGCCCACTGCTGACGATGCTCGCAGAAGTAGGTGAAGGGCTTGCCGTCCAGCTCAACCAGAGCCTTGCGGATCACGGGCTTGTCCTTGCCGTTTCTTCTCTCCATGTTCATCATCTTGGTGATGGGCATGCCGCCGGCCACCCACTCCTCGGCGGGCTTGGACAGGTTGGAAACCTTGGACAGATATCCGGTGTAACCGTACTGAATCAGCATGAAGGCATTGTAGCCCAGGGAATAGCAATAGTCAGCATCGAAATTGGAGGGGAAGGCGCATCTGCCTTCGTAACCGAAGAAGTGATGCTGGGCGCTGAACTTGCCGTTAAAGGTACCGGCGGCCTTCCGGGCAGCCAGCTTGTCGGCAACCAGAGCGGAGAACAGCTTCTCGGACTCAATCAAAGAGACCTGCACATTGCCGTGGGGATCGCGCTCCAGGAACAGCTGCTGCTGAATGCCCTGGGGCAGAATGGCAAAGACAGCCATGGCTTCCTTGCTCAAACCCTTTTCGATAAAGGCATACTTCTCTTCCCAGCTGCTCAGTGCGTTGAATTCGGAGGTCTTCTCACCGGCCAGCAGCTCATTGATCTCGGCAATCAGTGTGGAGAACTCGGGAACAAATTCCACGATGCCTTCGGGAATGATGGCAACACCGAAGTTCATGCCCTTTGCGGCTCTTGCGGCCACGGAATCGGCAATGACATCGGCAACGGCGGACAGGGACATCTTCTTGGCGGCAACCTCTTCACCGATCAGGCAGATATTGGGCTGGGTTTCCAGAGCGCACTCCAGAGCAACATGGGAGGCGGAACGGCCCATCACCTTGATGAAATGCCAGTACTTCTTTGCAGAGTTGGCATCGCGCTCGATGTTGCCGATGAGCTCGCTGTAGGTCTTGGTGGCGGTATCGAAGCCGAAGGAGCATTCAATGTCTTCGTTCTTCAGGTCGCCGTCGATGGTCTTGGGGCAGCCGATCACCTGAACGCCGGTGTTGTGGGCAGCCATGTACTCAGCCAGGACAGCGGCGTTGGTATTGGAGTCGTCACCGCCGATGATGACAATGGCGGTAATGCCGTGCTTCTTGCACACCTCGGCAGCAATGGCAAACTGCTCTTCAGTCTCCAGCTTGGTGCGGCCGGAACCGATGATGTCGAAGCCGCCGGTGTTGCGGAACATGTTGATGTACTCGTCATCCATAATGCGGTAGTTGTCTTCCAGAAGACCGCTGGGGCCGCCCTTGAAACCGTACAGCTCATTTTCGGGATTGGTAGCCTTCAGAGCATCATACAGGCCGCAGACAACGTTGTGACCGCCGGGAGCCTGACCGCCGGACAGGATGACACCGACAATGTGCTTCTTGGGGGTGGAGGTGTTGGAACCCTTCTGGAAGGTGATTTCGTTCTTTCCGTAGGTATTGGGGAACAGTGCCTGGATCTTTTCCTGATCGGCCACACTCTGGGTGGGGGCGCCGACCTTAACACAGATTTCAGAAATACCGTTTCTCAGCATACCGGGCAGCTTCGGGGTGTACTGATATCTGGCAATCTGAAGAGGAGACAGATTCATAACTTCAAAACTCCTTGCATTTTTTTTGCTATTTCAGCGTGTATATTATACGCCATTGCTTTGGAAAAGTAAATAAAAAAATTACTGCAACACTACACAATGGGCGCCGCGGGCTTCGGAGGATTTTTTGCCCCATTATGCGGGGATGTCTTGCGGATATGTGGGCGGTTATTCCGCTTCAAAGGCGTTTTTCCAGGAGAAACCCATACGGGGACCTGCTGGAGAAAACGAGGAAATTTTCCTTTGACATCGATGCTTTATGAAAAGTGCTTAGATGCAGCCAGGTTTTTGGGGGGATTCTGTATTGATTGCAGAAGAAAATAGGAAACGATTTTTTTTAGATTGAAAAATAGAAAAACTGTGGTATAATATCCCCGAGAACATGCGGAAGATTTTTCCGCCTGAATGATGAAAGGAATGATTCCAATGGCTCTTGTAACCACAACCGAAATGTTCAAGAAGGCTTACGACGGCGGCTATGCCATCGGCGCTTTCAACGTCAACAACATGGAGATCGTTCAGGGTATCACCGAAGCTGCCGGCGAGCTGAAAAGCCCCGTCATCCTGCAGGTTTCCAAGGGTGCCCGCGCCTATGCCAACCATACTTATCTGGTGAAGCTGGTGGAGGCTGCCGTGGCTGAGAACCCCGAAATCCCCATCGCTCTGCACCTGGACCATGGTGACAGCTTCGAGCTCTGCAAGAGCTGCATCGACGGCGGCTTCACCTCCGTTATGATTGATGCTTCCTCCAAGAGCTTCGAGGAGAACATCGCCCTGACCCGTCAGGTTGTTGAGTATGCCCATGACCACGGTGTTGTGGTCGAGGCTGAGCTGGGCACCCTGGCCGGCGTGGAAGACGAAGTTGCTGTTGAGCACGGCAAGGAAAGCTACACCCGTCCCGAGGAAGTGGAAGAGTTCGTTACCCGTACCGGCTGCGACTCCCTGGCCATCGCCATCGGCACCAGCCACGGCGCTTACAAGTTCAAGGCTTCCCAGTGCACCCGCAATGCCGACGGCATCCTGGTTCCGCCTCCCCTGCGCTTCGATGTGCTGAAGGAGTGCATCAAGCGGCTGCCCGGCTTCCCCATCGTGCTGCATGGTTCTTCTTCCGTTCCCCAGGAATTCGTGAAGATGGTCAACACCTACGGCGGCAACATGCCCGACGCTATCGGCATCCCCGAGGATCAGCTCCGGGAAGCTGCCAAGCTGGCTGTCTGCAAGATCAACATCGACTCCGACATCCGTCTGGCCATGACCGGCAACATCCGTAAGTACTTTGCCGAGCATCCCGATCACTTCGATCCCCGCCAGTACCTGAAGCCCGCCCGTCAGGCTGTCAAGGACATGGTCGCTCACAAGATCGTCCACGTTCTGGGTTCCGACGGCAAGGCCTAATCCCGTTCATACCCCAAATCCGTGCACCCAACCCGGTGCACGGATTTTTTTACCATAATCCAATATTCCGATTACATGATATGCCGCTATTGAAAAATTCTTTGTTTTGGAGTATACTTACCTTATCATAATCTCGATAGTGTGCGAATCCGACGCAATGCCCTGTCATTCGGTCTCGCCGGGCTGGAGAATAAATGTGAGGAGATTGTTATTTATGAGCAAAAAAGCGTTGATTACTGGTGTTACGGGCCAGGATGGATCGTTTTTGGCGGAATTCCTGTTGGAAAAGGGATATGAGGTCTACGGCATGATCCGCAGATCCTCTGTGGATTATCGGGAGCGGATTGCCCATCTGGAGGGGCTGCCCAAGTTCCACCTGGTCTATGGAGATCTGGCGGACGCTGTCTCTCTGATCAAGGTGATGACGGAGGTCAAGCCGGACGAGGTATACAACCTGGCGGCCCAGTCCCATGTTCAGGTTTCCTTTGATGTGCCGGAATACACGGCGGACATTGTGGCTACCGGTGTGCTGCGTGTGCTGGAGGCCATCCGGATTGCCGGTTTGGAAAAGACCTGCCGGATGTACCAGGCTTCCACCTCGGAACTGTACGGCAAGGTGGAGGAAGTCCCGCAGAATGAGAAGACGCCCTTCCATCCCTTCAGCCCCTATGCCGTGGCCAAACAGTATGGCTACTGGATCGTGAAGGAATACCGGGAAGCCTACCATATGTTCTGCTGCTCCGGCATCCTGTTTAACCATGAGTCGGAGCGCCGGGGCGAGACCTTCGTCACCCGGAAAATCACCCTGGCAGCCGCCCGCATCAAGCAGGGCAAGCAGGAGAAACTGATCCTTGGTAACCTGTCCGCCCTGCGGGACTGGGGCTATGCCAGGGACTATGTGGAGTGCATGTGGCTGATGCTCCAGCAGGAGAAGCCGGAGGATTACGTCATTGCCACCGGAGAGCAGCACAGCGTACGAGAATTCTGCACCCTGGCGTTCCGCTATGTGGGCATTGATCTGAAATTCGTAGGCGAGGGCGAAAATGAGAAGGGCATCGATAAGGCCACCGGTAAAGTCATGATCGAAGTGTCCCCGGTGTTCTACCGCCCCACGGATGTGGTCAACCTGTGGGGTGATCCCTCCAAGGCCAGGCAGGCCCTGGGCTGGAATCCCACCAAAACCAGCTTTGCCGAACTGGTGCGGATTATGGTGGAGCACGATATGAATCAGGTCGCCAGAGAGCGGCTGGAGGAAAATGTGAATTTGTACAAGATTGAGGCCCTGGAAAAGGGCGTGATTGAATAAGCGGGAAGAGGACGTTTGTGATGGATAAGATCGGCGTGGGATACGCATCGGTAACGGATATTGAAAAGAAATATGTGATGGACGCACTGGACAATCAGCGTCTTTCCCAGGGAAAATATGTCAATCGGTTTGAGCGGGAATTTGCCCAGGCCCATGGCCAGAAATACGGTGTCATGTGCAACAGTGGTACCTCCGCCCTGCATCTTGCCCTGGAAACCCTGAGAGAGGTGGACGGCTGGGATGAGAATACGGAGGTTCTGGTGCCTGCCATCACCTTTATCGCCACCTCCAATGCCTGCCTGCATGCAGGGCTGAAGGTGACCTTCGTGGATGTGGAGCCGGACACCTATAACATGGACCCCAACGACATTGAGCGGCACATCACGGAGCATACCAAGTGCATCATCCCGGTACACACCTTCGGTATGCCCTGCAATATGAATGCCATCATGGCCATTGCCCAAAAGCACGGCTTGCGGGTGATCGAGGACTGTGCGGAAGCCCATTTTGCCAAGGTGGACGGCCGGAGTGTGGGCAGCTTCGGATGTATCACCTGCTTCAGCACCTATGTGGCCCACACCATCACCACCGGCGTGGGCGGCGTGGTCTGCACCAGTGACCGGCACTTTATGGAGATTCTCCGCTCCCTGGTTGCCCACGGCCGTGCCTGCACCTGCGAACGGTGCATTGCTTCCGATGGAAAAATGGTCTGTCCAAAGAGAATGCAGACGGATTTGGACCGTCGGTTCTGCTTTGAGCGCATCGGCTACAGCTACCGGGTAGGCGAAATTGAAGGCGCTCTGGGTCTGGCCCAGCTGGAACGGAAGGATGAGATCATGGGCAAGCGCCATGAGAACGCCAATTATCTCATCCGCGGCCTGGAAAAATATGAGGATATGATCCAACTGCCCCGGCACCCCGACAACATCGAGCATACCTACATGATGTTCCCCATTGTCATCAAGGAGGGCACGGGTATCAAACAGAAGGATTTTGTTCTGTATCTGGAAAAATGCAACATCGAGACAAGACCCATGCTCCCGCTGCTGAATCAGCCCATCTACCAGAAAATCTTCGGCGACCTGGAGCCCCAGTATCCCCATGCGGCTTACATTGACCACAACGGTTTCTACGTGGGCTGCCACCATGGTCTGAAGCAGGAAGAACTGGATTATCTCATTGACTGCATTGGAAAGTACCTGAATGGCTTCCGGAAATGAGGCCGTGATGGATCAAAATGCGAAAATTTATGTAGCCGGTCATACCGGCCTGGTGGGCAGCGCGTTTGTGCGAAAGCTCCGGGAGCAGGGATACCATAATCTGGTTCTGCGGACCCATGGGGAGCTGGATTTGCTGGATCAGGCAGCGGTACAATCCTTTTTTGCCCAGGAGCAGCCGGAATATGTGATCGATGCCGCCGCGAAAGTAGGGGGCATCCGGGCAAACAGCGAGGCACCCGCAAATTTTTTCTATGAGAATATGCAGATGGAGCAGAATCTCATCTGGTCTGCCTTTCAAAACCATGTAAAAAAATTTCTGTTTTTGGGTAGCGCCTGCATGTACCCCAAGCAGTGCCCCCAGCCCATGAAGGAGGAAATGCTGCTCACCGGATTGCCCGAAATCACCAACGAGGGCTATGCCCTGGCAAAGGTTGGCGGCCAGCGGCTGTGCAGCTATTTGCATCAGCAGTATGGGGTGGACTTTATCACCGCCATTCCCGCCAACGCCTACGGCATCGGTGACAATTTCGATCCCCAGCACAGCCATGTGATTCCCGCCCTGCTGGTGAAATACCGGGAGGCAAAGCGCAGCAATGCCCCCAGTGTTACCCTGTGGGGGACGGGCAAGGCGCTGCGGGAGTTTATCGATACGGATGACCTGGCGGACGCGGGCATTTTCCTGCTGAATCATTATTCCGGCTACGAGCCTGTGAACATCGGAACAGGGGAGGAAGTGTCCATTCTGGAGCTGTCCGAAATGATCAAACGAATCACTGGCTTTGAAGGGGAGATTGTCACCGATCCCACAAAGCCCGACGGCATGATGCGCAGACTCTGCGACAGCAGCAAAATTCATGAGTTGGGCTGGAAATCCACCCTTTCCCTGGAACAGGGGATTCGGAAGCTCTACAATTGGTATTTGTCCAATCAAAACGATAAGGAGTAAAAGAACATGCTGACAACCCTGAGCCAGCTGAAAGAGGCGGCGCTGCAGATCAAAAAGGACCTGCTGACCCTCTGCGCCGAAAAGAGCATCCACATCGGCGGCGACTTGTCCGTGGCGGATGTGATGACTGCATTGTGGCAGTATCAAATGCGATACAACCCCCAGAACCCGGAGGAAGAGGGTCGGGACCGGTTTATCCTCTCCAAGGGACATGCCGCAGCGGTGACCAGCCTGAATCAGGCGGCAATTGGTTGCTTCCGCAAAGAGGATTTTTTTGAAGAATATGCAACCAACGGCGGCAGGTTTTCCATGCATTCCTGCAAGCTGGTCAATCCCTTTGTGGAGGTTTCCACAGGAAGCCTGGGCCACGGCCTGTCCATCGGCGCCGGAATCGCTGCCGGACTGCGGCGGAAGGGAAATACCGAGAGCCGGGTATATGTGGTGATGGGCGACGGAGAGCAGGGCGAGGGGTCCGTGTGGGAAGCTGCCATGCACGCAGCCCATTATCGCCTGGGCAATCTGGTTGCCATTGTTGACTGCAACGGCCTGGAAGCCGACGGAACGGTGGAAGAACTGACGGGCATCAACAGCGTTGGTGAAAAATACCGGGCCTTCGGTTGGAATGTTCTGGAAATGAACGGCCACTGCATGGAGCAGATCAAGGCTGCCTTCGACAGCCTTCCGGAGCCCACCGCCCAGGTTCCTACCGTCATTGTGGCCCACACCGTAAAAGGAAACGGCGTCAGCTTCATGGAAGATAATGTGAACTGGCATGCCGGGAAACTGACGGCAGAGCAATATGAGCAGGCCATGAAAGAAATCCAGGAAAAGGCGGAGCTGTGATGGTGGAAAAGAAGAAAAGATGGGTCCGTGAAGTGGTTGGCAATTATATGGTGGACCTGGCGGCCCAGGACGAGAAGGTTGTTGCGGTCTCTGCGGATTTGTTCCGGTCCTGCCGGATGGAAAAATTCATGGAGCGTTACCCGGACAGAATGTATAATACTGGCATTGCCGAACAGAACATGGTGGGCTTTGCAGCCGGTCTTTGCCGGGAGGGCTTCAAGCCTTATGCCTTTTCCATGGCATCCTTTGTCTCTATGAGAGCCTGCGAGCAGTGCCGCACGGACATTGCCTACGCCAATGCCAACGCAGTCTTAGTGGGCGTTTACGCTGGTGTCTCCGGGGGACTCTCCGGTGCCACCCACTGGAGCATTGAGGATTGCGGCATCATGACCGCCTTTCCCAACATGACGGTGCTGGAGCCAAGCGACGGACTTCAGGCTCAGAAGATGCTGCAGGCCACTTTGGACTGGAACGGCCCCATCTACATGCGGGTCAGTGTTGTTCCCTCTGTTGACATTTACCCGGTGGACTATGAATATCAGATCGGCAAGGCATCCATCCCCGTTGAGGGCGATGACGGTGCCATTATCTGCTCCGGCGTTTTGGTGCAGTATGCGGTGGAAGCCGCTGAGGAAATCCGGCAGGAAACCGGAAAGCGCATTCGGGTGGTGGATATGCACACCATCAAGCCGGTGGACAAGCAGGCCATCCGGGATGCGGCGAAAACAGGCTTTGTACTGGCAGCCCAGGATCACAATACCATCGGCGGCTTGGGCTATCAGGTTGCAGCGGTGATCGCGGAAGAGGGCCTGGGGACGAAATTCAAAATCGCGGGCATTTCTGACCGTTTTGTTCCCATGGCAAGGCCGGATTACCTGTATGCCATGTTTGAAATCGACAAAAACGGACTGAAAAAGCAGATACTGGCCATGATGGGAGATGCAGACCATGTGTAATATTCAGGATTGGCCCTATGGAATCGGCCTGGGCACGGCGGAGCTGGACAAAGAGCAGCCTGAAAAAATGGCGGAGCTGATCGAGCAGGCGGTGCTCAGCGGCTACCGCTTTCTCGACACCGCTTACTCCTACGGTACGGAGGAAATCCTGGGTAAGGCCCTGAAAAGCCTCTTTGCCCGGGGTGTTTCCAGGGACGAACTGTTCATTCAAACCAAATTCTATCCCGTGATGCCTTATGATGGCAGCTCGGTGCGTCCCCAGCTTCAGGAAAGCCTGGAGCGGCTGGGGCTTGACTTCGTGGATTCCTATCTGATTCACCAGCCGGTGCCCAGATACTCGGAGCTAAGTTATGCGCAGAGAAATATCTGCGTCTGGAAGGAAATGGAAGCGCTGCAGGAAGAGGGAACGGTGAAGCACATCGGCGTTTCCAACTTCCTGGAACGCCACGTTCTTCAGATCACGGAGAACTGCCGGGTGGTCCCGGAAATCAACCAGCTGGAAATCAATCCCCAGTTCCAGCAAAGAGGTCTGGCTGACTTCTGCCGGAACCGGGGCATCGCCGTTCAGGGCTGGGGCTCCCTCTCTGTCACGGAGGAGGAAGTGAAACGTAAATTGCAGGAAATTGGGGAGAAATACGCTGTTTCCCGGGCACAGATCGCCCTGAAATGGAATCTGCAAATGGGCAATGTTCCCATCTGTTCCTCCCGAAATCTGCTGCATCTGCAGGAAAACCGAAAGCTGGATTTCGAGATCGCGCCGGAGGATATGGAGCAGATTCGGCTGTGCAACAGTGCCACTGCCCACCGGACGACCTGGTGGTATCCCCGTCAGCAAATGTACTGATGATCACACAGCGGGAGAAGAACTATGAATATTGTTTTGCTTTCCGGCGGCTCCGGAAAACGTCTGTGGCCGCTGTCCAATGATATCCGTTCCAAGCAGTTTATCAAGATTTTCAAGCAGGCGGACGGCACCTATGAATCCATGGTCCAGCGGGTCTACCGCCAGATCAAAAAGGCGGACCCTTCCGCAACGGTGACCATCGCCACCAGCAAGACTCAGGTGTCTTCCATCCATAACCAACTGGGGGACGAGGTGGGGATTTCTGTAGAGCCCTGCCGCCGGGATACCTTCCCGGCCATCGCCCTGGCCAGCGCTTACCTGACGGATGTGATGAAGGTTTCTCCGGAGGAGCCTGTGGTGGTCTGCCCAGTAGACCCCTATGTGGAGGATGATTACTTTACAGCGTTGATGGGTCTGGCGGAACAGGCCGCCAAGGGAGAGGCGAACCTGGTCCTCATGGGTATGGAGCCCACCTATCCCAGCGAGAAGTACGGCTATATCATTCCCGAGAACACCGACCCCATTGCAAGGGTAAAGACCTTCAAGGAAAAACCCACCGCCGACGTGGCGGCAGAGTACATTGCGCAGGGTGCCCTCTGGAACGGCGGCGTGTTCGCCTACAAGCTGAAATATGTGCTGGACAAGGCCCACGAGCTGATTGATTTTACGGATTACGACGACCTTTTTGCCAAGTACGATACCCTGACAAAAATCTCTTTTGACTACGCCGTGGTGGAAAAGGAAGAGAAAATCCAGGTAAAACGGTTTTCCGGCGCCTGGAAGGACCTGGGCACCTGGAACACCCTGACGGAAGCCATGGGGGAATCGGTGGTCGGCAAGGGCGTATTGGATCACACCTGTGGGGGCGTTCATATTGTCAATGAGATGGACGTACCGATTCTTGCTATGGGATTACATGATGTGGTGATTTCCGCCTCCCCGGAGGGAATCCTGGTGGCGGATAAGGACCGCAGCAGCTACATCAAGCCCTATGTGGATGAATTCGAGCAGCAAATCATGTTTGCCGACAAGAGCTGGGGCAGCTTTAAGGTGCTGGATGTGGAGAAGGAATCCATGACCATCAAGGTTACCCTGAATCCCGGGCAGAGTATGAATTACCACAGCCACCGGAACCGGGATGAGGTCTGGGTGGTGATCGCCGGTCGGGGAAGAACCATTGTGGATGGCTTTGAGCAAGCGGTAAAGGCCGGTGATGTGATCACCATGTCCGCCGGATGCCGCCATACGGTGGTAGCGGAGACGGAACTGAAGCTGATCGAAGTGCAGCTGGGCAAGGAGATCAACGTCCAGGACAAGCAGAAATACCAGCTGGAATATTGACTACAGAACCACTCCGGAAAGGAAGGGAAAAGTGAATAACCCGTTTTTGCTTCGCCCTTCCGGAAAGGACTACCTCTGGGGCGGAAAACGATTAAACGACGAATTCGAAAAACGAATAGAGCTTTCTCCTCTGGCGGAAACCTGGGAATGCTCCACCCATCCCGACGGCCTGAGTTTCGTGGCGGGCGGAATGTTTGAGGGGGAGAGCCTGGCTGATGTGATTGCATCCCATCCGGAATACCTGGGAACCAGACACGTCGGAGAAAGTTTCCTGCCCATTCTGATCAAATTCATTGATGCCAAACAGGATTTGTCCGTCCAGGTCCATCCCACCGATGAATTTGCCTTGGTCAATGAAAACGGCCAGCGGGGCAAGTCGGAAATGTGGTATGTTTTGGATGCCGGAAAGGATGCCAGCCTGATCTATGGCTTGAAGCATGACAGCAACCGGGAAGAAATGCGTCGGATGATTGCGGAAGGAACACTTCTGAAAGCCCTTCAGAAGGTGCCGGTGCAGAAGGATGATGTGTTCTTCGTGGAAGCCGGAACCATCCATGCCATTGGCGCCGGAGCGTTGGTGGCGGAAATCCAGGAAAGTTCCAACCTGACCTATCGGCTTTATGACTATGACCGGGTGGGAAAGGACGGAAAAAAGCGGGAGCTGCATATTGACAAAGCACTCCGGGCAGCGAATCTGAACAGCAGTGCAGAGCCAAAGCAGCCCCTGCGGGTACTTAAATACCGGCAGGGCGTGGCCTCGGAGCTGCTTTGCCGGTGCAAATACTTCGAGGTCTACCGCATGATCGTCAACACCGAGCGGCGGCAGCAGGTAACTTACCGGGCGGATGCGCTGTCCTTCCGGGTGCTGCTCTGTGTCAACGGCTGCGGCATCATTCGGTTCGGAGGGGACGAAATCGTCTTTTATAAGGGCGACTGTATTTTTGTCCCCGCGGATTCTGCGCCCATGAAAATCCATGGCCAGGCCCAGTTTTTGGATGTAAGAGGATAAGTGAATGAAACAGACTGCGGATATTCAGAAGGAATACGAACGCTGGCTGTCCCGTGCCGGCGCAGATGAGGACGTGGCCCGGGAGCTGCGGCAGATGGACGGGCCCCGAATGGAGGATGCTTTCTACCGGGATTTGGCCTTCGGTACGGGAGGCCTTCGGGGCGTTATCGGTGCCGGAACCAACCGGATGAACGTCTATACCGTGGCAAAAGCATCCCAGGGTCTGGCGGACTACCTGAAAAAGAAGTTCCCGACTCCCTCGGTTGTCATTGGCTACGACAGCCGCATCAAAAGCGATGTGTTTGCAAAGACGGCAGCGTCTGTTTTCGCGGCCAATGGGGTAAGGGTTCACATCTGGCCCACACTGATGCCGGTGCCCACGGTCTCCTTTGCAACCCGGTATCTGGGCTGCTCTGCCGGAGTCATGATCACCGCATCCCATAACCCCAGCAAGTACAACGGCTACAAGGTTTACGGCTCCGACGGCTGCCAGATCACCACCGAAGCGGCGGCGGAAATCCTGGCCGATATCGAAAAGCTGGATGTTTTTGAAGATGTTCTGTCGGGCAGTTTTGATGCGGCGATGGAAAACGGCAGAATTCAGTACATCCCCGGGGAAGTTTATACCGCCTTTGTGGAGGAGGTAAAGCGGCAGTCGGTGCTGTATGGCGAGACGGTGGATCAAAATGTCTCCATCGTATACACGCCCCTGAACGGTTCCGGTTTAAAGCCGGTCACCCGGACCCTTCGGGAGATGGGCTATACCAACATCACCGTGGTGCCGGAGCAGGAGCAGCCGGACGGCAATTTCCCCACCTGCCCCTATCCCAACCCGGAGATTCGGGAAGCCATGGCCTTGGGCATGGAATATGCCCGCAGATGCAAGGCGGATTTGCTGCTGGCTACGGACCCGGATTGCGACCGGGTGGGCATTGCCGTGAAAACTCCCGAGGGGGACTATCAGTTGCTCTCCGGCAATGAAACGGGGCTCCTGCTGCTGGACTATATTTGCAGCCAGCGCATCAAGCATGGCAAAATGCCTGCCGATCCCGTGATGGTCAAAACCATTGTCACCATGGATATGGGAGAACAGATTGCCCGGCACTACGGTGTCAGAACCGTGAATGTGCTGACGGGTTTCAAGTTTATCGGCGAGCAGATCGGCAAGCTGGAACAGCAGGGCAGGGCGGATAGCTACATTTTTGGCTTTGAGGAAAGCTATGGCTACCTCACCGGCGCCTACGTCCGGGACAAGGACGGCGTAAACGGCGCGTACATGATCTGCGAAATGTTCAGCTACTATGCCACACGGGGCATCAGCCTTTTGGAGAAGCTGGAGGAGCTGTACAAAACCTATGGCTACTGCCTCAATACCCTGCACAGCTTTGAATTTGATGGAAGTGCCGGCTTCGGAAAAATGCAGCAGATCATGAAATCCTTCCGCAGCGGTATTTTGGAGTTTGGCGGGAAGAGGGTCGTGAAGCTGCTGGACTATGGAACCGGTCTGGATGGACTGCCCAAGTCGGATGTGCTGAAATTCCTGCTGGAGGATCATTGCTCCATCGTCGTGCGTCCTTCCGGTACGGAACCCAAGCTGAAGTTTTATGTTTCCGTCAGCGGGGAAACGGAAGCGGCAGCCCGGGAAATCGAATCGGAAATCATGAAATCCGCTCAGATGGTGATGTAACAGAAAGCGTGTCCACGAGGAAAACAACCGTGGGCACGCTTTCGTCTTTCAGCGACGCAGTTGGAAGCGCTTCTGCGATATCCTTCATTTTTGGTAAGGGGCTGACCTATAAAATGAGCACATTTTTGTCAGCTTTCCCTCTATCAACTTTTTGAAGTTTCCAATATAATTCAGAGAAGAGGAGGAATCAGGATGGTTCGAATGGAGATAGCACTGTTTCTGGTGCTGGCCTTTGTGGCCTATTCCTATTTTGCCGCGGAAAAGAAATTTACCCAGCTGCACCACACCTTTTCCATGCTCCTGGTGGTGGTTTTGTGCCACCTGGTCTTTGACGGAATCACGGTTTATACGGTGAATCATCTGGAAACAGTGCCCCTGTTTCTGAATAATATGTTCCACCGGCTGTTCATCGGGACCATGATCCTGGTGTTTTATCTGTTCTACCAGTATATCGCCATTCTGGTGGAGGAGGAAACCGGCAAACCCCGGCGGCTGGATACCCTTGCCAGGATTTATCTGGTGGTGGCGGAGGTGGGGGATATGCTCCTGCCCATTCATTACGCAGTCACCCCTGCCGGGAATTACTCCGATGGCATCCACGTGACCTTCTGCTATCTCAGCGTCGCGTTCTATTTTCTCCTGGGCACCGGGCTGCTGCTGTTCAACTGGAAGGGAATTGACAGAAAGGAGAAAAATGCCATTCTGATTGCCTGCACCGTGGAGCTGATCGGCACGACCCTCCAGGCCTTCAACCATACCTGGCTGATCAGTGGACTGGGCATTACCCTGATTACGCTGGCGTTTTACCTGATTCTGGAAAACCCTGACATTCTCAGGGCGGAGCTGCTGGAACAGAAGATGTCCATGCTGTACCTGAAAAGTCAGGTAAATCCCCATTTTCTCTATAATACCCTGGATACCATCCGCATCCAGGCCCAGCTGAACGGGGACAAGAAGGTGGCGGAGCTGCTGATGCGCCTGGTGGATTTCTTCCGGCTCAGCGTCAAGGTAGACCGGCCCATGGTTTCTCTGGACGATGAAATGGAGCTTCTGGAAGCCTATATGGAGCTGATGTGCTACCGCTATCCGGAGCTTCGGTGTAACTATGACATTGATCCTGACCTGGGCGGGGCACAGGTGCCCAATTTCATTATGCAGCCCATTGTGGAAAACAGTCTGCTCCACGGCCTGAAAAACAAGGGCTACCGGGGCGAGGTCTCCATTTCCGCCCGCCGGGTTGGAGATGACCAGATGGAAATCTGCATTCGTGATACAGGCGCCGGATTTGAGGAAGGAAAAAAGGAAGCCGTTGACCGGATGCTGCGCTCCTACGCCAAGCAGCCTGCCAAGCTGACAGGAAACAGCATCGGAATCCTGAATGTTCAGAAGCGGATCAAACTGCTCTGCGGCCAGGAGTACGGCCTTTGGTATACGGAAAATGAAACGGGCGGTGTGACAGCCCACATTCGGCTGCCGCTGGAGGAGGAAGCAATATGAAAAAATTGCGGGTTTTGTTGGTGGACGATGAAATCATGATCCGGGAGGGCTTCAAGCATCTGTTTGACTGGGAAGCCCACGACTGCCAGGTGGTTGGGGAAGCCGCTGACGGTATGGAAGCCATGAACCAGATCGATGCCCTGCAGCCGGACATTGTGATCATGGACATCAACATCCCCATTATGAATGGCTTAAAGGTGATCCAGTGCAGCCGCATGAAGCATCCGGAGATCGCTTTTGTCATTGTGTCCGGCTACGATGATTTTTCCTATTGCAGGGAGGCCCTTCGGCTCAAGATCACGGACTATATTCTGAAACCTGTGAACTATGAGGAATTCGGCGCTTGTATTGACAATCTGAAAATTGCCCTGTTCCGTCAGCAGCTGCCCCAGGAGGAAACCCAGGGGGAGGAACGGCCCATTATGGCCATCACCCGGTATTTGCAGGAGCATTTGAGCGAAGATATCAGTCTGAGCGTTCTGGCGGAGGAATTCCACCTTAGCGCCCAGTATATCAGCCAGCTGTTCAAAAGTGAGATCGGAGTGAATTTCCTGGCCTATCTGACCAACATCCGTATGGAGCGGGCGAAGAAGCTGCTGCTCTCTACTGCACTGTCCATCGGAGAGATTTCGGAGCAGCTGGGCTTCGGGGATTACCGGGTGTTTACCAAGGTGTTTAAAAAGTCGGAGGGCGTTACACCCTCTCAATACCGACGGGATTTCCTGGAGACATCAAGATAAAATCAGTCCTTCCAAAGAAGGATATTCTGAACGGTCTGCCTTGGCGGGCCGCTCTATATATTTGACACATTCAGATAGAAAAGCGGACTATCAAAACACCGGAATTCCAGGTATAATAAGCACAAATCAAGAAAGAAGGGAACCTGATGAAAAGAATCTATCGCCCCAGAGAGGGCAGAGTGCTGGTTGGCGTGTGCTCCGGCATTGCGGCGTATTTTTCTATTGACCCGGTGCTCATTCGGCTGGGGTGGATCATGTTCTGCTGCCTGGGCGGCAGCGGCTTCCTGGCCTATCTGGTGGCTGCCGTGCTGATTCCGGAGGAGCCGCAAATCTGAGGGAGAATGGAATATGGAAAATATCATTGAAATCGATCACCTTTGCAAATCCTTTGGGGAAGTGAAGGCGGTGCAGGACCTGAGCTTCCGGGTAAAGGAGGGTGAGCTGTTCGCCTTCCTGGGTGTCAACGGGGCGGGAAAATCCACCACCATCAACATTCTCTGCGGTCAGCTTTCCAAGGACAGCGGCAGCGTCCGGGTCTGCGGCACAGACCTGGATACCCGGCCCGATGCCATCAAACGGAGCTTGGGCGTCGTGTTCCAGAATTCCGTGCTGGACAAGGACCTCTCCGTCCGGGATAATCTCCAGAGCCGGGCGGCGCTGTATGGCATCCGGGGGGCGGAGTTCCGTCAGAGGCTGGAGGAACTGGCAAAGCTATTGTCCTTCCAGGACCTGCTGAAGCGCCCAGTGGGGAAGCTCTCCGGCGGTCAGCGGCGGAGAATCGATATTGCCCGGGCTCTGCTCCACCGCCCGAAGATTTTAATTCTGGACGAACCCACCACCGGTCTGGATCCTCAGACCAGAAGCAGCCTATGGCAGGTCATCGCAGACCTGCGCCGGCAAGAGAATATGACGGTGTTTCTCACCACCCACTACATGGAAGAAGCGGCGGATGCGGATTTTGTGGTGATTCTTGATCATGGCCGGATTGCAGCTGAGGGTACGCCCTTGACTCTGAAAAACACCTACACCGGAGACTACATCACCGTCTACGGCCAGGAAGAAGCACAGATCAAGAAGCTGGGGTCCCCCTATTCTTCCGTCCGGGATGCCTACCGGGTGTCGGTGCCCAACACCGCAGCAGCCAGAGAGCTGATTCTGAAATACCCGGAATTGTTCCAGGATTTTGAAATCACCAAAGGAAAGATGGATGATGTGTTCCTTGCAGTCACAGGAAAGATGCTTGAGGGAGGGGAAGAAAAATGAAAATGAAATATATAGCTGGTATGCTTTTGTGCCTGGCTGCGTTGGTGTGCCTGGCAGTGTGCTTATTCACCGACTGGAATGACGGACTGTTTCTGCCTCTGGCCCTTTGCCTTGCCGCAGCAGGGAATCTGATCAATATTCTCCGTTTGGGAAAAGAGAAAAAGGAGAATGGGAAATGACCGGACTGGGCGCGCTGATTCGGCGCAATATCAAGTTGTATTTCAAAGACAAGGGGATGTTCTTTACCTCCCTGATTACCCCCTTGATCCTTCTGGTGCTCTACAGCACCTTCCTGGGAAGCGTGTATGAGGACAGCTTCCGCTCCGCATTGGAGGCGGCAGGTGCAATGGTGTCGGATGAACTCATCTGGGGCTGCGTGGGCGGTCAGCTGGTATCGTCGCTGCTGGCGGTGAGCTGCGTGACGGTGGCTTTCTGCTCCAATCTGCTGATGGTCCAGGATAAGACCACCGGCTCCCGTCAGGACCTGACCATTGCTCCCATCAAACAGAGCACGCTGTCGCTGAGTTATTATCTGTCCACCCTGTGCTCCACGCTGCTCATTTCTCTGGCGGCCACGGCAGTCTGCCTGGGTTATCTGTGGATGGTCGGCTGGTTTCTGACGGCAGTGGATGTGGCGGCACTGGTGCTGGATGTGGTGCTGCTGGTGATGTTCGGCACAGCCCTTTCCTCCTGCGTGATTTTCCCCCTGTCTACCAACGGCCAGGCCAGTGCCGTAGGCACCATAGTCAGCGCGGGCTATGGCTTCATCTGCGGCGCCTATATGCCCATTTCCAGCTTCAACGAGGGACTGCAGAAGGTAATCTCCTTCCTGCCAGGCTCCTATGGAACCAGTCTGCTGCGCAACCATGCGCTGCGGGGTGTGTTTGCAGAAATGGAAAACCAGGGCTTCCCCACCATGGTGGTGGAGGCCATCCGGGACAGCGTGGACTGCAATCTCTATTTCTTTGAAAACAAGGTGAAGCTTGGAGGGATGTATGTGGTGCTGATCAGCTCCATCGCGGTGCTCATGGGTGTGTACATTGCCATGACCCAGTTGAGCAAGCGGCGGAAATGATTCCGGGGTGTGGGAAAGGAGAAGGGGAAATGGAAACAAGAAAAAGACTGCTGGTCATTCCGGCGGCGCTGCTGGTGATTCCGGTATACATCTTCCTGCATGAGTTGGGGCATCTGCTGGTTATGGTTGCCTGCGGAGATAAAATCCTCTCTTTCAGCATTTTTACGGCCAGCGTATCCGGAGCCGGAGGACACTTCACCCCTGCCACCCAGTCATTGCTTGATCTTGCGGGGATGGGACTCCCACTGCTGCTTTCCCTGATTTATCTTCTTTTCTTCTTCAAAGACGGCAGGAAAGGGACGTTTTTCCGATTCTATTCCGCGCTGTTTGTCTTGGTGCCCATCATGAGCTTGCTGGCTTGGGTGATGGTTCCCGTGGCATATTTCCTCGGGCAAACGGCGGGGGCAGACGATGTGATTCATTTTCTGAGCCATTCCTCCGTCCACCCGATCCTGCTGATGGTCCTTTCTTTGGTGGTTTTTCTCACCTGTCTGGGCCTGGCATGGAAAAAGGGTGTGTTCGGCGTATGGATGGAGATGTTGAAAAAGGAACAAGGAGGAGAATAACATGATTCCGCAGGCAATTATCTATACATCAAGAACCGGCTTTACGGAACAATATGCCCAGATATTGGGAAGCCGACTGGAGCTTCCGGTTTATTCCATGGAGAGCGGTGCAGGTTCACTGCCCCAGGGTACTCCCGTTATCTACCTTGGTTGGGTTCATGCCAGCCATGTGAAGGGATTCTCCAAAGCCAGAAAGCGCTTCGCCCTCTGTGCAGTCTGCGCTGTGGGACTGTGTGACACGGGTTCCATGCTGGCCGAGGTGCGAAAAGCCACCGCCATTCCGGAAGACATTCCGCTGTTTACCTTGCAGGGCGGTTTTGACCGAAGCCGCCTGAAGGGGTTAAACAAGCTGATGATCGATATGCTGATCAAGGGACTGTCCTCCCAGGCTCAGCGTTCGGAACAGGATGAGAGGATGCTCTGCCTGCTGCAAAAGGATGCCAATTATGTCAGCGAGGAAAATCTGACGGACGTTTTGGCTTGGTACGAAGCTATGAAAGAGTAGCCGACCCGTACCATTCAAGCGTACGAATCAAAAACGTCATACAGTATTTTCTGCTATTTTCCTGTATAATACTAATTCTTGATTAAAATCTTTAATCCTTTCCGGTCTGGATTGCGCCAGAATGCGTTATCTTCCTTGCTGGGCGTCAGCCCAGCTGCGTCATCTGCCTTTTCTGGCACAACCCATCCGCGGAAATGATTTAAATCATTTAATCAAGAATTAGTATAAATCCCCGGCGGGAACTGATCCGCCGGGGATAATTGTTTTTTCGGTTGTTATGAAAGACTTCCGTCCAGGAATTTTTGGAGGATATCGGCCAGCTTTTCGGGACAGTCCTTATTCAGTTCGTGCCCGGCCTGGGGAATGAATACCAGCTTGCTGCCGGGAATTCCACTGGAAAGTCCCAAGGCCGCTTTTTTGTTGGGGCTGTCGTTTTCTCCGCAGAGTACCAGGGTGGGGCAGGGAATACCGGGAAGTGCGGCGGTAAGGTTTACCTGGCCGGTGGTGGCGCATAGACGGATGAAATCATCCTTCCCAAAGCCAAGCTCCTGAAAATTGGATTCCTTCATGAACCGGAATATCAGGTTCTGAATGGCCAGCAGCAACTTCGGACTGCGGTACTGGGCTCCCATCAAAATCAGTGAATTCAGCCGCTGCGGGTGATTGGCCGCATATTGCAGAGCCAGTACCCCGCCCAGGGACAGGCCGCAGAGACAAAACGTTCCTGAAATCCGGTCACAGTAGGATTCAAACCCAGCGTAGAGATTCTGAAAGCTTGCCTGTTTCCCGACAAGCAGCTCCGACAGGTTGGGGCAGAGACAGACATTTTCGTTCGGAAGCAGGGCGATGGTTTCATTCCAACTGGCACCGGTTTGGCCCAGGCCGTGAAGAAAGACGGTGGTCATGGGGTAATCATCCTTTCCTGTTTCATAAATTGCAGGACCTTCTGATAATTGGCTTCCACGGTGTCGTCTCCGTCCAGCAGCAGCACCGGGCAGGACAGCAGGGTCTGCCACTGGTCGTGCTTGCGGCGGCTTCTGATTTCCGGGCCGCCGGTGTCGTAGCTTTTGGCCCACTCCATAAAGGCGCGGTGGGTCTCGTACATATCCCCGCCGGGTTCAATTCGGGAGCCAAATTTGCGCTGTTCCCGCTGCCGGATTCGCTCCAGCCGAAGGGACTGCTCCATTTCAATGCGAATGGCCAGGGTGAAGCTGGGAATCAGCACATCTCCCCAGTCGGTGAGGGAGCCGGAGATGACCACGTTTTGAGACTTTTCCATGTCCCGGCGTATCAGGCAAATCCGATCCGCCGCAGGGCGTTTTGTTGTGAATTTCGGATCAGTAGGCATCCAGAAATAGTCGTCGGTGTCCATGAGGACATAGCCCAATTCCCGGCAGATTTTCTCACCCAGGGTGGTTGTGCCGGAGCCGGACGGCCCAAAGATGTGAATCACGTTTTTCAAAGCAGTCACCTCCTTCGGCTTCCATTATAAAACTTTGGAATACCAAAGTCCAGCGCGATTCGGTTGGACAGGGAATCTTTTCCATTCTGTAAACAAACAGCAGAAACGCTTTACTTTGCGTCGGGATTTTGATATACTTCTTATATTCTGAAAAGGAAGTGGTCATATGGACCCCAAGCGGGAAATGTACACAAAACGAGGCGCCGTGCTGGTTAAGAATCTTCAGAAGCGGCATTTTCAGGCGTTCTACTGTGAAGACCGGGCATCCGCCCTGCAAAAGGCCATGGAGCTGATTCCCGATGGTGTCACCGTTGGCTGGGGCGGAGCCATGTCCGCCCAGCAGATCGGCCTGATGGATGAACTGCGGCAGCGCAATGTCACCTTGCTTGATCGGGACAAGGCAACAACGCCCCAGGAGCGGGGAGCGATGATGAAGCAATGCCTGACGGCGGATGTTTTTCTCACCGGCGCCAATGGCCTGAGCCTGGACGGTCAGATGGTGAACATCGACGGCAACGGCAACCGGGTGGCGGCGATTGTCTACGGCCCGGAGTCGGTGATTGTGGTTGCAGGCATGAACAAGGTCTGCGATACGCTGGAGCAGGCGGTGCAGCGTGCCCGTACCGTCGCCGCACCCGCCAATTCTCAGCGCTTTGACAACGGAACTCCCTGCAAGTCCACAGGCTGCTGCCACGACTGCACCAGCCCGGACTGCATTTGCAACCAGATTCTGATTACCCGTCATTGCCGCCCCGCCGGCCGGATCAAATTCATCCTTGTGGGTGAAGACCTGGGACTGTGAAACAAAAACCCTGCCGGAGTCCGGCAGGGTAAATTGCTTTACTTGCTGAGGCAGACCTCGGTTGCCTCATTGGGAGTTCCCTGGAAGAATTTCAGGGCATTGTCCACCGTGGTGGCAGCAATGTTGTTCAGCGCTTCCTGGGTCAGGAAGGCCTGGTGGGAGGATACAATCACGTTGGGCATGGCGATCAGCCGCACCAGCTTGTCGTCCTGCACCACATGGCCGGAGTAATCCTCATAGAAGAAATCTCCCTCTTCCTCGTACACATCCAGGCAGGCGGCTCCCACCTTCTTCTCCTTGATGCCCTGAATCAGGTCTTCTGTGTTGATCAGGGCACCCCGGGAGGTGTTGATGATGGTGACACCCTTCTTCATCTTTGCGATGGAATCGGCGTTGACCATATGCTTTGTCTCTTCGGTCAGAGGGCAGTGGAGGGAAATGATGTCGGAACGCTGGAACAGGTCCTCCAGAGTGGTGTAGGTCAGACCGCTGGCCTCACTGGGGTATTTGTCATAGGCCAGGACGTTCATCCCGAAGCCCTTGCAGATGTCAGCGAATACCCGACCGATTTTGCCGGTGCCTACGATGCCTACGGTTTTCCCGTACAGGTCAAAGCCGACAAAGCCCTGAAGGCTGAAGTTGAAATCTCTGGTGCGGATGTATGCCTTGTGGGTCCTGCGGTTGATGGTCAGCAGCAGCGCCATGGCGTGCTCGGCCACTGCGTGGGGGGAGTAGGCAGGGACCCGGAATACCCGGATTTTTCCCTGGCAGGCGGCAATATCCACATTGTTAAAGCCTGCACAGCGCAGCACGATCAGCCGGATGCCATAACGGTAGAGTTTCTCCACCACGGCGGCGTTCACGGTGTCGTTTACAAAAACGCAAACCGCGTCATATCCGGAGGCCAGGGAAACGGTGTCCTCGTTCAGCCGGGTCTCAAAATACTTGATTTCCAGCTCCGTATTTTTGGCACAGGCGTCAAAGCCGGGCATATCATATGTTTTGGCGTCGAAGAATGCGAGTTTCATGAAACCAACTCCTTACAAATTTATCGATATTATTATATCGAAATGTGCGGATTTGTCAAGCCTTTTTAAAGTGAAAGATGATGGGCAGAGCGGCCAAATATTTGTGCTGTTCGGCTGTTATCCATATACATATTTACAAATTGAGGTGGATCTATGCGTTCCAAAATGAAAGCACTCCTGAAAAAATATCGTCCTGAGCTGATTTATCTGGTATTCGGTGTACTGACTACTGTGGTCAATTACCTGATTTACTTCCCCTGCGACTGGATTTTACACATTGCCTGGCTGAGTAATTCCATTGCCTGGGTTTTTGCGGTGCTGTTTGCCTACCTGACCAACAAGCCCTTTGTATTTGAAAGTCACGATTGGTCATCCAAGACTGTTGTTCCGGAATTTCTCAAGTTTGTAGGCACCCGGGTGGCATCTCTGGCGGCGGAGAACCTGATTCTGCTGGTAACGGTGGATCTTCTCGGTTGGAACCGAATCGGATGGAAGCTGATTGCCAGTGTGCTGGTGGTAATCATGAACTATGTGGGAAGCAAGCTGCTGGTATTCCGTAAGAAAAAGGCGTAACAGGGGAGGGGCATGGAATGGCCTTTGTTGAATTTAAAAATGTGGGAAAAACCTACCAGATGGGCGAGGTGCAGATCAATGCCCTCCATGATGCCAGCTTTGAAATTGAAAAAGGCGAACTGGTGGTAATTGTTGGTCCCTCCGGTGCCGGTAAAACGACGCTGCTGAATATCCTTGGGGGAATGGACAGCCTGACCACCGGCCAGGTGCTGCTGGACGGGAAAGACATTTCCGCCATGGACCGGAGGGAGCTTACCCTGTACCGCCGGATGGATGTGGGGTTTGTGTTCCAGTTTTATAATCTGATCGGCAATCTGAACGCGCTGGAAAATGTGGAGTTGGCCAACCAGATTTGCAAAAAGCCCCTTCCTGCGGCGCAGGTTCTGAAGGACGTGGGCCTGGAGGCCAGAATGAAAAATTTCCCCAGCCAGCTTTCCGGCGGCGAACAGCAGCGGGTAGCCATAGCCCGTGCCCTGGCGAAAAATCCCAAGCTGCTGCTCTGCGACGAACCTACCGGCGCCCTGGACTACCAGACCGGCAAGGCCATTTTGAAGCTGCTGCAGGATACCGGCAGACGGACCGGAATGACGGTGGTGATTATCACCCATAACAGCGCCCTGACGGACATGGCGGATCGGGTGATCCGGGTGAAAAACGGAACGGTTTCAAGTATTGAACAGAATGAACATCCCATGGACATTGCGGAGATCGAATGGTAATGAAGCGAAACATGATGCGCAGAAATCTGCGCCGCTCTATTTGGAAGTCAATAGGGCGTTATATTGCAATCGCCATGATCATAGCCCTGGGCACTGCTATTTTTGTGGGCCTTCGCTCCACAAAAACGGACATGGTGGCAACAGGGCAGGTCTACACCGATGAGCAGAATATGTTCGACCTGCGCCTCATCAGCTCTTACGGCTGGGATCATGATCAGCTGGAACAGATTTCGCAGCTGGAGGGAATTGAGGACGCCGAGGGCGTTTTTTACTCCGACCTGATCGTGGAGAATCCAAAGGGTGAAGACGGCTCGGTGTACCGATTTTATACCATCCCTGCCCGAATCAACAAGCTGGTACTGCTGGAGGGGCGTATGCCCCAGGGTCCGAACGAATGTCTGGCGGACGGATTCCGGAATTCAAAATCTGCCATCGGCAAAACGGTGACGATTTCCCAGGAAAACAGTGACACCGCTCTAGACCAGCTGACTGTGGACACCTTTACGGTGGTGGGACTTGTGAGTACCCCGCTGTATATGGACACCAACCGGGGCAATACCTCCGTGGGCAGCGGCAGCATCACAAACTATTATTTTGTCCCGGAAGAGGCCTTTGATGTCAGTTACTATACGGAAATCCACGCCACCATCCCGGGAGACTATGCCATTTATTCCCAGGAATATAACGATGCCCTCACCCAGGCGGCAGATGCTTTGGAGCCCTTGCTGGAGCCCTTTGCCCAGCAGCGGCTGATTTCTGCACGGGAGCAGGCGGAGCAGGCCTATCGGGATGGACAAGAAGAATATGAGCAGGGTGTTCAGGACTACCGGCGGGAAAAGGCAGATGCTCTTCAGAAGCTGGCAGATGCCCGCAAGGAACTGGAAGACGGAGAAAAGGAACTTGCCGACGGCAAAGCAGAGCTGCTGGAAGCGGAACAGAAAATCACCGACGGTTGGGCGGAGCTGGAAGCCAACAAGACAAAGCTGGAGGAATCCAAGCAAAAACTGGAGTCTTCCCAGTCCGGGGGCGAATGGGCACTGTCCAATGCCGGCTCCCAGCTTGCTGCCACCCAGGCGGAACTGAATGCCAAGCAGACGGAGCTGGATGCCGCTCTGGCTCAGATCAATGCCGGTCTGACGGAGATCAAATCCGGTGTGACGCAGATTCGGACGGGATTGGTTCAGATTGAAGCGGCAATTCGTCCCTTGGAAGCGTTGCTCAAGGTTGCAGAAATCAACGAGGAAACGGCAGAGCGGACCATTGAAAACCTCCAAAAACTGGGTGTGCCGGAATCTCGCCTGGAAAATGCTCGGAAGCTGCTGGAAATGGCACAAGCCAACAGGGCGGAGTACGAGGCCCAGCTGGCAGAATTGTATCAGCAGCGGGAGGAATTGAATGCCAAGCTTTCTGAAGTAACCGCACAGCAGGCCGAACTGGAAAGCCAAAAACAGCAGGTTCAGGATGGAAAAGAGCAGATCCGTGCCGCACGGCAGCAGATTTTGGAAGGGTATCAACAGATTTCTGAACAGCGTACTTCCATGAATCAGCAGCTGAATTCTGCCCGGCAGCAGCTTCTGGATGGCCAGAAACAGATTCAGGCCTATGAAAAAGAGCTGAAACAGGCAGAAAAAGAGCTTGCCGAAGGCCAAATTACGCTGGAGGAGAACCGGCAGAAGCTGGAGGACGGCTGGGTTGACTTGGAAGAGGCCCAGCAGGAGGCGGATGAGAAATTCGCGGACGCCGAAATGGAACTGGCCGAAGCGAAACAAAAGCTGGAGGATGCCAGGCAGGCCATTGCGGACATCACCGATACGAGTGTTTATGTGTTGGACCGCAATACCAACATCGGCTACTGCTCTCTGGACAGTAACTCCGATATTGTTGCCGGCGTGTCCCGGGTGTTCCCGGTGTTCTTCATTCTGGTGGCAGCTCTGGTGTGTATCACCACCATGACCCGCATGGTGGAGGAGGAGCGCACCCAGATCGGTACGCTGAAGGCTCTGGGCTACAGCAACCGGGCCATTATTTCCAAATATCTGAAATATGCCGGAAGCAGCGCCATTGTAGGCTGTGCCATCGGCGTTGGACTGGGCTGCGTCGTGTTTCCCATGGTGCTTTGGCAGGCCTATAAGATCATGACATTCATCACACCGGCCATTCAGCTGCGGTTTGATTGGAAGATGGCCCTTTCCGTGACGGCCTTGTACACGGCGGCAATGCTGGCGGTTACCTGGTACTGCTGCCATCGGGCGCTGAAAGAGGTGCCTGCAGAGCTGATCCGTCCCAAGTCGCCTGCGGCGGGCAAGGAGCTGCTTGTGGAGAAGCTGCCTCTGTGGCGGCACATCAGCTTCCTGAACAAGGTGGCCATTCGGAATATTTTCCGTTTCCGCCAGCGGCTGGTGATGATGCTGCTGGGTATCGGCGGCTGCACCGCCCTGCTGATGACCGGCTTCGGCATCCGGGATTCCATTTCCAAAATTGTGGACGTGCAGTTCCGGGATGTGACCAGGTATGATATGGAGGTCTATTTCAGCGACGGACAGTCCCCTCAGGAGCAGGCACTTTTCCGGGAGGAAATGGCCAACTACTCCGATGAAATCATGTTCTTCCGCCAGGTCAGCGGTGAAATTGATGCCAATGACCAAACCCGGGACATTTACATCATTGCGGCGGGGGAACAGCTGGCGGACTTCATCGATTTCCACTGGGGAGAGGAATCCATTCCAATGCCGGGCACCAACGAGGTGCTGCTCTCTGCTGGTATTGCAGATATGCTGGGCATCAAAGCCGGGGATCAGATTACCCTGCGCAACCCGGATATGGAGGTGCTTCAACTGACCGTATCCGGTATCTATGAGAACCACGTCTACAATTATGCCATTGTGACGCCCGAAACCATTCGGCAGCAGTGGGACCGGGAGCCGGAATTTCAGATGGCCTATGTGTCGGTGCGGGAAGGGAAGAATCCTGATATTGCCGGTGCTGCGGCGAACAAGGCCGAGGGAGTTGCCAATGTGTCGGTGAGTCAGCAGATGGCAAAATCCGTGAATGCCATGATGTCTGCCCTGGACCTGGTGGTGCTGGTTGTGGTGTTCTGCGCCGGTGTGCTGGCAGTGGTTGTGCTGTACAACTTGACCAACATCAACATCAATGAGAGAATCCGTGAGATTGCAACCATTAAGGTGCTGGGCTTCAACGCCGGAGAAACTGCCATGTATGTGTTCAAGGAAAACCTGGTACTCAGTGTTTTCGGTACAATTTTCGGCATTCCTATGGGAAAACTGCTGCTGGAATTTGTGTTGAGTCAGATCCAGATCGACCTGATCTGGATTAAACCGCTGCTGGGTATGCCATCGCTGCTTATTTCAGTGGCGCTTACGCTGTTTTCTGCTCTGGCGGTGGATTTTATCTTCTATTTCCGCCTGGATAAAATCAATATGGCGGAGGCGCTGAAGAGCGTGGAATGAGTTTTTATCAAACGGAACAGGCAGGATAAGGACAAAAAACAGGCAATGCACTCTTTAAAAGCGCATTGCCTGTTTTAACTTGGATTACAGGTGGATTACAGTTCCTTCAGCACGGCACAAAGGAAATCCCATACACGCCGTGTGGAAGCGATTTCCAGCTTCTCCCGGCTGGTGTGGATGTCGTGCATCTGGGGTCCGATGGAAACGCAGTCCAGCCCGGGGAGCTTCTCGCCCAGAAGGCCGCACTCCAGTCCGGCGTGGATGGTCAGGACCTGGGGCTCCTTGCCGAACATTTCCATGTACTGCTTTACCATGAGATCTCGGAGGGGGGAATCCTTGCGATACTCCCAGGCAGGATATTCACCCATCTGGGAATAGCTGCCGTTATAGAAGGCACACAGCTCCCGCAGCTTTTCCAGCAGTGCTTCTTTCTCCTGGTTTACGCTGCTGCGGACGGAGAAGGTGACGCTGAAATTCTCGCCCAGTTTGGCAATACCCAGATTCAGACTGGTTTGCACCAGGCCGGGGATGTCTGCGCTGTAGCTCTGTACGGCGTTAGGTGCGGCACAGAGCAGCGCAATCGCTCTGGCGGTATCTTCTGTGGTCAGGCTGTTTCCGCCCAGTGCATCCACGTCGAAGGCCTGAACGGTGGCTTCGGGCTCATCGTATTGTTCCCGAATCTCTGCCTGAAGTGCTTCGGCTACGGCATTGATCCGCTCCAGACCGATGCCCATGGCAACCACGTTGGCCTGGCAGGAACGGGGAATGGCATTGTCTTTGCTGCCGCCGGCGAAGGAGGTCAGGCACAGAGGCATCAGCTTCAGAATCCGGCTCATGAACTCGCCCATGACCTTGTTGGCGTTGGCCCGGTTTTTGTGGATTTCCGCACCGGAATGGCCACCTTGGAGACCGTCAACACTCAGACGCACGCAGGGACCGTAGACCATTTTGCGCTCCACCTTCAGCGACAGAGTGGCTCTGGCACCGCCGGCGCAGGAGACGGTGAAGATTCCCTCGTCCTCGGAGTCCAGGTTGATCATCCTCCTGCCCTTCAGCATGGACACGTCGATGGCGCTGGCGCCCAGCATTCCAACCTCTTCGTCTACGGTGATGATGACTTCCAGGGGAGGGTGGGGGATGGTCTGATCCGCAATCAGAGCCATGGCATAGGCAATGGCAATGCCATCGTCGCCGCCCAGGGTGGTGCCCCGGGCAAACACGGAGGTCGCGTCATGAGCAAGGTCCAGGCCGTCAACATCCATGTTCAGGGGGCAGTCGGCATCCTTTTCGCAGACCATGTCCATATGGCCCTGGAGGATCACGGGCTCGTGGTCTTCCAGACCGCAGGTGCCCGGGGCAACCCAGATCACGTTGTTGCTCTCGTCCTGAATATACCGGATGTTCTGCTCCTTGGCAAAGTTCACCAGATAGTCACTGATGGCCTTTGTGTTATGAGAGCCGTGGGGAATGGAGGCGATCTCCTCAAAATATCCAAACACCGCGCTGGGTTCCAGCCCGGCCAGTCTTTTCTCTTCCATGTTTTGTACTCCTTTCGAATTGGTGTACGGTTATTTTGAACTGTATCTTGTACAAGGGCTATTGTATCACAGCGGCGCACAAAAGTCATCAGGCAAAATAACAAAGACCGCAGGAGCATTCCTGCGGTCCTATGTTCAAATTATCCTGAATTACACCAGGCTGAGCACCAGCGTGAGCACAACCCAGACAATGGCGATCCACTTGGTGGAAGAAGCCAGAATCTGATCCAGGCCGCCCTTCTTGTTCTTGCTCAGGTAGGAATCGGAGGAGCCGGACAGAGCACCGGACAGACCTGCTTCCTTACCGGACTGCAGAAGCACAACCACAATCAGAGCCAAGCTGGCCAGAGCTTCAATCACAATCAGCAATGTTTTCATCAATACCAAACCTCCCTCCGCCCAATTCGCGGACAGCGAATATGATCCGGCCCGCGTTTGACAGCAGACCACATATGTGAGAAACAGTATATCACAACGGTTCCCAAAAAGCAAGTGTTTTTCTGGTTTACAAGAAAAATACCATTATTTCTGCACCCAATTGCCGGTAGCAAGGCAGTTGAGGTAGCTTTCAATGAAGGGATCCAGAGCACCGTCCATCACAGCGTTTACATTGGAGGTTTCGCAGCCGGTGCGGGTATCCTTCACCAGGGTGTAGGGCATGAATACATAGTTGCGGATCTGGCTGCCCCATTCGATCTTCTGCTGGACGCCCTTGATGTCAGCGATATTGGCCAGATGTTCCCGTTCGCGGATTTCCACCAGCTTGGAGCGAAGCATGCGCAAACAGGTTTCCTTGTTCTGGAACTGGCTCCGCTCCGTCTGGCAGGAGACCACGATACCCGTGGCCTTGTGGATCAGACGAACTGCGGAGGAAGTCTTGTTGATGTGCTGACCACCGGCACCGGAGGAACGATAGACCTGCATTTCGTAGTCTTCGGCACGAATCTCAAAGTCTTCGGAGTCATCCTCAATTTCGGGAATGACTTCAATGGCGGAGAAGGAGGTCTGCCGCCGGGCGTTGGCATCAAAGGGAGAGACCCGGACCAGGCGATGGACGCCATTTTCACCCTTCAGGAAACCATAGGCATTCTCGCCCTCCACCATGATGGAAGCGGACTTCAGGCCTGCCTCGTCGCCTTCCTGATAGTCCAGCAATTTGTAGGTAAAGCCGTGACGCTCGGACCAGCGGGTGTACATCCGGTAGAGCATCTGGCACCAGTCCTGGGCTTCGGTGCCGCCTGCACCGGCCTGGAAGGACATGATGGCGTTGTTCTTGTCGTATTTGCCGGTGAGCAGTGTCTCCAGCCGGCAGGATTCCATTTCTCCGGCCAGAGTTTCAAAACCGGTCTGGAGTTCCTCCAGCATGGAGTCATCATCTTCCTCGGCGGCCATTTCGCAGATGGTCATCAGATCGTCCCAGTCAGAGCACATTTTTTCATAGCGCTCAATTTTGTTCTCGGTCTGGCGGGTTTTCATGGCCACCTTCTGGCTTTTCTCCGGGTCATCCCAGAAGCCGGGAGCCTCCTGCATGGCGTGCAGACGCTCCAGTTCATTGCGCAGGCCCACGATGTTCAAAGAATCCGCCAGACCGTCCAGAGCAGGACGGCAGTCATTCAGTTTCTGTTTGTAGGTATCAAAGGCAATATTCATAGTAATCTCTCATTTCATTAATTTGCATAATTAAGTTCATTATAACCCAATGATGCCGTCCTGTAAAGAGCAAAAATTGAATTTCACCATTTTATCGCTGACTGGCCCCTCCGTCTTCCTGATCAAAAATCAGGTCATCAATATCCAACTGGGTGGCATCCTTGTTTTCCATATGCTTCCCTCCTAAAACCGATTGGACAGTATATGCTGTAGTGAGCAGATCATGTGTGTGTTTTTCTGTAATCTTCTGTCAGATCCTCCTGGTTTCAGATTTGCTTTCCCACTTGACAATGGGGTTGTTTTTCGATAGAATAATCAGACGAACGTCTCCGTAGCTCAGCAGGATAGAGCATCCGCCTCCTAAGGTCTTGCTCTATCCGTGTGATACTCGCTGGAAAGCGAGAAAACGCGAGGAAAACGCCGATTTCGCGACCTTTCTTGGAAACCTCCGGCAGTTTGGCACCCTGTTTGGTACCCTTTGGCGCCTTTTCGGGAAAACGCAAGGGATATTCCTTCAAAGCCCAATTTACCTAAATTTCATAATATGCGCCCGTAGCTCAGCAGGATAGAGCGTTCGC
>CAMEWH010000009.1:0-41000 GCA_945940335.1 uncultured Clostridia bacterium | reverse complement strand
CCTGTTCGGCTACCGCAACGAGTTCCTTACCGATACCCGGGGCGAGGGCATCATGTCCTCCGTGCTGGACTCCTACGCCCCCATGAAGGGGGAGATCGAGCGCCGCCTCACCGGCTCCCTCATCTCCTTTGAAACCGGCGAAGCCGTGGCCTACGGTCTGGGCGCGGCTCAGGAGCGGGGCGTGCTGTTCATCGGGCCCGGCACTCCTGTTTACGCCGGTATGGTCATCGGTATCTGCAGCCGGAACGAGGACATGACCGTGAACGTGTGCAAGAGAAAGCAGCTGACCAATATGCGTGCCGCCGGTTCCGACGATGCCATCCGCCTCACCCCGCCCCGAAACTACTCCCTGGAGCAGTGCCTGGAGTTCCTGGCGGACGACGAGCTGCTGGAATGCACCCCCAAGAGCCTGCGCATCCGCAAGCGGGAGCTGGACCACGCCGCCCGTATGCGGGAACTGATGAAGAGAAGAGCGCAGGAAGGCTGATTCCCGGAAAAAGATTTACCCTCCCGCCCAATGAGGCGGGAGGGTATTTTTCGTGGTGCGCCCGATGCGCGCATGTTCCATAGGGTGAAAGACCCTGATCCGCCCGGCAGCAGGAAGGGTCAGCCAAGAGCAAAGGTGTCCTTGTGATTACCGGTTGGCCATGCGGTAGATGGCCAGAATATCCTCATAGCCCAGGACCTTGAAGGTGCCGATGGTGCGTGCGCCCCGGAAGGTGCAGCGGAAGGCCAGGTCCTCCAGCACGTCCTCGGTGAGGACACCGCAGCCCAATTCGCTGAGGCAGGTGGGCATCCCCAGGCTGCGGAAGAAGGCTGTGGTGGCGGCAATGGCCTCCTGGGCCAGGGCTTCCGTTTCCTGATTGGGGTCCAGGCCCCAGACCTGAATGCCGTACTGGGCAAAACGGGCAGGGTTGGCATCCATGCAATAACTTGCCCAGCTGCTCCAGACGGCGGACAGGGTGGCGCCGTGGGCATAGTCAAACTTGGCGCTGAGCTCGTGGCCCAGCTGATGGGGGGCAAAGTCCTGGCGGCCACCCAGGCCGGTCAGACCGTTGTGGGACAGGGAGCCTGCCCACATCAGCTCGCTCATGGCGTGATAATCGCCGGGGTGCTCCATAGCCCGGCGGCCGTTTCTGATGGTGCTGCGCAGCAGGCCCTGGGCGATTTCGTCGGTGAGCTCGTTGTCGGTGACCGGGTTAAAATAGCGGTCCAGGGTGTGCATCATGATGTCCACAATGCCGCAGGTAACCTGGAAGCGGGGGAGGGTGAAGGTTAGCTCCGGATTGAGGATGGCGAACCGGGGCCGGTGGAGATTGGTGCTCAGGCCCCGCTTTTCCAGGGTGTCGTCCCGGGTGAGCACTGCCGAGTCGCTGCTTTCGCTGCCGGCGGCGGGGATGGTGAGAATGACGCCAACGGGCAGGGCACAGGTGGGCACCTGCTTTTTCAGCCAGAAGTCCCACAGCTCTGCCTGGGGATTGGCCACGCCGTCTGCAATGGCCTTGGCGGTATCAATGACGCTGCCGCCGCCCACGGCCAGCACAAAGTCCGCCCCGAAGGCGATGGCCCTTGCCACACCTTGCCGGGCCAGTTCCAGCCGGGGGTTGGGCTGTACGCCGCCCAGCGTTTCGTAGGGGAGCCCCGCCTGGGTCAGACAGTCGAGGACGCGGGGGATCAGCCCGCTTTTCACCGCGCTCTGGCCGCCGTAGACCACAAAAATGCGGGAGCCGCCGAAGGAACGGATGTGCTGGGCCACCTGCATTTCGGTGCCGCGGCCGAAAATCATCTTCGTGGGGGAGTAAAAATCAAAGTCCTGCATGAAAAAACCTCCAAAGGTTGAAATGGGGATGGGCTGTTTGTCGTGCGAATTAGTTCCACACAGCAGGCGGGCAAATTGTAATTGATAGGGACGCCATCGTAGGGGCGGCTACCAGCCGCCCGCCAACGAACGATTTCTGAGTGTTCCGTTGAATGGTATGCAGTTGGACAAATCCGTAGGGGCGGCTCGTAGCCGCCCGCCAACTGACGGACTTGCGTGTTCGGTTGAATGGCACCATGTTGGGGATCGTACGAATTCGCCCGCTCTGGTTACTTACTGTGGGTTTGTACCGCGCGGGCGGCTGGTATGGTAGCCGCCCCTACGAATGGCGTGTACGATCAATTACAATTTGCCAGCCTGCTGCGTGAAACCGGTAAGTATATTGCCAATTATATCATGCGCTTTTGCGGTGTGTCAACCAAGGCGCGGGGGCTGGCGCATTCCCTGATATCATTTACTTCCTCAATTTTTCGCCCCGGCATACAGCCATTTCTGACCAGCTTGTACAAATTTTGCCCCCCGCGCCGGTTTTTCTCAGAAACCCATTGCATCTGTTTTTTCTCAGGATATAATATCGGTACGAAGAAACGAAAAGAGAGGAAAAATGGAATGGGTAAACTGAAAACATTTCTCAAACGGAAGGACATCATCCTGTCCCCCAAACGCTACGGCATCGACGCCTTGGGGGCCATGGCCCAGGGACTGTTCTGCACCCTGCTGGTGGGAACGATTCTCAACACCCTTGGGAAACAATTCCATATCGGTTTTCTGAACGAGATCATTGTGACCATGGGAAAAGGGGAAGGCGCCATCGGCTATACGGTGGGCAGTCTGGCCTCCGCCATGGTGGGGCCTGGTATTGCCATCGCCATTGGGTTTGCTCTGAACTGCCCGCCGCTGGTCCTGTTCTCTCTGATTCCTGTGGGCTTTGCCGCCAATGCCATGGGCGGCGCAGGCGGTCCGCTGGCGGTTTATTTCGTCGCCATCGTCGCATCGGAATGCGGCAAGCTGGTTTCCAAAGAAACAAAAATCGACATTCTGGTGACCCCCATCGTGACGATCCTTGCTGGCGTCGGCATCTCCGCGCTGGTGGCTGCCCCCATTGGCGCCGCTGCCAATTCCGTTGGCAAGGCAATTATGTGGGCAACGGAGCTGCAGCCCTTCCTGATGGGCATTGTGGTGTCCGTGCTGGTGGGCATTGCCCTGACCCTGCCCATCTCCTCCGCCGCCATCTGTGCCAGCTTCGGTCTGGTGGGACTTGCCGGCGGCGCTGCTGTGGCGGGCTGCTGCGCCCAGATGATCGGCTTCGCCGTCATGAGCTTCCGGGAGAACCGCTGGGGCGGCCTGGTGGCCCAGGGGCTTGGTACCAGCATGCTGCAAATGCCCAACATCGTCAAAAATCCCCGGATCTGGATTCCTCCCACGCTGGCTTCCGCCATCACCGGCCCCCTGGCCACCTGCCTGTTCAAGCTGGAGATGAACGGCGCGCCGGTGAATTCGGGCATGGGCACCTGCGGCCTGTGCGGGCAGATCGGCGTCTGGACCGGCTGGGTGGGTGATGTGGCAGCCGGCACCAAAGCGGCCATCACTGCCATGGACTGGATCGGCCTGGTGCTGATCTGCTTCGTCCTGCCGGCGGTGCTGAGCCTGGTATTCTGCGAGGGCTTGCGTAAGATCGGCTGGATCGGGGAAAATGATCTGAAGCTGGAGCTGTAATCGGAAAAGGAGCTGCCATCCCGGCGGCTCCTTTTTTGCTGAATGGTACGCAGTTCCCCTTTTTTGGTGAGCTTCTGGCATCCATGATCAAGAAAATATCGAAGCTGTGGATATCCTTTTGGCGGAAGAGAAATTCCTTGTTGGTGACCTCTAGTGGTGCCCTGTTAGATGGACAAACCAGTCGTCCTTCCTCGTTCAAAGGGCGATGTCTTTGATGACCTCCCCCGCCAGGATCAATCCGGCGGCGCCGGGGACGAAGGAGACGGAGCCGGGGATCTGGCGCTTGCCGGTGGCGGCGGCTTCCTCCTCCCAGCCGGTGGGCTTCAGGGCCTCCTCCTGGGAGTAGACCACCTTCAGATGGCGGATGCCCCGTTTGCCCAATTCTTTCCGCATGACCCGAGCCAGGGGGCATATGCTGGTTTTGGAAATGTCCGTCACTTGGAAGGCGGAGGCGTCCAGCTTGTTGCCGGTGCCCATGCAGCTGATCATGGGAACGCCCGCTTCCGCCGCCCGCTGGGCCAGGGTGAGCTTGGCGGTAACGGTGTCGATGGCATCCACAATATAGCTGTATTGACGCAAGTCGAATTCATCGGCGGTGTCCGGCAGGTAGAACATGGGATAGGTGCGCACCAGACAGTCCGGGTTGATCTGCGCCACCCGGAGCCGGGCGGCTTCGGTTTTTGGCATTCCAATGGTGGAATGGGTGGCCAGAATCTGCCGGTTCAGGTTGGAAACACTTACCGTGTCCTTGTCGATGAGATCCAGCTGCCCGATGCCTGCTCGGGCCAGGGCCTCCACCACATAGCCGCCCACGCCGCCCAGACCAAACACCGCCACCCGGGCCGTTTTCAGCCGTTCTACGCCATCCTCTCCCAGGAGCATGGCCGTGCGGGAAAAGGCTTCCTCCATGGATTTGTACCTCCTTTGTTTTTCACTCTTATATCATACCCCGCCACGGATTGTCAATGCGGCATTCATCCAAACGGTAAATTGTTATTTTGAGTGCTGGAACCGACGCCCACCTTGGCTCCCTCTCCGGGGGAGCTGTCTGCCCCGTAAGGGGCGCCCCTGAGAGGGCTGCATGGATTTTTTCGGGTGCTATTATCTTACTGCGGTACCCTCTCAGTCAGCCTGTTCGGCTGACAGCTCTCCCAAAGGGAGAGCCAAGGGGTGCTGCCGTATCTGCCCGCAAAACAACGATTTACCCCATGGCTGACGAAATATTTGATACAATTTTAAATAATCTAAAAATTACTATTGACAATCACGTGACCATGTGATATTATCATATCATCAAAGAGAAACAGGAGGTGTTTCGATGATAAGTTCAACAATCATTCTTTGGGGGGCGCTCTGCGTGGGCTTTCTGGTCCTGGAGGGCTGCACGGTGGCCATGGTGAGCCTCTGGTTTGCCTTTGGCGCGGCGGCGGCTCTGCTAATCGCCCTGCTGGGCGGGGCATTCTGGCTCCAGGTGGCGGCGTTCCTGGTGGTGTCCGGCGCGCTGCTGGGGCTGCTTCGTCCCATGCTCCGCAAGTACGCCAAAACCACCAAAACCAATGTGGACAGTGTGCCCGGCTCTCAGGGGCTGGTCACCGAAGCCATCGACAATGTGGCCTACCAGGGCCGGGTGAAGCTGGGCGCCATGACTTGGACAGCCCGCAGCACTTCCGGCGAACCCATCGGCCTGGGCACCCGGGTGGTGGTAGACCGGGTAGAGGGGGTGAAGGTATTCGTCTCTCCCGTGAAGGTTCCCAGTGAAACAGTATAAGTGAAACAGTATAATTTTATTTTGGAGGTAACAAAATGATCATCTTTATTATCATTCTCGCGGCAATTCTCCTGCTGGTCATCCCCAACATCAAGGTGGTGCAGCAGTCCCGGGCCTACGTCATTGAGCGACTGGGCGGTTTCCATAGCGTGTGGGGTGTGGGCATGCACTTCCAGGTCCCCTTCATTGATCGGGTGGCCCGGAAGGTCAGCCTGAAGGAACAGGTGCTGGACTATCCCCCCCAGCCCGTGATCACCAAGGACAACGTGACCATGCAGATCGATACCGTCGTGTATTTCCAGATTACCGACCCCAAGATGTATGCCTACGGTGTGGAGCAGCCCATGGCAGCCATGGAAACCCTGACCGCCACTACCTTGCGTAACATCATCGGCGACCTGGAGCTGGACCAGACCCTGACCTCCCGTGACGTGGTGAACACCAAGATGCGGGCCATCCTGGACGAGGCCACCGACCCCTGGGGCATCAAGGTCAACCGGGTGGAGCTGAAGAACATCCTGCCTCCCGCCGATATCCAGAACTCCATGGAGAAGCAGATGAAGGCTGAGCGTGACCGCCGTCAGGCCATCCTCCAGGCAGAGGGTCAGAAGAAGTCCGCCATCCTCATTGCCGAAGGCGAGAAGGAATCTGCCATCCTGAAGGCCTCCGCCGAAAAGGAAGCCGCCATCCTGAGAGCCGAGGCCGAGAAGCAGGCCGCCATTCTGAAGGCCGACGGCGAAGCGGCCGCCATCCGTGCCGTGCAGCAGGCCTTGGCCGACTCTCTGGAAATGCTGAACGAAAAGGCCCCTAACGACAGTGTGCTGCGGCTGAAGGCCATCGAGGCCATGCAGAAGGTTGCCGACGGCAAGGCCACCAAGATCATCATCCCCAGCGAAATGCAGGGCCTGGTGGGACTGGCAAACGGCATTGTGGAAAGCGCCAAAGAGTAAATGATTGGAACCGGGGGCGGCGTTTGCCGCCCCTTTTTTGGAGGAGTGACAATGATTCTCTTATACTAATTCTTGATTATAATCTTTAATCAAGAATTAGTACAAGCATTGGAGCGGATCAGTTCTATTTCAATAAAAAGCCTGCCGCAAAACGTTCCTTTGCGGCAGGCTTTTGAATTGTAGGCGACCTCAGAAAATCCATTCCTTTGTTCTCAGACAGCGGCAGCGCAGCGGGTTTGCTCCTCTTGGGCGCGGCGGATTCGGCGCATCATGATGACCACAATGGGAACGGCGAGAACCAGGCTGAGCACATCGGCCAGAGCCTGGACGGAGGCCACCCCGTTTGCGTGGAACAGCCAGGCCAGGGGATACAGGATGGGGATGAAGCAGCTTCCCTGGCGGGCGGTGGCCAGCAGGAATGCGCCTTTGGCGTTTCCGAGGCCCACGCAGAGCATATTCACGATGGCAACCCATGCGTGGATGGGAAGGGCCAGACACTGCAGGCGAATGCTGAGTGCACCGATTTGGTGCATTTCCGGGTCGGACCCGGCGAAGAGGAGGATGATCTCATCGGCAAAGATCCCGATGATCAGACCCATGACCACACCGCCGATCAGGGCAACTGCGGAGGAAAAGCGGTAGCTCTCCCGTACCCGGTCATAGCGCTTGGCGCCCCAATTGAAGCCGGCCACCGGCTGGAAGCCGTTTCCGAAGCCCAGGATGATGCTGAAGGGGAACATCATGATTTTGGTACAGACGCCGATGCCTGCCAGCACAGAATCGGAAATGTTACCGGCGAGATCATTGAGCAGAATTGCGGAAACCACTGCCAGACCGGACCGGAACATGGAGGAAGAGCCCACGCTGACCACGGTGAAAATGATGTCCTTTGAGAAGTGGAAATTCCGGATGGACAAATGGAGCAGGCTCCTGCGGGTGATATAGGGGAAAATCAGGATGGAGAAACTGATCAGCTTGGAAATAGCGGTGGCGGCGGAGGCACCTGCCACGCCCATGTCCAGCACAAAGATGAAGATGGGGTCCAGGATGACGTTGAGAATTCCGCCGATGCCCATTCCAATCATGGACAAGGTGGCGCTTCCTTCACTGCGAAGGCATTGGTTCATCACAAAGTTTGACGCCATGAAGGGCGCGGCAAGAAGAACGTAGGCGGCATACTGGATGCTGTAGTGCTCACAGGTGGGCGTGGCTCCCAGAAGGCGAACCATGGGAGTCATAAAGGTGATGCCCACCACCATCAGAATCGCGCCCAGGGAAGCTGCCAGAAAAAAGGCAGTGGAAAGCACCTGGCTGGCTTTGTGGTCCTCGCCTTTGCCCAACAGCCGGGCGATATAGCTGTTCGCGCCCATGGCCAGCATGGAGCCCGCCATCATGATCAGCTGGTCCAAAGAGGCGTTGACGCTGACGGCGGCGGTGGCGTTGGTGCCCAGGGAGCTGACGAAGTAGGTATCCGCAAGACTGTAGATGGAGTTGATGAGAAATGCAACAATGGTGGGAATTGCCATCCTTGGAATAACCCGGGATATGGGCTCGTTCAGCATCATAGCCTTCCTGTCCTGCCGGTTGGGGGCGCGCTTCTTTTGCACGAACAACATCCTTTCTGTAATGGGGTGTAAATATGCTGGAGTGGGCCAAAACCATTTTCGCATATTTTTGTCAGCGACTCGATCAATTGGAGGTTTGCGTACCGGAGCTGACGCACCCCTTGGCTCCCCCTATGGGGCAGACTGAGAGGGCAGCACGGTTTGATGTGCTGCTGCCTCACTGCGGTACCCTCTCAGTCAGCCTGACGGCTGCCAGCTCTCCCAAAGGGAGAGCCAAGGGTGCCACCGCGCCAGAATCTATTTTACCGCCTGCTGAGATAACCGATCAGCACAGTAAAATTTTTGAAGGCTGCCATCTGTTCAGCGCAGCAGCATCAGATTGGTATCCGTCAGGAAATTGGAGCAGTTATAGCACACCAGAATGTCGTCGAAGCCCTCCTGCTTCACAAACTCCGATACCGCCTGGCGGTAGTAACGCAGATCGATCAGCACCACTTCAGCGTAGCTTTCCGCCAGGAAACCGCCCAGACAGTTGGAATAGGAGTCACGGATAACCAGCAGCTTGCCCTGCTGCCCGGGATTTTGAATGCGGACAATGGAGTGGTTTCCGTCCAGGAATACGGTGTACTTATCCGCTTCCTCCAGCCGTTCGGGATAGAAGATACCCTGGTGCACTTCGTCGGATTCTCCGTTTGTGACGGTGAGCTGATCACTGCCTTTCCACAGCTCGATGGATTCGGCGGGGGTCAGCCACAGGGCACTGCGGGAATAGGTGGAGCCCCGGAAGCCCGGGACGGTGGTCACGTCAAAGTCCTCTGCACGCCGGTACTCCCTGCCTACGGCCGCGATAAAGGCGGCGTAGCCGTTGTAGGCGCCCTGGCTGGTCCAGTGGTGGTCGGTATCGTAGTAGAGCTCCGGCTTTCCCCGGAAGAGCTCCGTCACATCTACCGTGGGGACTTCCTCTCCCGCTGCGGCATAGATGGCCCGGATGGCCTCCTCATCGGAATAGTCTTCACTCCCGGTGGCCCAGCCGGCAGAGGGCACCACCATCAGGTGCACCGGCTGCTGCAGGGTTTGTGCCAGCTTTTTGATGGCATTCATGTTTCGGGAAATGGCGTTTTCATCCGGAGCCACGGGGGCTTCTACCAGCTTCCCGTCCACCAGCCACACATCCTTCAGCTTCTGCCGTCCTGCCAGCAGCTCCATGTAGGCGTTAATGCCTACAAACAGATTTCTTCCCGGAACATGGTCCGTCAGGTATTCCTCTGCCTGACTGCTCCACTCTCCGGAAAAAACATTTTTCAAGGAAAAGGCGGGGGCTTCTGCCAGGTACCGCTTTTCCATTTCGGAAAAGTTGGCCTTGGGCAGCAGATATCCCAGGGCAATGATCATCAGGAAGCCGCAGAACAAAATGGCTGCGGCAATATTTTGCTTTCGCATGTTTCTGTCACCTCTCAGAACAGAGCGGATGGATGTCGTTCCACAAAAAGCGCCGCATCAAAGTGCGGCGGATTTTGGTTATGAGAGAGTACCTCCCTCGGATTCATATTGGGCATAGAAACGCAGGACTTTCATCCAGTTCAGGCAGCCCGCTTCGTTCATGTGGTAGCTGCCCTGGTTGTAGATCTCGGGCATCCTGCCGCAGTGGTCCTCCACATAGCAGTACAGATCCAGAAACAGGCAGCCGTTGTCCTGGGCAAACTGCTTCAGAGTTGCGTTGTATTCAATGATCCGATCGTTGTGCTCTTTGACCTTCTGATCATTGTATGTGAGCCTGGGCTCCTCGTCATACAGCGGGATGTTGGACATCAGCACGATTTCCACATCGGGGCTCTTTTCCCGGATTCGTCCCAGCAGGGTATTCCAGTTGTCCATCAGCCGGGGCCGCAGGGTAGAACCGCTGACATCGTTGGAGCCCAGCAGGAAATACACCCGCTCCACCTGGGATTCGGCAATGGCATTCTCCAGATTACACTCGCTGCCCCGATAGTAGATGTTCTTGGACCGCAGCACAAAGCCATTCAGGCTGGCACCGCCCCGGGCCAGAAACAGGATGTCACCCAGGTAATTGGTCTTGGCTTCCCACTGGAGCAGGAAATAGGTGATGGAGTCGCCGACGATGGCAGCATTGTCAAAGTAGGTGCAGGGCTCTTCCAGGTCCACCTCCGGGGGCAGACGCTTGGGGGTGCAGAGAATTTCGTAACCCAGGCTGTCCAGTTCTTCCTGGGTTTCAGCCAGGCATCCGGCGGTGCAGGTGGCCTGACGGTCGGCATAGGTTGCGCGGATGGTGGTGGTGCCCACGCCATTGGCAGTCAGCACACCGTTTTCCACGGAAACAACAGACGGATCTTCACTTTCCCAGGTGACGAGCTCCCGGGGGATCACACCCAGATAAATATCCTCACACTCACCCACCAGGGAGAAGGTGATGGACGATACTTTTAAAAACAGAGAGCCCTCCAAGACAGAAGCATCGGTTCCTTCTGCGGAAGCAGGCAGCGCTGCAGCCCAAAGGCCCAATGCGGTTGCCGCAACAAGGAGCATGGCAAGGAGTCTTTTCATTGACAAACCTCCAAAATTCGTTAAATACCTGACCAGTATATCAAAATCCTTCCACCATTGCAAGTATTTTTGCACATTTCTCCCTTTCGCACCAAAGAGAAGCCGCAGGGGCGGATGCGCTTGCCAACCCCTGCGGCTTGTGGTATCAGAACGCAAAGTAGATAAACGGGTTATAGCTTGAGCTGACGATGTAGGCGGCGGAGAGCAGCAGAAGCACCAGGCAGGTGACGTTTTTCACCGTCTCGGAGGAACCCAGCCGTCCCAGTTTTTTCTGCACAAATCCGACGATGGGGGTGGAGCCAATGGCGCACAGCACCAGGGCCGAAGCGTGGTTCCGCAGCGCATCCAACGCGGCGGCGTCCACGGCGGCATTTCCCGTCAGGCCAAACATGGAACCAAAGTAGCCCACTGCGCTGTGCATGGAGCTGGCGCGGAACAGAACATAACCCAGCAGCACCAGAACCATGGTGCGAAGAATCTGGAAGGCCGCAAACCAGGGGGAGCCGGTGTTGATATGCAGTTTTTTACCCCATTTTTTGGAGGTGGGCTGGAAAATCAGCCCGGCAATCAGCAGCACGCCATAGTAAACGCCCCAAAGAATATAGCCCCAGCTGGCGCCATGCCAGATGCCGGTGCTGAGCCACACCACCGCCAGCGCAACGATGGAGGGGGTCAGCCGTCCGGCGGTTTTACCCCAGCGCGCCTTCACCTTTTTGGACAGAGGCAGGGCTTTCCGGGAGACGGGATAGAACAGGTAATCCCGGAACCAGGAGCTGAGGGAAATGTGCCAGCGGTTCCAGAATTCCGATACGGTTCTGGAAATATAGGGGTAGTTGAAGTTCTCTTCAAAATGGAAGCCGAACATCAGCCCTAAGCCGATGGCCATATCGGAATAGCCGCCGAAGTCAAAATAAATCTGGAAGGCGTAGGCCAGCACTCCAAGCCAGGCCATGGCGGCGGAAAGCTGGGCGGCATCGGCATAGCCGAAGGCCTGGTCGGCAAGCAATGCCACGCTGTTGGACAGGATCATCTTCTTTGCAAGGCCAACGCAGAATCTCCGGGTGCCCTTGACAAAGTCCGACAGGGTCTCCCGGCGGTTTTGAATCTCCTCGGCGACCGTCTGGTAGCGGACGATGGGTCCGGCAATCAGCTGGGGGAACAGAGAGATGTACAGCGCCACATTGAAGGGGTTCTTCTGGACCTCGCCCCGCTCCATGGCCACGTCGAACACATAGGACATGGCCTGGAAGGTGAAGAAGGAGATGCCGATGGGCAGGGCGATATGGGTCTGGGGAATGGCCCCCCGGAACAGGATGTTCAGGTTTTCAATGGTGAAGTTCAGATACTTAAAAACAAAGAACACGGAAAGGTTGGTAATCACCATGGCGGTGAGAACCAGCTTCTGCTTTTTGGACTGGCGGTACTTGTCCACCAGAAGGCCGAAGGCGTAATTCATCAGGATGGACAGAATCATCACAAAGACAAATTTCGGCTCCCCCCAGGCGTAGAACAGCAGCGACGCCAGCATGAGAAAAACATTGCGGTATTTGATGGGCAGGAAATAGTATCCCGCCAGGGTCAGGGGCAGAAAGGCAAATAAAAACGCGGCGGATGAAAAAACCAAAAAGGATCCCTGCTTTCTTTATTTTGTGTCTTCAGCCAGTGCCGCCGGGCACTGGCTGAAAGGGCTGTGTTCAGGCATTCTTTTCGATGATATCCGCCATTTCACCCACGTTTTTCATCCCCAGCACGTCCTTCATGGAGAATTTCACGCCGAAGGTCTCCTCCACTTCAGAAATCAGGGTGATGTGGGTCAGGGAGTCCCACTCCTCAATGTCGGAAGAGGTGGTTTCCGGGGTGACGGTGATCTCCTCGTCAAACACGTCGGAAAAAACCTCGTTGAGCTTTTCAAAAATTTCCTGTCTGGTCATATGCGGTTATTCCTCCATAATAAATGTTTTGTGATATTGGAAGCCGGGAACATCGGCCTCGAAGCGGTTTTCACCCACCCGGACAAAACCCATTTTTTCGTACAGGTCCTTCACCATGGCATTCTTGGGGGTGGGCAGGTATTCTCCGATGACGGTCCGGAAGCCGAGCTGAGCGGCAGTTTGCATGATTTTGTTGACAATGAATTCCTCCATGCCCCGCTTCAGCACCCGGCAGCTCATCAGCCACTGGCTGACAAAGAGACAGCCATCCGCCTGCTTGTCCAGAATGACCACGCTGATCAGGCCGTGGTCACCGAATTTGTCCTTCAGCATGAAATACAGGCAGATGTGACCATCGTCCCGGGCGATGGCCTCGACCTCCGCTTCCGTATAGCGCACCGTCCGCAGGTTGAACTGGTTGGAGCGCTGGGTCAGCTGGGCGATGCGGGGATAGTGGAAGGAATCGAAGGGGGCGGCCACGGCCTTCATGTCCAGGCCCCTCAGATAATCGTCGTAGGACTGGAAGGAGGCTTCAAACACGGCCCGCTCCGCCTGCTCCCGATACTGTTGGGTGCGGCTCTGGTCATCGGCGGAATAGGAGGCGGTTTCAAAAAGGTTCAGGCTCCGCAGGTACTGCAGGTACATGGCCGGGTCCTCCGGCAGCTCCGGTACCGTGATCTCGGGGATCATGCTGCGCACCAGATTCCGCTCGAAGGGATTGTCGTCCAGGAATACCAGGCTGTCCATGCCGATATTCAGCGTCTTTTGAATGGTGCGGATGTTGCCGGCCTTGTCCTCCCAGTTGGCCACGAACATGGAGAAATCCTCCAGCCGCAGCACCATCTCCGGGTGCTTCAGGAAGGGCTCTTTGGCGGTTTCCTCGTTGTTCTTGCTGCATACCACCAGAAGGATGCCCCGATTTTTCAGTTCCTTCAGCCAGGCTTGGAAATCGGAGAAGGCGTGTCCGGTGCCCAGCTCGCCGATCTGAATGCCGCCCAGACCGTCGTCACCGATGACGCCGCCCCAGAGGGTGTTGTCCAGGTCCAGAACCACGCACTTTTTCACGCTGCCCCGCAGGGCCTGTACCAGGTCCACCACATTTTTGGCCACGGTGGGAAGGGCCTCCAGGGAAATGGGCATTTTGGCAATGTAATAGAGCTTGGGATCGGAGAACCTCTCCCGTCCAAAGGCCGCCTGAATGGCGTCCAGATCAATGAGATATCCGTTTTTATATTCCTGACAGCCCTGCATCAGCAGGAAATTCAGCTTCCGCTGCTGAAACAGGAAAGAGTCCGGGGTCTTGCTGCCGTATTGACCGAAGCAGCCGTCGTCCATCAGGGGGAAATTGCACTGCAGGATGGTGGTGCGGGTATTGGCATTGATCTGCTCCCAAATCCGGCGAATCCGGGCGTAGGTATCCTCCGCGAAGGCGGCCCGGCAGTGGAGCGGCGCGGCACAGAAGGCCTCGTAGAGCTTTTCGGTGCACATCTGGATTACCACAGCATTGGGAGCAAAGGCATAAAGTTCCGAGCCGGGGTCCATGACTTGGGCGTCGATCTGATTGTAGTCGGCGTCAAAAACGGTTATGCCCAGTCCGGTACGAATGCCATAGCCCCGGATCGCGGTGGCCAGATGCTGGGTGGCGCAGTCGCCCATAACCGCCAGCTTGTATTGGGGAAGCAGAGCGCTGTCCTGCCTGGATAGTTTCTTTAACTGCTGAAAGGTGATGTCTGTCATTTCGGTGGTTCCTCCCAGTCAATATCCTGATGATACTGTTTTCGCCTGTTTATGGGGCACATCAATACGGAAAAATTTTATTTATTTTACCAGATACCCCGGAAATTTGCAAGCACAGGCAACGGTTTTTGCTGTGGAACGACAGAAATACTCCCATATCCGGGCGAACAAACACCTTTGCCGCGATAAAAAACCAGGCTCTGATGTGATTCAGAGCCTGGCTAGACTGTCAAAAAGGCATCCGTAGAGGCAGATGCCCACATCGGCCTTTTGCAAAGTGTAACGAATTTACCAAAAAACAGCGTAATATGGCGTTCTCCGTTTTTTCGGATTATTTACTTGAAAGCAGCCTCAAAGCCGGCTTTCATTGTATCCACATCGGGAGAGATTATCAGCGCCAGATAACGGCCGTTGGTCAGCACCTGGGCCTTCTGCACGATCAGGTATTGATCCGGGGCATAGGATTCTGTTTCGTCCAGCTTGGACTGGATGCGGGCATCTGCCAGCTTGGTCAGATTCTCCATTGCGGCATCGTCTTTTGCTTCAATCAGCCAAACCTCGTCTGCACGAAGGCCTTCGGCGCAGATTGCAACCTTGTACTGTACGCAATCCTCTGCCTGAATTCCCAGGAAATTCAGCAGCGTCTGTTCATCCGGGAAAAACATTTCCGGCAGGTACTGCTGATAGCTTTCGTACAAAGCTGCCACATCCACGGATGCAGCCTGCTGTTCCTGCTTGCCGCAAGCGGCCAGCGTCAGCATCAGACAGATGGAAGTGATTACACAGATTACCTTTTTCATTTCAAACTTCCTCCTTCACTTTCAAATTGGGCATAAAAACGCAGGAGCTTGACCCAGACATGGTTTCCTTCGTTATTGATGTGGAATTCGTCTTTACAGTAGATTTCGGGCATTCTTCCATAATGATCCTGAATGTAGTAGCCCAAATCCAGGTATCCATGGCCTCTTTGCGCCGTAAGCTGTTTGATCTTGGGGGTGGCTTCTTCCCGGCTTATATGAAACAGTGTGGGCACAGTCTGCTGTGTTGAAAACCATCATCCCATGCTACCACATCTATTCAGATAAGTCAACCGACTCAAAGCCTTTATTTCCCATTTTGTGACCCGTTGTGGAGTGATCCTGGGATAGCCAGCCCCGTATCTGCTGATAAAGTGATCACATCTTCCGCGCCTGTGGGCGTGGCCCGCCGGTGAATTTATTGAATAAATGCAGTTTCGGGAAATCAAAGGCGGTGTCCGGGGTTATTTCACAGAGGGACGGGAATTTTCCGCTTGGGGGTGTTCACACATTTCCGATTTCTTTCAGGCGTACTTTCTCCATCAGCTTGGAATAAATCCGCTGACAGAACCAGGGCTCGGTGGATTTTTGCAGCACCTGGTCCCTGTGGAACCATGCTACGGCTTTGTTTTCGTCTGGCTTGGGCCGCACCGGTGCGTTGGGGTCGGCCTCGAACAGGTAGGTCACGTTCAGGTGCAGATGGGAGGATACATACTTCCCGTGCTTCTCGTGGCCGTCCACGGTGAGCACCTCCAGGGAGAAAATGCCGCTTCCCAGAGGTTTCAGGGCTGTCAGTCCGCTTTCCTCCCGCACTTCCTTCTCCGCCACGGCCTGCAAATCCGTCATGCCGTCGGCGTGTCCTCCCAGCCAGGCCCAGGAATCGTAGAGGGAATGGTAGGCCATCAGCGCCTTTTCCCGGTCCGGACTCACCACCCAGGCGGAGGCGGTAAGGTGGGCTGCATTGCAGCGGCGGGAATAGATGTCAATGCCGCTGTCCAGCCAGGTCAGAAGCTCCTGCTTGTCCCGCTCTTCCTGCTCGTTCCAGGGAAGATAAGAGAGAATCTGATCACGCAGTGTCATTTCTTTTTCTCCACCTTTTCTTTGGTTCCGTCGGGGCGGAGAATGTAGGTGTTTTCCAGCTGGCCCACCAGGTTGGCTTTCACGGAGTCAATGTAGATTCTTCTCAGCTTGTCCCGCTCTGCCAGCTCCTCCGGGGTCAGGGGGCCTTCCTTGGCCTTGTGGGCAAGCTCGTTGATCCGGGAGATGACTTCATTCATATTCATATTGTATCCCTCACACATATCGATGGAGCACCACGCTGATCCGGTCCTTTTTGGTGGTGCCGTTTATTTTTGCCAATTTGATTTTGCCCAGGCCGCGGACGGAGATTTTTGCTCCCTCGGTTACCTGTTTATCCGGCTTCTCACAGGGCAGACCGTCGATGGCTGCCTTTCCGGCGGAGATATACTGGGCTGCCAGGCTCCTGCCGATGCGAAAGCCCGAGGAAATCACGCTGTCCAGCCGTAAAGATGCCAGGGTATCCTTGATCTCCTTCACCTCGGGCTCTGACACCTGTACCTGACCCAGGCTGACGGCTTCCAGATGCACATGGGTCCGGCCTGCGCCGGTGAAACTGGAGAGCAGGTAGGGGGCCACCTGGGCGGTGACGAAAAGGAAGCAGCTTCCCTGGCCCACGCAGATGTCGCCGATGCTCTCCCGGCCCAGGCCGGCACCAATCAGTGCACCCAGGAAATCCCGGTGGCTGGGGGTGTCTGCCTGAAAGAAACTTGCCCGCAGACATACAATGGGACTGTCCGGCCCGGTGAGCTCGCTTTCGTCCAGATAGTCCGGCAGGTACACCAGCATTTTCCGCTCCGCGTCGGCATAGCCGCCGAATTCGTAAAGCCCTTCCGGCTGACCAAACAGATACCGGGCCAGCTCCAGCTCCCGGGGGGAGAGAAAGCAGGTGGCGGCAGCGACGTTTTTCCGCATTCCGGCATCGATCTTGTCCCAGAGCTTTGCCAGCAGCAGCTTATCCTCGGCTGTTTTTGCGATTTTTTCAATGTTACCTCGGTTCATGTAATCACCAAAGGACAGTATAACACATCTTTGCCCGGCAGGGAAGAAGTTTTTCTTGTGCGGCTGAGAAATCTGGGGTATAATGGAGTTCAATTGGGAGTGCGATAAATTGTAATTTAGCGGGCAGATACGGTAGCACCCCTTGGCTCTCCCTCTGGGAGAGCTGTCAGCCGAACAGGCTGACTGAGAGGGTACCGCAGTAAGATAATAGCAGCCGAAATCACGCCGGCTGGCCCTCTCAGGGGCGCCCCTTACGGGGCAGCCAGCTCTCCCAGAGGGAGAGCCAAGGGGTACGTCGGTTCCGGTTCGCCAAATTACAATTTGCCGAATGCCGGGTATCACCGGTGTACACATTATAAATGAGGGAAAACATATGGTAATCGCAATCATTGGCGGCGGGGCTTCCGGCATGGCGGCGGCGCTGGCGGCGGCGGAAAATCCGCGAAACGAGGTGGTGCTGCTGGAGCGTCAGGCACGCCTGGGCCGCAAGCTCCAGGCTACAGGCAACGGCCGCTGCAATCTAACCAATCTCCATGCCGCCGAAGGGGGCTACCATGGGGATGACCCTGCCTTTTCGGAATATGCCCTGGAAACCTTCCCGCCGGAAAGGACACTGGCTTGGTTCCGGGAGCTGGGACTGTTCACCGTGGCGGAGGAATCCGGGCGGGTGTATCCTTACTCCGACCAGGCCAATTCTGTTCTGGATGTGCTGCGCTTTGCCCTGGAAAAACCCAACATCACCGTGAAGCTGGGGACGGAAGTGGAAAAAGTGAAGAAAACCGCCGGGGGCTTCCGGCTGGAATTCGGGGAAGAAACCCTGGACTGCCAGCGCCTGATCATCGCCTGCGGCGGCCTGGCGGGCACCAGGCTGGGAGGCACCATGTCCGGCTACAAGCTTCTGCGCAGCTTCGGTCACCACTGCACCCGGCTGCGGCCCACCCTGGTTCAACTGAAAACCGACTGGGGCGGCGTGGTAGGACTGAAGGGTGTCCGGGCCAACTGCCGGGCGGAAATCCTGCGGGACGGAATCGCGGTGCAATCCAGTGAGGGAGAACTGCAGTTTACGGAATACGGCCTGTCCGGGCCGGTGATTTTTGAACTCTCCCGGGATGTCTGCCAGGAAAAAGGAGATTGGTGCTGCCGGCTGGACTTCCTGCCCCAGGTGGAGGGGGAAGTCCTTCTGGAAGAACTGTGCCGCCGCCGGTCCACGTCGCTGACCGCTTCGGAGCTGTTCACCGGCATCCTCCACAACCGGCTGGGCCGGGTGCTGACCCAGGCGGTGGGCATCTCCGGTCAGAACCCCATCCGGGAACTGCCGGACAGGCTTATAAAGGAGGCGGTGAGGGCCGCCAAGGCGTTTGAAGTAACGCTTACCGAGCCTATGGGCATGGACAGCGCCCAGGTGACGGCGGGGGGAATCCTTACCCGGGAATTTGACGAAAAGACAATGGAAAGCCGCCTGGTGCCCGGGCTCTATGCCTGCGGCGAGGTGCTGGACGTGGACGGCGACTGCGGCGGCTACAATCTGCAATGGGCCTGGAGCTCCGGCCGTCTGGCGGGACTCAGTGCCGGAAAGGAGCAAGCATGATCAGACTGCGGGACATTCCCATGCCTCCGGAGCACAGCGCCAGCCAGCTCCAATTTGAAGCTGCAAAACTGCTGCGTCTTTCTCCTTCCAAAATTCGGGAGCTGAAAATTGTAAGGCGCAGCGTGGATGCCCGGAAAAAGCCGGAGGTGAAAATCATCTACACCCTGGACGTGACGGTGGAGGGCAGCGAATCGAAAATACTCAGGCATGCCGCCTGCAAGCGGGCCTCCCTGGCCCCGGTGAATGTGTACAAGCCTCCCAAGCCCCGTCCGGCTCCGGCAAAGCGCCCGGTGGTGATTGGCTTCGGCCCTGCGGGAATGTTTGCTGCCCTGATTCTGGCCCTGGCGGGGCAGAAGCCCCTGGTGCTGGAGCGGGGAGAGGACGCCCAATCCCGGCATGAGAAGGTGGAACGGTTTTTCTCCGGCGGCCCTCTGGACCCGGGAAGCAACGTCCAGTTCGGCGAGGGGGGCGCAGGCACCTTCTCCGACGGCAAGCTGAACACCGGCGTGAATAACCCGAGAATCGGCTGGATTCTGGAGCAGTTCGTGGCTGCCGGTGCCCGGGAGGACATTCTCTACGATGCCAAGCCCCATGTGGGCACGGATGTGCTGCTGAACGTGGTGCAGAATCTGCGCAGGCGGATCATCGAACTGGGGGGCGAGGTGCGCTTCCGTACCCAGGTCACCGGCCTGGAACAGGAGGGCGGAAAGCTCCGGGCGGTGATCACCCACACCGGAGAGCGGATCGAATGCGAAAAAGCGGTGCTGGCCATCGGCCACAGTGCCAGAGATACCTTTATCATGCTGGAGCAGGAACGAATTCCCATGGAGCCCAAGCCCTTTTCCATGGGTGTGCGCATCGAGCACCTTCAGGAGAATGTGAACCGGGCCCAGTACGGCGGTGAAAATCCCGCCCTGCCCCCGGCGGACTACAAGCTGGTGAAGCATCTGCCGGATCACACGGTGTATACCTTCTGCATGTGTCCCGGCGGCTACGTGGTGGCTGCCGCCTCGGAGGAGGGAAGACTGGTCACCAACGGCATGAGCTGCGCCGACCGGGCAGGGGAGAATGCCAACGCGGCGCTGCTTGTTACCCTGAACCCGGAAAGCTTCCCCTATCCCGGCAGCCTGGGCGGCATGTACTGGCAGCGGGAGATCGAGGAGCGGGCCTACCGCCTCAGCGGAAGCTACCGCGCTCCCGCCCAGCGCATTGGGGACTTCCTCACCGGAAAGCCCAGCACCGGTGCCGGGAAGGTGCAGCCCACCTACCGACCGGGGGTGAGCTGGTGTGATCTGCATCAGGTGCTGCCGGAGGTGATCACCGGGGCCCTGGAGCAGGCCATTCCGGCGCTGGATGGGAATCTGGCCGGATTCGCCGACCCCGACGGCGTGCTCACCGCCCCGGAGACCAGAAGCTCTTCCCCGGTGCGCATCCTCCGGGATGAAAGCCGCCAGAGTGCCCTGGCGGGACTGTATCCCACCGGGGAGGGCGCGGGCTACGCCGGGGGCATCATGTCCGCCGCCATCGACGGCATCCTCACCGCCGAGGCCATTCTGGGGGAGCCACACTGAAAGAGGCTGCATTTTCCGGCAATGTTGTGCGTGGACGGAGGATTGTCCGCGCCGGACGGAGATAAAAGTGAAAGAAAATGCAATACAGCCGTATATTATCCAAAAACAGAAAAACGACTTGGTGAATATTTCCAATTTCTGAAATGAAAAAACCGATAATCTTGGGTTATATTGCCAAAAACGTTTTCGCGCGACTGTTTTTTCTTGAAATCGTGGACATTTGATGCTACAATGTGGACAGTTCTTATGGGAAAGACTTTCGTCTTTTGGAAAAGGACAGAATTGTAAGGAGGAATATCCATGAAAAAGATCGTTTCTTTGCTGCTGGCGCTTGTCATGCTGGTTGGCGTGTTCGCTGTTGCTGCTGCCGCCGAAGCCAATGACAACTGGAAGGTTGCCATCCTCACCGGCACCGTTTCTCAGGGCGAGGAAGAATTCCGCGCTGCCGAGAAGGCCGTTGCCACCTGGGGTGCTGAGCACATCATCACCGACACCTATCCCGACAACTTCATGTCCGAGATGGAGACCACTGTTTCCAAGCTGGTTGCTTTCGCTTCCGACCCCGATGTGAAGGCCATTGTGATGTGCCAGGCTGTTCCCGGTGCTAAGGCGGCCTTCGACAAGATCCGTGAGATGGGCCGTGACGACATTCTGCTGATCGCCGGCACCCCCCAGGAAGACCCCGCTGTTATCTCCGCTGCTGCCGACGTGGTGATGTACGCCGACGAGGCCAAGCAGGGCGATACCATCATGGAAACCTGCGCCAACTGGGGCGTGGATGTGCTCATCCACTACTCCTTCCCCCGTCACATGGCAATGGAGCTGATCGTTGCCCGTCACGAGCTGCTGCAGGCCAACTGCGATGCTCTGGGCATCGAGCTGGTTGACGTGACCGCTCCCGACCCCACCGCTGAGGCCGGCCTGTCCGCTTCCCAGCAGTTCATCCTGGAGGATGTCCCCCAGCAGATGGCCAAGTACGAGGGCAAGAAGGTTGCCTTCTTCACCACCAACTGCGGCATGCAGCCCTCCCTGCAGGAAGCTGTCCTGAAGGAGCCCAATGCTTACTATCCCCAGCCCTGCTGCCCCAGCCCCTACCACGCATTCCCTGCCACCCTGGGTCTGGAACTGGAAATCGGCGGTGACGACGAGGATGCTCTGAAGCAGATCGCTGCCAAGCTGGCTGAGCATGATGCTGTCGGCCGTTTCTCCACCTGGCCCCATCCCGTGGCTATGACCATCATCGAGATCGGTGTGGAGTACGCCAAGGCTTACATCGATGGCGAGGTCACCGTGAAGAACGATGGTGAGAAGCTGTCCGCCATGCTGCAGGAGAAGGTTCCCGGCGCAAAGGTTGCCACCTATGTGGATGCCGAGGGCAATGAGTTCGACAACTACTACACCATCCTGCTGGCTCCTGTTGACTTCAACGACTATCTGTAATTCATCCCATATTCCAGCAATTCAGGGCCTGCCCGTCTGGTACGGGCGGGCCCCAAGTTTTCTGATACCCCATGAAAGCTGCCGGCTGTTCTGCTTGCGGCATCTTTCATGGAATATCAGCGCAGCAGCCTGTGCCTCGTTCATAAAACGTTTCACAAGCTGCCGCCATCTGTCAGATATAAAGGAGGAACGCAGAGAATGCAAAACGAATACGTTTTGGAGATGAAGCATATCACCAAACGCTATGGCAGCAACACCGTTTTGAGTGATGTTTCACTATCTGTGAAAAAAGGCGAGATCCATGCGCTTCTGGGTGAAAACGGCGCGGGCAAATCCACACTCATGAACACACTGTTTGGTATGCCCGTCATCCACAGCACCGGCGGCTTTGAAGGCGAGGTGTTTTTGAACGGGGAAAAGGTGAACATCGGCTCCCCCCAGGATGCCATGAACATGGGCATCGGCATGGTGCATCAGGAGTTCATGCTGCTGCCCGGCTTTACCATCGCCGAGAACATCAAGCTGAACCGGGAAATTACCCATTCCAACCTGGCCAGCCGGATTTTTGGCAGCTCCCTGGAAACCCTGGATATGGATGCCATGTCCACCGATGCCCGGAAGGCCCTGGACAGCGTGGGCATGGGCATCGATGAATACACCAAGGTTCAGGGCCTGCCGGTGGGCTACATGCAGTTTGTGGAAATTGCCCGGGAAATTGACAAGACCGGCGTTAAGCTGCTGGTGTTCGACGAGCCCACTGCCGTGCTGACCGAGTCCGAGGCTGCTCAGCTGGTGAACGTGATGAAGAAAATTGCCGAAAGCGGAATTGCCATCATTTTTATTACCCACCGCCTGGAGGAGGTTATGGCAGCCTCTCAGAGCATTACCATCCTGCGGGACGGAAAACTGGCTGCCACCCGGCAGGTGAAGGACACCTCCATTGTGGAGCTGGCGGAACTGATGATTGGCCGCAAGGGCGAATCCGTGGTGGATGCCCAGCCCCGGGAGAAAACCAGCCAGAAGGTTGCCCTGCACCTGGGGGACCTGAAGGTGGAAATGCCCGGCGAAGTGGTGCGGGGCGTGGATCTGGATGTGTATGAAGGGGAGATTTTCGGCATCGGCGGCTTGGCCGGTCAGGGCAAGCTGGGCATTCCCAACGGTGTGATGGGCCTGTACCCGGCCAGCGGCACGGTGGAGCTGTTCGGCCAGACACTGAAAACCGGCGATACCACCTCCGCCCTAAATGCCGGAATTGCCATGGTGTCCGAGGACCGGAAAGGTGTGGGCCTGCTGCTGGATCAGTCCATCGAGGATAACATCGTTTTTAACGCCATGCAGGTTCATGGCGGCTTTCTGAAAAAGCTGGGCCCTGTTACCCTGAAGGATACCAAAGCCATCCGTGCCAATGCGGAGGAAATGATTCAGGAGCTGGATATTCGCTGCTTCAGTCCCACCCAGGCGGCGGGAACCCTGTCCGGCGGCAACCAGCAGAAGGTGTGCATTGCCCGGGCGCTGTGCATGAATCCCAAGTTCTTGTTTGTCTCTGAGCCAACCCGGGGCATTGACATCGGTGCAAAGAAGCTGGTGCTGGAAACCCTGGTCAAGCTGAATCGGGAGAAGGGAATGACCGTCGTGATTGTCTCCTCCGAACTGCAGGAGCTTCGGAGCATCTCCGACCGGATTGCCATCGTCTCCGAGGGAAAGCTGGTGGATATTCTCTCTCCCAATGCCAGCGATGCCGACTTCGGTCTAGCCATGTCCGGCATCCGGCCCGATCAGCATAAGAAAGAAGGTAGCCGCAATGACGAAAAATAAGCTGAGAAGAGCCATCGCCGCTGCGCTTTGCTTGGCCTGCCTGGTGCTGGCGGTTATTGGCGGAATGAATCTGCCCAAAAAGAACAAGGATGGGGGTCAATCCATCCTGAACGACCTGCGGGCCAGATCGCTGATGAACGCGGCCGGTGACGGCATCGTGGAAAGCTATGTGGCCCTGGCAAAGAAGCAGGCCCAGGCCGATGCCAAGGCGGCGGGCGGCGGAATGTCCGAAATCCGCACTGCCGTGGCGGAGGCGGAGGCGCGGGTCCGGGCGGAGTATGAAAATGCGGAATTCAGCCAGGGGGTGGAACCCTCCCAGGGCCTGAAGGAAGCCGTGTCTAAGTACAACCGCCTGCTCACTGTCTTCGGTGAGCTGGAGGCCCAGGCCACCCAGGCCTACATCGATGCCCATTATGACGAGGCAAAGGCTGCCCTGGAGGCCCAGCGGGAGGAGCTGCTGGCTCAGGGAAAGGATGTCCCCGAAACCGAGAACATCCAGGTGGATATGAGCGGCTTTGAGCCCACCGCCGAAATGCTGGAGGCGGAGGAAGCTGCCCAGGCTGCCTATTCGGCTGTGGCCGCAGAGCTGCAGAAGCTGTATCCGGTGCTGGATGAATCCGCCCTGGGCTCCCTGCAGCAGACCATGGAAGCCATCGTCTACCAGTCCGGTGACACCTTCGATACCCAGTATGACCGGTATCTGAAACAGAGCGGTGCCTCTGTTGGCGCCTCCGCTTACATGATTCGCCATGGGGACGATCTGATCTATGCTGGGCTTGCCCTGCTGTTCGTGGCTGCCATGGTGGCCTTCTATGAAATTCTGGTGGATAAGCTGGGCATCCCCCGGGTGGTCATCGGGGTGTTCTTCGTGCTGCTGTGCTTTATGTGCCTGTGGTATGATCTGTCCCTGCCCACCCTGCTGAGTAATTCCGTGGTTCGTATGGGCATGAACTCCATCATGGTTCTGGCCATGGTGCCCGGCATTCAGTGCGGCATCAGCCTGAACCTGGGTCTGCCCATCGGACTGGTGGCGGGCCTGATCGGCGGCCTGGTCACCATCGAGTGGGGCATTCCCGGCTGGTGGGGCTTCCTGTTTGCCATTGCCTTTGGCTGTGCCATTGCCGCCCTGTGCGGATACCTGTACGCCCAGCTGCTGAACCGGCTGAAGGGCGAGGAAATGTCCGTCACCACCTATGTGGGCTTTTCCATTGTTTCTCTGATGTGCATCGCCTGGCTGGTGCTGCCCTTCAACTCCCTCAAGCTGCGCTGGCCCCTGGGCACCGGATTGAGAAATACCATCGGTTTGGATAATACCAATTTCAAGCAGATCCTCAATAATTTCCTGTCCTTCAGCATTGGCGATTTCTTCGTCCCCACGGGACTGCTGCTGTTCATGGCCCTGTGCTGCTGGCTGGTGTGGCTGTTCTCCCGGAGTAAAACCGGCATCGCCATGCAGGCCGTGGGCAACAATCCCCGGTTTGCCCAGGCATCAGGCATCAATGTGGACAAAATGCGCATCATCGGAACCACCCTTTCCACGGTTCTGGGTGCGGTGGGCATTCTGGTGTACTCCCAGAGCTATGGCTTTATGCAGCTGTACACCGCGCCCCGGCAGATGGGCTTTGTGGCGGCATCCGCCATTCTGATTGGCGGCGCTTCCACCTCCCGGTGCAAAATCAGCCATGTGCTCATCGGCACCTTCCTGTTCCAGGGCGTGCTGACGCTGGGCATGCCCGTGGCCAATGTGCTGGTGCCCGGTTCCACCATTTCGGAAACCCTACGTATTCTGATTTCCAACGGTATTATCCTGTATGCTCTGACCAAGTCCGGAGGTGATTCCCGTGCATGATCTTCGTAAAAGAATTGATGTGAGTGCGGTGCTGCGCAGCAATGCGGTCATGATTATGTTCGTGGTTCTCTGCATTGTGTGTCTGTACTTCTCCGGCTATACCATTCCCTATGTGATGTATGAGCTCTTCGGCCGTCTGAGCCGGAATGCCTTCATTGTGCTGGCGCTGATTCTGCCCATCGTGGCAGGCATGGGCATCAACTTCGCCGTGACCATTGGCGCCATGGCTGCTCAGATTTCGGCCCTGTGGGTGATCGAGTGGAATGTGGCGGGCCGGTTCGGTTCTCTGGCTGCATTTGCCGCCGCCATGCTGATGACGGTGCCCATTGCCGCCTTCTTCGGTTATCTCATCGGAAAGCTGCTCAATAAGATGAAAGGCCAGGAGATGATCGGCGGCTTGATTCTGGGCTATTTTGCCAACGGTCTTTATCAGCTGCTGTTCCTGTTCATCTTCGGCAATCTGATTCCGCTGAATGCCCCCGGCTTAGTGATCAAGGGCTCCACCGGTGTGGCCAATACCATTGACCTGTCCACGGAGCGGGGCTTCAAGTATTCCCTGGATGGCCTGTGGCGGGTGGACTTCGGGACCGGTCTGTATGTGTTCTGCGGAATCCTCCTTACCCTGGCTCTGATCAAGTTCCTGAGAAAGAAGTCCGACAAGAAAGCCCTGCTGCGTGTGTTCCTGATTACCGTGGGTCTGTGCCTGATCTATCAGATTCCTGCGGTATCCGGCCTGTTCAGCATGGTGCAGGTGCCCATGGTGACCTTTGGTCTGGTTGGCCTGCTGTGCCTGTTCAACGATGCGCTGATGAAGACCCGGCTGGGCCAGAAGTTCCGCGCCGTGGGACAGAGCCGCACCGTTGCCAACGTGTCCGGCATCAATGTGGATCAGGTTCGGGTCATCGCCATCATGATTTCCACGGTTCTGGCAGGCTGGGGCCAGCTCATTTTCGTGCAGAACATGGGCTCCTTCCAGACCTACGGCGCCCATGAGCAGGTGGGTCTGTACGCCGGTGCCGCCATCCTGGTAGGCGGTGCCTCCATCCGCAAGGCCACCAATTCCCAGGCAATCCTGGGTTGTATCCTGTTCCATCTGCTGTTTATCGTGGCTCCCTCCGCCGGAAAGAACCTCTTCGGTGATGCTGCCATCGGTGAATATTTCCGTGTGTTCATCTCCTACGGCGTCATTGCACTGGCGCTGGTGATGTACGCCTGGAGCAGCGTTTCCAAGAAGAAAAAAGAGTCCAACGAATAACATTTATCCCCCCGATTCCTTGGTGGAACCGGGGGGATGATCTTATTGGTCATTCCATCTTGGGCAGCTTGTCCAGGCTGGCCTGCAGTTCTTCGTCGGTGGGGATGTAATCCGACATCTTTCCGTCGTGGAACTTTTCGTAGGCCACCATGTCGAAGTAGCCGGTGCCGGTGAGGCCGAAGACGATGGTCTTTTCCTCGCCGGTTTCCTTGCATTTTTTGGCTTCGTCGATGGCTACCTTGATGGCGTGGGAGCTTTCCGGGGCGGGGAGAATGCCCTCTACCCGGGCGAAATATTCCGCCGCTTCAAAGACCTCCGTCTGCTTTACGGAGGTGGCTTCCATCAGGCCGTCGTCGTAGAGCTGGGACAGGGTGGAGCTCATGCCGTGGTAGCGCAGGCCGCCGGCGTGGTTGGGAGCGGGGATGAAACCGCTGCCCAGAGTGTACATTTTCGCCAGGGGGCAGACCATGCCGGTGTCGCAGAAGTCGTAGGCGTATTTGCCCCGGGTGAAGCTGGGGCAGGAGGCCCGCACCAGGGGAGAGGGGCGGTACATTTTGTAGAACTGCCGGATTTCCCCGGGGATTTCAAAGAAGGGGGTGGTGTCGTCCAGTTCCTGCTTCACCAGCTCTTCGCAGAAGACCCCGGACAGCTCCTGGGCTGCTTGGTACCGGGGTTCAGCAGGGGAGCGGGCTTGTTTTTCATGTCCGCCCGAAGGTTGTACCAGGCCGTGGGCATCTCGTTTTCGTTCAGGTAGATTTTGTAGGGGATGTTCTGGGTCGTCATAATGGTTTCTCCTTTCTGAGTTGCGGGACAGAAAAGAAAAATCCTGTCCCAAAGCAAATTCCTTGCTGGGACAGGAAGTAAAAATCTCCTGCGGTGCCACCCGGCTTGACGCATACACTGCGCCCGCTTTGCGCGTACCAACATACGCTGACTGTTTGATAACGGAGCGTCCAGCTCCGGCGCACATACTCGGGAGAACCCTTTCTGATTGCCCTCGGAAGTCCATTGGGCCGGTTCTTTTCTGCCGCGCTCACAGCAATGCGCGGCAAAACCGCCCGCCGGGTTCGGCGGGCGGGTGGAGGATTATTCCGGAAGCTGCCCGTGGTAGCCGTGTTCCACCAGCCAGTTCAGGGTGTTTTCACAGCCGGAGAACACATCCACGCTCAGGCAGTCCGATCCTTCAAACCGGGTGGACTGGTAGTAGATGTTGATGGAGTCCTGGCAGGTGCCAGCGGGGTGGAGGGCATAGGTCTGGCTCAGCTTGGCATCTTCGCAGTCTGCCAGCATGGCATCCAGCAGACCGGCCCAATCCTCAGCAGATGTAATGTTGTAATTCTTTTCCACGGCATACTCGCTGCCGTCATGCCAGCACCGGACCTGGATGATGTTGGTGCGCTCCAGCAGCGCATCAAGGTCGCCTGCGGAGGTAAGTTGGAAACCATCGTAGTTACTGAACACGAATTCCTGCCGGGAGAAAATCTTCTGCATGATTTCCAGATGGGGGCTGGTCTCGTGGAACAGATAGCATCGGCTGATGGTAGAGCCGTTTTTCAGGGTGTAGGTGATGTACATCCGTCCGGCCCTTTCAAACGTGCCGTCGGGCTTTTCGTATTCGATTTCCTTCTCCTCGTTGCCAAAGATTCGCTCCAGCACCGGCCGGGCGGCTTCCCGCTGCCGGTGTTCCTCCAAAGCGTCCCGCTGGAGGGTGAGGATGTTCCCGATGTCTGCCGCCTCCGTGGCGGTGAAGGTGTCGTGGTAGCTGTTGCAGGGGATGCGCAGCGAAACCTTTTCCACTTTGTCCGCCTGGGGAATCCGGTAGGTGGTGCCGAACAGGTCCAGACCGGCGGCGGTGAGGGAAAGAAGCACCACCGCTCCCATCACAGCCAGAGGCAGGAAACTCTTGCCGGTGAACACATTCACCTGGCGCTTCAGCAGCATCAGACAGCCGTAGTAGCCCACCGCCAGTCCGATGGCCAACATCAGATAGCCCATGCTCCACTCGAACAGGCTGGAAACTGCGTGGAACACAATCCCGGAAAAAAGGGTGCACAGCACCAGAATCACCGGCTTCATCACGGGGAAGGCCAGCAGGTCTCCGGCACACTCCGGCTTTCGGCGCTGCAGCAGCTTCACTGCCAGGAAGATGGACAGGCACCCCAGGGCGGCAAAGAAAACGGTCATCCAAATGGCATTGGAGCTGAACTCGATGCGCAGCACTTCTCTGCTTTCAAAGTAGGCAGTAGGGCCGTCCCGGTCAGGGCGGACGTAGGTTTGTGAATACTGGGGCTCGAAAACGGGGGAATTCGTCATGGCCACGATGGGGCAGAACCTGGTGGAGGCATCGGGGATGTACATGCCGTAGATCAGGGGGGAGAAAATCTTCATTCTGGCCCACACCACAAACAGCGCCCCAAAGTTCAGAATGCCATACAGCACTGCCATGCCCAGCCGGTTCCCGGCACAGACCCCGCAGAGCAGAGCCACCCCGAAAAAGAACAGAAACTGCAGCATGGAAATGCCCATCCACACGGGGATAAGGGTACGGAAGCGGGTCATGGAGACCGCCATCAATCCGCCGGAAATCAGAATGCCGGGGATGACGCTGAGGATGCCCTGGATCACCTGGGTGCCGAACCAGCCGCCCCGGGTCACGGGCAGAGCATGGATGGCGTAGCACAGGCGAGGTGTGTACAGGTCTCCCAGCAGCAGCTGCACCAGTACAAACGCGTAGGCAAAATTGAAGATCAGGGTATATTGAAAGAAGGTGTAGAAGCTGGCGACCACCGTGCTGTACACATTCTGGCCCAGGTTCACGTTGCCCACGGTGAGCAGCACCAGCGCCAGGGTATAAAGAACGCCCAGAGGCGCGAACCGCTTCATCCCGGATCGGCAAAAGGCGGGATCATAGCACGATTTTCTTAACTTCATAATTCACACCTCCCAATTCGTAGATGAAGATTTCTTCCAGGGACAGGGGCAGCACATCGAAATAAGGGCTGTCTGTGGCTTCGCTTGCCGATTGAACCTGCTCGCAGGTGCCCCGGAGGATGAAGGTATTCAGCCTTCCGGAGTGGCTTTCGTGGAGCACCTCAAAGCCGCCGGGGGCATCGCCAACAATTTGGAGTTTCACGGTGTTGCCCTGCATGTCTGCCAGGCTCTTTTCCATCAGCATTTTTCCGTGATCCATGATGCCTACATGGTCGCATACGTCCTCTAATTCCCGCAGGTTGTGGCTGGAAATCAGTACCGTAGTGCCGTGCTCGGCCACATCGGCGAGAATCAGACTCATCACCTGCCGCCGCATCACCGGGTCCAGGCCGTCCACCGGCTCGTCCAGAATCATCACGTCGGGCCGGGTGGCCAGGGTCAGGTGGAAGGCCGCCTGCTTCTGCATGCCCTTGGAAAAGCGACGGATGGGTCCGGCGGGAAGGGCGAACACTTCCTTCAGCTTCTGGTACAGCTCCTCGTCGAATTTCTCATACATCCGGCGGTAAAACCCGTGCATGTCCTCCAGGGTGGCGGTGGGGAAATAGAACACGTCGTCGGGGATATAACCGATTCGCTCCCGGACGTTGGGGTCCCCTGCCACATCCTGACCGTCTACGGCAACGCTGCCGCTGTCCGGCCGGTAGATGCCGGTGAGGTGGCGGATGACCGTGGTCTTGCCCGCGCCGTTGGGACCCACCAGACCGTAAACAGCGCCTTTGGGCACGTGGAGACTCATATCATCCAGAGCCTTGAAATCCCCAAATGCTTTGGTGACGTTTTTCATTTCAAGCATGATTTTCCTCCTCTTCCAGCCGGGCCTGCAGCTCCTGCCGGGTGTAGCCCAGCTTCAGCAGCTTCTGCGAGGCTTCATCAAATTGGTGCAGCAATCGCTTTTCCTCCTTGGGGTCTCCGGAGGGAACGGCACAGACGAAGCAGCCCTTCCCCGGCACGGTGGCGATCCAGCCTTCCATTTCCAGCTGCCGGTAGGAGCGCTGGATGGTGTTTGGATTGATGGACAGCTCCGCCGCCAGCTCCCGCACACTGGGGAGCCTGTCTCCCTTTTGGAGAACCCCGGCACCGATCTGCTGCCGCAGGCCGTCCATGATCTGCACATAAATGGGCCTTGCATCCCGATAGTCCAGATGCACCATAGGCGATTCCTCCTGTTTCAAACTACTGTACTAACTGTACTAGTACGGTCAGTATAACAGTTCATACAGCTCCTGTCAATAGGGGGTTCCTTAAGGCTTTTTTAAGATGAAAGCATCCAACCAACTGTAGGGGAGGCATTTGCCTCCCGATCATGCAGTAGAATCGGGACGGGACGAATGGTATCCCATTCAACCGGACACGCAGCTGACCAACCGCAAATTGCCTTCCCTACAGTGCCTGGGGGAATCGGGGAGGCAAACTGCACAAAAAGGGATTCTGTTTTTTTCTTGGTAAATACTTGAAATTCTTGCCTTTTCCTGCCCCATCCGCTATAATAGTTAAATACCCAAGCTGGGTGAGTGTGCCTTTGCGTACCTGCCCTTATCGGATACAGAACTCATTACAACAAGGAGAGATGTCTATGGGAGACAAAACATTCCGAGGCGGCGTCCATCCGGAGGAAATGAAGGAGCTTTCCTGTGAAAAACCCTTGATCCCCTATACCCCCGTGGGAGATCTGGTGTTCCTGACCAGCCAGCACATTGGCAAGCCTGCCACCCCTGTGGTGAAAAAGGGCGATACCGTTCTGGCAGGTCAGCTCATCGCCGAAGCCAGCGGATTTGTGTCTGCGAATATCGTCAGCTCCGTTTCCGGTACGGTGAAGGCCATTGAGCTGCGTCCCACCGCCGCCGGCGGCATGGGGCAGGCCATCGTCATCACCAGCGACGGAGCCAACACCCTGGCAGAGGGCATCGGTGTGAAAACCGATTACAAAACTCTGTCGGGTCAGGAAATCCTGGACAAGGTCAAGGCTGCCGGCATCGTGGGCATGGGCGGCGCAGGCTTCCCCACCCATGTGAAGCTGACGGTGAAGGAGCCGGAAAAAATCAAGTACATCATTGCCAACGGCGCCGAGTGCGAGCCCTACATCACCTGTGACGATCAGCTGATGCGCACCTGCCCGGAGGAAATCGTGGAGGGCTTGGAGATTATCCTGAAGCTCTTCCCCAACGCCGTGGGCATCATCGGCATCGAGAAGAACAAGCCCCAGGCCATCGCCGCCATGCAATCCGCCTGCGCCGGTCACGAAAAGATCTCCGTCCTGCCCCTGAAAACCAAGTACCCCCAGGGCGGCGAGCGTTCCCTGATCAGCGTGGTGACAAACAAGCACCTGAAGCTGGGTATGCTCCCCGCCGATGCCGGCTGCGTGGTGGACAATGTGGCCACCATCCGGGCCATCTACCGGGCCGTGTGCCTGAATGAGCCTCTGATGGAGCGCACCGTCACCGTTTCCGGCGACTGCGTGAAGGACACCGGCAACTTCTTCGTGAAGATCGGCACCCTGAGCTCCGAGCTGGTTCAGGCCGTGGGTGGCTGGAAGGAAGGGCTGGAACCCAAGAAAATCCTCTTCGGCGGCCCCATGATGGGCGTGGCCCTGCAGAGCCTGGAGGTTCCTGTCTGCAAGAACAACAACGCCATCACCGCCCTGTCCTACGACACCGTGGCCGAGTCCACCACCACCGCCTGCCTGCGCTGCGGCCGGTGCAACCGGGTGTGCCCCCTGGGCCTGTCTCCCCAGCTGATGCAGGTGGCTGCCCTGCGGAAGAATTACGATCGGTACGAAAACCGGCTGTATGGTCTGGAATGTATCGCCTGCGGCTGCTGCACCTACATCTGCCCCGCCAAACGGCCTCTGATGCAGCTGTTCAAGGTGACCAAGGCAGAGATCATGGCCGCGAAGAAGAAATAAGGAGGTAACGACGAATGAGTGAATTACTTCATATTTCCAGCGCGCCCCATGACCGCGGCAGCCTCTCTACCAAGGCTGTGATGCGGGATGTGCTGCTGGCGCTGCTGCCCACCACGGTGCTGGGCGTCTGGGCCCACGGGTGGTATTCCGCGCTGATTATCCTGCTGTCCATCACCTCTGCCGTGCTGACCGAGTACGTATTTGACCGGGTGACCAAGCGGCCCAACACCGTCACCGACGGCAGCGCCATCCTCACGGGCCTTCTGCTGGCCCTGACCCTGCCGGCGAACGTCCCGGTGTATATCCCCGTTCTGGGCGCCGTGTTTGCCATTCTGGTGGTCAAGTGCCTGTTCGGCGGCCTGGGCCACAACTTCATGAACCCCGCCCTGGCCGGCCGGAGCTTCCTGCTGATCTCCTTCGGCACCGCCATGACCGGCTACACCCTGGACGGCGTTTCCGCCGCCACCCCCCTGGCAGAGCTGGCCTCCGGGAAAACCATCGACATGCTGGCCCTGGCCATGGGCAACACCAGCGGTGTCATCGGCAGCTCCGCCCTGGGCCTGATCGCCGGCGGTATCTACCTGCTGCTGGCCCATGGCATCACCTGGGAGATTCCCACCGCCACCATTGGCTCCACCGCCATTTTCCTGATGATCTTCGGCGGACACGGCATTGACCCGGCTTACCTGCTGCCCCAGCTGCTGGGCGGCGGACTGCTGATGGCTGCCTTCTTCATGGCCACGGACCCCGTGACCTGCCCCTCCACCACCAAGGGCCAGCTGCTCTACGGCTGCGTCACCGGTGTACTCATCGGCCTGTTCCGGGTGAAGGGCGCCTCCGCCGACTCCACCACCTACGCTGTGCTGCTGGCCAATATGTTCAGCAACATCATTGACGAATTGTTCATCCCCCTGCCCTTTGCGTTCCGCATCCCCAAGGACCGGAAAGCCGCCATTCCCAAGCCCGTCATCATCCTGCTGGTGATCACCCTGGTTGCCGGTGCGGCCCTCAGCGGCGTGTATGTCCTCACCGCCGACCAGATTGCCGAAAACCAAGAGCGTGCCGCCCAGGCCGCCTTCCTGGAAGTGGTGCCCGGTGCCGTTTCCTTTGAGACGGATGAAGCGGTTCAGGCCGCAGCGGAGCAGAGCGCTTACGGCTCCGTCACCATCCAGAAGGCCCTCACCGGTGTGGACGAGAGCGGCAATGTGGTGGGCTATGCCATCAGCGTGCGGAATGCCCAGTCCTTCGACGGCGGTTTGGCACTGGTGGTGGGCATCCAGGCCGACGGCACCCTGAACGGCATCTCCTTTACCGAGCTCCATGAAACTGCCGGCATGGGCATGAAGTGCGGCGAGCCCGACTTTATGAACCAGTTCGCCGGAGTGAATGTGGCCAGCTTCACCCTGAACAAGGGCGGCGCTTCCGCAGAGGACGATGTGATCGACTCCGTCAATGGTGCGTCCGTCACCTCCGGCTCCGTGGTGGATGCCGTGAATGCCGCGCTGGACTTCTTCGCGGCAAATCTGAAGTAAGGAGGCCGAAAACATGAAAGCCTGTTGGGAAAGAATTTATAATGGTATCATCAAAGAAAATCCGGCCTTCATCCTGATGCTGGGCATGTGCCCCACCCTGGCGGTTACTACCTCCGCCATCAACGGTCTGGGCATGGGCCTGAGCTCCCTGGTGGTGCTGGCCATCTCCAACGTGGTGATCTCCCTGCTGCGCAAGGTGATCCCCGATGAGGTGCGGCTGCCGGCCTTCATCGTCATCGTGGCTTCCTTCGTCACCGTGGTGGAGCTGCTGATGGAGGCGTACATGGAGTCGCTGTACGCGTCGCTGGGTATTTACATTCCCTTGATCGTGGTCAACTGCATCATCTTGGGCCGTGCCGAGGCCTACGCCTCCAAGAATCCCCCCCTGCTCAGCCTGTTCGACGGCCTGGGCATGGGCCTGGGCTTCACCGTGGCCCTGGTGATCATCGGCTCCGTGAGAGAGCTGCTGGGTGCGGGCAGCATTTTCGGCATTGCCCTGCCCGGTCATTTCGAGCCCATTGCCTTCTTTGTCCGGGCCCCCGGCGCGTTCCTGGTGCTGGCCGTTGTGGTGGCCATCATGAACGCCGTGGGCATCAAGAACCGGGCCAACAAGGTGGTGGAAGGCTGCGACGGCTGCTGCGCCAGCTGCGCTTCTTCCGGCTGTGACAAAAAGGAGGCCAAGGTATGACAAGTCTCATTACGATTATTGTGACCACCGCGCTGGTGAACAACGTGGTGCTCAGCCAGTTTTTGGGTATCTGCTCCTTCCTGGGCGTGTCAGCGCAGAAGAAGGCTTCCCTTTCTCTGGGCCTGGCGGTTACCGCGGTGCTGGCCGTTGCCTCCCTGGTGGCGGCGCTGCTGTACCAGTTTGTGCTGGCGCCTCTGGGCTTGGACTATCTGAAAACCATCGTGTTCATCCTGGTGATTGCCGCCTTGGTGCAGATGGTGGAGATGTTCCTGAAAAAGAACGCCCACGCCATCTATCAGAGCCTGGGCATCTACCTGCCCCTGATCACCACCAACTGCGCCGTGCTGGGCGTGGCGCTGACCAATGTGCAGAATGAGTACACCATCCTGGAGAGCGTGGTTGCCGGTCTGGGCACTGCCATCGGTTATACCGTGGCCATCGTTCTGCTGGCCGAAATCCGGGAGCATATCGACGAGGAGGCCATTCCCGCCCCCTTCCGGGGTGCGCCCATCGTGCTGCTGTGCGCGACCCTGATGGCCATGGCCTTCATGGGCTTCAGCGGCCTGTCCTGATGGAGGTGAGCCTATGCAAACAGTGATTATTTCCACGCTGGTCATCGGCCTGGTGGGTCTGGTTCTGGGCCTGGCACTGGTGACGGCCAGCAAGAAGTTCTATGTGGAAGTGGACGACCGGGTGACCCGGGTGCGGGAATGCCTGCGGGGCAGCAACTGCGGCGCCTGCGGCTATGCCGGCTGTGACGCGGTGGCGGAAGCCATCGTCAAGGGAGAGGCCCGGGTGGATGCCTGCCCCGGCAACAGCACCGAGAACATCGCCAAAATCGCCGCTGTCCTGGGCAAGGAAGCCATTGACCAGGACCCCCAGGTGGCCTACGTCCAGTGCGCCGGCACCTGCGAAGTCACCAAGGCGAAAGCAACCTATGTGGGCATCGAGGACTGCCGCTCCGCCGTGCTCAGCGGCCTGCCCTACATGAGCTGTGAGTACGGCTGCTTAGGGCTGGGCAGCTGTGTGAAGGTCTGCCCCCAGGGTGCCATTTCCATCAAAGACGGCATCGCCGTGGTGAATCCCCGGCTGTGCATCGGCTGCGGCCTTTGCTCCAAAACCTGCCCCAAGGGCATCATCGGCATGCACGACCGCACCACCAAGGTGGCCGTCCGCTGCTCCAACAAGAACAAGGGCCCCGCGGTGAAGAAGGCCTGCTCCGCCGGCTGTATCGGCTGCGGCATCTGCGTCAAGCAGTGCGAGCAGGGCGCCGTCACGTTGGAGAATAACCTGTCCCGGGTTGACCCGGAGAAGTGCGTGGCCTGCGGCAAGTGCGTGGAGAAGTGCCCCACCAAGTCCATCCGGTTCCTGTAAGATGGAAGGAATATGATATACAAGGAGAGTTGATACCATGGAAAACAAACGTGGAAGCCCCGCCAAGCTGGCGGCCAATGAGATCTTGAAGTGGCTCATTGCTTTTCTGGTCAGCTTTGCCGTTCTGGCTGGCTGCGTCTGCCTCTACAACTACGTAAACGCGCCGGTGCCCGGTGAAGTGTTCACCGGCAGCGCCAAGGGCATGTTCTGCGACATTCTGGCGGAGGTGACCGTGGCCGACGGCAAGATCGTGGATGTGAAGCTCACCGGCGACGGGGAGACCCCCGAGCTGGGCGGCGTGGTGCTGGCGGAATTGCCCGCCAAGATCCTGGCAGCCCAGTCCAGCAATGTGGACGGCATGGCCGGTGCCACCGTTACCACCAACGCGGCCCGGGACGCTGTGACTCAGGCCCTGATCCAGGCCGGTCTGCTGATCCCCGTGGAAGCTGAGGAAGCAGTCCAGGCTCCTGCCAAGACTGCCGGTGAGCTGATTCTGGATTCCTACAATGCCACCGCGGAGAACAGCTACGCGGTGCCCTACCTGGAGACAGATCCCTATCTGGTGAATCTCTACGAGGGCTTCGGCTTTGCCAAGCAGTACGACAGTGCCCGGGGCCACGCCTACAGCCTGGAGGATCTGGCCAATACCGCCCGTCCTCACCCCCTGGCCAACTGCCTGACCTGCAAGACCGCCGACTTCACCAAGCTGGTGCAGGAGCAGGGTGTCAGCGCCTACAGCCTGGACTTTGACGAGGTCATGGCCTCCATGAACGAGAGCATTGGCTGCTACAGCTGCCATGCCGACAAGACCGACACCGGCGAACTGGTGGTGACCCACGATTATTTCACCGACAAGCTGGATATGAGTGGTATCGATGCCGCCACCCTGTCCTGCGGCCAGTGCCACATCGAGTACTACTTCGATCCTGCCACAAAGGCCACCACCATTCCCTACACCAACGCAGCGGAGATGACCCCCGAGGCCATGCTGGAATACTATGATTCCATCGACTTCGCGGACTGGACCCAGCCCTCCACCGGCGCCAAACTGCTGAAGGCCCAGCATCCGGAAATGGAGACCTTCCTGAACGGCAGCATCCATGCCAATTTCGGCATGAGCTGCGCCTCCTGCCATATGGAAAAGGTGACGGAAAACGGCGTGAGCTACACCAGCCACAACCTGGTGAGCCCGCTGGAGAGCCAGGCCATTCTGGATACCTGCGCCGCCTGCCATAAGGATGTGGACATGGCGGAGAAGGTCCACGCCATCCAGGACCAGGTCACCGCCCGGGAGAAGGAAGTGGGCAACAACCTGTCCGCCTTCAAGGATCAGCTGGCCCAGGCCGTCGCTTCCGGCGAGTACACCGAGGAAGAGCTGGACGCCATCCGGGTGCTGTACCGTCATGCCCAGTGGTTCTTCGACTATCAGTATGTGGAAAACAGCGAGGGCGCTCACAACTCCAAGCTGGCCAATTCCTGCCTGGATCAGGCCGAGGCAAAGATTGCAGAGGGTATGCAGCTGTTCCACAACGCGCCGGTACCCAGTGAAGTGTTCACCGGCGAGGAAGCAGTCCAGGCTCCTGCCAAGACTGCCGGTGAGCTGATTCTGGATTCCTACAATGCCACCGCGGAGAACAGCTACGCGGTGCCCTACCTGGAGACAGATCCCTATCTGGTGAATCTCTACGAGGGCTTCGGCTTTGCCAAGCAGTACGACAGTGCCCGGGGCCACGCCTACAGCCTGGAGGATCTGGCCAATACCGCCCGTCCTCACCCCCTGGCCAACTGCCTGACCTGCAAGACCGCCGACTTCACCAAGCTGGTGCAGGAGCAGGGTGTCAGCGCCTACAGCCTGGACTTTGACGAGGTCATGGCCTCCATGAACGAGAGCATTGGCTGCTACAGCTGCCATGCCGACAAGACCGACACCGGCGAACTGGTGGTGACCCACGATTATTTCACCGACAAGCTGGATATGAGTGGTATCGATGCCGCCACCCTGTCCTGCGGCCAGTGCCACATCGAGTACTACTTCGATCCTGCCACAAAGGCCACCACCATTCCCTACACCAACGCAGCGGAGATGACCCCCGAGGCCATGCTGGAATACTATGATTCCATCGACTTCGCGGACTGGACCCAGCCCTCCACCGGCGCCAAACTGCTGAAGGCCCAGCATCCGGAAATGGAGACCTTCCTGAACGGCAGCATCCATGCCAATTTCGGCATGAGCTGCGCCTCCTGCCATATGGAAAAGGTGACGGAAAACGGCGTGAGCTACACCAGCCACAACCTGGTGAGCCCGCTGGAGAGCCAGGCCATTCTGGATACCTGCGCCGCCTGCCATAAGGATGTGGACATGGCGGAGAAGGTCCACGCCATCCAGGACCAGGTCACCGCCCGGGAGAAGGAAGTGGGCAACAACCTGTCCGCCTTCAAGGATCAGCTGGCCCAGGCCGTCGCCTCCGGCGAGTACACCGAGGAGGAGCTGGACGCCATCCGGGTGCTGTACCGCCACGCCCAGTGGTTCTTCGACTATCAGTATGTGGAAAACAGCGAGGGCGCCCACAACTCCAAGCTGGCCAATTCCTGCCTGGATCAGGCCGCCGCGAAAATTGAAGAAGGCATGAAGCTGTTCCACACCGCCTAAAATCCCATGAACATTTCCAATCGCAAGCTCATCGCCCTGGTGGCACTGATTTTGGTGCTTTCAGCGGCGGCGGGTGCTGCCGTCTATCTCCGGAACCCCGGGGGAACCCAGGTGCTGGTAACCGTAAACGGAGAGGAATACGGCACCTACCCCCTGCACACCGATGCCACCGTGGTCATCTCCCCGGCGGACGGCAGCTGGCACAATACCCTGGTGATCGGGGAGGGGCGGGCCTGGGTGTCCGAATCCGACTGCGACAACCAGATCTGCGTCCATACCCCCGCCCTCACCGAGGACACCGTAGGCCTCATCGTCTGTCTCCCCCACGGCGTTGTGGTGGAGCTGCGGGAGTAACCGCAAAATAACGGGGGAGCCATTCCGGCTCCTCCGTTTTCAAAAACAGCGCAAGATATGACTCGGATAAATTGTAATTAGGCGGGCTGATACGGCAGCGCCCCTTGGCTCTCCCTTTGGGAGAGCTGTCAGCCGAACAGGCTGACTGAGAGGGTGCCGCAGGAAAGATCGCAACAGCTTTAAATCCAAACTGTGTTGCCCTCTCAGTCTGCCCCTTAGGGGGCAGCCAGCTCCCCCAGAGGGGGAGCCAAGGGGACGTCAGTTCCGGTACGCCAAATTACAATTTACCGTTCCGTTGCTTTTTACCATTCTCTGGGAGGTATCCCTATGGACAATCTCAAAAAACGACTGGGCTTTCTGTTCTCCATGAAATTTGCTTTGGTGATTCTGGTGCTCTTTGTGCTGGTGTGCATTGCGGGCAGCGTGATTCCCCAGGGGGAGATCCAGGCGGTGTACGAAAATGCCTACCCCGGCTGGAGCGGTCTGATCCTGGCTGCCGGGCTGGATGATGTGTTCCACAGTTGGTGGTTCATCCTGCTGACGTTGCTGCTCTGCGGCAATCTGCTGGGCTGCAACCTGCTGCACCTTTCCCCCATTGTGAACAAAATGAAGCAGAAAACCCGGCCCCTTCCCGCCGGGGAGGAGGGGATTCCCTTCTCCGGCGACCCGGATGCCCTGCTGAAGGAAATGGGCTTCCATAAGTGGGAAAATCACGAGGGAGGCCGCTATGCCATCCGCCACCGGGTGGGCTTCCTGGGGGCCTGGCTGACCCACCTGGGCATCCTGATCATCATTGCGGGCTTTGCTCTGGGACAGATATTCACCGTGAACTACTCCGTGTTCGGGGTGCCCGGCCAGGAGAAGCCTATCGCGGATACAGGCCTGATCCTTGCCATCGACGATTTTTCCATCGCGCTCCGGGAAGATGACACCGTGGAGCAGTACACCGCCTCCCTGACCCTGAAAAATGGGGAAACCGGGGAGCAATGGAGCGGTCAGGCTTCGGTGAATCATCCCTGGGACGCCGGCGGACTGCGGTTTTACCAGAACTCCACCGGCTGGGCGGCGGACATGGCCATTTATAAGGGGGAGGAACTGATTCAAACCGAAACCCTCTGCGCCGGAGAATACCGGGCGGTGACGGATCTGCCGGAGCTGATTGTGATGCTCCGGGCCTTCTACCCCGACTATACCCAGGATGAAGCCGGCATGCCCACCTCCGCCTCCGGGCAGATCGTGGACCCGGGATACCTGTATATGCTGTATTACAATGGGGAGCTGCTGGGGATGAACGTGCTCCGCTCCGGTGAAAAAATCACCGTTTCGGACTATACCATCCTCTTCTCCAACCCCCGCTCCTACACCCTGATCCAGATCAAGCACGATCCCTTTACCTCCCTGGCGGGGGTGGGCGGCGCAATTTTGCTCTTTGCCCTGTTTGCTGCCTTCTACCTGCGCCCGGAGGAAATCTGGCTGATGCCGGAAAGCGGCGGCTGGCGGGTGTATGGCCGCAGCCGGAAGGGGAGCGAGCTCTTCCGGGAGAAGCTTGCCCAAAAAATCAAGGAGGGTTCCAAATGAATTTCCTGTTGGTGGAAAAAATCTTCTTCTATGCCGCCTTTGCCCTGTACGCGGCGGCCATGATCCTGTTTTTCGTGTTCTTTGCCCTGAAAAGCGAAAAGGCCGGGAAAATTGCCAATGCCCTGATGGTTGCAGCCTTTGTCTCCCATACCCTGGCCCTGGCGGTGCGGGGCATCGGCGCGGGACGGCTGCCCCTGACCAACCAGTATGAATTCGCCTCCAGCTTTGCCTGGGGCATCTGCCTGTGCTATCTGGTGTTCCAGTGGCGGTTCCGGTTCCGGGCCATGGGCGCCTTTGCCACCCCGGTGATTCTCATCATCATCGCCTACGCCGCCCTGCAGAACAAGCAGGTGCGGGAGCTGATGCCTGCCCTGCGCAGCGGCTGGCTGGCGCTGCATGTGTCCACCGCCATCATCTCCTATGGTTCCTTTGGGGTCAGCTGCGCGGTGTCCGCCATGTTTTTGCTTCGGGAGAAGATGTCCGGCTCCG
>CAMEWH010000008.1:0-49842 GCA_945940335.1 uncultured Clostridia bacterium | reverse complement strand
GGACGATAGCAGGCAAGGTATCAGTTACTGTAAGCTGTGAAAACTGCGAGGAAAAGGCAATAGAGATCTCGGTGGGACAAGAGCACACATCACTGAGCCATGCGGCATTATGATGTGTGCTCTTTTGGAGAAAACCGTTAATAGTTGGGCACCTCTAAAAACTACCCTTTTGCGGTTTGGACGGATCTTTTGCCCTAACAATGCCTTTTGAAAACATCGCAATACACAAAGTATTCCGGTATTTTCAAAACTTTTGTTAGAACAAAATCTCTCGCCCAAACCATCAAAAAGTAGTTTTTAGAGGTCGCCAGTTGTTTGGGTTGCATATGAAGAATTAGCTTCTTTCAAATGTTCATCGTAAAAGAATGGAAATTAACCGCTCCTTTCCCGATAAAACGAAAAAACAGTGGCTGCGTACCTGCCGAAGGGTTGAAAGGTCCTTGAATTTCCAAAGTGCTTCCCTGAACATGAATCGGGATGGATGTAATGGCTGTCGTAAAATCAGGGGTATGGGCAATCTCGATGCTTCCTTCGGCTTTCCCACTGAGTGTGATTCTGATTGTGTTTCCCTCTGTAAACTGAAAATATTTGAACCCTGCCACGGCTCCATCCCGCAGATTGGCGATATACTGATCTCCGTTTTCCGTGCGGTCTTTTCCCGTCTGGGTGAAGAACGGGTGGATTCTTTTGTTGAATTTCCGGTCATATCTGGCTACACCATGTTTGCTCCAGAGGTTGCAGGCAATGCGGGCTTCGTACTTTCCGCTACCCATGAGCGGGGTGCCGTTGAGACCGCAGCTGGTGACTTCCGCCTGACGAAACACCCCGGGGGCCAAATGCTCCAGCTTTTCTGCGCAAGCCTGACGGCTGTAGGAATGCTGATTGGTCTGACGGTGGTAAAAGATATACCAGTCATCGCCGATGTTCAGCATCCCACCGTGGGTATTCCCCAGATAGTTGGATGCTCCGTTTTCCTCCTCGTTTCCGTTCAGGAACAGATCTCCCTGGTCAACCAGAGTGCCGCCAAACCGGAAATCCCGATCCGGGTAATCGCTTACTGCGTAGCAAAGTTCGTGATTATGACGGGAGGAATAGGTGAAAATGTACTTGCTGCCGTCTTTGCGAATGGAACTAGCCTCGAAAAACTCGTGGTTTGGGAAGGAACCCGGCCCTGCTTTTGGGAACAGCAGCTTAGGCTCTTTCCGAATGGTAACCATATCCTTTTCCAAAGCCACAACCACACCGCCATCGCTTCTCAGCTTTCGGAAGCCGCTGGCCAAGGCAGGAATGGACTGATAGAATCCAGAGTAGAGGTATACAGAGCCGTCATCGTCCACCAGTACGCCTGGATCGAAGGGAAACTGATCTCCCTTTCTTCTTCCCCAAATCGTGCCGTCCTTGTAATGGACATGGCCATAAAACTGAAAGGGACCAACGGGATTCTCGCTGACGGCCACGCCAATCATGCCCAAAAAATCAAAAGCATAATAAAGATAATATCTCCCATTCGTACCCTGCACCACGTCCGGCGCAAACAGCAGATGCAGTCCCAGAGCGTTTTTGGGGTCCTGATTTCTTTTGTAAATAACACCTTCGTAGCGCCAATCCGCCAGATCATCCACCGGCGCTGACCAGCAGACATAGTCTCCCACGCAGAAGATGGGGGCGCCAAAATGGTCATGGGAGCCATAGAGATAGACTCGGTCATGAAATATCCGGGGCTCCCCATCGGGAATATATTCCCAGCTGGGAAGAAATGGATTCACTGCCTGCTGCTTCATTTTTACCATCTGCTTTCTGTTTTTTACCATTGCGTATTATACACTGTGCGTGTCTGGTATGCAAGGCATGGAAGCATCAGGTTATGCTGTACAGTAATAAGGTTATGCGCATTCCCTTTCTCCTTGCTCACGGATGTATTATTCTGTTACAAGGATAAATAGGAGGCGTACAGCATGAAAAACAAACTGACAAAAAAGGTTTTGTGCATGGCTCTGGCTGCGGCAAGTGTCTTTTCCCTGGTTGGCTGCGGACAGAATACAACCGTGGAAACAACGACGCCGGTGCAGACAGTGCAGCAGACTCCGGAACGGGGAGAGCCTGATCGTTCCAATCTTCCCTACTTGTCTGCAATCGAGGACTATCGCAAGAGTGATTGGACGGCCAACTGGATCTGGACCAAAGGCTGCAGCGATGACAGCTATGTGGCATTCCGTAAAACGGTTGCGGTGGATGCTGAGGTGACGGCTATGGCCTGTATCTCGGCGGTGGACAAGTATGTGCTGTTCCTCAATGGGGAGATGGTGGTACTGGATGGTTCCCTCAAGCGCGGCCCTACGCCCTATGACAGCTACTATGACGAGATTCCCTTGAACCTCCAGAAAGGCGAAAACACCATCGCCATGCTGGTTGCCTTCAATGGGCGTTCCGGTGACGGCTCCATTGTTCCGTTTGCACAGGATGATGAAGGGGACGACTACAATCAGGCGGGCATGATTTTTGAGATGGAAGTCCAGGGACAGCGAATCGTGTCGGATACCTCCTGGAAGGCAGCGAGGCATACCGGCTACAAGAATCGCGTCACTGCCGGTAAGGATTATCCCAATTATATGCAAATGTCCATGCTGGCGGAGCGGAATCTCTATTTTGATGCCCGGGATGATCTTGGGGCTTTTATGGAACCTGGGTATGATGACAGTGCATGGGAAAATGCGGTGCTGATTGGCAAACCAGGAGAGCTGCCCTTTGGCGCACTATACCGGGCAATGACGAATCCCATCAAGTTTGATGGAATTACAGATTATGCAAACTCCGCCGATTATGTCGGCAGGGAATTGACAGAAGACACGACTTTGGAACTGTTTCTTCCCGGAAATATTCAGTTTACCCCGTATTTTGCGCTGGAAGCTCCTGCGGGAAAGCGGCTGACGATCTATACCGACAGCTATGTGGACAGCGACAACAATCCCAATTTCAAAGACACCTATGTTACTGCGGAGGGCTCACAGCAATTTGAGAATTACGCATGGCGCAGCGGGTCAAAGCTTTATATCGAAGCAGAGGCCGGTGTGAAATTCACAGCACTGGGTTACCGCAAAAGTGAATTTAACGGCGAATGGGTCGGGGCGTTTTCTTCTGAAAATGAAGAACTGAATCAGCTCTGGCAGGAAAGCTTGAACACGGTTGCGATCTGTATGCGTGACACCTATATGGATTGTCCCGAACGGGAACGGGGCCCTTATATGGGCGACGCATCCAACCAGATCGATGCCGCTCTCTACGGCTATGACCAGGGTGGTCTGGATATGACAAAGAAAGCAATCCTTGCCTGCATCGGCTGGACCACGGACACCGGTGCCATCCCCAGCCGGGCTCCCTCGGTAAAGCCCCAGGAGATTCCCAATCAGAGCCTGGCGTTTATGACCAGTGCCTACCATTACTGGCTGGCCTCCGGTGATGAAAAGACCATGACGGACTATTATCGTGTATTCGTCAACTATCTGAAGCTGTATGAAATGGAAAACGGTTTGCCCGTTTACCGACCCGGTTCCTGGACATGGAACGATTGGGGCGATAAGATCGATGCCAATTTGCTTCAGGTCGGTTTCTATTATTATGCCCTGAACCTGACACAGAAGCTGGCTGCGGATTTGGGAATTGAGGACGATGCGGCCTTCCTGACGGAACGGATGGAATCTATCAAAGCGAATTTCCGCGATGCCTATTATACCCCTGCGGGCTTCAAGCACCCGGACAGCAAGTATATCGATGACCGAGCCAATGCCATGCTGGCGCTGTCCGGTTTGGCAGGGGAGGAGGACTACGACCTGATCTGTGATGTCATTATGTCCACTTATGAAGCCAGTCCCTTCTGCGAGAAGTACGTCCTGGAAGCCCTATGCGTTATGGGGCGGCAGGACCTGGCAGTCCAGAGAATGCTGGACAGGTATGACGGGATGCTGAAGGATGAATACGATACCCTCTGGGAAAAGTTCTCTGCACCCATCGGTACCTTCAACCATGGCTGGAGCGCAGCGCCTATGTATATCCTTTCAAAATATGTGGCGGGTATCCAGCCCACCTCCGGCGGCTACGAAACCTACGATATTGTGCCGTCAAATATATTGGATAGCTATTCCTGCTCCGTCTATACGCCCAAGGGCATTATCACGGTGAGGAAGGATGGCAATAACCTGACAGTCACAGCTGTCTCCGGCGGTACTCTGGTGCTTCCGGACGGCAGAGAGATGCCCCTGCAGGAGGGGGAGCATACTTATTGTATGACATAAATCTTGGAGGTATAAAGATGAAAAAGAGAAACCCATGGGTTCCAGTTGCCGCGATTCTGGCACTGTTAAGCATCGTTCTAACTGCAGCCATACCGGTGACGGCTTATTATGAAACAATGATCAATGCGGCGCTCAATGCGCAGACGCAGAAAATCATTCCCGGAGAGAACGCACAGATTTTCTACTGGACCGATTATGAGTCGGAAGAGGAACTGGTAGCCAACGATATGGCTGTTTGCCGCCAGGTTGAGGCGGAAGGAGCGGCGCTGCTGGTCAACAAAAACAATGCACTGCCCCTGGCTGCAGATTCCAAAATGTCCCTGTTTTCTCAGTCTGCTGCGGACCCGGTTCTGACGGGAATCGGCTCTGCCTTTATGGCGACTGGAGACGCGGTAAGCCTGTATGCGGCTCTGCAGGACAGCTTTTCTTCCGGTTGTGTCAATCAGGAACTCTGGAAGTTTTATAAGACCTCCGGATACAAACGTGTCAACGCGAAGCTTTCCGGCGGAAGCCCGGATCAGTATCGGATCAACGAGATTCCGTGGGAGAAATATCCCGAAGCTGTGAAGGCGACCTTCCCGGATTACGGTGACGCTGCAATTGTGCTCCTTTCCCGTTCTTCGGGCGAGGGTGCCGATCTTCCGTATGGTCTGGAAGCACTGCAGCCCTATATGACCGATGGCGATTATCTGCAGCTTTGCGCAGAGGAGCGGGAGCTGCTGGAAAATCTGACCCGACTGAAGCAGGAGGGAGTCTTCAAGAAGATTATTGTCCTGCTCAATTCCTCCAGCACACTGCAACTGGATTTCCTGGATGATTATGAGATAGATGCATTGCTGTGGGTTGGTAATCTGGGGCTGAATGGTATTCCTGCGGTGGCGGATATCCTGGCTGGAAAGGTCAACCCCTCAGGGCGGATCGTGGATACCTTCCAGAAAGATAATCATGCATCTCCGGCCATGCAGAACTATGATGCTTTTCCTTACGCCAATGCAGAGGAGCTTGGCCTTGCGGAGGCTCAGAATAACAACGATTCCGGTATTGATAAATGTAATATGAATTATGTTGTCTATCAGGAAGGCATTTATGTGGGCTATCGGTATTTCGAGACCCGCTATGAGGATTTTGTGCTGGGACAGGGGAATGCGGGAGATTTCCGCTATGAGGATGTGGTAGCATTCCCCTTCGGAAGCGGTCTCAGCTATACCACCTTCGCCTATTCCAATTTCCAAATCAAAGACTGTGGGAATACCATTGTTGCGGAGGTAGATGTGACCAATACCGGGAGCGTAGATGGAAAGCATACGGTTCAGATCTATTTCCAGTCCCCATACACCCAATATGATCGGGATAATGGCGTGGAAAAAGCCTCTGTTGAGATCTGTGGCTTTGATAAGAAAATGATCGAAGCGGGAAAAACAGAGCATTATGTCATCGAGATACGCAAGGATGATTTGACCAGCTATGATAGCAATCTGGCCAGGACCTATATCCTGGATGCCGGAGATTATTATTTCACAGTTGGAACAGATGCACACAATGCAATCAATAACATCCTTGCGGCAAAGGGTGCAGACTCTGCCCGTATGAGTGGCAACGGAAACCCGGCGCTCACTGCGGTCTGGTCGGTGGACACTTTGGACACGACAACTTATGCGGTGTCTTCCTATACAGGGGAGTCAATCACCAATCAGTTTGACAATGCAGACCTGAATTACTATGCAGGTGCTGACGGCCAAACCGTGACCTATTTATCCCGCAGGGATTGGGTCGGTACCTATCCTACGCCCCAGAAGCTGTTTGTTTCGGATGCTATGTGGGCGGACGGTCTTACCCACAATGCAGATGAACGAACAGCAATTGTTGAAAGAATGAAAGAGCGGTACTGGGCGGATGCACAGGTTCCCCAATCCGGAATCTCCGGAAGTCTGAAGGCCATTGATTTCGTGGAAACGGATTACGAGAATACAGCATGGGATGATCTCATCAGTCAGATCGATTATGCGGATATGCTGGATACCATCTACAATGGTGCCTACAACACGCATGCGCTCCCGGCGATTAACCTGCCGGCTACCATGGAGGCGGATGGTCCCACCGGTTATACCAAGAGCCTAATGGGCGGTTCCAGTGGCATGGCATTTACCTCGGAGGATGTTATCGCAGCTTCCTACTCCCGGGAGCTGGCCCGGCTGGTCGGTGAATGCATGGGCGAAGACATGATGCACAGCAACCAAAATGACGATAAAACTTCAGTCGTCGGAATCTATGCCCCGGGACTGAACATTCACCGGAGCCAGTATCTGGGTAGACATAACGAATACTACTCCGAGGATGGATGGCTGACCGGAGAAATCGCGGCTGCTCAGGTGCAGGGCATCCGCAGTAAAGGGGCGCTGGCATTTGTCAAACATTTTGCTCTGAATGACCAGGAGGAGGGCCGTTACGGCATCAGCGTATGGGCCAATGAACAGTCTATCCGTGAGCTCTATCTGGAAGCCTTCGAGGGGGCGATTCGCGGCGGTGCCATGAATGTTATGTCCAGCTTCAACCGAATTGGTGTCGTTTGGAGCGGAAGCCACTACGGTCTGATGACCGAAGTCCTGAGAAAAGAATGGGGCATGCAGGGAGCTGCGATCACGGATATGTCCATGAATGCAAAATGGATGGATTATCGGATGGGTCTGCTGGCAGGCCAGGATTTCTGGTGCGGACAGAAGGGTAACATGGGCACCCTTGACAACAGCGAAAATGACCCGGCTATTGCAAGCGCTGTCCACAATGCTATGAAAAATATTGTGTATTCCGTGACCCGTTCCAATGCGATGAATGTTGGAGATGCGGAGATCCTGACAGTCACACCTGTGTGGAAGACCGCACTTTATATTGTCGTCTGTGTGTTCTGGGTGATGACTGCTGCAGCAGCTGTGCTGGCATTGGGCAGAAAAAAGAAAAATAAGGCTGTTTCTTAATTCGGATCAACGATTCCTTTCAGCCAGTATGAAACATTACTATTTACACCCATAATAACAAATGGAGGGCATTCCATCTCAGGAAACCCTCCATTTGTTATTTCTCCATTGGAAAGAAAACTCGTAGAAAGAACATATTCTCCTGTATCGTGGTTTCGATGTTACCGCCATACTGTCGGGCAATGTACTTGATGCTCTTGATTCCGTAGCCGTGGCGGGCTTGATCCGATTTGGTGGTGGTGATTGTTCCGTCTGCCAGGATTGGATTACCATCAAAATAATTGGATTCCTCAATGACAATGCCGCTGCTGGTACGCTGACAGTTGAGAGAAATAATACGAAGCTCTTCCGGCACCTTTTGCACGGCTTCAATTGCGTTGTCCATGATATTTCCAAATATGGAGTAGGTTTGCACTGGTGTCAGGAAGGAAAGCAGGGAGCCGTCAACCATGGTGCAGAACTGGATTCCCTGATTTGTACAGACGAGATTCTTTTCGGACAGCACCACATCCAGCACGTCGTTACCGGTTTTGACCCGGGAATCATAAACGCTGATTGCGTTTCGAAGCTGGTTGATTTCTTCCTGGTTCAGCTTGTTTTCGATGCGGCAAAGGATGTGCTTGAGATCATGGCATTTCAGACTGATGGCGTCCATGCTCGCTTTGACGGATTCGTACTGGGCTTGATCCTGCTTCCACAGCTGCTGGAGGACTTCCAGCTGGTGGGACTTTTCATTTTGTGAAAAGATACCGGAGCAAAACACAAGAATGACGGAGCAGAGAGCAATGACAAAGGTTTTGATGGTGATACTCAGTAACAGATTATCTCCTTCAAACGTGCGGGAAACGCAAACCAGCACATTAATGGTGAAAACGACACTTACGGAAAGCAGTGCGATTCCCCTTGTGGTTTCCTTGTCCCGCCGCAGAGAGGCTTTGGGATGAAGAAACCGGGAAATCAGAACATATGCGACAATGTGATAGAGAAAAAACAGGATCCATTCCCAACCTTGGATTTCTGCCGCGCTGGAATGGAACAGCGATATCGTTGTCTTGTCGTTAATACCCAGCAGATTCTGGATCAGCGGATACAGCTTTCCAACCAGCTGATGGGTGACCTCGCCGGAGCAGAATACAATCAATGTATCTTCCAGACTTCCTTGGAAGATGCCAATGGTGTAGAGCAGACAGTACGCAGTAATGGCCAAATAGCACAGGAGTCTTGAGAGCAGGGTGCCCGCATGGGTGTTGTAGATTGCAAGTCCATAGAACAACGAAATCCCCAAGGCCTCAAAAAACAGAATACGCAGAAGAAAAAATCGTCTGCGTTTCAGATTCCGGGCGAACAGGGAAATGCAGAGCTGGGTTTCCAAAAAGGTGAGCAGCAGGCTGGAGGCTTCCATTGCATAGGGCCCCAACAGGGTAAATATTTTAATCATCATTTCTTTTTGCTCTCCGTAAATTCAACAAAGCGAGCGATAAACTCGTTCTTTCTGGGATGGCTGATGGGGAGTGTTTCTTTCCCAACCACAACCTCCATGCCGGAAATTTTTGTGATCCGCATGAGATTCACAAGCAGGTAATTGTTGCATTTGGCAAATCCGCAGGGTTCCAGCTGCTGCGCAACGCTTTTCATGGCCTGATAGATTCGGAATTCTCCCACATCCGTATGATAGATGCAGTGATGCGCCCGAACCTCCACATAAGAAATCTGCCGGGGTAGCAGGCGAACATAGCCGGACTCCGTTTTCAGCAGAACGTCCGTGCTCTTGCGGGAGGGGGAGAACTGAATCTTTGACAGAAATCTGGTGAACTTCAGCTTGAACTGGGGGTATTTGACAGGCTTTACTATGAAGTCCGTTGCTCCCACTTCGTAGCCCTGAATGGCGTACTGCTGCATGCTGGTCACAAAAATGAGCAGGACGGCGCTGTCCTTTTCCCGGAGGGCATGGGCGGCATCCATCCCGTTGAGCATGGGCATCATAATATCCATGAAGATCATGTCGTATTGGGCAGAATACTGATCCAGAAAGGCAATTGCGTTGGTGAAAAGATGGATTTCGACGGGTATCTGAAATTCTGCGCAGTACTGGCGGATGTTCTGTTCCAGCAGCTCAGCGGATGCGTTTTCGTCTTCTACGATGGCAATTTTCAACACAATCTTCACCTCATTTACGTCCCCATTATAGCGAATTGTAAAAATTTTGTCAATGCGTGATGAAGGAATTAAAAAGTCTGTGCGGTGGAGCTTCAAGGTTATGCGGTCTTTCTTGTATTCTTGGAGGCAATGGCGTACTGTTAAGCCAGAGATTGTGGGATACCCACAAAATATTAAGGAGGAACAAAATTATGAAGAAGATCATCACCGTCCTGCTGGCAGTTGCGATGCTGGCCTGTACGCTCACCGCCTGCGGTGGCGATGCCGCTGCTGCAAAGGAAGCCAAAACCACCGGTATTTATCTGTCCCCCGCACAGCTCAGCTACACCAATATGCGTCCCCAGTACAACTATTATCTGACCACCTTCACCCAGCAGGAGCTGACCCTGATGGATGATAACACATACTGTCTGATCATCTCCTCCTCCTGTTTCTCCGCTCTGGAGCTGGCAGAGAGCACCAACGATGCCAAGGGCAACGAGCGCACAAACTTCATCACCAAGATCTATGGTACCTGCACCAGCAAGCCCAATGACCTGGATGATGACCTGGTGGATGTGAGCCTGGGCAAGATTACCCGTGTCGTCCAGAGCTATGACCAGACCTACTTTGTGGACACCGCTGCATGGAATGATACCATGGGCAAGGCCGTTCTGCCTCCTATCGGCACCGATCCGTCCACCGGCGCTCCCATTTATGATGAGAATGCCAAGCCCCTTACCGCCGAGGAATACATCGCTTCCATCACTCTGGCTGAGACAGAAATTCAGGTCAACAACAAGCTCTGCACCTTTGACTATACCGACTTCGGCATTTAACAGCGTTTCTCTAAGGGAGAGGGCACACAATGAAGAGTATGAATTTGTGGCGGGGGTTGTCGGCAGCACTGGCGCTGCTTCTGTGCCTGACAAGCTTTGGCACCCAGCTGGCGTTTACCCGTGAGGGTGATGTGAATCTGTTCCTGGATACCCGCCCGCCGGTCATTGCCGGTACAGACGACACCACCTATTTTAAGTCCGATTATGCCACCAAGGATGAGATGCTGGATGCCCAGAAGGCATATCTCATCCAGTGCCAGACCGAGGGCAGTGTGCTGCTGCGCAACGAGAATGGCGCATTGCCTCTGGGGCAGAACGCAGCTGTGACATTGTTCGGCTATGCAGCGGCGACACCTGTCTACCATGGTGGCTCCGGCGGCCCTGCCAATGCAGGCATCAACCTGTATGATGCGTTAAAGGCAGAGGGAGTGGCGGTCAATGAAGCTGTGTACAATGCGATCACCAGTACAACCTCCAGCCGCACGAAAACCGGCCTGATCGGCGAGATTCCCGCGTCGGCTTATCAGGGAACCGAAAGCTCCTTCGACTCCTACGCGGATGCAGCAATCTATGTGGTCAGCCGGTTTGGCGGTGAAGAGGGTGATCTGAATCACGGCTTGCAGGGCGACTGGCAGGAGGGCCCCCAGGGAATCCGGGAGCTGGCACTGCATCCGGAGGAGCTGGATACCATCAAGCTGATTCAGGAGTCCGGTAAGTTTGGCAAATTGATCGTTGTGGTGAACTCCGGCTATGCCATGGAGCTTCAGGAAATGATTGATCTGGGTGTGGATGCCATCCTTTGGGTCGGCTATCCCGGCAGCTACGGTATGATTGGTGTGGCACAGATGCTGACCGGCAAGGCGGATCCCTCCGGCCGCAACGTGATCACTTACGCAGCCAACTCCCTGTCCTCTGCGGCAATGCAGAATGCGGGAGACTTTACCTTCAGCAATCTCACCGGCCTGTACAAAAACAAATACCTGGTCTATTCCGAGGGCATTTACGTTGGTTATAAGTATTATGAGACCCGTTATCAGGATCAGGTGCTTGGCATCAACAATGCGGATTCTGCCAAGGGCGTTTACGCTTCCCAGAATGGCGCATGGAATTACGCCGATGAGATGGTGTACACCTTTGGCGAAGGTGGAAGCTATGCCGACTTTACCCAGGAGCTGCTGAGCGTGGAATGGGATCGGGATACGCATATCGTCACGACTCAGGTGAAGGTGACAAACAACGGTGCGCCGAATTACAGCGGCAAGTCCAAGGATGTGGTGCAGCTGTATGTCCAGCTTCCTTATGAGACGGGGCAGGTGGAGAAGAGCGCCATCCAGATTGCCGACTTTGAAAAGACCTCCGCGCTGGCAGCAGGGGAGAGTGAAACCATTACCCTTACCTTCTCCGATTATATCTTCGCTGCCTATGACAGCAATGCGGTCAATGGAGCGGATGATTCCCGGAAGGGCTGCTATGTGTTTGACGCCGGTGACTATTATTTCACCATCGGCAGCGGTGCCCATGACGCGCTGAACAATGTACTGGCTGCCCGGGGTGTGACCGGTATGTTCGATGCAGAGGGGAATCCTGTGGAGGGGGAGCCGGGCAAGGTACAGAAAATCAATCTTGCCGAAACAGATAATAAGACCTACGCGGTCTCTCCCCAGACCGGGGAAGTAGTTTCCAATCTGTTTGAGGACCGTGACATCAATTACTTTATTCCCGGCGCCGCTACTTACATGACCCGTTCCGACTGGAACACCTTCCCCGAAACCGTCACTTCTCTGACGGCTACTCCCGAGATCCAGAATCTCATGGAGAATTTCCAGTACGAAAAGCCTGCGGACGCACCGGATATCTCCGTTTATAAGCATAAGCAGCAGAATGGGATTAGCTTCATTGATATGAAGGACGTTCCCTTTGACGATCCCAAGTGGGACGAGTTCATTGACCAGCTGACGGTTGGTGAACTGGCGCAGATCGTTGGTGACAAGATGGGTCTGGATTCCGTCGAGTCCGTGGCCATGCCGGCTTACTCCGGTGGTGACGGCCCTGACGGCTATCAGGCTGGCGGTGTGCTGTACAATGCGGAAATGCTCTGTGCGGGAACCTTCAGCAAGGAAATGCTGCGCCTGCGGGGTGACTTCTTCGGTGAGGACAGCCTGCATCTGGGCTTCCGTCACACCTATTCACCCGGCGGCAATATCCACCGCACACCCTATTCCGGACGAAACTTTGAATACTACTCCGAGGATGCGCTGCTGTCCTATTTGTGCGGCGAGGTGCAGACCAAGGCTATGGCGGAAAAGGGCTGTGCCGGTATGTTCAAGCATTTCTGCGGCAACGACCAGGAGACCAACCGTCACGGTGTTGCCAGCTTCATGACCGAGCAGACTTACCGTGAGGTTTGTCTGAAGGGCTTTGAAGGCGGCCTGAGCAAGGATCACTCTCTGGGAACCATGACTGCATATAACCGGATTGGCTGCATCCCCACAGCTTCCGACTATGCCACCATGACCCAGGTGCTTCGCAACGAATGGGGCTTCACCGGCATCAATATGACGGACTCCTCCAAGGACTCCGCATCGTATATGGGAACCGCAGATGCGCTGAAAGCAGGAACCACCCAGTTCAACAATGACCCGGGACGAGTTCCGGAGGCTTCCAATCTGCTGACAAAGAACCGTGATGGATTTATCTGGGGCAAGCTCCGGGATGTTGCCAAGTATTTCCTGTACACCATGGTTCACTCTAACTTGATCAACGGCCTGGCGCCTGAGATCGAGGTTGCGGATTTCACGCCTTGGTGGCAGCCTGCGCTGATCTGCCTGAATGCGGTTGTGGCCGTCCTGTATGTGAGTGCGACGGTAACATTCCTGATTGTGGCTTATCGGAAAAAGAAGGAGGGCAAGTGATATGCTGAAGAACAAGACCATTGGCTTCTACATTGCTTTCTTTTCGGGTGCGGCGGCTGTGGTTGCCAGCATTGCCTATCTGGCAATTTATATGGCAACGGCAGCTGAGACCGTTGATCGGGTGTTCAGCTGGTTCACCTTTGGCTTTATGCTTGCGGGCGGCTTGATCGCCACCGCCGGTGAACTGACAAGGATGAAGTGGATCCCCCTGGCAAGCTGCGCCTGCTTCTCTCTGGCACTGGCGAACCATGCGGTCGAGTTCGCCTATCCGCTGGCAGATGTGCTGACAAAGGTTCCCTTTTTCGGGGGCAACTATCCGTTGGCACTGGCTTTCACCATCATTTTCGGCGTGATCGCACTTGCTTCCGTCACTGCCGCTTTTATGAAACACGAGTAAAAAAGAGGAGGAAAAAACAATGAAAAAGACTCTGGCACTGATCCTGGCCATTGCGATGATGGCCACCCTGCTCGCCGCTTGCGGCGAAGGAAAAACCGTTGCGACAGAAACCACTGCCGCGACAACCGAAGCCCCCGCGCCCACCAAGAGCTTCCAGTTCACAGGCGTATACACCGAAGAGGGCGAGTTCGCCTCCATGCTGGCTGCGGCGTTTCTGCTGAATCTGAACGAGGACGGTACCGCTTCCTGCGACAAATACGCCTTCGGCCAGTACAATGCTGACCCCGCCGCTTCCAACCCCAGCTATGCTGCCGGGTATCTCACTGGTAAGTGGAAGGAAGTGGAGAAGGACGGCGTTCCCTGCCTTCAGATCAAGCTGGAAGCAGCCGGCGGCGCGAATGCCCAGACCGCCTATGCTTACGACATTGCCGGGGAATACTCCTTTGATATGACCTTCCCCGTTGTCCCCGGCGCAAGCTATACCCGTAATGTTACCATGTCCGGCAGTGAGGGGAAGGCTTTTGCCGATGCGGATGCTTTCATCCAGGGCAACAAGAAGGAATTTGTGGCACCTGAACACGTGGGCGTGTTTACGGATGCCGAGCAGAATGCCACCGCTTATCTGCAGGCCGATGGCACCATGCTGATCTATGCCGGATATGACAAGTTCGCTGATGGTAAGTGGATGATTGGTGCCGATGGTGTCAGCATTTCCATCGGCGGTGAGGCGGTTTCCGTAACTACTGAGGGCAATACGGCATCCTTCACTGTTGATCGGAGCCTGGATGGCGCCAATTCCGTAACCTACAACCTGGTTTGCAGTGATGTTTCCGCACTGCCCGCCGCTGAGATCGCAGAGGACACTCCCTATACCTGCTCTGTGGATATGGGCGGCAACGCCACCACCGCAGAACTGGCTTTGCAGGCTGATGGGACTGCCAACCTGAAGGTATTCACTGACATTCCCTGCACCTATACCCGCATCGGTGATGTGGCTGCTTTGGAGCTTGCCGGTGAGCTGGAAGGCTTTGCCGCTCAGATCTGGCCCAATATCAGCCATGCTTATATCCTGAATGAGGATCACAGCATGCAGGGTGTAAAGGCCGTTTATCAGGCCGGTGATCTGGTGCTGATCGCTCTGGATGACACACAGATGAAGGTCGTGTTCCCCTCTTATCACATGGAGCGCGACGGATTCACCTACACCATCAGCGAGGATGGCGCATCCATGACCGTCACCGCTCCCGGTGAGGAGGAATTGGGTGCTTTCGGCCAGATCTGGGCCGGTGCCGGCGCAGAAAACTGGACCATCGATGGCAATACTGCTGCCCCTGCCGCAGAAAAATAAGTTACGATAAATAAACGCGGGTGCAGGGCTGGAAACGGCTCTGCACCTTTTTTTTCGGAGAGGAAATGGATGATGGTATGAAACATATCTGTTGCCTGTTGGCAGCGATGGTGCTGCTGTTCCTGTGTTCTGGCTGTTCAACCAAGGAGACAGCCGAGCTTCCCGCGGATCCTGTGGTAGCGAAGCTGATTCTTGCTCAGGAAGCGGCCAAGGTGAATTATGTAGAGGGCGAGACCTTTGATCCCACGGGGCTGATTGTCAATGCGAAAATGAGCGACGGAACCGTAGTAGAAAATGTTCCCTTTACCCTGGAGGTAGATACTCCTCTGACAAGGACGACACTGTTTGCGGTAATGCGTTATGAAGGCAAAACCGTTAACCAGCAGCTGCGCATCACACTTTTGGGTAATGACGAACAGTACAGTGCTGCGAATATGCAGTATGTTCCGGGCAGTGCATTGGAAGGTAAGCTCTTCTACTGGCTTGGCTCCTCTGTGACCTATGGTGCCAGTGCCTGCGGAGAGTCCATGGCTGATTTCCTGGCCAAAAGGGACGGTGCAGTCTGTATCAAGGAAGCAGTCTCCGGTACCACACTGGCGGATGTGAAAAAGGAGAGTTATGTGCAGCGTTTTAACAGCTACCTTCTCTCGGAAGAGTGTGCTGAACATGTGGATGCCTTCATCTGCCAGCTGTCCACCAACGACCGTAATATGCCGGAATCTTTCGGCACCGTTTCCGGGGAGCAAGTGCGGGAGCCGGAGGCTTTCGATTGCGCGATGACCTTCGGAGCCATCGAGTATATCATTGCCAAAGTCCAGGAAGTCTGGGGATGCCCGGTGCTGTTCTATGTCAATCCGCCCCTGGATGAGAACTATGAGACCATGGTGAATGGCCTGGAACAGATTGCACAGAAATGGGGAATCCAAATTGTGGATATGTACCATGATGCAGAGTTCAACCAGCTGACGGAGGAACAAAGAAGCTTGTATATGGCGGATGCAATCCACCCGACCAGAGCCGGATATCGTGACTGGTGGCTGCCGAAATTTGAGGAAGCACTGGAACTGGCAGTAAAACCCTAACCTTTCTGAGAAAGCTGTGCGGCTGGCAATAAAGGTTGTGCGGTATGAATTGAAGCGTTACCGTTTGTGTTGTACAGTATGCTTATATTAAAGAAAGAGGAGGCACCCCATATGGGCAAAACAAAACAAAAAAAGGGAACCCTATGGACAGTTCTGACCATCGTTCTGGCTGTCCTGACGGTGATTTCCGCAGTCGCAATTCCTGTGACAAGCTATTTCTCCACGGCCATCAACGTAACGTTAGGCGCGGCGACACAGAAGGTCATCGCCGACCCGAATGCGCAGATTTTCTTCTGGAGTAATTATGAAAACGAAGAGGATCTGGTTGCTTTTGAGAAGCAGCTCTGCCGCGACATCGAATCAGAGGGCGCGGCACTTCTGGTAAACCGGGACAACACGCTGCCTCTGGCTGCCGGAACAAAGTTCACCCCCTTCTCCCAGTCCTCCTTCCATCTGCTCTATGGCGGTACCGGTTCCGGCCAGGTTTCCGCTGATGACGCTGTTTCTTTGAAGGCTGCGCTGGAAGAGTCCTTTGGTGCGGATACCGTGAATCTGGATCAGTGGAAGTTCTACGCCACCTGCGGCTATGCCCGCGTGAATGCGGACACCACCGGCGGCAATCAGGCCCAGTACCGCATCAATGAAGTGCCCTGGGCAAAGTACCCCGATGCCCTGAAGAAGACCTGGTCGAACTATGGTGATGTGGCGCTGGTTGTTCTTGCCCGTTCCGGCGGTGAAGGCGCTGACCTGCCCAGTGGTTTGCCCGAACTGGAACCCTACATGACGGACGGCGACTATCTGAGATTAAATCAGGACGAGATTGATATGCTGTCCAATCTGGAGCAGCTGAAAAAGGACGGCGTATTTAAGAAGATCGTGGTTCTGCTGAACTCCTCCAATTCCTTGCAGCTGGATTTTGTGGATGACTATGGCATCGATGCTGTGCTTTGGATCGGTGATGTGGGTATGACCGGAATCAACGCTGTGGCAGATATTCTGGCTGGTAAGGTCAATCCTTCGGGACGCATTGTAGATACCTTCCTGAAGGACAACCACTCCGCACCCGCCATGCAGAACTTCGGAGCCTATCCCTATACCAATGGAGCGGACTACAATGTGGCTTCCGCCCAGAATAACACCGACCCCGGCATTAAGCAATGCAACCAGGACTATGTTGTTTATGAAGAAGGCATCTATGTTGGCTACCGCTATTATGAAACCCGGTACGAAGACTACGTTTTGAATCAGGGAAATGCCGGTGATTACCACTATGACCAGGATGTTGCTTTCCCCTTCGGTTATGGCTTGAGCTATACCGACTTTGCTTACTCCAACTTCGCCATCAAGGATCAGGGCACCACCATTCAGGTGGATGTGGATGTGACCAATGTGGGCAATGTGGATGGTAAACACACCGTTCAGATTTACTTCCAGTCCCCCTATACCCAGTATGACATGGACAATCAGGTAGAAAAGGCCTCCGTGGAGCTCTGCGGCTTTGACAAGCAGATGATTCCTGCCGGGAAGACGGAGCACTTCTCCATTACCGTGGAAAAAGAAGACCTGACCTCCTACGACCACATGAACGCAAAGACCTATATCCTGGATGCCGGTGACTACTATTTCACGGTTGGTAAGGATGCCCATGATGCCGTCAATAACATTCTGATGGCCAAGGGTGCTGATGCCTCCCGAATGATCGGCACCGGTGATGCGGCCCTCACCGCGAAGTGGACCCTGGACAGCCTGGATACAACCACCTATTCCGTTTCCTCCATAACCGGAAAGCCCATCACCAACCTGTTCGAGGATGCGGATCTGAACAAGTATGCCGGTGCGGAGGGTCAGACGGTCACTTATCTTACCCGCAGCAACTGGGTAGATACCTTCCCCAAAACCGTTTCCCTGCGGATCACCGAAGCGATGTGGGCAGATGGCTTGACAGATTCCGAAGAGGGCAGAAAGGCCATTGTTGCGAGGATGGAGGAGAAATACTATCCTGATGCGGTGATGCCCACCGTTGGCGCAGCAGGTAATCTGACTGCCGCCATGTTTGCCCAAAAGGATGCCGATGACCCCGATTGGGCAAAGCTGATTGCCCAGGCTCCCTATGACGAGATGACCAACGTGATCTACAACGGCTTCCATCTGACCCAGCCGGTTCCCTCCATCGGCCTTCCCGGCACCAATGACGAGAACGGCCCCCAGGGCTTTACCAAGAGCCTGGTGGGCGGCGCAAGCGCTATGGCCTACACCTCTGAGGATGTGATGGCTGCAACCTTTAATCTGGAACTGATTAAGAACATGGGCCTGTGCATTGGCGAGGATTTCCTCCATGCAACCGATGGCTCTGGTACGGTATTCTCCGGTATCTACGGCCCCGGTGCCAATATTCACCGCACTCCTTACTGCGGACGTAATTTTGAATACTACTCCGAGGATGGCTGGCTGTCCGGTAAGGTTGCCGCTGTGGAAGTTGCAGCCATTCAGGATCGGGGCGTCTATGTGTTTACCAAGCATTTCGCCCTGAACGACCAGGAAGAAGGACGTTACGGCATTTCCACCTGGGCAAATGAACAGGCCATCCGTGAGCTGTACTTGGAGGGCTTCGAAGGCAGCGTCAAGAACGGAGGCGGCATGGGTGTCATGAGCTCCTTTAACCGTCTGGGTGTGGTGTGGAGCGGTGCCCACCATGGCCTGATGACCGGAATCCTCCGGGATGAATGGGGCATGCCGGGCGCTGCTATCACGGACTGCTCCGTCATGGCAAACTACATGGACTATCGGATGGGTGTCCTGGCAGGTCAGGACCTGTGGGATGGCTACAGCAGCGGCATGGCAACCCTGGACGGTTTGGACAACGACCCGGCCATCGTGACAGCTGTTCAGCAGGCTGTGAAGCACATTGCGTATTCCATCTCCCATAGCCACGCAATGAATGTCGGCAACGCGACCATTGTGATGATTACTCCCTGGTGGCAGATGGCTCTGTACTGCCTGACCGGCGGACTTGCAGTTTTGACTGCGTTCGCGGCCTTTATGATGATCCGCAGCCGCAAGAGGGCAAAATAAAAACTTCCTTTCTTTCCTCCATGTCAGCTGGCCACGGGTAAAACCGTGGCCAGCTGTGTATATCAACGAAATGAAATTGAGGTTTGCATAATGAACATTCTTAAAAAAATAACCCATACCGCAGCGTTGTTGACCGCATTGGTGCTTCTGACGGTGACTGCATCTCCGGCTTTTGCTGCCGGGAAGACAGAGCAGATACGAACGGGAGATGTGGTCTGCTTTGGAACACCGGATGCTGCCTGCGGCTTTGACGGAAAATGGCTGGTGCTGGACAGCGAGCATACCAACACCGGAGCGCCGGGGATGTTCCTGGTATCACTAAATTTGATCGGCAACGAGCAGGGGAGGCCCCTCCTGTTTCGGGATATTGGAGATGTGAGCGTGTCCTTTTCTGACCGGGGCGAAGCCTTTGCGGAGGAACATCCCGGCTCCACAGATTATCAGGGCAGTGACATCCAGACCTGGTGTGAGGACTTTGCCCAGAACCATCTGACCCAAGCAGAGTATCAGGCTCTTTTGCCTACCTGGAAATCTGACGCCGCAACGGTGATCCCTGGTCTGGGCATTCCGCTTCCGGGAGCTATGAATGGGACTGTGGATTTTGACCCGGTGGAGAATATTCTGAATGGAGACAGGTTGTTTCTGCTTTCTGCCGAGGAAATTACAAACGAACAGTACGGATTTTCAGACGGCAGCTCCAGAATTGCCGCGTTCAAGGGGACGGCGGAGGGATATTGGCTTCGTTCGCCCCATATTCCCACCTTTCCTCTGGACGTTGGCTTTGTGTTTGGCTTCGGCGCTGTGATGGATTTTCCGGTTAACGCTAATTTTATGATGGAGCTGGGGACCTATGCCCGCCCAGCCTGTAATCTGGATATTGGCAGCATCACCAACGCAGAGGTTCTGACGGTCAGCGATGAAACCACGGTCTGGCGGCTTTCTTTTCAGGATGAAGCCAATGAGCGGCAGTATGACACCAGCCTTCCTGAGAAAATGGAAGCCATGGATCTGGGGGCAATGCTAAGAACGGTTCTGATCGTCGCAGTCTGCGTGCTGATCTTTCTGGTGATTTTGGTGATCGTACTGATACGCATCGTGTCCCGAAAACGTCGGGCAAAGCAGGCATTGAAATGAGGAAGCGAGTAAAAGTGCAATTGGTGCGGTCTATGAAAAAGCTTGTGCGATAAAGCTGGAATGTTTGTGACCGTTTCTTTATTATTACCTTAGTTGTAGAAGCATTAATCAAATATCTGGCCGAGAAATAGAATCATTCATCAGGGAGGAATACAATGCGATACTGTCCTTTTAATAGCAACTGGTATGTTCGCCATGTGGAGGAATCGGGACTGGGAGAACCAGTGACCCTGCCCCACGATGCCATGCTTTCGGAGCCCCGCACGGCAATTGCCGAGGGCGGCCTGAATGTCAGCTGGTTTGAGGGACGGGACTATGTCTACACAAAAACCTTTACCGTTTCCGAGGCGGAATTGTCACAGTATCATGTCCTGGAATTTGAGGGTGTTTATCGGAAGGCGGAGGTGTTCATCAATGGAAAGAAAGCTGCCTTCCGCCCTTATGGCTATACCAATTTCTATGTGGAGCTGGATTCCTTCCTGCGCGCCGGTGAAAACACCATTGAGGTGATCGCCCGGAATGCGGATCAGCCCAATTCCCGGTGGTATTCTGGGGCGGGTATTTTTCGCCCGGTGAAGCTGTGGACTTCTCCCAAGGCACATATTGAACTGAACGGCGTCAGAATCCGCACCGTCTCCATTGACCCTGCCGTGGTGGAAGTAAGGGTGAGTACCTCTGTCCCCGGGACTGTCAAGGTTCAGATTCTGGACGGTGAGAAAGAGGTTGCCTCCGTCAGCGGTGAGAAGGCTTTCAAAATCCGGATTCCCAATGCCAAGCTGTGGAGTGTGGAAACGCCCAACCTCTATACCGCTCGGGTGACATTTGGTGAGGATGTGACGGAAGAAATCTTCGGTGTGCGTTCCCTGACCTGGGGCAACGACGGCCTGAAAATAAACGGAGAGCGGGTGATTCTCCGAGGTGCCTGCATTCATCACGACAATGGGCTGCTGGGCGCTGTCTGCCATCCTGATGCGGTGGAACGGAAGCTCAGGATCCTGAAGGAAAACGGCTACAACGCCATTCGCTCTGCCCACAACCCCTGCTCCAAAACTGCCCTGGAGGTCTGCGACCGGATCGGCCTGCTGGTGATGGATGAGTACATCGACCACTGGTACATCCACAAGACCCAGCACGATTATGTGGAGTTCTTTGATGCCTTCTGGAAGCAGGATATGGCGGACATGGTGGAGAAGGACTACAACCATCCCTGTGTGATCCTCTATTCCACCGGCAATGAAGTGGCGGAAACCGCCCAGCCCAGAGGTATAGCACTGGCCAAGGAAATGACGGATTTCCTACATACAATGGATGATACCCGCCCTGTGACCTGCGGTATCAACATCTTCTTCAATTTCCTGAACTCCATCGGCTTCGGCCAGTATTCCGATGAAAAAGCCGCCAAAGAAGCGGAAAAAGCGGCGAAAGCCAAAGCAGAGGGGAAAAAGACCAGGGAACGCTCCACCGGCTCCAAATTTTTCAATGACATGGCCGGCATCCTGGGTGCCGACTTCATGAAAATCGGAGCCACCCTCCACGGCAGCGATGTGACCACCCGGAAAGCCTTTGCCAATATGGATATTGCCGGGTACAACTATGGGGAAAAGCGCTATAAAAAGGATTTGAAGAAATATCCCAACCGGCTGATTCTGGGCAGCGAAACCTTCTGCTTTGATGCCTATAAATTCTGGGAGCTGGCAAAGGAGAATCCCAGACTGATCGGTGATTTTGTCTGGGCGGGCTTCGACTATCTGGGCGAAGTGATGGTGGGAAGCTGGGAGTATGAGGAATACGCCAAGAACTTCGATGCAGGTCTCGGCTGGATGAGCGCCGGCAGCGGACGCATCGATCTGACAGGCAAGCCTCTGGGCGAAGCCCTCTATACCAAGGTCGCCTTTGAATTGGAAAAAGGCCCCTATATCGCGGTTCGACCTCTCTGCCATAAAAAGAACAGCCATTCCCCCTCGGCGTGGAAGATGACCAATGCCCAGCCCAGCTGGTCCTGGCGGGGCTGGGAAGGAAAGAAGGCCCATGTGGAGGTCTATGCCCGGGCTGCCCAGGTGGAGCTGTTCCTAAACGGAAAGTCTGTGGGTAAAAAGGCCATGAAGAACGATTGCTTGTTTACCTTCTATGTACCCTATGAAAACGGCAGTCTGGAAGCGGTGTCCTTCGATGAAAACGGCAGCGAAATCGGCCGCTGCAAGCTGGAAACCGCCGGAGAAGAAACCATGCTCCGTGCCGTCCCCGAGCAGGAAACGGTACAAGCAGGACACCTGTGCTATATCCGGCTGCAATACACGGATAAAAATGGAATTGTGAAGCCCTGTGAACGGGGAATTTTGGATGTAAGTGTTACCGGCGGCAAGCTGATGGGTCTGGGTTCCGCCTGCCCGTATTATGAGCTGGATTATCGGGGCAGCAGAGCCGATACCTATTATGGGGAAGCCCTGGCAATTGTGGAAGCCGATACAGAGGGAACAATGACTCTGAACGTTTCCGATGGAAAACAGATAGCAACCGTGTCTGTTAAAGTTCAGGTCTGATGGTGATAGAATTGAAAAAGGAATGGTCATTGAAATGAATAGAAAAGAAAATCAATTCTGGAACAGTCCGCTGACACAGTCTGCAATCACTTCTTCGGAAGTCAGACTGCCTGAGATGCTCCTTGGTTATTTCATCGGTCCCTTTGGTGCACTGCTCTCCTCCGGAATCTTCACCAGCATTCTGCAAAACTACTTTACAGATGTTCTGAAGCTTGACCTGAGTTTTTTGACAGGCTTGCAGCTTTTCTCAACAATCCTGATTGTTGCGGCAAACCTGGTGGTTGGGCAGCTGATCGAGAGAACAAAAGCACTGGCGGGTAAGGCAAGACCCTGGATTCTGTTGTCGGCACTGGTGCTGTCCATTGCAAGCGTGCTGATGTTCATTGTACCGTTCCAAAGCACTGGTGCAAAAATGGTGTGGATTGCAATCGCGTATAACCTGTATTATGCGGTGGCTTATCCCATCTATAATACCGCAAATTCCACATTGGTTCCTGTATCCACCCGGAACAGCAAGCAGCGCGCCACGCTGGCTTCCTTTACCAATATGGCAGGTCTGGGTGTCATGGGCGCAGGCTCCATGGTTTTTCCCGTACTGGTGTCCTTTGCGCTGAAGGAGAATCAGCACCTGTGGTTTCTGACCATGCTGGCAGTGGCGGTGTTTACAGCGCTGACGATTTTCTTGCAGTACAAGTTCACAAGAGAACGTGTCACCGAGGAGCTCATGAGCGGCAATGACCACGCAGCAAAAGAAGCTGTCGCACCACTACAGCAGCAGCTCAAAGCAGTCGCCGGTGAAAAATGGTGGTGGATTTCCATTGTGTTCTACCTGGTTATGCAGTGGAGCGGAGCCATGAAGAATGGTTCCATGGCGTTCTTTTGCAAGTGGGTGCTGGATAATACCTTTTTTGGTTCCCCGGATGCCTGGGGTGCATCCCAGTCCCTGCTTGCGGTGATGGGTGCGATTCCCATGGCCATTGCTGCCGCCTTCGTGGTGCCGCTGGCTAACAAGTTCGGGAAACAAAAACTGGTTCTGCTTGGAATGGTCGTTGGTGCCATTGGCGGCGTGATTGCAGGCCTGGGTGGAGAGAATATTGTCCCTGTTGCCATTGGTGTAGCCATCAAATGTTTGGGTTCCGCTCCTGCGTGCTATCTGATTCTGGCAATGCTGGCGGATGTGATTGATCATATCGAGTTTACCAGCGGGATTCGTACCGATGGCCTTACCATGTCGATTTACAGCTCCATCATGGTGGCAGCAACACCAATCTGTAACTCTATTTTCAGCGCAATTCTCGGAATCAGCGGCTATAATCAGACAGCGGATGCTGCATTGGGAACTGCCGGCCAAGCTTTCGCCACTCAACAGGCGATTTCAGTAGGCTATATTTGGATTGAGACAATCGGATTTGCAGTGTGTGCGCTGCTTATTCTTGCGTGGAATGTGGAGGACAAGCTGCAGGAAGAGCAAAGGGTAATTGCAGAACGAAAAAAGAAATAAATGGGCAAATTTCAGTCCCACAGAAAGAGGAAACCAAAATGCACTACGATTATCTGGTGGTGGGGGCAGGGCTGTTCGGTGCGGCCTTTGCTCAGCGGATGCTTGAGACTGAAAAATCCGTCCTGGTGATTGAAAAACGGGACCACATCGGCGGCAATGTGTTCACCGAGGAGGTTGAGGGAATTCAGGTTCACCGCTATGGTGCCCATATCTTTCACACCGACAGCAAGAAAGCCTGGGAGTATGTGAATCGCTTCGCTGAGTTTAACCGCTATACCAATTCTCCCATTGCCAATTATCACGGCCAGCTTTACTCCCTGCCCTTCAATATGTACACCTTTCACAAGATGTGGGACGTAAATACGCCAATAGAGGCAGCGGACATCATCGCGCGTCAGCGCCATGACAGCGGTATCCTGGCTCCGACGAATCTAGAGGAGCAGGCCATCTCCCTGGTGGGAACGGACATCTACGAAAAGCTTATCAAGGGCTACACGGAAAAGCAATGGGGTCGCCCCTGCCGGGAATTGCCATCGTTTATCATCCGCCGCCTGCCGGTACGCTATACCTACGACAACAATTACTTCACCTCCCGCTATCAGGGCATCCCAATCGGAGGTTATACCAGAATGGTGGAAAAGATGCTCTCCGGCATTGAAGTCCGGCTGAATGTGGACTATCTGGAAGATAAAGCCCACTGGGACAGCTTGGCGGACAGGGTGGTCTACACTGGCCCCATCGATGCTTACTTTGGGTATTGCTGCGGCCCTCTGGCTTACCGTTCCGTCCGCTTCGAGACGGAGGTGCTGGACATGCCCAATTTCCAGGGCAATGCCGTGGTGAACTACACTGACCGGGAGACTCCTTTCACCCGGATCATCGAGCACAAGCATTTCGAGTTCGGTACCCAGTCAAAGACGGTGATTTCCAGAGAATACAGCCAGGAGTGGGAGCCGGGGATGGAACCCTACTATCCTGTGAACGACGAAAAAAATACTGCTTTGTACGAACAATACCGTGCCCTGGCAGAGAAAGAACCAAACATCCTTTTTGGCGGAAGGCTGGGCCAATACCGTTATTATGACATGGATGCAGTTCTGCTCTCTGCTCTGGAACTGGCAGAAAAAGAGAAAGAAGGAACGCTATGAAGCTGCTCACTGTAACCGTACCCTGCTACAATTCTCAGGACTACATGGAAAAGTGCATCAAAAGTCTGCTCCCCGGGGGAAACCGGGTGCAGATTGTGATAATCGACGATGGCTCCAAGGATGCAACGTCAGAAATCGCTGACCGATATGCCAAAGAATATCCCCACATCGTCACCACCGTCCACCAGGAAAACGGCGGCCATGGGGCGGGCATCAATCAGGGAATCGAGTACGCCGAGGGCAAGTATTTCAAAGTGGTGGACAGCGACGACTGGGTCAGCGGAGACTTCTCCCGGTTTTTGGATACCCTGGAGCAGTGCGATAAAAATGGCGGGGTAGACCTGTTCGTCACCAACTACTATTACGAACACGCCGATGGCAAAGGCAACCGCTCCATCTGCTACGCCAACGCCCTGCCGGAGCATAAAATCTTCGAGTGGCCCGAAACCAAGCCCTTCAAGCTCCACCAGCTGCTCACCATCCACAGCTGCACCTTCCGCACGGAGCTGCTGCGCTGCCACACCAAGGCGCTGCCCCATCATGTTTTCTATGAGGATAACCTGATGGTCTATCAGGCGCTCCCATTTGTCAAGAGAATGTTCTATCTCAACGCCGATTTGTACCGCTACTACATCGGCAGAGAGGGCCAGTCGGTACAGCGGGATGTGATGACCCGACGGTATCAGCACCAGCTTATTGTCACCCAAAAATGCTTTGAGACGGTCCACCTGGATGAGATCAAGGACAGCCGCCAACAAAAATACCTCAAGCATGAGCTTTTTATGATGTTTGGCATCTCCGTGCTCTATTCCCGGCTGAATAAGTCTGAGGAAGCGGACAAGAATCTGGAGAAAATGTGGGAAGGCTGCTATGCGTTTGATGAAAAATGGGCAGAACACTTCCGAAAACATACGCCACTTTGGTTCATATCTTCCCCTGGAAAGGCGGGACGGAACCTGTCCAGCACCATTTACTTCGTTGCCAACAGAGTGGTACGGTTTAATTAGGGAACCTCTGAATAATTCGGCAAGAGCTGGAGGCGAGGGATTTTGGCTCAGCCGAAAGTACTAAATTGGAGGAATACTTTGTGTATTTCCCAATTTTAGTACTGAACGGATGGGGCAAAAGACCCGCCACGTAAGCCGCAGCCGAATTGTTCAGAGGTTCCTTAGAAGCAGATTACTGATATCTATATCCCCCGGCACAGGAAGTGTAAACTACCTATTATTGGAGGTAACGATGAGAAGAGAGATTTTACTGAACAAACAATGGACATTCCAGTATCACGATGGAAAAAAGTTAGAAATTGATCTTCCCCACACTTGGAACAATCTGGATGGTCAGGATGGGGGCGACGATTACTGGCGGGGTACCTGTACTTATCAAAAAGGCTTTCCGATGCTGAGACTAGGTGAGGATGAATGCGTTTACCTGGAATTTGAGGGCATCAACGCCTCTGCCAGGGTGAGCCTCAATGGAACCCTGGTTGCTGTCCATGACGGCGGTTATTCCACTTTCCGGTGCGAGATTACTGGATTGCTGAAGGAGAACAACGAGCTGACCATAGAGGTGGACAACTCGAAAAATGACAGAGTCTATCCCCAGAAGGCGGACTTCACCTTTTACGGCGGCATCTATCGGGATGTGCGGCTGGTGATTGTTCCCAAGTCTCATTTCGATTTGGATTATCTGGGCTCCTGCGGCGTGCGGGTAACGGCAACTCCTGACGGAAGCAACGCATTCGTTCGGATTCAGAGCCGGGTGACCGGTGGGCAGGTGGAAATAACCCTGTTGGATCGAGAAGGCCGAACGGTAGCCATGGGGCAGGGGACGGACACTACCCTGACCATTGTGGATGCTCACCGTTGGCATGGCGTGGAGGACCCTTATCTCTATACCGCCCGCTGCCGCGTGACAGAAAACGGCAGCATTCAAGACAGCCTGGACATCCCCTTCGGTGTCCGCAGCTTCCGGGTGGATTCCAAGCAAGGCTTCATCCTTAACGACAAGCCCTATCCCTTACATGGTGTCTCCCGACATCAGGATCGGAAGGGGCTTGGCAATGCCATTACAAAGGAGATGCACGAAGAGGATATGGCGCTGATTGCCGAACTGGGTGCCAATACCGTGCGTCTTGCCCACTATCAGCACGACCAGTACTTCTATGATCTGTGCGACCAGTACGGTATGGTGGTCTGGGCGGAAATCCCCTACATCAGCGAGCATATGCCAAATGGCAGAGAGAACACCATCAGCCAGATGAAGGAGCTCATTGAGCAGAATTACAACCATCCCTGCATCGTCTGCTGGGGCGTATCCAACGAGATCACCATCTCCACCAAGGATAAAAAGGACATGCTGGAAAACCATCATGTGCTCAACGACCTGTGCCATGAGCTGGACCCCACCCGGTTCACCACCCTGGCTTGCTACGCCATGTGCGGCCCCTTCAACAAGGTAGCCCACATTACTGACGTGGTGAGCTGGAACCTGTATCTGGGCTGGTATATGCCCGGATGCTTTTTAAATGATCTGTGGATCGGCTTCTGGCATCTGTGCTATCCCAATCGTCCTTTGGGCTACAGCGAGTACGGGGCCGAGGGTATGCCAAACCTGCACTCCGAGCATCCCCGCAGAAATGACCACACTGAGGAATACCAGGCAAAGTACCATGAGTTCATGCTCCGGTGCTTCTGTCGGCACCCCTATATGTGGTCCACCCATGTATGGAATATGTTTGACTTTGCCGCCGACGCCCGGGACCAGGGAGGCGAACCTGGCATGAATCACAAGGGCCTTGTCACCTTCGACCGCAAGACCAAGAAGGACAGCTTCTACCTCTACAAGGCTTGGTGGAGCAAGGACCCCTTTGTGCACATCTGCTCCAAGCGGTTTACCGACCGGGCAAAGGACACCATCACTGTGAAGGTCTACAGCAACCAGCCCACCGTAACCCTGAAGGTGAACGGCAGGGAAATCGGCAGCGCCACCGAGCCGGATCATGTGTTCATCTTCCGGGTGAAGGTGGAAAAGAACACAAAAGTGGAGGCCGTAGCTGGCAGCCTGAAGGACAGCGCTGTTTTCCATAAGGTTGATGTCCCCAATCCAGATTATGTCCTGAAAAAGTCCAAGAATCAACAGGCTTCCAACTGGGTGGATGCCTGAGGAAGAAAAATGAAGGAGGTCTATCCATGGCAAACAAACCCACCAATGCCGTCAATGACGGCGTGAACCGCGCCAAGCTGTATCAGCTTGCTCTGTTCCCTCTGAATAACGGCGCAACCAATGTCTATTTTGTTCTGATTCTGTCCTATGTAGCCCAGTTCGGCTCCAGCATTCTGGAACTGGGACTGTACGCATCTATCATGGTAACCATCATGCGGGTATTTGATGCCATCACCGATCCGATCATTGGTGCGCTGATGGACCGCACCAGCACCAAATTTGGAAAGTTCCGTCCCTTTATGGTCATCGGCAGCGTCATCATGGCGGTTTCTGTCATCTGCCTGTACTGCCTGACCCCGCTGATTCCCGCTTCCATGAAGGCCATACGTTACATCGCCTTTACTGTGGTCTATGCCGTGTGGGTCATCGGCTACACCTTCCAGACCAGCTGCACCCGGGCCGGTCAGACCGTGCTGACCAATGATCCTAAGCAGCGTCCCCTGTTCACCATCTTCAACACCGTGGGCTCCATGCTGGGCATGGGTGTGATGCAGTTCCTGATCCCCCTGATTAAAAACAACTTCAATGTTTACGACGAAGCCGGTTCCTTGATTCAGTCCGGCTATGCCCGCCCGGAGCTGTACCGAATCATCACCCCTGTGGGAATTGTGGTTTCTGTACTGCTCACCATCCTGGCCATCATCGGCATCGCCGAGAAAGACCGTCCCGAGTTCTATGGCATCGGCGGTGCCAAGCAGGAAAAGGTCAAGATTTCCGAATATGTGGAGATCATCAAAAACAACAAGCCCATGCAGCGGCTGATGGTTGCCGGTGCGGGCTGCAAGCTGGCTCTGGCCATCGCCACCAATACTACTGTGCTGCTGGCGCTGTACGGCATTATGATGGGCAACTACGACAGCTTGTATCTGCCCATGATGATTATGGGCTATGTGTTTGCCGTGCCCTTCTTCCTGCTGTCCGTCAACACTTCCCAGAAGCTGGGGCAGAAAGCCTCTCTGACCCGCTATGTCACGGTAGCCCTGTGCTGCTATGTGGGTGTGCTGGCACTGCTGCTGATTTCCAATGTGAACAATCCCGCCACCATGCTGTCCTTCCCCTTCAACGGCGGCGGCAGCATCAATCTGTACACCATCGCCTTTATTCTCTGCTTCGGCATCGGCTACGGCGCTTACTACGCCACGGCGGATATGCCCATCCCCATGGTGGCCGACTGCTCCGACTACGAGACTTATCGCTCCGGCAAGTACATCCCCGGCATCATGGGCACCCTGTTCTCTTTGGTTGACAAACTGGTGTCCTCTCTGGCTCAGACGCTGGTTGCCTTCATCTTTCTGATCTGTGCCGGACTGCAGGACCTGCCTACCGACAGCACCCCCTACTCCACCGGCATTAAGGTGGCCATCATCGTCATGTTCTGCCTGATTCCCATGATCGCTTGGGCAGCGACCCTCTGGGCCATGAAGGGCTATGGTCTCACCGGAGCCAAGATGAAGGAAATTCAGAAAGTCAACGCGCAGCGGAAGCAGGCCATTGCCCAGGGGATGTCTCTGGAAGAGGCCATGGAGAAATGGAAATAAACCCCAAAGCTGATACGATTATAGCGATTGTGTAAGCAGAAAATGACAGCAACGTGACACTGACGGCTACAGCCGGGGACTTTGCGGCAAATCCAACGATATAGGTTTTTCCTAGCGGTTCAAAAAGGAGTACACAGCAATGGAGATAAAAGAGACAATCGAAATCTTGTCACTAGAGGAAAAAGCCGCCCTGCTCCAGGGTTGGAGCACCTGGACCACCTGGGACGGCAGCAAGAAGGAAATCCCTGCCATCTTCCTCTCCGATGGCCCCCATGGGCTTCGCAAGCAGGCGGGAGCGGGAGATCATCTGGGCCTCAATGCCTCCATCCCCGCTACATGCTTCCCCACCGCTGCCACCATGGCCAACTCCTGGGATACGGAATTGGGCGAGGAACTGGGCAAGGCGCTGGGAGAGGAAGCGGCGGCAAACGATGTCCATGTGGTTCTGGGCCCGGGACTGAATATGAAGCGTTCTCCTCTGTGCGGACGGAATTTTGAGTATTTCTCCGAAGACCCCTATCTTGCCGGCAAAATGGGTGCGGCCTATGTTCGCGGCATTCAGTCCGCCGGTACTGCCGCCTGTCCCAAGCACTTTGCTGTCAACTCCCAGGAGCTGCGGCGGATGTGCATGGATTCCGTTCTGGACGAGCGCACCCTGCGGGAAATCTACCTCACCGCCTTTGAAATGGCGGTGAAAGAGGGCGGCACCAAGGCCATCATGTCCAGCTATAACCAGGTGAACGGCACCTACGCCAACGAAAATGCCCACCTGCTGACGGAGATTCTTCGGGAAGAATGGGGCTTTGACGGCTTCGTGGTCACAGACTGGGGCGGGGACAACGACCATACCCAGGGCGTGAAGGCCGGTTCCAATCTGGTTATGCCCATCCCCGGCCCGGACTGCGCCATTGGCCTCATCAAGGCGGTGCAGGAGGGCAGAATCTCCGAAAAGGTGTTGGACAAGCGGGTGGGAGAGCTGCTGGAACAGGTTTTCTCCCTCACCGAATCCGTGGCCGCCGCAAAAAAGAGCTTTGATGTGGATGCCCACCATGAAATCGCGGAAAAATGCGCCGCAGGCTCCATTGTCCTGCTGGACAACGACGGGATTCTCCCGATGAAGAAAGAAATCAAAACCGCCATCATCGGCGACTTTGCAAAAGCACCCCGGTACCAGGGCGCAGGCTCCAGTCAGGTCAATCCCACAAAGCTGGACAATCTCTATGACTGCCTGGCTTCCGCCGGGGTGGACATTACAGGCTATGCCCAGGGCTTTGACCGGAAAAATCCCCAGCCAAATCCGGGGATGATCGAGGAAGCGGTTCAACTTGCTAGGGAAGCGGAAGTGGTTCTGCTCTGCGTGGGTCTGGACGAAATTCTGGAATCCGAAGGCATGGACCGGCTGCACATGGAGCTCTCCCAGAGTCAGCAGGCCCTGATTGATGCAGTGTCCAACGTCAACAAAAACATCATTTTGGCGCTCTCCGGAGGCGCTCCCTTTGTCATGCCGGAAAGAGACAAGTATCGTGCCGCCATCCACGGGTATCTCGGCGGTCAGGCCGGTGCCAGTGCCATGGCAAAGGCGCTGCTGGGCGAAATCAATCCCTCCGGCAAGCTGAATGAGACCTGGCTCCTGAAGCTGGAGGACAACCCCTCCTATCCTTACTTCCCCAGCAAAGAGCGCACCGCCGAACACCGGGAAGGGCTGTACATCGGCTACCGCTATTATGATACCGCAAAGATAAACGTGCGCTATCCCTTTGGCTACGGTCTGAGCTACACCACGTTCCTCTATTCCGATATTTACGCAGACCAGAACCGTGTGACCTTTACCATCACTAACATTGGCTCCCGGGATGGTGCGGAGATTGCCCAGGTGTACATTTCCTGCAAGAACGGTAAGGTCTTCCGCCCGAAGAAGGAGCTGAAAGGCTTTACGAAAGTGTTCCTGAAAGCGGGAGAGTGCAAAGAGGTTACGGTAACACTGGATGACAAAGCATTCCGCTATTTCAATGTCAAGACCAACCGCTGGGAAGTGGAGACCGCCGACTATGAAATCAGCGTGGGTGCCAGCGTGGCGGATATTCGCCTCACCAGTCAAATCCATGTGACCGGCACCAACGCTCCTATCCCTTACGATGCGATGCCCAGCTACGAAAGCGGCAACATCACTTCTGTTTCCGATGAAGAATTCAAAAAGCTTCTGAACCATGACATCCCGGATGGCAGTTGGAGCGGCGAGCTGACCAGGAACGATGCCATCTGTCAGCTCTACTACGCCAAAACCGGCATTGCCCGCTTCGCCTACAAAATCCTGACCCACCTGAAAAACAAGTCCGAGGCCAAGGGGAAACCCGATTTGAATATCCTGTTCATCTACAACATGCCCTTCCGTGCTATGGGCAAAATGTCCGGCGGCATGGTCAGCGACAAGATGGTGGACGATATTGTTTTCCTTGTCAACGGCCACTTCTTCCGTGGATTAGGCCGCCTGGTTGTGGACTTCTTCAAAAGCTTAAGTGCAAACAAAAGCTTTATGAGGAAATTAGAGCGTATCTGAAAACTAATTGCCATTAGGAAAGTTGCACAAGGGACCAAAATGCGATAGAATGACAGAAAAAGCATGGAGGGATTCGTATGGCAGCAAGACGATATGAACTCAGCGATGCGCAGTGGGAACAAATCAAGGATATGATCCCCCGCGCCAAAACGGGCAGACCGCCGAAAGATGACCGTCTGATGCTGAATGCCATGCTTTGGCTGGCAAGAAGCGGCGCGGCTTGGGCGGACATTCCTGAACGATATGGCCCCCATCAGAGTGTGTACAGCCGATTCTGCAAGTGGCGTGATGACGGTACCCTTTTGCGCATTTTTCAAGCTTTGAATGCGGATGCTGACTATGAAAACCTTTGCATCGACAGCACTTCGATTAAGGCTCACCCGCAAAGCGCGGGAGCAAAAAAAGGGCTGTAAATTCGGAAAACAACCAGTTTATTGGGACAAGTCGCGGCGGAAAGACTACAAAAATCCATATGATTGTAGATGCTTTGGGGAATCCAGTCCACTTTATGCTCACAGGCGGGCAGGTACATGATTCAAAAGCAGCGGTGGATTTACTCTCTGGTGTCCGGATTTCCGGAAGCAATATTCTCGGTGACAAAGCCTATGGGGCAAAGCAAATCCGGGATTATATCACGGAGCAGAACGCTGTCTACACCATCCCGCCGAGGGATGACTGTACCGACCCTTGGTATTGCGACTTTCACACCTACAAAGAGAGGCATCTGGTGGAGTGTTTCTTCAATAAACTGAAAGTGTTTCGCCGGGTAGCCACCCGTTATGACAAGCTGGCGGTGTCCTTTGTTGCCTTTATTCACCTTGCTTCTATCTGCATCTTGTTGAAATAGTACAATTGCTTTATGTTTTCAGATACGCCCGTCTCCTATATTGCATAGAAAAAATCCCCCCGTTTTCCCGGGTGCGCCAATCGGCGCACCCTTTTAGTTGTTCCTGATTTCCTGCATCAGCGTCACCGCCAGGCAGAATCCACCGTGGAAGGCCTGCTTGGCATGCTCCAGACAGAGGCTGCTGACGATGTAAAACACTTCGTCATATTCCCGGGGCGGGAGGCCGAGGCATTCGCGCAGCTTGGCAAACTGTTCCAGAATGGCGTTGTTGTCCATGTTGTTATGCTCTGTATAGAGCCAGAACAGCGCATCCAAAACGGACTCCTCCTCGCCCAGGTCTGGCGGATGCTGCCGGAACCAGGCTTCCATTGCCTGGATAATTGTTTTCATACGCATCACTCCTTTCTGTCATTCTGTTTCCAGAGCAGGTAGACACTCACCGCCAGAGCTGCCCCCTGGGTGAACAGCTCCACTGCGGCGGCAAGTGTCAGAATCATTTTCCCATACAGCGGACCACCGTGTCGGCCACGGTGATGATCACCAGCGTGGCCACAAAGCCAATGGCAAACCACATCAGTTCTGTCATCTGTCTTCCTCCTTTCATTCAATGACTCCACGAAACGTTTTTCAGAACGGAAGAACCATCAGGCTGTCTCCAACCCTCAGGAACAGCTCCGGATGCTGAAAGTGCTGGTAGTATTTCTGCAACATGTCCTCCGGCAGGGAGGTGAAATCTTCCTTACCCAGACTGCAGACGAAGAAGGGGGCGCAGAGGATGTCGTAGATATTGCCATCATCGTCCCGCAGGGCTCGGTTGTATCCCAGGCCCAGCAGTTTTCCTTCGTCGTTGCACACGATAGCAACTGGGTCAGTAAATGGATACACGGCCTGAATGTTGCCACCGACGAAGTCCTGCATGGATTGAAGCGACCCATCCAGCTCCATTCGCTCCGGCGCCTTTCCGGGCATTACCGCCAATACTGTCATGTTTCTTTCCTCCTATCCGCAATACAAGTATTCTTCGATTTCTTCCGGGGTGATGCCTTCTGCCAACAGATCGTCAATGTCATCCTCCGACACGCCATAGCAGGAGGCGACTGCCTTGAGGTCGCTGATGTAAGCATCCTCCTCTGAAAAACCGGGGTAGTGGGGCTTATAGTACAGTGCCCAGCCGTAACTGGGGCTTCCGAAAGTGGGATACAGCTTTTCGTTGTTGAAGTCACTGCGTGATATTTCGCCACGTCCGTCGATTTTCAGAATGTCCCCGGTGAACACACGAACAGCCTCCACCTTCCCCAGATTCAGGTGGGAATTCTTCAGCCCTTTTCGCAGGATTTCCTCTGTGCTGGCATAGACATACAAACCCATTTGCGGCAAGTGGTACAGTGCAAGCGGATTGTTTCCCTTCACGAAATACAGCTCGTCCTGCTCCGTCAGAGCTGTGATGGTAAAAGAACCTTCCAGTTCCTCTGCCATGAACCGCAGAGAATCAAAATCCACCTGCCCATACTGCTCCAGCAGCTGCACCGCCACATAGCTGTCTGTCTCCACGCTGGTGGCGGGCAGCTTGTACTTTTTCCGCAGGACCTTGTCATTGAAGAGGACACCGTTGTGCGCAAGTGCAAAGTGAGTATTGCCTGCAATGCCGGGGAAAGGATGGTTGTTCTGATTCAGCTTCTCGGAGCCCTGGGTGGTCATGCGCGTATGTCCCATGACGGTGGTCGACAAAGCAGGCAGTCGATACCACATCAGGTGCGCCGGGAGAGGGCGCTTGAAAATACACTGTCTCCCGTCAATGTTATAGGCGATACCGGTGGCGTCCGTTCCCCGTTCCTCACTGGCGACGGACAGGGCTATAAGCAGCCGCAGACGCTCTTTTCTGGTCAACTTGTGACCGTAATCCACGAAACCAAACAGGCAGCACATACTCACACCTCCGCTTCTGCCGGAATCGGCTCATTGATGTAGAGCCGCCGCTCTTTCAGATACTGCACCAGCTCCGGCAGGTGGGCGCACCCTGAAACAAAGGTGGTCCAGGATAAATCCTTGAGCTCATCGTCAGAAAGATAAATCGCCACATCACAGATGCGATCCAGCAGCTGCAATGTGGCGATAATGGTATTCAATTTGAGGGTTCCCCGGAACATCCGAAATTCCACGGTATGGTAATTGGTCAGGTTGACACAGGTGTACCGTTCCCGGCTGCCCTTGGCAATGTCCAGAACCTGCTTGGGGTGCTCCTTCAGGCCGTATCTGTCAGCCCATCGCTGGAGCTGTTTCTGGGTACGGCGGCTGAACTTCAGCAGTTCCTCCCAGTGCTTTTCAAAGAAGTACAGAATTCTTGCAATAACTGCCTCCTGTTCCTCCTCTGTCTCACCGAAGGCTGTCCGATTCACATGGACATGCAGACCGCAGGTGCCGGACTGATGGGAACGGTAGCCCAGCTCCTTTGCTTTGGCAAGAACCGCTGCCCAGGGCATGTGGTTCATATGGTAATCCAAAGTCATGGGATAGGTGACGATCTCCATTCCCTCACTGAGGGAGCCGTCATGTTTGATGTAAATCAATTCATTTTCCGAATTGGCGATCCGTTCGATTTTTTCCGCATTGGCATTGTCCTCGCCACCATCGTCGATCTCCAGCTCTACACCAAAATATCGGTTGCCTTCGCCGTAGAAAATGGGTTCCGGTTTGTAGTAGTAATCGTAGATTACACGATGATCTGCGTGGCGGCAGTGGCAGCTGTAGCATCTTGCCGTATCATCGTCATCATCCTCAAAATAGGCATCGTTCTGATGGATTGTCCGGCCGCAGTCGGCACAGGTTGTGTAATAGCGGTCATAGCACCGGCTGCACAGCGGTGTTTCGCTGTCGCCTTCGTTGTCATCCAGCCAGATTCGTTTTCCGCACTGTTCACAAACAATGGTTTCCGAATTCCAGCAGGACTCGCAGAGCAGCACTCCATCAAACTCTTTCAGCTCCGACAGGGGGTGTTCTCTGCCGCAAATGTCGCAAACACGTTTTTCTTCCATGGGTATATTACCTCCAAAATAAAAATGACCCGGAGCAAGATAGCTCCGGGCTTCATGGAGATAGTATATGGTTAAAAAATGTTGCTATATCGAGCTGATATTCGATGTTTTTTTGTAAAAACAACGGAACATAATGGTAAATCATAAAAATGAAAGGATGATCAACGAATATGAGTTCCAAAAAACAAGCAGAACAAGTAAGAATGATGCGTGAGCGGACGACCCGTCTTGATCGGGCGGGAGACTACTGGACAGAGGAAGAAAAGGAGATGCTGGTTCAGAAATTCATGGCAGGAGAGGGTATCACTGCCATTGCTTTGGCGTTACAGCGGTCGGAACCTGCTGTTTATCAGATGATTGAAAAGCTGGATCTGTTCAACCGGAAGGCCCAACCTATGCGCAGAAGATGTAATCGTAAGCCAAGTGGCTGCCTATGTCCCAAATGCGAGAATTATCCGTCAGACTGTACCAAGTGTCAGAATAATCCAGATCAGCAGGAAGTACAGGAGGATGCATAAATGTTTGATGAATATCCGGATGTATTAACCGTCGAAGAGGCATGCGAAGCGCTGAGGGTAGGTTATAACGCACTATACGCGCTGCTGGGAAGCGGTGAGATTCCAGCATACCGGAATGGCCGGTGTTGGCGTATTCCGAAGATTTCTATTGAAAACTACATTATAGAAAACGCAAAAATCAAGAATTAAAAAATGGCGGTGGTAGCTCAGTCTATCACCGCCATTGTGTTTATTTAGGGACTTATGGCTTTCCGCCACGCAGGATCTGGACTTTCATCCCTGGTGCATGTTCTTTCGGTGTTTCCGTTTCCGGAGGCGTTATTGGCTCTGTATTTTGCTTCCTGGGCTGCTTGGTGATTACGACACCATAGGGGTTGTTGGGGTTACGATCCTTTTTCTGCGTTTGAGTTTCCTGCTGCATTTTTTCGGCTTTCCTCATCTCCTGCTGAATCCGCTTCTCTGTTCGCTTTTCTTCGAGCCTGCGTCGTTCGGTTTCCGGATCCACAGGCTGCAGATACCAGTATGATTTGTCATCAATCTGCGGCTTCCCGGTTTCGGGATCGATAACCTTCCCGCCTGTCTGCGGATCCTTCTTCTGCGCTTTGCTCTGCTTACTTACAATTTGAAAGGGAAGCTCCAAATCTATAAAAATTTCGTTCAGCTTGCTCATACCGGGATAATCCTTGCCGCCCACGGTATGCCGTTTCTTTACAAGCTGAACTGATTCCGGCGGTTCCCGCAAATCACTCAGATATTCATAGCATTTTTCCCGGAATGCAGCCTGTTCAGTCTTGTTCATAGACTGCTTTCTCCAACTGATTTGCTGAAGAAAAGAATACAGTGCATCTCTGGGCGCCTGATAATCGATCCAACATGCGGGATCGTAGTGTTTCCCAATCCACGACAGCTGTTCTTTCAGGAAAGAGTATTTTCCGGCATCCTGCTGGGGCAGTACCTGATCAAAATAGAAAACCTGACTGAGACAGTGAAGAATGGCCAGCTCATTGACATGGAAACGGACGCTTTGCGGATCAAATTGACGACTTTGCCGGCTGCCTTCATCAATCAGGAACTGCCATTTGTCTTTATCCCGTTCTAATTCCTGAATCAACCATTTTTTCGTTCCTTCCGGAAGAAAATCCATGAAATCATTGGAATCGTAGTGAAGTATGTCCGGCTCTCTCCAGTTCATAAAATGGCTTTTGGGTGCTACTTCATTGATCATCAGGAAATGAACCAGGAATAAAAAATCAGAACGGTACTTGCGTGCGTACCCTTCGATCTGTTTGGGGCTGAATGACTGGATATACAGGTTGATCCGTTCGCCCTCCTGCACCCGAATTCGTCCCAGCATTTGCAGGAAGCTGGTTTTGTTTGGCTGGCAGATCACCAGATTCTTTACGTTATGTGCGCGAAGGGTGATCCCGCAATCGAGGACGGAGGTGGAAATCAGAACATGTGTTCCCAGATATTCTTCATTTACCAGGTCGCTGAATACGCTCTTGTTGGTATGCTTCCGCTTTGCAGGCTCTCCGTCGTAGTTCCTGGTGAATTGGGAGGAAATCACCACAGAGGGACAGTCCAGGGTCTTGAGCGCAACTTTCAAGCTTTTTGCATCCTCCAATGTGCGCACAAAAATAAGCCACGCACCCTCAATTGTTTTCTCCAGCGCCTTCCCGTCATTGGATTCTTTTTCGGTTGTTTTTTGCTGGCTTTCTCTTACCGATTCAGCAATCAGGCGCGCCAGAGAATCAAGTCTGTCAAAATAAAATGTATCTGCGTATTCGTAGCGGGCGGACAGGCTGCATTCATCTTCATAATAAAAATCTGCCCAATCAGCAATTCGGCCATACGCATCAGTAATCCATGCAAACAAATCCTTATAGGGGTCTCCAATGTACTCCTTCAGCATGCTCTGTTCAACGTCTGGGTTCAGATAAAGGTATGGTGCCCACCGTCTATAGCAGATATCTTCGCAGATGGAATATCTGGCTATAAATTGACGGCAAAGTTCCTTGATTCCACCTTTTCTGCTTTTTTGGTACAAATAGAGCGGCTCAGGAGTTGCGGTCAGAAAGACAGACACCGCATCTTTTCTTTCCATTGCGCTGGACTTCTCATACCAATAATGTGTAGAGCTGCTGAAGCTGGCATCCTGAACAAAATACATTGCTTCGTCAAAGACATAGTAGAGAATTGACTTTGCAGGAATGGTTTGCCGGAAGCCGGTGTTGTCCGTCTCTACCACATTTGGGAAATCCCGTTTTCGTTCTGTATGTTGGTACGTTCGGATATGCAGGTAAGGGGACAGGCCATCCCGATCCTCTCCCAGTGCGCCGAATATCTGCTTTTGCGCGTTAGCCTGAACCTGCATATTCAAAAACTTCCGGTTGCAGTAATAAACAATATGCTTTCCCTGTGCTTTTGCATAGGGGAGCAAGCGGTTCAGAACGAACCAGGTTTTGCCGCTGCCGGTGGTGGTAGCAGCCAGGACAGTCTGACCTGGCTGCCAGCGCTTATAGTCCTCTCCGATCATATCAGCCAAATACCGCTTTGTCATTCGCAATCGTCCTTATCTCTAAAAAAGTGTATAACTGTCTATATATAGAATAGAATAATTTCTATATATTGTCAATCTGTTTCCCGACGGAAAAGTATATTTCTTCCATTACATATCATCCCCATGAAGCAACAAAAACTGTGTGCTTCTGCTGGTGGTAACTTTCTACAACGTAGTGAACCATCCAGTAAATCCTGATGACCGATTGGTCTTTGAAAAAATGGAAATACTACCAGGGGATGGAGGATACTGTATGGACATTCCTGCTAAGGAAACAATGGCTAAATATTTGCAGCTTCAATACTGGAATAAACTCTTATATGACAGCGGAACAATCTCCCGTAAAGAATACTTGATGATGGCGGAGAAAATACGCCAGCGGTATTCGATAGCAAAAAATTAGAGGTGGGTACTTTCGGGTACCCACCCCTGTGCTTTTGACTAGTCGGGCGTGTCTTTGTAAATTTCTATATGCATTCCATAGGGGCCAAGAATATAGTTAACGTGGTGCTGGAACCGATAGAAATCAGCTTTGCTTCCGTCGTATTTCATTCCATTCCTGTAAGATACCATGTTCATAACAAAATGGATATTCAGACAGTGGGCATCCGTATGACAGGCCCAAACAATCTGGTAATCATTTCCATAGTATGCTGCCACCTGATATGCAATGTTTTTTGCATCAGTCAGGCTTGGCGATTCATCAGGCGAAAAAGAAAGAATCATGTGACGCAGCCTTACGCCAAAGTCCTTGCCATAGGCCTGTGCAATCATGGTAAATTGTTCCGCTGCAAGGAAGGGGTTTACGGCAAATCCTCCGATCAATTCTCTTGGAGCTTTGTCTTCCCTCAGAATATACCTGAGTACATCCTGGACAGCCTCATCGTCATGGTACTTTTGTTCACCCACCTGCTCGCGCAGGGAAGCCTTAACCTGCGTTTTTACCTTAAGGATTGCCATAACAGATCAGCTCCTTTTTTCAGATATTCTCTTGCTGCCAGATCCGTGGTCTGCTCTGACCAATAGTATAACTTTGCCATTGTGGTTGCAGCTCCTTTCCTGAGTTTAACGTTGTCAGTATCATCCAATACCAATTGTTTTACATAGCGGCCAACACTTGTATCACAGGCTTCAGCTCTTTGTGATAATTTTTTTATTTCATCATCTGTTAAATAGAATACGATTCTGTTTTTATTACTCATCCTTAAAGATCAGCTCACTTTCTTTTTTATCAGATTTTGGGTTTTCTCCCCCGCAAGGAGGGAAGAGAAATGTGCTCTTCCCAGGAGGTCCCTTACTAATGTGTTATGTTGTTTGTAAAGAATTACAAGCAAAAATAACGAAAATTATGCTTAAATCCATTGAAATCAAGCTCAATATACATATTTAAGTGCTTATGGAGTGGAGACTTTGCTGGAAACCTTTTGCTTCCGTTTACACTTGACTATTTAGTTCGGACGGTGTATACTGTTTTTCAGTAATGATGATAAAACGAAAAGAGATGACAAACATGGATATCCACCACATCAGGCAAGAGCTGAAGCACCGCAGCATCTATGATCTGCCCCTGCGCGTTACCTATTACGCACGTGTTTCCTCCGAGAGCGATGAGCAGCTGAACTCTCTGGGAAACCAGATCACCTACTACGAGGATTTCATCAAACGGAATGCGAATTGGCAGTTCGTTCCCGGCTACATCGATGAGGGCCTTTCTGCCGCGACCACCAAAAAAAGAGAGAACTTCAACCGAATGATCGACGATGCAGCATCAGATATGTTCGATCTGATTATTACCAAGGAGATCTCCCGGTTTGCCCGCAATACGCTGGATTCCATCCAGTTCACCCGGCAGCTCCTCAGCCACGGAGTGGGTGTATTTTTTCAGAACGATAATATCAATACGCTGGACGAAGATTCCGAACTGCGTCTGTCAATCATGTCCTCCATTGCCCAGGACGAGCTCCGCAAGCTCTCCAGCCGTGTCAAGTTCGGCCACCAGCAGGCCATTAAGAACAGCGTTGTTCTTGGCAATAACCGAATCTTTGGTTACCAGAAGGACCGTGGACGGCTGATAATCGACGAAGAACAGGCGGTGATGGTGCGGGAGCTGTTCAGCCTCTATGCAACAGGCGAATACTCCATGAAGCAGATTGAAACCCTGTTTTGGGAAAAGGGATACCGAAATTACAACGGCAAAAAAATAGCCCATACCACCATGTCCAATATGATCTCCAACCCCAAGTACAAGGGTTACTATGTGGGAAACAAGGTCAAGGTGGTGGACCTGTTCACGAAAAAGCAGAAGTTTCTGCCTCCCGAGGAGTGGGTCATGTTTAAGGATGAAACCGGCGAAATCGTGCCTGCCATCGTTTCTGAGGAGCTGTGGGATGCTGCCAACGCTGTTCTGAAGAAGCGCAGCGAGGATGTGAAAAACCGCCAGGGGATCTGCAATCATGCCAATCTTCTCACCGGAAAGCTGTACTGTACCTGCTGTGGAACTGCTTACTATCGCCGTGATTCCGTGGATCGTCAGGGCAACAAAAACAGCAAGTGGGTCTGCTCCGGAAAAATCAAAAACGGCGCGGATTCCTGCGATTCCTTTGCTGTCTACGAAGAGGAACTGAAGCCCCTGCTGCTGGAGGTTTTCCGGGAGGCGGAGCCGGACATTGAGGCCCTGATTGAAGAATATGTGCAGATGTATAAAGAGCTTCATCAAGGTGACGATACGAACCGGCGCATGGAGACCTTAAAGAATTCCATTGAGACGATTCAAAAGAAAAAACAGAAGCTTCTGATGTTCAACGCCCAGGGGGCGCTATCTGACCGGGATTTTCTCGCCATGAACAAAGAATGCACTGCGGAGCTGGAAGCGGCGCAGAGGGAACTGGAGGAGTTGACGGCGCAGCGGGATAGCGCTGCCGACTTCAAAAAGCAGATTGACACGATACGACGCATTCTCCGCGATGCACAGAAGGATGCGGAGCAAGGTGTTATCAACAAGGAGTTCGTTGAGCGGTACATTGATAAAATCTTTGCCACTCCCGAAGATTCCAATACACTGCGTCTGCAGGTGAAGCTCTATACCGGGGAAATCGTGGATAAGTACCTTTCCGGTCTCAGAAGTCGTACGGGTCACACGTTCAAGAAGATGATTGAGTCCTACGAGCAGGGCTTGCAGTAACCAATGACGGCGCGGATGGCCACCAAAAGGCTGTCCGCGCTGCTTTTTGTCAAAACGCATAGGGAAGGGCGGAGAAAAGCGATTACTTTTCTATATTAAGAAATTTGAAACATTTTCCGGCTTTCTTGCTTTTTCCGGTGAAATATGCTATCATTTCTTCCAGACTATGTTTTTTTCGGAGGCATCTGCTGGATGAAACCGTTTCGTTTGATTGCTGCTCCTATGCTGCTTTGCTCCATGCTGCTGCTTACCGGCTGTGCGGAGCTGTTTCCCAAGTCAGGTCAGAATGTGAATACCGTCCCCCCCACGGTTCCCGCTGGGGAAACCACCTCCGTTCTGCCGGAGGACTGGGTGGTGACCACCGCCCCCACGGAGAATCTGGAGGTGGAGTCGCTGACCATGGTGGTGACTGAGAGCACCATCCGGGAGCTGGATAACTATCCCAACCTGAAGCACCTGGACCTGTCCGGCAGCACCTGCTATACCGCCATCATGGTGTATATCCAGAGCCATCCCCAGGTGGATGTGACCTACACCGTGGACCTGGGCAGCACCTGGGCCGCCGAGTGGGTGGAGCAGATGTCCTTGCCCGCCGACGGCACCAGCTTTGCCATTCTGCGGTCCAATCTGGTGTATCTTCCCCAACTGAGGACCCTGCATCTGCCCCAGACCGGCCTCTCATACTCCGAGATTCAGATGCTTCGCACTGCCTACCCCGATGTGGAGATCACCTACACCGTGGGCTTCCGGGGTCAAGAGTTTGACGAGCAGACGGAAAGCGTGAACCTTGCCGGCTTGACCGTGGACGAGATCACCTCCGCCATCGGGATGCTGGAAAGCCTGCCCAATCTGAGCTATGTGGAGCTGATGAACGATTCCGGCACCTGTCAGCTGTCCCGGCAGGACGTGAAGCTGCTGGTGGAGGCGGCGCCCACGGTGCGGTTCCACTATGTGTTCACCCTCTTTGGCAGAACCGTTTCCACCACCGACGAGGTGATCGAGTTCAAAAACCTGAGCCTGTCCACCGCCGACGAGCCGGAGATTCGGGAGGCCCTGAGTATCATGGCTCCGGGCTCTACCCTGATCCTGGACCGCTGCGGCCTGAGCAGCGAATTTCTGGATTCCATCCGGGCGGACTACGACAACGTGGACCTGGTGTGGCGGGTATACTTCGGTGTGGACGGCAGGTACAGCACCCTGACCAATGACGATACCATCCGGGTGGTGTACAATGTCACCGACGATACCTGCTACGAAATGCGCTACCTGCGCAGCGTCAAGTATATGGACATGGGTCACAACGACACGCTGACGGATGTGAGCTTCCTGGCCTTCATGCCCGAGTTGGAGATCCTGATTCTCTCCGGCAGCGCGGTGCGCGATCTCAGCGGCATTGAAAACTGCAAGAAGCTGGAATTTCTGGAGCTGGCCAACTGCCTGAAGCTGGAGGATATCTCCCCACTGGCCGGGTGCGCCAGCCTGAAATATCTGAACATCTGCTACACCAAGGTCAGCAGCCTGATGCCTCTGGACGGCCTGGACATCCAGAACCTGTTCTGCAAGCAGACCCGGGTGGGCGCTGAGGAGCAGAAGCAGTTCAAGGAGATTCACGAGAATGCCACCGCCGTATTCACCGGCAAGGACCCCTACGCCGGTGCAGGCTGGCGGTACGTGGACAACGGCTATAAGTACACGGACTTCTATAAAAAGGTCCGGGAGGTCTTCGACCTGGATTCCGTGGACAAGGTCCTCAAGGCCCAACAGGAAGCCGAAGGAAAATAAGAAAAACCGGGCCTGACGAATCGTCGGGCCCGCCGCACGTTTTGGCACCGTGTTTTGAAGAGAATCGGGAAATTGTAATTTGAAGCGCAGGGATTGACACCCCTCTTGGCTCCCCCTATGGGGGAGCTGGCTGCCCCATAGGGGCAGACTGAGAGGGCAATACATGGATTTCAGTTGCCATTGCCTTACTGCGGTACCCTCTCAGTCAGCCTGACGGCTGCCAGCTCTCCCAAAGGGAGAGCCAAGGGGTGCTACCGTATCTGCCCGCCAAATTACAATTTATCGATTTTCCCATCAGCACCTTCAGAAAAGAGGAATGATTATGTACCGTTACGAAACCCACATGCATACCAGCCAGGCCAGTGCCTGCGCCTCCTCCACCGGGGCGGAAATGGCCCGGGCCCATCTGGAGGCGGGCTACACCGGCATTTTTGTCACCGACCATTTCTTCAACGGCAACACTGCCGTACCTGCCGATCTGCCATGGCGGGAGCGGGTGGAGCGATTCTGCCGGGGATATGAGGATGCCTGGGAGGAGGGACAGCGGATTGGCCTGCAGGTGTTCTTCGGTTTTGAATACAATTACCATGGGGCGGAATTTCTGGTGTACAACCTGGACAAGCAGTGGCTCATCAGCCACGAGGACATCCACCGGATCAGCCCCCGGCAGGCCCTGGCCATGATGCGCCGGGACGGGGGCTTCGTGGTCCAGGCCCACCCCTTCCGGGAGCGGGACTACATCGACCATTTCCAGCTCTTCCCCCGGGACATTGACGGCGTGGAGGCCATCAACGCCGCCCACCTGGGGGCCGAGGGGGCGAAGATGAATGAGCGGGCCTTTGCATTTGCAAGGATGTTCGACCTGCCCGTCACCGCCGGTTCCGACAGCCACCACACCCATTTGCTCTATGGCGGCGGCGTGGAAACCCCGGGGAGGATGGAAAAGCCCACGGATTATCTGCGCTGGATGCAGGAGGGAAAGCTGAAGCTCCTGGGAGAATAATCAGCACAATCTCAAATGATATCGTAGACCAACGGCCTATGTGCCGTTCCGAATCCCACGGGACCTTCCTTTTTGGATGAACGAAACTGGATTCGTCCTCAACGGTGGGATTCGGATCGATATCAATTCCTGGCGGAATTGACGATATACGCCGGGCGTTCGATAGGTGTGCCACACGATATGCGCTGCGGCGCAAGGAGAATTGATATCCAATCAAATGCTGCTTCGCATTCTCATTTGATGTCGGGGCGGAACGGCACACAGGCCGTTCCCTACGGAATTGCTTTAAATGTATCCCAACTCCTGGAACAGCCCCACGGAGCGGACGACGCCATGGTGCTCCGCCTCCTCCAGAAGGGAATTCAAATCCTCGGGTGTCCGCCAGGTGTGGAAGGTGATGCCCTCCGGGGTCTCTTCGATGCTGTAGTGGCAGTGCAGGCTCGGCTCGATGTGGATGTGGTCAAAATCCCGGCGGCGGTTGGGAGCATAAACCGCTCCTTCGGGGGCCAGGGTAATGTTCTGCCCCTCCAGGGCCGCTTCCAGCCAGATTTCCCGGCCCGCCCATTTCCGCAAATATTCCCCCACGGCCACATCCGTAGGCGCCGGGGGCAGGAACACCGCCGCGTTTTCTGCCGCGTAATCCGGGCCGATGCCCATGGGGGCCTCCAGATGGGTATCAAGGTAGGCTGCCAGCTCCTTGGCTTCCGGGCACACCGGGTTCTGGAAATCCACCAGCAGCCCCACGCAGCCCAGGCGGTGGAGCGTACTGTTCAGCTCCCGGCACACCCGCTCCGGGTCGTGGCAGTGGATGGGAGTGCGGTCGTTGAGAATCAGCAGGCTGCCCTGGCGCAGCTTTGCGGGCAGGTTGGTCAGCCCGGTGGAGTAGGGGGAGAAGTGGCAGGCCATCCAGGCCATGTACCGGGGCAGGGGAGCGGTTCCGGCCATTTCCGCCGCCGTCATGGCAAGATATTGTGGAATCGCCATGGACAAACCCTCCTTTCCATGGTATAATTCTTCTATAGATTATGAAAACACGGAGGATGATATGTCCATCTCTTTTCTGCCGAAGCTTATGGCCCCGTCCATCACCGCCCTCACCCCGGAGCTTCTTTCCCGGCGGGGCATCCGGCTGCTGATGCTGGATTTCGACAACACCATCGTCACCTATTATTCCGACATTCCCACCCAGCAGATGGAGCAGTGGCTGCGCGCCATGCCGGCCTCGGGCATTCAGCTGTGCATCGTCTCCAACAGCAAGAGCGACCGGGTGCAGCGCTTCTGCCGGGAGCGGAACCTGGACTGCATCATCCGGGCGAAAAAGCCCCGGGGCAAGGGCATCCGGGAGTGCCTGGCAAAGTATGACATCCCCGCCTCCCAGGCGGCTCTGGCCGGCGATCAGATCTTCACTGATGTGCTGGGGGCCAATGCCCAGGGGGTGACCTCCATCCTGGTGGATGCCATCCACAACCACACCATCTGGTTCAAGGGCCGCCATGTTCTGGAGCTGCCCTTCATCTTCCTGGCAAGAAAAAGGAGAATCAAAGCATGAAAAATCTGGACAAATACCTGTCATTGTTGGGCGGCGAGGTGGACGGTTTGCTCCTCACCTCCCGCTACAGCCGCCACTATGGCGCGGAATTCGACATTGCCGAGGGCATCGCCATCGTCACCAAGGCCGGCTGCCGCTACTTCACCGACAGCCGCTACAGCGAGTCCGCCCAGAAGAACATCCACTGCTTTCAGGTGGTGGAGACGGACCGGGACCGGAGCTACCCCAAACTGCTGAATCAGGCCATCGCCGACTTCGGCGTGACCAGATTGGGCTATGAAGAGGAGTACCTCACCGCCGGAGAGCTGGCCCGGTTCCGGGAAGCGCTGAAGGCCGAGCTGGTGCCTTACAACGAGAAAATCTACGGCTTCCGGGCCGTGAAGGAGGACTGGGAACTGGAGCGGATGCGCAAGGCCCAGCAAATCGCCGACGCCGCTTTCCTGGAGGTGCTGCCCCGGCTGAAGGTGGGCATGACCGAGCTGGAGGCCCAGGCGGAGCTCATCTACTGCATGTACAAAAACGGCGCCCAGGGCTTGTCCTTCGACCCCATTGTGGTGTCCGGCCCCAACACCAGCATGCCCCATGGCGTGGCCGGTGACCGGGTGATTCAGCAGGGGGACTTCCTGACCATGGACTTTGGCGTGCTGTACCAGGGCTACTGCTCCGATACCACCCGCACCGTGGCCTTCGGCTACGCCACCGAGGAAATGAAGAAGGTATACAATATTGTGCTGAAGGCCCAGTGTGACGCCATTGCCGCCACCAAGGCCGGTGTGCCGGGAAGCGAAATCGACGGCATTGCCCGGAAGGTGATTGCCGACGCCGGCTACGGCGACTACTTCGGCCACGGCTACGGCCACAGCTTAGGGCTGGAGATTCACGAAAGCCCCAATCTGAACATGAGAAACCATTCGCCCCTGCCCGCCGGGGCGGTGTGCTCCGCCGAGCCGGGCATCTATCTGCCGGGAAAATTCGGTGTCAGAATCGAAGATGTGACCATTCTGACCCCCGACGGCTGTGAAAATCTCACAAAGCTGCCCAAAGAACTGATCATTCTGTAAAAAATATCACATTTCCCCTTGAAAAATGCCGCGTCATCGGTTAAAATAAGTCGATGCAATTTTGTACATATTTTTCTTCGCCTCAGGGGAAGATACTTTAGGAGGAAATAAAATGATTTCTGCAAGTGAATTCAGAAACGGTGTTACTTTTGAAATGGACGGCAAGGTCATGCAGGTCGTGGAGTTCCAGCATGTCAAGCCCGGCAAGGGTGCTGCTTTCGTCCGGGTGAAGATGAAGAACGTCATCACCGGCGGCGTCACCGAGACCAGCTTCAACCCCACCGCCAAGTACCCCACCGCTTACATTGAGCGCAAGAAGATGGAGTACTCCTACAACGACGGCAACCTCTACTACTTCATGGACGGCGAGACCTACGAGCTGGAGCCCATCGACGGCAGCGTGCTGGACGATTCCTTCAAGTTCGTCAAGGAGAATGATACCTGCGTCATCATGAGCTACAAGGGCAGCGTGTTCGGCGTGGAAGCCCCCAACTTTGCCGACCTGGTGGTCACCAAGACCGAGCCCGGCTTCGCCGGCAACACCGCCACCAACGTCACCAAGCCCGCCACCGTGGAGACCGGCGCCGAGGTGAAGGTGCCCCTGTTCATCAACGAGGGCGACAAGATCCAGATCGACACCCGCACCGGCGAGTACCTGGGCCGTTCCAAGGCTTAATTTTAAGGAGTTACTGATATGACGATTTCTGAAAAGTCCGCCTATCTCAAGGGCTTGATGGACGGCCTGAAGCTGAACACCGAGTCCGATGAAGGTAAGATGATCGCTGCAATTGTGGATCTTCTGGGGGATGTGACCAAGAAGGTCGTGGATATCGAGGATACCACCATCGCCATCTCCGACGAGCTGGATGAGATCGAAGAGGATCTGGATGCCATCGAGGATTACATCCTGGACGAGGAAGATGACTACGACGAGGATGAGGACGAGGACGACGATTTCTGGCCCGACGACGAAGACGAGGAAGACGACGAGATGGGCGACGAGGGCTTCGACTTCGGCGACGAGGAGACAACCGTCTACGAAGTCCAGTGCGCCTGCGGCAACATCATCGACTTCGACGAGGAGGTTCTGGAGTCCGGCAGCATCGTCTGCGACAAATGCGGCGAGACCCTGGAGTTCTCCTTCGAGGACGAAGACGAGCAGTAACCAAATAACAAAACCCCGGAGAGGCCCGTGCCCCTCCGGGATTTTTTATGTTTGGCTGAGAAAATGTGCCTGCCGGCTTTTATCTGCTGCTTGCGGAATTGTAATTTATCGATTACGCCATCGTAGGGGCGGCTACCAGCCGCCTGTGCGGTACAAGCCAAAAATGATGAACCGGGTTGGGCGAATTCGCACAGCACCGCGACGAAACTGTAGGGGAGGCTCGTAGCCTCCCGCGCGGTACAAACCCACAATAAAAATCCAGCTTGGGCGAATTCGTACAGCGTTGGACGTTATACCATTCAACCAAACACTCTATCGCGTTACGTTACGGGAGGCATAAGAGCCTCCCCTACAGTGGACTGGAAGATTTTATAAATAATACGAAAAATTCCCCCGGTTTCTGAACTGCGCCCCGTCAAGTAGACAGCAAAATAATTAACGAAAAGTTCACAGC
>CAMEWH010000007.1:0-54018 GCA_945940335.1 uncultured Clostridia bacterium | reverse complement strand
CCCACTCCTGGGGATTCAATTTGATGATGCTCATAATTCCTTCCTCTCCGGGGCCCCACGCGGGCCCCATGTTTTTTTGAATTTCACACAATTACCCGGCAAATTGTAATTTGGCGCACTGGCGCTTACGGCGCTCTTGGCTCTCCCTTTGGGAGAGCTGGAAGCCGTCAGGCTGACTGAGAGGGTACCGCAGTAAGATAATAGCAGCCGAAATCACGCCATGCTGTCCCTCTCAGTCTGCCCCTTGCGGGGCAGCCAGCTCCCCCATAGGGGGAGCCAAGGGGTGCGTCGGTTCCGGTCACCAAATTACAATTTAACGTGCAGAAACGTTACCGGGCTTTACCCAGGAGTCCCGGATAACATATACGCCCGGTGCGCCATTGTCTGCGGGCACTGCCCGCCAAATTACAATTTGTCTGTTCGCCCTGTTTGGCCGCTGCGCACATATCGGAAACCATGATAACAGGCTTTGGGTGAAAATGCAAAAAGAATTTGGAGCCCGGCGGGGAAAATCTCTCTGTTTTGAAAGGAAGAAAACCGTTGAATTTTGGATATAAAGGCGGTATACTCAACCCGAAATCAAACGAAGGGACGTTCTGTGCTATGAATATGGAATTCAAGCGGAAACTCACCATTCCCGCCGACCTGAAAAAAGAATACCCGGTGACCGCCCAGATGGAGGCCGCCTTTGAATCCCGGGACAAGGAGCTGAAGGATATCCTCTCCGGCAAGGATGACCGGATTGCCCTGATCGTGGGGCCATGCTCTGCCGACCGGGAGGACAGCGTGATGGATTATGTCAACCGCCTGCGGGAGCTCCAGGAAAAGGTCCGTGACCGCATCCTGATCATCCCCCGGGTATACACCAACAAGCCCCGCACCACCGGCGCAGGCTACAAGGGCATGCTCCACCAGCCCAACCCCGATGCCGCGCCGGACATGTTGGGCGGCCTGATCGCCATCCGGGAGCTGCACATGCGGGTGCTGCGGGAGACCGGCTTCACCGCCGCCGACGAAATGCTCTACCCCGATAATTACAAATACCTGGACGATGTGCTGGCCTATGTAGCCGTGGGTGCCCGGAGTGTGGAAAACCAGCAGCACCGGCTGACCAGCAGCGGCATCTCCGTCCCCGTGGGCATGAAGAACCCCACCAGCGGTGTCATTTCCGTGATGATGAATTCCATCAACGCCGCTCAGCACAGCCATACCTTCATCTATCGCGGCTGGGAGGCCACCTCCACCGGCAACCCCTACGCCCACGCCATTCTCCGGGGCTACACCAACAAGCACGGCGATTCCCGGCCCAACTACCATTATGAGGACCTGATCTTCCTCCACGAGTGCTACGAAAAGAGCGGCCTGCAGAATCCCGCCGCCATCATCGACGCCAACCACGCCAACTCCGGCAAGGACCCCTTCCAGCAGGGCCGCATCATCAAGGAGGTGCTCCAGAGCCGGGCCTACAACCCGGATATCCACAACCTGGTGAAGGGCTTCATGGTGGAAAGCTACCTGGAAGACGGCAGCCAGAAGATCGGCTGCGGCATTTACGGCAAATCCATCACCGATCCCTGCCTGGGCTGGGAAAAGACGGAGCGGCTGATCCTGGATATGGCGGAAATGGTGTAAAAGCGAAAGTGTGTTGCTATGACAAGAGATTTGACAACCGGTTCTCCGTTAAGGCTGATTTTGCAGTTCGCCTTTCCCACCTACCTGGGGATGCTGTTCCAGCAGTTTTACAACATTGTGGACACGGTGATTGTCGGCAAGCTTCTTGGCATCGGCCCCCTGGCGGGGGTGGGCTCCACCGGGTCGCTGAATTTTATGGTGCTGGGCTTCTGCATGGGCGTGTGCAGCGGCTTTGCCATTCCCATTGCCCAGAAATTCGGCGCCCATGAGAATTCCCAGCTGCGCAAATACGTGGCCAACAGCTTTTGGCTGGCGGGACTTTTCTCCCTGGTGCTCACGGTGCCGGTGTGTGTGTTCTGCCGCCCCATTCTGCGTCTGATGAACACCCCGGAGGATGTGTTTGAATATGCCTACCGGTATATCTTCATCATCTTCCTGGGCGTTCCCGCCGCCTTTCTATATAACATTCTGGCGGGCATTCTCCGGTCTCTGGGAGACAGCAGGACCCCGGTGCTGTTTTTGGCCCTGTCCTCCGCCATGAACATCGCCCTGGACATCATCACCATCCGTCTGTTCGGCATGGGGGTGGAGGGGACGGCCCTGGCTACCGTGATCTCCCAGGCGGCGTCCGGCATCATCTGCTTCTTCTACATGAAAAAGCGCTACGATGTGCTGCACATATCCGCCCCGGAGCGCCGCCCGGATAAGCGCTGCATGGCCAGGCTCTGCTACATGGGCATCCCCATGGGACTGCAGTATTCCGTCACCGCCATCGGCACTCTGATCATCCAGGCCACCATGAACGGCTTCGGCTCCAGCGCCGTGGCAGGCGCCACCGCCGCCCAGCGGATTCATGGGTTCCTGGCCTGCCCGCTGGAGGCCTTAGGCGCCACCATGGCCCCCTATACCGGCCAGAATATGGGGGCGGGAAAGCACGAGCGCATCGGGCAGGGCGTTCTGTCCGCCAGCCTCTGCGGCTTCGGCTGTGCCGGAGTGATTTTCGTGGTAGTGCGGCTGTTTGGCAGAAGCCTGGTGCAGATCTTCCTGGATGTGCCGGATGAAACGGTCATCGGCTACGCCACTCAATTCCTCACCACGGTCGCCGGGGGCTACTGCCTGCTGACGCTGGTGAATGTGGTCCGTTTTTCCATTCAGGGCATGGGCTTTTCCGTGCTGGCCATTGTGTCCGGGGTGATGGAAATGCTGGCCCGGGCCTTTGCCGGACTGTTCCTGGCTCCAAGATTCGGCTTTACCGCCGTAGCCATGGCCCATCCGCTGGCCTGGATTGCAGCGGATCTGTTCCTGATTCCCACGTTTTTTGTGTGCAGGAGAAAAATCGCGGACCACAAGAATTTTTCCGCTTTGCAGTAACCAGATAAATTGTAATTTGGCGGGCAGTGCCCGCAGACAATGGCGCACCAGGCTGGTGTGTCATCCGGGACTCCTGGGGGGTGCCCGGTAACGTTTCTGCGCAGTAGAAATGATTTCCCATCCAATCGTGGCGTGCAAAAACGAACCGAGCGGTACCCAGGAGTGTATCGACGCCACACCAGCCGAGCACGCATTGGGGTGAAGCGCCCTGCGCTTCAAATTACAATTTCCAGCGCTGCTGCGGCAAGCCGTCGGCACATCGATTTTTGTAAATTATGGGTAAAATTAGAATTATCTGTTGAAAATGGGGCAGCCCGGGTGTATAATATAGCCAGGCAAAAACCTAAAAAAAATAAAAAGGAGAATCGTTATGAAGAAACTGTCCCGCATTCTCTGCCTCGTTCTGGTTCTGGCCATGGCCATGTCTCTGGTGGCTGTTCAGGCCGCTGCTGAGAATCAGCATTTCGACAAACTGACTCTGGAATTCGTTCCCTCCAAGGATGCCGACGTGATCATCGCCGGTACCGCCAACCTGCCCGAGCTGGTTCAGGCCGAGATGGCCAAGCTGGGCTATGACATCGACGAAGTGGACATCACCGTTGGCACCAGCTATGACGCCACCGGCGAGGCCATGAGCGCAGGCACCATCGACATCGGCTGGCTGCCCGGCGGCACCTACGCCCTGTACTCCGACGATACCGAGGTCATCCTCACCGCCACCCGTAACGGCCTGTCCAACGACAGCGAGAACCCCGCTGACTGGAACGGCGAAGAGAACGCCACCCAGAAGAACGGCCCCCAGGTCACCTACTACCGTTCCCTGATCTACGCCACTCCCTCCGAGTACGGCAAGCAGCTGGCCGCCAAGGTCAACGCCGGTGAAGAGCTGACCTGGGAGGACCTGGACAAGGCTACCTGGGCCGTGCAGAAGACCTCTTCTTCCGCCGGTTACATCTACCCCACCCTGTGGCTGATGGAGAAGTTCGACAAGAAGATCTCCGATCTGTCCAACGTGGTGCCTCTGGATTCCGGCTACGGCACCGCTTTCTCCTACGCTGCCGCTGAGCAGGTGGACATCATCGTGTGCTACGCCGACGGCCGTAACGACTACGAAGCCAGCTGGATTCTGCCCGTTGACGAGCAGGACGAGACCGGCAAGCAGGGCATGGGCCGCAGCGAGTCCATCTGGAACGAGCTGAACGTCATCGGCGTCACCGACGGCATCTACAACGACACCGTGGCCATCTCCAAGGAGAGCCCCTACTACACCCCCGAGCTGATCGAGGCGCTGCAGAACTGCTTCATCAACATCATCTCCACCGATGAAGGCAAGGCCATCTTCAGCGTTTACAGCCACGCCGGCTACGCCGTGGCTCAGGACTCCGACTATGACGGCGCCCGCGCCGCTCTGGCCATTGTCGCCGGTTAATCCGATTCCCTCTGTCTGCCCCACGTTCGTGGGGCAGATTTTTTTGCTAAATTGGGCTTTATCGTACCGGAACGGTTTGCACCCCTTGGCTCTCCCTCTGGGAGAGCTGGATGCCCCGTTAGGGGCAGACTGAGAGGGTTTTCTGCCTCCAGATCCGACTGCGGTACCCTCTCAGTCAGCCTGACGGCTGCCAGCTCTCCCAAAGGGAGAGCCAAGGGCGATGCCGCGCCAGTGCGGTAAATTCTGCTTTTGCTGCGCAGACCCGATCAGCATATTTTCCTTTTCCACAATTTACATTTGGTGCTTGAGATGATATACTTTGGGCAGAAAGAGAAAGAGAGGTTTCTTCATGAAAACAACCTACCGTCTGTCCGAAACCGCCTTCCAGCTGGATGGCAGGATGCCGCTGAAGCAGGCCATCCCCCTGGGACTGCAGCATGTGCTGGCCATGTTCGTGGGCAATCTGACCCCCCTGCTGATCATCACCGGCGCCTGCGGCCTTGCCGGGGGTGAATTCGCCGGTCTGCAGCTGCACCTGCTGCAAAACGCCATGCTGGTGGCGGGCATCGTCACGTTGGTACAGCTGTTCTCCGTGGGCCCCATCGGCGGCAGAGTGCCCATCATCATGGGTACTTCCTCCGGCTTCATCGGGGTGTTCAACAGCGTTGCCGCCACCATGGGCGGCGGTGTGCTGGCCTATGGCGCGATTATGGGTGCCTCCATCATCGGCGGCCTGTTTGAAGGCGTGCTGGGCTTCTTCCTGAAGCCTCTGCGGAAATTCTTCCCCTCGGTGGTCACCGGCACCGTGGTCATGTCCATCGGTCTGAGCCTGATCTCCGTGGGCATCAATTCCTTCGGCGGCGGCAATTCCGCCAAGGACTTCGGCTCCATGGAAAATCTGCTGCTGGCGATTTTCGTGCTGGTGATGATTCTGATCTTCAAGCATGGCTTCACGGGCTTTGTCAGCTCCTCCGCCATTCTGCTTGGCATTATCTGCGGCTATGCGGCGGCCTTTATCATGGGCTTTGTCCTGCCCACCACCGGCATCACCGCCGAGGGGGTGGAGTACACCAAGGCCTGGGTACTGAACTGGAGCAAGGTGGCGAATGCCGCCTGGTTTGAAATTCCCAAGCTGCTGCCGGTGAAACCCGTGTTTGACCTGCGGGCCATTGTGCCGGTGCTCATCATGTTCGTGGTCACCGCCGTGGAGACCGTGGGCGACATTTCCGGCGTGATGGAAGGCGGCCTGGGCAGAGAAGCCACGGACAAGGAGCTCTCCGGCGGCGTCATCTGCGATGGGCTTGGTTCCTCCTTCGCCGCCCTCTTCGGCGTGCTGCCCAACACCTCCTTCAGCCAGAACGTGGGCCTTGTTGCCATGACCAAGGTGGTCAACCGCTTTGCCCTGGCCACCGGCGCCATCTTCCTGATCCTGTGCGGTCTGTGCCCCAAGCTGGGCGCCCTGGTGTCCATCATGCCCCAGTCCGTGCTGGGCGGCGCAGCGGTGATGATGTTCTCCTCCATTGTCATCAGCGGCATTCAGCTGATCACCAAGGAACCGCTTTCCGCCCGGAATCTGTCCATCGTCTCCGTGGCCCTGGGCGTGGGCTACGGCATGGGCGCCAACAGCGGCATTCTGGCCCAGGCACCCCAGGCGGTTCAGCTGATCTTCGGCGGCTCCGGCATCGTGCCCGCTGCCATGGTGGCAATCCTGCTGAACATCCTGCTGCCCAAAGAAAAAGCGGAGCAGTAATTCATTACCGCTCCAGCAATTCCGCCAGGGTTTCCCTGGTGTCCACATCCGCAAGTTCATATTCATCCCGGACGGGGAGCACACGCACCCGTTCGGGATATTTTTTTGCCAGAAAGCCGCCGCCCTTTCCCTCCGGGAGGCGTCGCAGCTCCTCAAAAGCCCAGTGGGGAAACAGGATGGGGGCGCCGGGCTGTCCCGCAATCCCGGGGCGCCAGATGGCATCGGGTTCACCTTCCCAGGCGGAAATGAGCGCCGCCACGGTTTCCCGGCGCAGCAGGGGCTGGTCCCCGGGGCAGAAGAGGCAGCCGCTCACAGTACCGATTGCTTCCAAGCCCAGGCGGACGGTGTCGCTGCGGTAAGGCTCCCCGTGAAGCACCACCTCCACGCCCTGTTTGCGGCAAAAGTCAGCAACATCGGCGTGGCGGGTCACCACCACCCGGCGGGCAAACAAGCCTTCCGTGGCGGCCAGGGCCCGGGCAATCATGGGCTGCCCATGAAAATCCGCCATCAGCTTGTTGCCCCCGAACCGCTTCCCCAGTCCGGAGGCCATAATGACACAGCCCAGGATTTTTTGGGGGAAATACCGATCAAATAATTCCCGGTTCGCCTGAATGCAGGCATTCCGGTAGGCTTCGTACTGTCCCAAAAAGGCTCTGCCCGCCGCCGTCAGGGTGCTGCCGCCACCATCCTTGCCGCCTGCACTCCGCTGCGTCAAGGAATAACCCAGGGCGGATTCCGCCTGTTTGATGAGCTTCAGCGCCTTGCTGTAGGCCATCTCCATGGAAGCAGCCGCACTGCGCAGGGAGCCGGTTTCTTCCACCAGACGCAGCAGGCGGCAGGGGCCTTCCCCGAAGAATTTCTCTCCGTTTTCGTCCAAAAGCTGAATTTTTGTCACCTGCTTCATCCGTATTCCTCCTCCAGCAGGGAAAGAATTCTGCATCTTTCCTCCCGGCTGCCCCCGGCGGGGTACACCGAGAGGGCAACATGGGGATATTTTTTTCGCAGCGGGCGCAGATATCCCTCCCGGACCAGCTTTGCAATGTGCTCCAGGGTGATGGGGGTATCCTCCCATGCCCCCAGGAAGGCCATCACCAGCTCCGGGCGGTGGGCTACCTCTTTCAGAGGCTTGCCAATGGCCTGCAGACCGCAGACCACCACAATTTGCTCCACATTATCATCAATCACCGGCTCGGACGCTTTGGGAAATTTGATGGGCTTGCGGGCAGAGCCATCCGCCTCCACCAGCACCACATCCGCATGGCGGCAGACCCGGGCATAGGTTTCCGGGGAGAGGGCACGGATTTTACCCCCCTCCGGGATGCCCGCCATGGCATAGCCCGTCCGGTGAAGCTGACGGATCATCTCCTCCGGGTCGTCGGTCAGCAGGGTATCCGGCTCAATGAACATATGGGTGGAGGTAGTGACGAACACGGTTTTCCCCGCCCCCCGATACTGCTCTGCCTGCCGGTGAATCAGGGTGGTCTTTCCACCGGCTCCCACAAAGGCTCTGATCATAGGTTTCCTTTCAGGTGGAGGATGGCCTCCAGCACGCCTCCGGCAATGCACCGGGCTTTGTCGGATATGGTGAAGCAATTGTCGTACTCTTCCGTCCGAGGATCGATGTCCGCGATTTTGAAGCCTTTGGTCACGGGATAGCCGTCCCGGATCAGCCCCCGGAGCAAGCCCGTGAGAGAAGCCTGCACCGGAAGTCGCCCATCCGCTGTTTCCACAAAGGCAATGGTCTGTCCCTGAGTCACCGTGTCCGTTATTTTCGCCACATTTCGCAGAATTCCTGCCGCCGGGCTGTGGATGACCCGTTCTTTTCCGAAGCCTGCGATGATGCCGGGAACGCCGGTGTTGGGGGCAGCGGAGCCGGAATAGAGGACCTTGCCCAGATTGTGGCCCCGCTTGGTTTCCACCACGGCATCTACATCCACCCCCGCTGTGAAGCCGGGACCCAGGGCCACGGTGATGGGGGCCATGTCCCGATGGGTGCCGAGATTTTTCTTGGCAAGAATGGAATCCACAACCGCAAGGGGCTGAAACGCATCCATGCAGTCCCCTTCCGGGTCAATCAGCATGGTGAGCATTCCTTCCTTCAGGTAGGACTGTGCCTGCTCTGCGGAATTTGCAAGCAGGCAGGTCACGCCCTCCACGGTCTGACTGCCCTGGTACACAGCCTCCGAAAAGGCCACATTTCTGCGAATGGCGGAGGGGTTCTCTGCTTCCAGGACCAGCAGGTCAAAGCCGCACTGATGGAGCTTGTAAATCGTACCGGTGGCCAGGTCGCCGCCGCCCCGGACGATGATCAAATTATCGTTTATTCCAGACATATGAAGGAATCTTCCTTTTCTGTGACATAGCCTACCATCGCTGCCTGGGGAATTTTGTCCTGCAGCTCCCGCAAGCAGCTTTCCGCATCCTTTTCCGGCAGGGAAAATAAGAGTCCGCCGCTGGTCTGGGGGTCATAGAGGATGTCCTGCATGGCAAGAGGAATATCCCGACAGCGTTTCACACCGCCCCCGGCATACTGCCGGTTCCGGTAGGCTCCGGCGGGAACCAGACCCATGGAGGCAAACTCCAGGGCTTCCTGGTGGAAGGGAACGCAGTCCACCTTAACGTGCAGGGTGCAATTGCTCCCCTGGGCCATTTCATACCCATGGCCCAGCAGGGAAAAGCCGGTGACATCGGTGCAGCTGTGCACCGGGAATCTCACCATAACATCCCGGGCGGTCTTGTTCAGGGTGGCCATCTGGGCATGAATTCGGTTCAGAACGGTGCCGTCCACCATATCCGCCTTGGCCGCCGTGGTGAGGATGCCAATGCCCAGTGGCTTGGTGAGGATCAGCACATCCCCGGGTTTGGCATTGCTGTTGGTCAGCACCTTTTCCGGGTGCACAAAGCCGGACACCGCCAGGCCATAGATGGGCTCAGCGCCGCGGATGGTGTGCCCGCCGGTGATGATGGCCCCTGCTTCATAGGCGGCGTCATAGCCGCCGCGAAGGATTTCCCGAATGGCTTCCTCCGGCATTCCCTCGGCGGCACAGAGAATGTTCAGCGCCAGCTTTGGCTCGCCGCCCATGGCGTATACATCGCTCATGGCATTGACGGCGGCGATCCTTCCATAGAGGAAGGGGTCGTCCACAATGGGCGGAAAAAAGTCGGTAGTTTGAATCAGGGCGGTGTTCTCGTCCAGCACATACACGCTGGCATCGTCGCTTTTGTCATAGCCCACAATCAGGCGGGGGTCAGAATGGGCCTGAAAGCCCTCCAGCATTTTTGCCAGGGTTCCCGCACCCAGCTTGGCCCCGCAGCCGGCACAGTTTGCCAGCTTGGTCAGCTTCACTTCTGTTTCCATATCAGGGTCTTACAATGGCAGTGGCAGATTCCATGCGCTGCACAATGTCGTACATATTGGTCACGCCGCCCACTGCCAGCTTTTCCTTCAGACCGTAAAAGTCCAGGCAGGTGCCGCAGGTGAGTACGGTGACCCCCTCGGATTCCAGCAGCTTCAGATCCTCCAGGGTGTCGGCCCCTTCACAGGTCAGATAAGCCCCGGTGTTGTAGCACAGGATGGTTTCGGGCAGCACATCCTGCTTGGTCAGGGCGAACACAAAGGCTTTCATCAGCGCCTTTCCCAGTTTTTCCTCTCCCGTTCCCATGGTGTTGGCGGAGAGCACCACCAGCAGCCCCTTCTTCCGGGCATCCACGGCGCAGGACACTTCCTCTTCCTGCTTGCCCTCGCCGCCGATGTGCATGGTGACGGTGTATTCCGCGTCGCTCTGCTTTTCTCCCACAGCGGAAAAGCCCATGTGCTGGGCGAATCGCTGCAAATTCTGCACGGCGATTTCATTGTCCACCCGGACGATGAGGGTATCCCCAGGGTTCAGGGCTTCGGCGGCCTTTTTGGCATTGACCACAGGCAGGGGGCAGGCCATGCCCCGGGCATCCAAGATTTTTTCCATATTTATTCCTCCCGGGCAATTTCCCTCAGGGCGGAAACTGCCAGATTGATTTCTTCCATTGTGTTGTACTGGGAAAAGCTGAATCGGACGGCGCCTTGTTCCCCGGTTCCCAAGGCATCGTGCAGCAGGGGAGCGCAGTGGGCGCCGGGGCGGGTGGCAATGCCATAGTCAGAAAACAGCACGTCGCTGACCTGGGCGGAATCGTAATCCCGGACGTTTAACGCCACGATGGGACAGCGGTTCTGTTGGGAAAAGTCGCCGTACAGAGTAATTCCGGGGATGTTTCGTACCCCTTCGTAAAACGCCCACATCCGTTCCAGCTCTTTTTCCCGGAGAGCATCCATGCCCGCTTCCAGCAAATACCGCACCCCGGCGTTCAGGCCCGCCAGACCATGGGCGTTCAGGGTGCCCGCCTCCAGGGCGGTAGGCATCCGGGCGGGATGTGCCCGGCTGTGGGACTGGATCCCGCTGCCGCCGGTGAGCAGGGGGCGAACCGTCACCCCCTCCCGGACATACAGCCCGCCGGTTCCCTGGGGGCCCAGGAGGCTCTTGTGCCCGGTAAAGCAGAGGATATCAATGCCCATTTTTTGCACGTGGATGGGGAACACCCCTGCCGTCTGGGAGGCATCCACCAAAAATAATAGCCCATGGGCTTTGGCAATGGCACCAATGCGGCCAATGTCCAAAAGATTGCCCGTCAGGTTGGAGCCGTGAGTACAGACAATGGCCCGGGTATTGGGGCGTATGGCGGCTTCAAAATCTTCAAGGCGCACCCGCCCCAGGTGGTCGGCAGGCACGATCGTCAGCGCCGCCCCCTGGGCTTCCAGCTCGTACAGGGGGCGCAGAACGGAATTGTGTTCCAGCACCGTGGTAATCACATGGTCGCCGGGACGCACAGTCCCTTTGATGGCAATGTTCAGGCTCTCGGTTGCATTGACGGTAAATGCAATCCGGGCAGGATTCTCCGCGCCAAAAAGCTGTGCCACCGCGCACCGGGCTTCATGCACCGCCCGGGAGGCAAGGAGTGAGGGCTCATGGACCCCCCGGCCGGGATTGCCGAAGGAAGTCAGTGCCTGGGTTACCGCCTCTATAACGGCGGGAGGCTTTTGCAGTGTGGTTGCGGCATTGTCAAAATAAATCATAATCTGTTTCTGTCAAATCATCAGAAAATAGACACCCTGGATGGGGATTCCGGCACTTTTCGCCCCTTCCAGCAAGATTTCCTCCATCTTCGGTTCGGCGCACCAGGCCAGGCCGCAGTCGGCGGTGATGGCTCCGGGCACCGGGATCATCCGCCCCGGAAGCTGCCGGGTGATGCACAGGCTTTCCATGGCCATGGCATCGGTGGTGGTGTGGAAGGTGATGACTACCTTTTCCCTTTTCTGAATCATCGGCTCCGTCCTCGTTGTAGTTTGAAAAGTATAACGCCAGTATAACAAATCCGCTTCCCAAAATCAACCGATACTGCTATAATGGAATGGTAATACAACCGAAAAGGAGCTTTTTCGATGATTACCATACAGAAATACGTCCGGGCCCAGAGTCTGGAGGAAGCCTACCAGCTGAATCAGAGCAAGCGCAGCCGCATTGTGGGCGGCATGATGTGGATGCGGCTGGGGCGGGGCAGCGTGGGCACCGCCATCGACCTGTGCGACCTGGGGCTTAACACGATTGAAGAAACCCATGAGCAGTTTTCCATGGGAGCCATGGTTTCCCTGCGGCAGCTGGAGCTCCATACTGGGCTAAACGCCTACACCTGCGGTGCCGTGAAAAACGCGGTGAAGGACATTGTGGGCGTCCAGTTCCGGAACATGGCCACCCTGGGCGGCAGCATCTGGGGCCGGTTCGGTTTTTCCGATGTGCTGACGATGTTCCTTGCCATGGACTGCTATGTGGAGCTGTACAAGGGCGGCATTGTCCCTCTGGAGGAGTTCGCCGCAAGGAAGAAGGACAGCGACATTCTGGTGCGGCTGATCGTGAAGAAAACTCCCGGCAAATTCGTCTACACCGCCATGCGCAACCAGCGCACGGATTTCCCGGTGCTGGCCTGCGCATTGTCTCAGGTGAATGGCATCTACCGGGCCGTCATCGGTGCCCGGCCTGCCAAGGCCATGGTCATCCGGGACGAGGAGGGACTGCTGGATGGGGGCATTACGGAAGACAGCGCCAGGTCCTTTGCCGAATTTGTGGCGGGCGCCGCCCCCACCGACAGCAATATCCGCGCCAGCGCCGCCTACCGCACCCACCTGATCCGGGTGCTGACGGAGCGGGCCGCACTGGAATTGGGAGGAATGTGACATGGACATCAAGCTGAAACTCAACGGAAAGCCCATTGCCGCCCAGATTGAAGCGGACACGGTGCTGCTGGATTTCCTTCGTGATCACGGCTGCTGCAGCGTCAAGCGGGGCTGTGATACCTCCAACTGCGGCCTGTGCACCGTTCTCCTGGACGGGAAGCCCATCCTCTCCTGCTCCATGCTGGCCGCCCGGGCGGACGGGCACAGCATCCAGACTCTGGAGGGCCTGCAGGAGGAGGCCGCCGACTTTGTGGGCTTCATCGCCGATCAGGGTGCCGACCAGTGCGGCTTCTGCAATCCCGGCTTCGTGATGAACACCATCGCCCTGCTCCGGGAAAACCCCGACCCCACCGACGATGAGATTCGGGCCTTCCTGGCAGGCAACCTGTGCCGCTGCTCCGGCTACGACGGACAGCTCCGGGGGATCCGTAACTACTTAAACAGCCGCAAGGGATAAGGAGGACGCTATGGAACAGAAAGAATACAACGTGGTGGGAAAACCCTTCCGCAAAAAGGATTCCATGCAGCTCCTGCTGGGAAAACCCGTCTATGTGGAGGATGTGACCCCGGACGCCCTGGTGGTGAAAATTCTCAGGAGCCCCCACCCCAACGCCATGGTGCAGGAAATTGACGTCAAGGCCGCCCGGCTAGTGCCGGGGGTGGTGGACATCTACACCTGGAAGGACGTGCCCCAGACCCGGTTTGCCATTGCCGGACAGACCTATCCGGAGCCCTCCCCCTATGACCGGCTGATTCTGGACCGCCATGTGCGCTTTGCCGGGGATGCCGTGGCCATCATTGCCGCGGAAACCGAAAAGGCCGCCGCCAAGGCCATGAAGCTCATTAAGGTAACCTACGATGTGCTGGAGCCGGTGCTGGATTACCACACCGCTCTGGACAATCCCATTCTGGTGCACCCGGAGGAGGATTGGCTGCCCCCCTGTGAGGTGGGCGGCACCAACAAGCGCAATCTGGTGGCCAGCGGCGTGGATGCCGAGGGAGATGTGGAGGGTGTTCTGGGCAGCTGCGACATCGTCCTGGACCGTACCTTCCACACCAGGGCCTTCCAGCAGGCCATGATGGAGCCCTTCACCGCCTACGCCGAAATGGACCGCTACGGGCGGCTCCACCTGATCTCCTCCACCCAGATCGTATTCCACACCCGCCGGATTCTGTCCCGGGCCCTGGGGATTCCCAAGAGCCGCATCCGGGTGGAAAAGCCCCGCATCGGCGGCGGCTTCGGCGCCAAGCAGACGGCGGTGTGCGATGTATATCCCGCCTTTGTCACCCTGAAAACCGGACGTCCCTCCCGGATCACCTACACCCGCACCGAGTGCCAGATCGCCGGTTCTCCCCGGCACGAAATGGAAATCCGGGTGCGGCTGGGTGCGAATCAAGACGGAAAAATCCGGGTCCTGGACCTGTACACCCTGTCCAACACCGGTGCCTACGGTGAGCACGGACCCACCACCGTGGGCCTGTCCGGTCACAAGAGTATCCCCCTGTACACAGGCTCCCTGGAAGCCTTCCGGTTCGGCTACGATGTGGTGTACACCAACCTCCAGGCCGCCGGTGCCTACCGGGGCTACGGTGCCACCCAGGGCATTTTCGCCGTGGAATCCGTGGTCAACGAACTGGCGGAAATGCTGGGCATGGACCCCACCGTCCTCCGGGACCGGAATATGGTGAGGGAGGGCATGGTCATGCCCGCCTACTATGGCGAGACCGCCAACGCCTGCGCTCTGGATCGCTGCATGGCCCACTGCCGGGAGATGTTCGGCTGGGAGGAAAAGTACCCGGTGCGGGACATGGGCAATGGGAAGGTTCGGGCCGCCGGTGTGGCCATGGCCATGCAGGGCAGCTGCATTTCCAATGTGGACGTGGGCTCCGCCACCGTGAAGCTCAGCGAGGACGGCACCTACAACCTGCTCATCGGTGCGGCGGATATGGGCACCGGCTGCGACACCATTCTGGCTCAGATGGTGGCGGAAATGATGGACTGCGGCTTGGATGACGTAGCCGTGTTCGGCGCGGACACCGATGCCTCCCCTTACGATTCCGGCTCCTACGCTTCCTCCACCACCTACATCACCGGCAAGGCCGTGGAAAAGGCCTGTACGGAGTTGAAAGCCAAAATCTGCGCCATCGGCGCCGAGCTGCTGGGCTGTGAGCCCGAAGCCGTGGTCATGGAGCGGGGGAAGGTGCGCAAAATGGGCACCGATCAAACCGTTTCTTTGACGGACATCGCCTACCGCACTCAGGTGGGCTGCAATACGGCAGCGGAAGCTACCGCAACCCATTCCTCTCCCGTCTCTCCGCCGCCCTACATGGTGGGCATGGTGGAAATCGAGCTGGACAAGAGGACGGGCCTGGTCACCATTCTGGACTACATGGCGGTGGTGGACTGCGGCATTCCCATCAACCCCGCCCTGGCCCGGATTCAGACCGAGGGCGGCATCGTCCAGGGCATCGGCCACACGCTCATGGAGAACGTGACCTACGACAGCCATGGCCGTCCCGGGGAAAGCTCCTTCCTGCAGTACAAGCTGCCCACCCGGCTGGACATGGGCAAGCTGAAGGTGGAGTTTGAGCACAGCCACGAGCCCACCGGCCCCTTCGGTGCCAAGTCCATCGGCGAGATCGTCATCAACACCCCTGCCCCCGCCATTGCCCATGCCATCGCCCGGGCCACCGGCGTCTGGCACCGGGAGCTGCCCATCACCCCGGAAAAGGTCGCCATGTCGCTGGCCCGGGAGCGGTAATACTAATTCTTGATTAAATGATTTAAATCATTTCCGCGGATGGATTGTGCCAGAAAAGGCAGATGACGCAGCTGGGCTGACGCCCAGCAAGGAAGATAACGCATTCTGGCGCAATCCAGACCGGAAAGGATTAAAGATTTTAATCAAGAATTAGTATAAAATACAGCGGCGGGAGGCAAAACGTCTCCCGCCGCATTCCCTTCCCCGAAGCAATCGGAGACAATACTTCTCTCAACGGCCCTTCCAAGCAAAATGCCCCCCATTTGTTAGGCAGTATGATATACTATCTAAGGCAACACCGCATAATGGGAGCTGCGGGCTTCGGCGGATCTTTTGCCCCAATCGTGCAGTATGAAAAATGGGAAATACACAGAGTATTCCCGCATTTTCCATACTTTCGCTTGGGTCAAAATTTCTCGCCGAATCTCCTTGCCCCATTATGCGGTGTTGCCCTAACAAAAATGGGGTGCATTTCAATATTGTGGTTCTTCAAAAAGCGTTATTCCCGGCAGAATACCGGCGAAACAAAAGCGCGGCAGCCGTTTTCCTGCACCACCTCGGCCTGGTAGTAGTCCGCAGCGGTTTCCGCCTCATCGGTGAACACCAGCTCTGCTTCGCAGGCTTCCACCGGCAGGGCGGTCTGGAACTGGAAGGCGTGGGAATGCCAGGGCTTCATGTGCTCCGTAAAGCCATAGTGGAGCAGCTGGCCCAGGGTGGCCCGGAAGGTGTGACCGTTGATGGAGCCGCTGATGACGGTATCCTCCGAACCGGCAACGGTCATTACGAAGGCGTTGGTCTGGGGATGGAGGGTGGAGACGTTGCACACCGTCTGGCAGGTAAAGTCCATGCCGTCGGGGGTATATTCCAGGGAATTGCGCAGCCCGTTGGTGGCGTCCTGATGGTTCGCCTTCTTTTCCGACGGGCTCAGCGCGTTCCGGCCCCGGTAATAGGGCTGCACCTTTTGCAGTTCGCCCTTTTCCACCCGGATACTGCCCTCCCAGGTGAAGAGCTCCGGGGAGTTGCCCCAGCCCAGCTCCAGCCGGAGCTTATACACCCCTCTGGCGGAAGCAGGGGCGGTGGGGACGAAGCTTTTGAGGATCCGGCCGTTTTTCCGGATGGTCACCAGCGCCAGCGCATCATCGCCGGCGCACCGGAACCGGAGCTCCCGCTTGCCGGCGCCGGAGATCACATCACCCATCATTCCTTCGTTGACGGAGAACGCGCAGGCAATCCGGTCCCCCGTCACCGCGTACACATGGCCTTTGCACAGGGCATCCCAGATTCCCTCCCGGGTCTTTTCCGTGGCCCACACGCCGGTGAGGCCGTCCCCGTAGGAGCCGGGGAAGCCGGCATGGTGATCCGTGGAGCCGGCAAAGGAGAACCGGTAGCCCCGGCGCAGCCCCTCCTCCACGGTGTTGTGTGCATCCAGAGGACCCATGTCGTGGTAGTAGGGGAACGGACCGTGAGCCCGCATGGAGCAGCCATGCTTGGAGTAAACCTCCACAATGGGAGAGGTTTCCGGATTGAAATCGTCCCAGCTGATGCCCCGGTACCCGGGGGTATAGCCGATATGGTGGGGCACCACGATGCTCCGGCAGCCGCAGTCCCGCACCAGCTCCCAGGGGGTGTTCCGTTCGATCAGGGGCAGATCGGGATCCGGGGAGACGATATGATAGTCGCCATACTGCATGGAGTGCATCTCATAGGACTGGAAGGTCACCAGCTTTTCCGAATTGGCCCGGTTGATGGCTTCCAGGACCTCCGGCCAGTGCGCTCGCAGCTTGGCGAAGCCTGTTTTGTGGTATTCCACCAGGAATGCGGTTTCTTCGTTGCTGGGAATCATATCCGGCCACATGGCGTGACCGGTTACGCAGCAGAAATCCAGGTGCTTTTCGGCTTGCTCCAGGGCATTCCGGAGGCTGCCGAAGCCATAGGAAATGCCGCAATGGTTGTGCAGATCCCCCCAATAGAGGGACAGCTGATCGTTCATCACACAGTGCTCCTTTCACAAAGCGTGCAGGATGTTTTTCTTTCGATCCCCAGACGGATGTACTGCTCTGCAGGTGCATCGTTCTTTTCCATCAGGGCCACCAGCTTGTCCAGCATTTTTTGCTCCAGCGCCGGGTCGTCCAGGGGATGGTTCTGTCCGGGGTCGGTTTCCAGATCGAACAGAAGATTTTCGTGTATGTGCTCGGCATCCACATAGCCGATGCGGGCATGGGTATCCTTGTCCACCCACCGGCCGCTGCGGATCTTCAGCAGCCGGCAGCCCTTGGTAAAGGAAAAGGGCTCCGCCAGCTCTGCCGTCTGCATCTCCGGCACGGAGAACAGATTGTACAGGTGCATGGGCATGTAGGTGTACTGGTACAGAGGTTCATTTTCTCCCTGGCCAATGCCCCGCATATATACATACCGGCCATCGGTGACACAGGCATGGCCGCCGTAGACGCCGAACATGGCGGCATCCCGCACCGGGGTATCCCGGGCGATGGTATCGGCCAGATCATGACCCTCCATATCCTCCGTGGGAGAAAGGCCGAAGAAGTTCAGCAATGTCACCGGCAGGTCGATGGTCTGCACCAGACTGCTGCGCCGCTCCCCCTTCACGCCGGAACGGGGGTCCCAGATGAACAGGGGCATGTGGGCGGTTTCGTTGTACCAGGGCATGATGTTCTTGCCCCAGTAGTCATGCTCTTCCAGCATAAAGCCGTGGTCGGTGTTGACGATGAGCATGGTGTCCTCCCACATGTGGTTTTCATCCATGAAATCCAGCACCTGGCCCAGGTAATGGTCGCACATGGACAGCAGGGCCGCATAGGTCTTGCGGATATGCTCCCGCTTTTTGGGGTCCGGGTCGGCATGGCCGTAGCCGGGCCAGTCGAAGGCGGGGCCGCTGTAGTCGTCGGCATAGAGGTCCTTGTAGCGCTGGGGCACGTCAAAGGGCTCGTGGGGGTCGAAGCATTCCAGCTGCAGGAACCAGGCATCCTCGCCCTTGTTTTCCTCCAGGAAGCGCATGCCGGAGCGGAAGGTTTTCACCTGGGGCATGTCCTCTTCCCCGGCGCAGTGGGCACGGTTCACCTGGTCCATGGCCGCTTTGAAGGCGCCGGCGGTGCAGTTGATCTTGTCGTAGCCCTTCATCCGCCGAACATCGCCGATGAAAGGGTCGCCCTCCTGGCCGCGGATAAAATCGAAGGAGCTGTAGCGGAAATGGTAGGTGGCACCGCCGTCCTCCCAGTAGTGCTGGTGGTCCGTAACAAGATGGGTGTATACCCCCGCCCCGCTGAGCATCTGGATGGCGGAATCGTCATAGGGCTCGATGGGGCCCCAGCTGCGGTGGAGGAAATTGTATCGGCCGGTGTGAAGCTCCCGCCGGGCAGGCATACAGGGCATGCTGCCCACATAAGCGTTGTCAAACACGCAGGTCTTCTCCGCCAGCCGGGTAAAGTTCGGCGCATGGACCCAATCGCAGCCGTAGCAGGGAAGATAATGGCGATTGAGGGTGTCGAACATGATCATGATCGCTCTCATGGTTACGCCTCCTGTGAATGATGTGCAAATTGCAGCCGGATCCGGAATTGCCGGGCTTCTCCCGGGGCAAGGTATGGGAGCAGATTCCGTTTCGCTGCATTCACCCGGCCCAGGCCGGGACAGTTGCAGGGCTCAATGCCCAGGGCATAGGCCCCCTCGGTGAAGTTTTTCCAGATTCCCAGCCAGCTGGTTCCCTGGGCAGTCAGGCGGCATTCCCTGCCGCTGTGAGGGTCAAACAGCCGGGCACCGGATGTCATATCCGCCTGGGTATAATAGACCTTTTCCCGGGTCCAACTCCCCCGGGGCTCCATTTTCAGGATGTCCTCCGGTGCTGCCGGCAGGCCGGTATCCCGGTCCTCGGTGTGGGTGAAAGGGATGGAAACCCGGAGGTTTTCCGACAAAAAGGGGGCGCCGAAATTGATGTGGTACATCAGCATGAACGGCGTCACCGCCCCGCCGATGTTCTCCACCTGATCGGCAATTTCCACCCAGCTGTCCTGATGCAGCGTAATGCACCGGGTCAGCTGCATAGCCTCCCCTTCCGGGTGGCGTTCCACCGTTATCCCCTGCACCGTGACCCGGTCCGGCAAAACCGCCGTCTGCACCCGGGTGGCAGGGGTATTGGAAATGCAGCCATGGAGCCCGAAGCTTCGTCCGTTTTCCCGGCAGGGTCTGCCTGCCTGGATCAGGCCGCAGGTGGTCATCATCCCGGCGAAGAAATGGGCGGAAAAATTCTCCTGCCCTGCTTCGCAGAATCCCCGGGGGGTGATTTTCGCCCGATCATCGGTATAGCTGATGCCCGCGTCCCGGTAACGGAGCTCGTAAAGGTCCAGTGTCCGCTGGGGAATCACCGTGATCTGAAGCGCCCCGCCCTGCAGGCGCAGCGCCTCGATCTGCTCTCCGGTTACGGGGTCCGTGAGCCAATGCCGTGCGCAATCCATCATTTTCTTACCACCACTTGATCAACGCGGTAACTTCTTCACGCAGCTTGATAAACGCCTCGTCGGTAACCTTGCGGGGATAGGGCAAGGTGTTCTGGATGCTCTTTTTGATGGTGGTGGGTTTGTTGGTCAGCACCAGAATCCGTTCGCTGAGGTAGACCGCTTCTTCGATATTGTGGGTAATGAAAATAACAGTTGTACCCAGCTTCCGCCAGAGGTTGATCAGCTCGTCTTCCAGCTTGAAGCGCAGCTCCAGGTCCAGCTGGCCGTAGGGCTCGTCCATCAGCAGCAGATCAGGCTCCACCGCGAAAGCGCGGGCAATGGCCACCCGCTGCATCATACTGGCGGAGAGCTGGTTGGGATAGTATTCAGCAAATTTGGTCAGGCCCACCATTTCCAGCGCTGCATCCGTCTTCTTCGCAATTTCTTCCTTGCTGAGCTTTTTGATTTCCAGACCGAAGGCCACGTTCTGACGGACATTCAGCCAGGACATGGTGGAATACTCCTGCATGATGTAGGCCAGGGAGTGCTTGCGCAGGTCCACATCCTCTCCGTCAATCTGAATGGAGCCTTCATTGATATCGTAGATTTTGGTCAGACTGTTCAGGAAGGTGGTCTTGCCGCAGCCGGTGGGACCGACGATGCACAGGAATTCACCGTCTCCCACGTCGAAGGAAATCTTATCCAGAACAAGAAGATCGCCGAATTTTTTGGTCAGGTTTTTCACTTCCACTTTACTCATAATCCGGTCTCCTTACTTCGTAATTTCAAAAATCTGGCTGATCTGCTCCCGGAGGGCCAAAAACTCCTTGGAAACATAGTCCCGGGGCCGGGGCAGATCCACCTTGATCTCCTGCTTCACATGGGACGGGCAGTTGGTCAGCACGATGATGCGGTCGGCCAGGAAGACGGCTTCCTCGATGTTGTTGGTGATGAAGATCACCGTCCGCTTTTCCTTGCTCCAGATGTCCTGAATCGCATCCTGCATGGAATAGCGTGTCTGGGCATCCAAATGGCCAAAGGGCTCATCCATCAGCAGCACCTCGGGGTCGTTGCAGTAAGCCCGGGCAATGCCCACCCGCTGGCGCATACCGCCGGAGAGGTGGACGGGATAGGACTTTTCAAAGCCCTTCAGACCCACAAGATCAATGAAATGCTGTGCTTTTTCCAGCCGCTCCTTTTTGGGCATATGCTTCATCCGGGGGCCGAAATCCACATTTTTCATCACCGTGAACCAAGGGAACAAGCCCGTGGTCTGGTACACCACGCCCAGCTTGGGGTTCGGACCGGTGATGGGCTCTCCCTTGAAAAGCACCTGGCCGGAGGTGGGCTGCTGAATGCCTGCGATGATGTTCATCAAGGTCGTCTTGCCGCACTGGCCGGGGCCCAGCAGCACGACGAATTCATTTTCTTCCACATCGATATTCAGATTCTCCAGCACATCCAGAGAGGTGTTTTTGGTGGTGAAATTCTTGCAAAGCTCTTTGCACTGAATGATGGGCGTTACTTTCCCTGTACGTTCCATCTGAGGCATCTCCTTTCAAGCGCTTTCAGCAGGGCGGCGGTGACCAGTCCAACCAGACCGATGGCGATCATACCAACCAGAACCTGATTCGTATTGGCATAGTTCATGCCGTTGAAAATAATCCAGCCCAGTCCCTCGTCGGAGCGAATCATCTCCGCTGCGATCACGGCGCACCAGGCGCCGGAAAAGCTGCTCTGCAATCCGGTGAAGATGTTGGGGAAGGCGGAGGGAAGAATCACATTGAAAAACAGCTGGAATTTGTTGGCCCCCAGCATCTGACCGGCACCAACCAGCAGCGGGTCGGCATTCCGGGCGCCGTTGAACGACTGCACCGTGATGGTCACCAGGGCGGTCATGCAGATCAGGAAATACTTGGAGCTCTCACCCAGGCCGAACCACAAAATGGCCAGCGGAATCCAGGCAAGGCCGGGAATGGGGCGGACAATGCTGAACAGGGGCATGAAGAATGCCCGCAGGGTCTTGCTCATGGCCATGGTCAAACCCAGAGGAATACCGATGCCGACACCAATCAGCCAGCCCACGAAGACGCGTTTCATGCTGAACAGGATGTGCTGGTGCATCAGATTCCGGCCGATGGGATGGACCCAGGACTGGAAAAACTGCTTAATCACCACAAAGGGGCTGGGGAAAAACAGACCGATCTTCGGATTCAGGGAAATCAGATACCACACCAGGATCAAAACGACAAAGGCCAATGTACCGAAAATGACCTTTTCCCGCTTGGAACCGGCAAAGCCTTTTGTCAGTTTGCTCATGACATGTGCCTTCCTTTCACAACCGCGTGTTCAATAGAGGTCAGAATCCAGTTCAGGATCGCGCCGATGATGGTAATCACGATCATACCTGCAATCACCAGATCGGTTCTGGCCATCTGCCGGGCGTACTGGATCATATAGCCCAGGCCCTTGTCGGCGGCCAGCATTTCCGCCGCCACCAGGCTCATCCAGGCCAGGTTCATGGACAGGCTCAGACCGGTGAAGATCTGGGGCAATGCGGAAGGAATGGCCACCTTGAAAAGAATCTGCGTGCGGCTGGCACCGAAGGTAGTGGCCACCCACTTGTGCACGTCCTTGGTCTGGTTGATGCCGTAGTAGCTGTTGAGGATACAGTTGGTAACCGTGGAAACGAAGATGACCGCAGCCTTGGCGGTGGTGCCGATTCCAAAGAAGATCAGCATCAGCGGGATCCAGGCAATGGGAGGAATGGGCCGCAGGAAGTTGAAGATGGGGGTGATGAACAGGTCCGCCCGCCGGTTCCAGGCCATGGCAATGCCCACGGGGATACCGATCACGGCGCCCAAGGCGAAGCCGTACAGGGCCAGGCCTAGGCTGGCCCAGATGTGCTGCATCATGGTTCCGCCGTCCGGGGCGCGCTTGGTGAATTTGCCGATCAGGGTATTAAACACCCTGGTAGGGCTGGGCAGCGCCTGGGGTTTGAACAGGTGCAGAATGTCCGTCACCAGATACCAGAAGAAAATGGCCAGCGCAAGACTGAATATGGAAATCAGAGTGTATTTGAGCTTCGATTCTTTCTTGATCATATTGCCCTCCTTATGAAATCCGGCGTACTCGTCGTTGGCGAGTACGCCGGTGAAGTGAAGCTTTTGCGAAGCGGACGCCGAAATTACTTCAGACCGGCCAGCTCCAGGATGTCGGTGCGGACATTGGCTTCGATGTCGGGCTTCTGCTCGGCGTCGATCTGCTCGGTGAGGATGTAGAAGCCCACGAAGTTCTCCAGGAAGTCAGCACCCAGGGTGCGCTCTCTGGTGGCTTCCACGCCGTAGTAGGGCTGCTCAGCCATGATGCGTCTTGCCACATCTTCGGTCATGGTGCCGCCGTTCAGGGTGACCCAATCCACATAGCACTTGGTGGCCAGCTCGGTGTCGCCGTTCATGATGTCGTTGACATCCGCCAGCAGCTTGCAGTAGGTAGCCAGAGCGGTACGCTTGACGTCATTGCCGTAGGCCTGCTCGGAGCAGACGACCTGGGCAGTTGCGGCGCAGTTCAGGGAAGTCAGGGAGGACAGCTCCACATAGCCTTCGTCCTTCAGGCTGAAGGAGTAGTTGTTGCTGCAGCACAGGATGTCGCCCTGACCCAGCATAAAGGCCTGATAGGCCTGGTTGGCATCCATCATGGTCAGGGTAACGTCATCGGCGGTCAGACCGATGGTTTCCAGGTACTTCAGGGATTCATAGTACTGCAGGGAACCGGCGGTGGTCAGAATGGTCAGGCCCTTGACGGTTTCGGCATTGCCCATGATGCCTTCGATGCCGCTTTCCACGCTGGCGCAGGCCAGGTCGGGGCGGGCGATCATGCACAGGCCGATGGTGTCGTTGTTAACTTCCATGATCAGCTTGGAGTCCAGGTTTGCCAGGGAGGGAACGGTGGCGCCGCCGCCGATGATGGCGCAGTCAATGTCACCGGAGATCATGGCTTCGTTTGCAGGAGCACCGGAGGAGAAGACCATGTAGTTGATCTTAATACCGTTGGCCACGTCCAGGCCCTGATCCACAATGTACTTGGTGGGGAAGCCGGTCCAGCCGTCCAGAATACCGACATTGAGCTCAATCTCGTTTTCTGCGGAGGCGAATGCTGCACAGGACAGAAGCATCATAACTGCCAGTGCCAGAGAGAAGATTTTTTTCATATGTTCGTACTCCTTTCTTTCATCCTGCTTGGATGTGCTTTTATTGTAACATCATCATTGTGCAATCGTCAATGTCATATTTGCATCATTTTATAGTGTATTATTCACAAAGCTTCTCTGCCTTAATTGTTCCTATTTAACATAGTAAACAATTTTTGATGAAACATTTACATCATCCCTCTTCCGGATGTTACACTTAATGTTACATTTATGTTGACAAGGCACATTTATGTGTGGTATAAAAAATACAGAAATTCAACACCCGGGAGGTTGCCAGCATGAGCATTACCATGAAGGAAATTGCCAGCATCTGTGATGTGTCCAGGGGCACGGTGGATCGGGTCCTCAACAACCGGGGCAAGGTGCGGCCGGAAACCGCCGAACGCATTCTTGCTGTTGCCCGCTCCATGGGCTACCGAAAGCAGAACGCCCCGGTGCCGGTATCCGCAGACACCAGCCGGGAATATAAGATCGGCGTCCTCACCAACTCCCTGGATCACCCCTATTTTGCCGAACTGCTCTCCGGCATCATCCGCACCCTGGAAGAATACGCCAGCTACCGCATTTCCGGCATCATCCGCCAGTCCGCCAGCTATGACGTGGATCAGCAGCTGCTGTTTCTGGAGGAACTGCTGGACTTGGATGTGGATGCCCTGATCATCAGCCCCGCCAACAGCAAACGCATTGCCGCCAAGCTGACCCAGTTCGACGCGGCAGGCAAGCCGGTAGTGTTTGCCTCCGCCATCAACCAATACTATACTCCCTTTGCCGCCGTCAACTGTAATCACTATGGCAGTGGTACCATTGCCGCCGGAATGGCCCGGCTGATCCTGCCCCCGGGCGCCAAGGTCTCCGTACTGGCCGGTGCCCTGTCCATGCCGGGAAACGCCCTGCGGCTGCAGGGGTTCTGCGATACCCTGGCCGCCAAGCGTCCGGATGTGAAAATACTGGAAGCGGTGCAGTCCTTTGACGACGATGTGATCTCCTTCAAAGCCCTCTCCGGCCAGATCTCCAGGCACCAGGACATTCAGCTGTTCTTCCTGGCTGCCGGAGGCTACAAAGGCGGCTTTCAGGCACTGGAGGATGCCGGGCTGCTGGGGAAACGCAGCGTCATGGCCTTTGACACCCAAGGCAATAATTTGGAGCAGCTCCGCGCCGGCAATGTGTGTGCCCTGTTTGAGCAGCACCCCGCCCAGCAGGGGGGAAAGGCCGTGAAAGTGATCGTGGACTATCTGATCGGCCACATCACGCCCCAAAGCAGGCAGATCACCATCCCCGTTGAAATCATCATCGGCGAATCCGTCGGCGTATATCCCCGATAGCCCCCTTGGAAGCATACACCCCCACAGTAAAAGAGGCCCCGGAATTCCCGCGGCCTCTTTTTTGATATTCAACTTGTGCTGATTTCTCAGCTTTTTTGTTCTGTCAGGGCATGAAGGATCGCGCCAAGTGCACCGCCATAGGCTCCGGTCTCGCTTTTTTTCAGGTCAACCCGGTTGGGAATCAGCCGTGCGAGCCGGGAACCGATCTGCTGATACAGATAGTCCCATTGCGCGGTGATGCCTCCGGCGAGCACCACGGATTCCGGATTCAGGATGGTGATCACATTGGCGATTCCCACCGCCAGATAGTCCATTTTCCGGGAGGCAAAGGCCTGCGCGGAAGCATCCGCAGGGTCTCTGAAGCGGGCAAACATTTCCGCGCCGGTTTCCTTTCCGCCCACATCGGTATGAAAATCCCGCTCAATGGAGGCAGCCGACGCCTTGGCTTCAAAGGAACCGAATTCATCAAAGGATTTTGCCTGCCGGTCCAGATCCTCCATGAAAACCATGTAACCGATCTCGCCTGCGGACAGGTCGGCGCCCTTGTAGATCTTGCCGTCGATCACAATACAGGACCCGATGCCGGTGCCCAGGGTGATAAAGACATAGTCAGCCACGCCCCGGCAGGCTCCGATTTTTCCCTCTGCAATGGCCCAACACGCCACATCATTTTCAATGGATACACTCATTTGCAGCTGGGAAACCAGCTCCTGCTTGATGTTTCGCTGACCGGCGATGATGGCCGGCGCGGTGTGTACAATGCCTGATTTGGCATCCACCGTTCCGGGCAGCCCCATTCCCACACAGGAGATATCCGGAAACTCCTGTTTGCTCTGACGAATAAGGCCTTCCAAAAAGTCCACAATATCCCCCGTTTTCTCCGTGGGCTGCTTCCAGGATTTCAGGATGCGAAGTTCAGAATCTGCAACACAAAGTTTGGTAAACGTTCCGCCAACATCAATTCCCAAATACATATCCATCACCACTGTCTGTAAAAATCTGTTACCGTTCGCAGGGCGGCATCCCAGCCCGGAAGCACGATCATCACTGGCAGTATAACACAGAAGCCCCGGGATGTCCAGTTTAAAAGCACCGGGCCGGGAGTCCGGCGGCGCATTCCTCAATTCGATTTGCCATATATGGATTTCGGGATTTATGGCTCATTTTCTCGCGGCGCGGACCAGCTGTCCAGCAGCTTTTCCAGAAGCTGCGAAAGCTGCTGCTGCTCCTCCTGGGTCAGTACGTCAAAATCCTTTGTATGCTGCATTTTTCTGGACATTTGAAACGCCTCCACATCTGCCCGGCCTGCATCCGTCAGCGTCAGGAGGATTTTGCGCTTGTCCGCAGGGTCCTTCTCCCGGCACAGCAGCCCCTTGTGCTCCAGCTTGGCAGCGATTTCACTCATGGAGCCGGGCTGGATGTCCAGCTTGTCCTGAAGCGTTTTCTGGGTCAAGGGTCCGTTATGATATAGTATTTTCAAAATGCGTCCCTGGGTCTGGTGCTTGCCCTGGCCGCTGCTCAGTTTCTGTCCGCAGCGAATCAGTTGTACACGCAATCGTTCCTGCGCGTTCATTTCAATCCCTTTTTTATGGCAATCCACAGTGGTCACATCCTTTTAATTTGATACTGCCAGTATACCGGCGGAAAATTATTTTGTCAAGGTGCCTTGACAAAATGACGCCGATGCATTATTATTAAGGTACCTAATAATATGAAAGGATGAATTTCATGGAAAAGCTACATTGTGACCAGTGTGAAAATCAGTGCCCTATTGACGCCCTGCAGTGCGGAAAGGGCCGCAAGCATTTTGGATTGGAGCCGGAGGGCAGTGGAAAACCCGGCAGGGAAATGCCCGGCGGCGCCCTGGGGCTGCTGATGCAGTGCGGCCACTTCCTCCACCACGGCGGAGCCGATGGGGCGGATTTGTCAGCGCTGAATCCCGCGGAACAGGCGGAGCTGGAGCGGCTGCTGGCCGTTCTTCTGACGGACTGGAAGAAGCGGATGCCCTCTGAAAGGCCTGACCATCGGCATGGCCACCATTCCAGATAAAAGAGAACCGCTTTGAGAAAAGAAAATCGGATGGGCACAATGCCTGTGCCGAAACTGGTGATTACCATGGCCCTGCCGCTGATGCTGTCGCTGCTGGTACAGTCCTTTTACAATATTGTGGACGGTATCTTTGTGGGCAGGATCAGCGAGGAGGCTTTTGCCGCCACGTCCCTGGCTTACCCGGTGCAGCTGTTGATGGTGGCGGTGTCCGTGGGTACCGGCGTTGGTGTCAACGCGGTTGTCTCCCGGATGGTGGGGGCCAAGCGGTATGAAGCTGCCAACCGGACTGCCACCACCGGATTGATTCTGTCCGTCATCAGCTGCCTGATTTTTATGATTTTTGGCGGCTTCTTCCTGAAGTATTACATCGAGCTGTGCAGCGGCTGCTGCAGGCAGTGGGCAACACCTTCCTGAGCATGATCTCCCTGGTGGCAGGCGCACTGACCAACATCATTCTGGACCCCATTCTGATCTTTGCCTGCCACATGGGCATTGCGGGCGCGGCCATTGCCACCGTCATCGGCCAGTGGGTGGGGGCTGCTGCAGCCCTGGGCCTGAACGCCGCTGCCAACCACGAGGTGCGGCTGACCTTCAAGGACTTCCGGATGTCCCGGGCAACGATCTGGCCGATTTATAAGGTTGGTCTGCCCACCATTCTGACCCAGGCCATGGGCGCCATCATGCTGTTCTCCATGAACGCCATTCTGGGGGCGCTGCTGCCGGGGCTGACCGCAGCCGGAACGGCCGCTTCCGCACCGGCAATCGCATTCTTCGGCGCCTACAACAAGCTGCAGAACTTCCTGTATATGCCCATGCACGGCCTGGGCAACGGTATGGTGAACATGGTGGGCACCTGCCTGCGGCAGTTTATCCCCCTGGTGCCGTTGGCGTTTCTCTTCGGCAAACTGGGCGGTGTCGGTTCCATCTGGTACACCATGTGGATTTCGGAGGCGCTGGCTGTACTGTTTGCCGCCTTCTCTGCCCGGAAGATTTTTGGGAAAAAGCTCTCGATTCTGAATGTGACAGAAGGGTAACCTCCGATATCCGGTTCTGGAGGAGTAAGCGAGGCAGACGTTTCGCGATGGTGCGGCGCACAAATAAACATCGGAAGCCCGGGATACGTCCCGGGCTTCCCTATTTTATACTGTTCTTCGATTAAAACTTCCCAGTCTTTCCGGTCTAATTTGTGTAATACTGTTATGAAATGACTTTTGACAGGTATTTCCCCACTTGACAAAAGTCATTTCATAACAGTATTAGGAGCGCCCCCGTATTTTTACATTTGTGCCGTTCCGAGAACAACCCCCTGCATTTGCTTAGGGGGTATTTTCCAGGCTGAAAGTCCTGAAATCCTGCGATTTCAGGACTTTTTGTGAAAAAGGTATGGTGGTTGATACAATGCGCAAAGAGTCAGGGAATGCACCACCTTGCCAGAGGCGATACAGCCTGAGAAATCACACCGTATCCTGCTTCTGATTCCCGCTCAGTATTTTTCCTGGATCGTCGCATCCCGTTTTCCGTTGCGAAGCAATGGCTGAACCGATTCTTGTTCAGTTTCCGGTGCTCTCAGATCCTTTTGCATATAGCCGCAAGTAAAGGGGAAAAAATCAAATTTTTCTGTTCCGGTATGGACAAAGCCATTGGATTCATACCACTTTCTGAGAACTTGATTTTCCTCCACAATTCCAATCTCCATTTGAGAACAGCCCAGCTTTTCCGCCGTTTCAAAGGCATGATTCAAGAGCTGACGGCCTATTCCTCTTTTTCGGAATTGAGGGAGAACACTCAGATGATTCAGCTCACATACCCTGCCGTCTTTGCGCTGCAGCGAATAGAACCCGACCAACTGTCCACCTTGGAAGCAGCCGAACATCGGTCTGTGTTCAATCAAAAATTGACGGGAAATCTTCTCCTCATTTGTGGAAAAAGCAGTAAAATCAGGAGCATTTTCCTTCGTAATGTGAAATTCTCTCGCCACGGTTTCAAAGCTTTCTCTGATCACCTTGACACATTGCGGAATGTCTTCCAGGGATATGCTTTTAATCATTTCCGATCACCCCCGCTATTGATGTCCCGTTGGATCACTGATTATAGAACTCACAGGTTTCCTTTAACATTTCCAGAAATTTCTGGCGGTCAATATCCATGCCAACGTAGCAATTGGGTGCCTTGCCGGGAATATCCTCCACCACAGTCTGGCCTTCATTTTCAGCCTGGGGATCATCTTCCACCCAAACCGAGTGGGGTTCAAAGCGGATGAGCCCCGGATCGATAATGGAAGCCACCGTGATGGCATCATGGATAATATGATTGTCCGTATTCTGTTTTTTGCAGTTTTCTCTGGAGAAGACAGAAAGTTCCTGAAGCGTTTTATTCTTCTCTGTCCTGGAGCAGATCTCTATGATCGCATCAAATTCCTCCTGGGTAATGGCAGCCTGGTGAGTTACATTCAAGCCCACCATGTAAACCTCCATCTTCTCAAACACCTCTTTGGCAGCAGTGGGGTCGACCCAGATATTAAACTCAGCCCACCTGGACACATTACCAAACAGTCCGCCACCCATGATGTAGAACCGCTTGATGTATTTTGGAAGGTCCGGATGGTGCTGCAGGGCAAGGGCGATATTGGTAAGGGGGCCAACCGCCAACAGGATCATTTCACCCTGCGCCCGGACGCTTTCATCATAAATCACGTCCCAGGCAGGCATGGGATCCGGCTTCAATGAGAGCTGACCAACCTGGATGCTGCCCAATCCCTCATCTCCATGCACGATAGACGCAAAGCGGCTGTAATCTTTCTTCAGAGGGAGCTCCGCGCCATAGGCCACGCGGCAGTTGATACCGAATTTTTCGGCCAGATACAACGCATTTCTCCGGGTAAACTTTGCAGGAACATTGCCTTCAACCGCTGTAATCGCCCGGACATCAAACATCGGGCAGGCATGCGCCATGGCAATGGCATACGCATCATCCACACCGGGATCCGTATCGATAATAATGGGGACTTTTTTCATTGGGTTCACCTCTTGCTCCTTTGCATGTACATGACAGTCGTTAATCTACCAGCTCAATATTGCTGGATTTGATGGTATTTACTCCGCCATCCTGACTAAACAGCGGATTGCTGGCACTCATCCCGCCAAAGTACTCATAGCCGCGGTTGATGCAGATATAGTTTCCCAACATAAACAAAGGAATGAAGTTGACCAGAGGATTGATAAACTCATAGCGGCTGGCAGGCAGCGTGCAGATGGTTGCGCCGTCCAGGAATGCACTCGCTTCTGCGTCGGTTACCACAAACACGTTCCGGTCAGATTTCACCATGGACCCCACGGTCTCCACCGTTCTGGTGAAAGAGGCGCAGTTCCGGGAGGCAACCGCGATGGTGCCCAACTTGTTCCGGTCTGTCTGGAAGAAATCGATATGGCACCAGTCCTCGCTGTCATTCAGGCAATTCAGGCTTCCGCACAGTTCAAAGAACTTTGCGGCGCCGAAGTATGCCGTTGCGAAGTCGCTGCCACCGCCAACAAAATCAAATCCGAGATAATCTTTCCAAGTCTTGGAAACTTCATAAACCTGATCATCCACGCGGGAGAGAACCTCCTCGGAGCAAACAGCGGACACATACCGCAGGATCTCACCGCGAATCTCGGCAGCCTCCGCCTCCGTTACGTTACCCCGGAGAAGACCTGCATGAAGGCCAAACAGGGTCGTCGTGCACACAGCCGCGACATAGGTTCTGGCCTGATAGGAGGGGGCAAAATCGCTCATCTTTGGAATCTGGATGGGAAGGATGTATTTTGCGAACTGAGCCATCCGGGACTGGGGATTGCCGGTAATCGCCAAGGTTGTGCAGCCTTTGGCTGCTGCTCTTTGCATTGCCTCTGCCACACGGGCACCGCCGCCGGATACACTGATCACGATCACCAGCGTCTGTTCGGGATGCTCCGTCGTGAAAACATGATGGCGGCTTACATCAATGCACCGCAGCGCCTGATAGTCGCAGTTCAAAAACATGCGGCTGTTGAACTCCTTGGTGGCGAGGGATGCTGCATAGGAGTCCCCGTTGCCGGTAATCAAAACATGGCGGATGTCTTTCATCACTTCATCGGGAATCACTTCCCGGAATACTTCCTCACTGAGATTGTTTACAAGTCCCTCCAGAAATTCCGGAAAGCTCAGAAAGCCATGCTTTGCCTGGTTATCACGCCCTACTACTTTCATATCGTTTCTCTCCTTCGATTAAGCCTCTGGGCACCTCTAAAAACTACCCTTTTGGGTTTTGGACGGATTTTTTCCTTCACAATGCGTTTTGAAAATCCCGCAATACATCCAGTATTCCGGAATTTCCAAAACTTTTTTGAGAGCAAAATCTCTCGTCCAAAACCGCAAATCAGTCGTTTTTAGAGGTTGCCTTCCGTGGTTCTGAATTGCACATGAATTTTTTTGCTCTTGTTGATGGAAACCGCACCCAGAATGCCGGCCATGCAATACAGCAAGGTCGCCATGATAAAGGCACCGCGATAGGAGCCAAGCTTATCATAAAACAAGCCGATGGATGCATAGAGTCCACCGCCGACCAGACTGTTGACCATCATCATCAGCGCCCAGATATCGGAATAATGCTTGGAGCCAACGATGCTTCTTGCCAGCAGAGGGCACTGTACCTGATACATGCTGTTACCCAGACCCACCACAAAGATAGCAGGGTAAACATAGTATGGATTCCGGAAGCTGAGCATCATGATCATATAGCCCAGCCCCGTCGTGACCGCACCCCACAGCAAGCCTGCTTTTACGCCGTACCTATCATTGATCTTACCCACAACCAGGCTGCTCAGCGTCCCGCCCAAACTGGAAAACACCCCCACCAATGCTCCAAACTTGATCGGTTGCCCCAGTTCCATCGTGGAGAACGTGGTGGTGTAGCCTGCCACTCCGCAGGCATAGCTATACATGACACATGCCATCCAGGCGATATACAGCAGCGGCAGGCGGAATGCCTGTTTTGGGGTAAGGCTATCGCCGGAGCAATCGGCAGCCGCCTTCTCCTCCTGCTCGGCCTCCTCCGCGCCATAAGGCTCACAGCCAACCTGGGAAGGACTGCGCACCAGAAGAAACACGGCAGGAATGGTAATCACTGCAGCAAGCAATGCCATAATGAGATAGGCATTTCTCCAACCGAATGCGGTAATCAGCCAAGCGGACAGCAGGGTATAGATCAACGCGGAGATGGTACCCACGGCGGTAACAATACCCAGCACGGTACCATTCTTTTTGCGGAACCACATATTCAGCACAATGGGAATCGCCACAAAGCCGGTGAATGCCTGGGCGACACCGATGATCACACCGGAGATATAGAACATTTGCACCGTGCGGTATGTAGACATCAGCGCCAGACCAATGACCTCCAGCACGGAGGAAATTCCCAGCACAAGGTCAATCCGCTTGGTGGTGATCATTTTGGCTGCAGTGGTATAAAGCAGGGCCATGGAGATGGCCTGAATGCTGGTAAACATGGTCAACTGGCTAACCTGGCAGCCAAGCTCCTGAACAATGGGGGTAATAAAATTACCCACAGCAGCCATGCAGGCGCCGCCGGTTCCCAGCTTCATCAGGATACAGGCAATGACAATTTTCCAGGCATAGTGCATTTTTCCCTTTTTCACTGCCTATTCTCCCTTTGCCAATTTTTCTTCCAGCTCACGAATATTCCGGGAATACGCAGCTACAATGGGTCCGATGATCGGGCCGCCCCACTTGCCGCCTTCAAAGGCAGTGCCCACCAGGGCGCCATCCGCATAGCGGAGTCTTGACGCACAGTTTTCCACCGTGGTGCCGCCGCCCAGAATAACCGGGATATTCCCCGCTGCCTTGACATCCTTTACCAGCTGCTCATTATGCGCAAAGTCCTTCGCGTATACTTCCACCGCATTGGCTCCCAAGCGCATGGAGGTGCTGGCCAGATTTTTGATATTCTCAGCAGAGTATTCTCCGGTATGATGATAACCGGAAATTTCGGACAGCATGGCAATGCCCCCGGCTTCAATCTTCCTGCGGTACTCTGCGACTTTCAGAGGCTGTCCTTCAATGGTTCCATACAGAGATTCGGTTTTACCCACCAGCGCGGAGCATCTGGTGAAGTCCGCACCAGCTCCCTTGCAAACCGCCAAAGAGGGGGTGATGCAGTTCCACATAATCTGGGCGCCCACCAGGAAATCCGGGCCGACTGCATCCCGGACCCTGGCCGTTACCGCCGCCAGGGTAGCAACACGGGCATAGTCCGTATCATCCGTAGCGGGATAGTACACATCCACAGTCTGAACCAGGCAGCCATCCGCACCATTTTCTTTCAGTGTTTTACAGTCCGCAATGGCCTTACGCGTCATCTTATCCAGATTGCCGTCCTCGTACAGCGGCGTTCCGGGCATGGGCAGCAAATGCACCAATCCGATTACCAGTTTCTTTCCATTCAGATGATCAAAACAAGTTGCCATTTTTACTCCCCCAATAATCAATTTTTATTGCATTTTACACCGGGCAGCCTCAAAAACCGCTTTTGCGGTTTTGTGCAAAGGATCCGCTCAAAACCCATAGGGGTCGTTTTGAGAGGTGCCCGCTAGTGCGTTCTCAGATACGTAATAACCTGGTCGAGTGTCGCTGCATGAAGCACACACTGGGCAGCCAGCTCTTCCGGAACATTGGAGATGCCCTTCAGCCAAATTACATCCACGCCAGCAGCCCTTGCCGCTGCAATTCCGCTGGCAGAATCCTCCACGGTAATGCTTTGCTCCGGAAGCAGCTCCAGTTTTTTACATGCCAGCTGGTATAGCTCCGGGTCCGGTTTCCGATTTTGTGCCATCTCACCCCGGAGAATTGCATCGAATACATCATTGAAACGGAACAGCTCCACATAGCTGCTCATCCATGCACCCCCATTGGAAGATACAATGGCTTTTTTCCTTGGATCTTTTTTGAGAAATGCCATCAGGCGGTCATACCCCGGAATCGTGGGAATATCACCGGAAGCCATCCTTCGTTCCATCTCCAGGCGCCAGCACGCCCGTAAGGAATCAACATGCCCCGAAAAGTGGTCCTGCAGAAAGCGGTCAAATTCCTCCGGCGCACATCCGCTGATCTGTCCATATGTCTGTCTTGGAAGATCGAAGTCTGCATGGGTGCTGAGATACCTGCTCCATATCCCATAGGATAGTTCCTCGGTGTCCAGCAGCACGCCATCCATATCAAACAATAATCCCTGGTACACGGCGCTTTCTTCCCTTTCTGCCCATTTGGGGAGAGGGTCATCGCCCCCTCCCCTTTGGAGTCACAAATTTACACACCCATGACCGCAACGGAATACGCACGCAGCTGCGGGAAGCAATACTCTGCCAGGAAGATGCCCTGAGAGCCACCCAGCATCAGTTTCCCATCCTCAACGATGAAATCCATGGACATGCCGGCCACAGAAGCCTTGCTGTGTGCCGCGCAGTGGGTAACACTCTCCTGCCTGTGAAAGTTATCTCTTGCGGGGAAAATCCTGGTGAAGTCGTCAATAATGTCCTCATGCCCCTTGGGATCATAGAAAGACGTGCACAGAATACCGGCATCGGTATCCGGCGTACGAACCACCGCAACACCGTGCACAATTCCGCTCTGGGCTACGATTTTCTGAACCTCTTCGGTTATCTCGACCAAAGAGCCCTTCTTCAGTGTACGAATGCTTCTTGTTGTAAACATACGCGCCCTCCCTTAAACAACCTGAATGCTGCTGGTCCTGATGGTATTGTTGCCGGGCTGAGACCACACACCGCCGCCACGGAAGAAGGGCTCACCTGTCAGTGTGGACAGGTAGCCGGCCAGGATCGCACCGGGCACATAGTTCAGCATGGGAAGCAGGAATTCATATCCCTTGGGAGCATCCGGAACCCGGCACAGCGTGACGGAACCATGGATGCCAAAGTCTTCTTCACTGCCATTGGCAATGAACAGCGTCGGACGTCCGATCCCCAGAGCCTGGTTTACGGTTTCACCCACGCGGGTGCGGTCGTTGGCAGTACGATCCGCTACAACGACCGTACCGATCCGGCTGGGATTCTTCTGGAAGAAGCCAACATGGCACCAGTCTTCTGCATCGTCCGTTGCCGTCATCTTACCGACGACCTCAACCACCTTGGCGCCCATGAAGAATGCGCTGGCAAACTGGATGCCGTCTCCGATATAATCGAAGGTCTGGAAATCTTTCCATTCCTGTGCCAATGCAAACATGCGGTCATCCACATCCTCCAGGATGGGTGCCCAAGCCCCTGTATACGTCTGGATTGCCTTGCACAGGTCATCCAGCGTACCCGCGGGAGAACAGCCGGTCACCTCACCAAACTTCGCAGCCAGCAGATAAAGGCCGGTAAGTGATGCATAGTAATTCCGAAGGCCGGGGTTTGCATTGGGGAATGCAGGGGTATTGACAATCAGACGATACTTTGCTTCCTTTGCGGCAGGAGACTCCGGATTGTTGGTCAATGCCAGGGATACGCAGCCATAGTGGTTGGCGCGGCGAAGGGCTTCCTGGATTCTGGCAGGGCCGCCGGAGCAACTGACTCCGATCACAAGCGTATTCTCGCCTGACACGTTCTCAAAAGAAGTAAAGCGGCACAGATCAATGGCCCGGTGATAGGTAAAGGTATTGCCAAACCGCCCCCCGAACTTCTCAAATGCGGGAATCGCGGCCATTGCGGCCACGTAGGAATCGCCGCAGCCGGTGATCATGATCCGGCGGATCTTTCGGAGAACATCAGCAGGAATCCCGGCAAGACCTCTCTTAACGCCCTCCAACTGTGCATCGCACAGTTCCGGCAAGCTCATACACTGCTGGCGCAAGGGATTGTCAAATTTTCTCTTATCCATTACTGCCTAACCTCCTTTAATCGGCATAGACTGCCGCATAGAAACTGCGGGGACGAGGTCCGTCATATTCTGCAAACACAATTGCCTGATCAGCGCCCAAGGCCATTTTTCCGTCCCGGACAGGAATGGTCAGCTGAGAATCCGTGATGGCGGTTTTTACATGACCGCCGGCATCGGATGCGGTTTCACGGTGCTTGAAGTCCACTCTGGTAGGAACCATCCGCTCGATGTCCTCCATGACATCACAACGCACATCCGCATCCCGGTGGCAGAGAATCAGTCCCGCCGTGGAGTGGAGCATGGACACATGACACAGACCATTTTCCACACCGCTCTGTGCCACAATCTTCTCCACATCCTCCGTAATATCGTGCATGCCCATGTAAACGGTCTGCACATTGCCCTTTCTCAGGAACAAATCCTTTTCCAGAATCTGTACATAGAACTCACGGGGCCGGGGACCGTCAAACTCCACAAAGACCAGTCCCTGGGAGGAGCCCAGAACCAGCTTGCCTTCGTGGATAATCAGTGTCGCGGAAGAACCCATCATCGCAGATTTCACATGTCCGGAAGCATCATAAGGAGAGTCCTGATGCTTATAGCTGACCCGAGTCGGGATATTCCGGTCAATCTCATCCATCAGGTCCGCCAGACCGCGGGGATCCCAAAAGGAAGTGATGGCCAGTCCGGCTGTGGTATGGGGCACACTGATCAGGCACATCCCCTCGCGCACACCGCTTTCAGCCACAATCTCATTGACGGCGGCAGTGATGGACGTGCAGGAACGGAACTGCGTCGTTAGCTCTCTTTTATAAAACATTCCCCAATCCTCCTTAACCGAAAATTTCAATCTTGCTGGTGGACATGGTGTAGCAGGCCCGATTGGCGAAGGGGTTTGCTGTATCCACAGCCCCGTCCTGGGCAAATGCGCGGCGGAAGAACGGCTCGCCCTGAAGTGCCGAAATGTAACCGGCCAGCAGAGATGCCGGAACATAATCCATCAGCGGCAGCATCCACTCAAACCCCTCAGGTGCCTCCGGCAGGGCGCAGACCACCGCGCCGGGATCAAAATCTTCTCTGGCGCCATTGGTCACCACAAGAACAGGCCGTCCGATGGCAACCGCAGATGCTGCCGTCTCACGCTCTCTTCCGTATGCAGGAGAGTTCTTGTCCGCCATCACCACGGTTCCGATGGTCTCCGGGTCTTTCAGGAAATAGTTGATATGGCACCAATCCTCGCTGTCATCCACACTGACAGCACAGCCGTTGCACTCCAGGAACTTCGCGGCACCGAAGAACGCGGAGCCAAATTCCACGTCATCACCAATGAAGTCAAACCGGCTGAAGCTGCTCCACTTCTGAGCCAGAGCAAACATCTCATCATCGATGCGCTCCATTTCAGCCGAATATTTCTGCATGTACCCACGAATTGCGTTCTGGAAGTCCTTGGGTCCGGTGGGAGGCAGCGTCCCGCGCACATGTCCAAGCCGGGTTGCAAATGCGATCAAGCCCACCATGGAGCCAAAATAGGATCTCAGGCCGGGGGAAGCATCGGGGAAGGCAGGCGTTCCCACCGTGTAGACCCGTTTCGCCACTTTTGCGCCGCGGGAATTGGGATTGTTGGTCAACAGGATGGAAAATGCTCCAACCTCATTTGCCTTTTGCAGCGCTTCGCAGACCCGGGCGCTGCCGCCGCTGGCACTGATTGCAATCACCAGCGGGCTGTTGGGTTCGCCGATCCCGATCTGCTGTCTGGAAAGAAAGCGGGTGAACTCAATTGCGCGCATGGCTTTCACGCCAAAACAATCGCAGTACTTTTCCAGCACAGGCGCCATTGCCACGGCAGCTGCATAAGAATCTCCGCAGCCGGTGAGAATGATCTTTCTGGCATCAAAAATCTCAGCCATGGTCATAAGCTCTTTCAGTCCCGGTCCAAAGCAGCCCTGAAGCTGCGCTTCCGTCAGCTCCGGAAGGCTGAAAATCTGGCGTCGAATGGGGTTATCGTAGTTCATCTTGTTCATTGTTTTTCCCTCCCTGTTCATTTATCCATAGTTATACAGGAACAACAGGCCTAAGCCGGCAAAATAAAGTGCAAGTCCAAGCGCCAGGATCCCCAGGGTTTTCTTCTTTGCTCCCTGGAACTCCTTATAGTAGAATCCCCAGAAATAGGTCCAGATGGTAGAGGTCTTTCCGAACAGGAATGACAGTGTCGCACTGATGGCCGGCATGGAGTAAATGGAGAGGACATTGCCGCCGTAATGGCAGCAGGCGGAAATCGCGCTGAGCACAAGAGGCCGCTTGCTGGAGCCGATGCACAGCACGGTTTTCCACTGTTTCTTCCAGGTAAACATCACAAGACCCAACAGCAGCATGGAGGCTGCAGAACCGGTGACCATGTAGGCACAGGTCAGAATGGGCTGCAAGCCGGCGGCAGTACCGGTAGCGGTGCCGCTGGCCCAACCGTTCATCAGGAAACAGTCCACCAGAATCAGAACGATCACTCTCAGCGTCACCTTATTTTTCGCTTTCACCTTGGTGGCGACGCCGCCTGCACGAGCTGTCTCACGATCCTCCGCGCACATCTGGGATGCCTTTGAACAGATATAGCTGGCAATCAGGAAAATGGCAGCTGTGGAAATGATCAAGGGCAGCGCTTTGGGATCGTCGGGAAGGCCTTCTTTGGAAATGGAGGTAACAATTCCCATAATGCTTGTCACGGCACCGGAAAGGGTGGTTGCCAGCATCAGCCCCAGATCATTCATCAGCGTGAGACTGATATAAAGGCCCAGAGACATCATCGCGCCGCCCAGCATGATCTCCCATGCCACATCCTGGCTGGCTGCAATGGCGGTCCAGAGTCCTTCCGGCAGCAGTTTGGGGGACAGCACCAGGGTAATTCCCCAAACAAGTATGAACGAAAACATGTACAAAAGAAACGCAATACCCGAAATGGGATAGTCCTTTTTCAGCTTGATGACCTGCATCCAGCTTCCCCACATTGCCGCGGCAAGCAGCGTCAGAAAGATTGCTACCGGCATCGAAAAATAATTCGTCATAATAGTCCTTCTCCATTCTATTTCGCTGCCGGTTTTCAATTCGGTCCGCAGTCCGGCAGCACGACTGCGGATCGGTCCCCGATTTCTCAGGGGATAGAGGTTCCGGCCTCAACAAATGCGTTGTAAGCTGTTTCGATATACTCGGAAAATGCCTGCCTGAACGCCTGGCTGTGCAGTCCGTCCACAACCGCGAAGAGATAGGCAAAGAACAGGAAAACCACCATCATTCCTGCCAGGGAAGCGAGGTTTTCCCGTTTTTTGAACAGCGGCAGCCACCGGCGGAAAGGGGTTTCCGACAGGAAAATGGCGGGGCTGAGCATCCACAATACGATCACCAGCCCGGACAGCCGATAGATTCCCACGTCGTAGTCCCCCGCCTGCACCGGCAGTGGGGTGGTCATGCAATACCACAGCACTACCAGGCAGAGCAGGTAATAGATTCCCGCAATGAGCATTTTCCAGGGCTTTCCCGTGCGGAAACCCAGTACTTTTCCAAGTGCTTTCATTCCTGTTTCCCTTCTTTTTTGAATCAAAAATGCTGTTCTGCCCGCATTTTATCAAACAGCTCCTGAGCCAGCTTTCGGGCCAGCTCCATTTTCTCGGGCGTATACAGTCGATACGGGCCGCGCTGCGCCGCGTTGAAGCCGCCAGCCACATTGCCCATTGCCGCCACCATCGCGGGATGATGACCGGAGAACAGCGCGTAACCGGCAGCGCCGGTGGAGCAGTTGCCGCAGCCGGTGGGATCAACACTGGGGCCAAAGGGCTGGAGCACCGGGCAGAAGTAGGCATTGGTCTTGGTCACGGCATAGGAGCCGCGGTCGCCCACCCGATAGAATGTGAAGTCGATGGGCAATTTCTGGAGCTCGTTGATGATCCCTGCGTCATCCTCCCGGGGGAGGTTAAAGAGATCTGCCGCCTCGTTGCAGTTCAGGCTCCAGGCGTCCGCCGTTTCCATGGCGTATTGTATTTTGGAGAGGGCGGTCTCCCGGGAGATACCCATCTTTTCCCGGATGGAACCGGCGTACTCAATCTCCCACATGATCTTGAAACCGTGCTTGTCCTTCACCCGGCGGAGGTTATCCCACACCACCTTGTCAATATTATGAGCCATGTACATACCCTTGATGGGGTACCCCTCCGCGGCCCGGTCGATATCATCGGCGTGGGTTTTCAGGAAACCCAGGTGTTCTGCGCTGAAATGGGGTTTATAGCCAAACACGCCGTTTTCCCCGTATTTCAGCGTAAACCGGGTATGCTCCTCCACCTCCACTCTTACGGACTCCCGGGTGACCCCGTTGTCATCCATCCACTTTCCGTAAGTGTCCGCATAGTCTGCGCCGGTTTTGCACACCAGCTTTACATTGGGTGTCCAAATCCGCATTCCGGAGAGGGCATAGAAGGCAGGGCCGCCCATGTTCCACTCGGAAACATTGCCGTTTTCATCCTCAATGCGGTCGGACATAATATTACCGCAGGCAAGATATTCGATCGACATAGCGATTCTCCTTAATTCTCCACGACATCAATGGGAGAGAAGTAGGTGGGGACAAAGATGCTGGTATCCATGCCGCCCCGGAACATGGGTTCACCGATGGTGGTATGTCGGAAGCCGCCGAAGAGAGCGCCGGGCAGGAAAGCATAGAGCTGTGCCAGGAAGGTCCACTCTTTTTCCGGCATGGGCACATAGCACCAGCGCACAGACGCTGTAATGCCCAGCGCCTCGGGGGCCGCATCAGACAATAGCAGCACTTCTCTGCCGTCCCGTCCCGCCGCGGCATTCACCGCCCGGGCAATGTTGGATACATTGTCGTCGTGGCTGTTCACCAGCACGATTTCGCCGATTTCCTCCCCAGGACCCATCAGGGAATTGACATGCATGTAGTTCTCGCTGTCGATCACCGTGCAGGGATCTCCGGACAACTCCACCACCTTGGCCTGGACAATCTTTCCTGCCCAGAACATGGGCCCGTCGCCCATGATTTCCAGAGTCTTCTTGGTATCCATCCAGTGGATGGCAGTCTCAAAGCACATATCGTCAATGTTGTCGAACCGGGAAAAGAATTCATCGTGATACTTCTGAACCTGCTCCCGGAGCTGTGCGACCTTCGGTTCCCCGGTTCGCTGCTCTGCCATGGCGGCAGCCAGAATCATCACAGTGATGATGTTGATGTAAATGGTACGCAGACCGGCATTGTTATCGCCGGGAGGGCAGTTGTGGAAATAGAGAATATCTGCCTCCTGGGCAGTGGGGGACCCGGTGTTTGCCGTGACGCCGATGGTGGTGACACCGTGGCGCTTGCACTGACGCATGGCCTCGATGGTGCGGAAAATGCCGCCGGACACGCTGATGAACAGGGCAACGGTATCAGAGCAGTCTTCCGGGAATTCGAAGTGCCGGCTCAGTTCAATGGCCTCCACCGCGATATACTCCACATCCGGCAGATACCTGGCGAAGGCTTCCTTCAGGACAAAGGCCACAAGATTGGAGTCGCCGCAGCCGGTAGCGATGACCCGCTTGGCCTTGCGCACAGCCTCGTGCTTCAGCACGGTGTGCACCTGAGCCGCCGCCCGGTCAAACTGAATCATGGAAAGCGAATTCACATCCACGCACTGGGCATGGAAGCTGTCCTGAAAATAAAACTTTCTGTAGTAATGTTCGTCATTGAGTCGATTGTACATCCTTACACCCCCATTAACCACGGTTCCAGGTCTGTGCCCGGAAGTCATAGCGCCCGCCAAAGAAATGGCGTTCATTTACTGCCGCCTGGTATCCCGCCAGCAGACTGCCGGGCAGGAAATCCACGAAGGGTGACATCCACTGCTGCGGCGCAGTGGGAATCCGGCAGACAACGGCCGTTCCCGCTTCGACGGAAGAATCATACCAAACAGGGGTTCTGCCGTAGATATTCACGCTGGGATCCACGCCGCCGGTACGGACACGGAAATAATCCTCTTCCACATCGGTTACCACCAGGGTGGGGCGATGCTGCTTCAGGCATCCGTCCACGGTATCCTTCATCCGTTTCAGGCTGGGATCGGCACGGTTTACCATTACCACCGTGACATAGGTCTCGGGCTGGCGGAAGAAAATACTGATGTGGGCGAACTCTTCGGAGGTGGTATGATCCGCGTACACACCGCCACACTCAATGAACTTCTGCTCCACGAACTGGGCGGAATACCCCTCATTTCCGTCGGCAATCATCTCGAAGTGGCGATAATCCTTCACCTGCTGTGCCAGAGCAAACATCTGGTCATCCACCTTCTCAATATCCGCCATAAAGGATGCAACAAAGTCGACGATCTGTGTCTTCGTGCGGACGAAGGCGTCAGCAGTCAGATTCCCGTTGCACACCCCCAGGTAGGCGCCCATGGCTGCCAGGGCCATGAGGCTGGCAAAGTAGGAGCGCAGGCCGGGGGTGTTGCAGCCCTCCGGGGTCTCCACATTGAAAACATATCCGGCCGCCTGAGCGCACTTGGACTCGGAATTGCGGGTAATCAGCAGGGCGTGAATTCCCTTCTGTGCGCCCCTTTGCAGCGCTTCGGCAACCCGCTCAGAGCCGCCGCTGAAGCTGATGGCCACCAGCAGCACTTCCTCGGGGCGGAACCCTTTATAAATCTTTTCATCGGTATAGAATCGGCAGAAATCCATAATATCAGGCGAATTCAGATCCCTCAGGCCGCTGAGCCTGCGCATGCCCTTCAGCATGGCGCCGGCAGCGGAGTAGGAGTCGCCGCAGCCGGTGACGATCACCCGGCGGATCTTTCCGGCAGCTTCTGCAGGAAAGACAGACTGCAGCTTTTCAAAGTCAAAGCATTTATCCGCCTGGATGGGGTTCATTTCCCTGAGAGCCAGCACCTGATCCGTTACAGAGTTGAAATAATCCTCTTTTCTCATATCCGCTTCTCTCCCATTACAGTCCATATTGTTCTTTATACTTGGCGTAGAGTTCCTGCACCTGAGCCTGAGCTTCCTCACGCGCTTTGGCAAAGTCCTGAATGACGCCGTACTGCCGGATGTTCTGACCGGAGGCCACATTGGCCATGATGCCCACCATCAGAGGGTCATAGCCTTCGGCGTAGGCATACAGAGCGCCGCCGGTGGAGGTATTGCCGCAGCCGGTGGGATCCACCACGGGGCCGGGCGCAGGGGGCAGATAGTAGACCGCATCGGGCGTTACGGAGTAAAGTCCCCGCTCGCCAACGCGGAAAAGGGTCACATCCACAGGCAGCTTCTGCAGCTCCCGGATGCAGGCCTCGTCACCTTCCACCTCAAACAGGTTCTGGGCCTCCTGGATGTTAATCGAGAAAATATCCACATACTGGCAATCATAGATCACCTGATCCAGGAATTCCTTATGGGCACTGGGGCCCTCAATCTCCCACATAATCTTAAAGCCATCTCTGGCTTTGACGGCGCCCAGCTGATCCCAGAAAACCCGATCGTAGTTCTGCGCCAAATAGATACCCTTGGTATCCTTGCCGGTAAACTGCGCAAAATCCTGGGGGGAGGTCTTCATGTAGCCCAAGTTCTGCATCCACTCGCCCATCTGAGCAACGGACTGCATGAATTTTTCGGAGCCGTAAGTACCGTCGGCATTATAGACCAGGTAAGAATGGTTGCACCGGGCACTAACCACCTTGAAGCCCTTGGTTTCCACGCCGTTTCTGGCCACCCAGTCGTCAAAGAGTTCATGGTAATCCTCGCCAAGGCGGCTGCACTGCATGACATCGTCCGTAAACAGCTTCACGCCGGAATAGGCGAAGGTTGCCGGGCCGCCGATGCTTTCTCTGGAATACTCCTTTTCTCCGGCAAAGCGGACGGAGTCCAGCATCACATTTCCACCGATGACATATCGCATTCGGAAATACACCTCTTTCAGAAATTCGGTTAAAGAACGGGGCCAGCCGCAAAGCAACGGTGGCCCCTCAGGTTAGAAGGGATCAGCTCTGCACAGCGGCCGATGCTTCCGCCAGTTTCCGCTTTGCGGCTTTCAGGCGGCGCTCTTCTTCCTTGGAGCGGTAAGCGCTCACAATAAAGTACAGCACAATAATCAGAAGGAACGGCATTGCGGACAGCAGATACGAATCCACGATATAGGGTTTCAGGTAGTTGGTGATGGCATAGGCAAGACCGAATACAAAGCTCATAAGCGTTGCACCCACAGGCATGCCGTTGCCGATGGTGGCTGCGGCCATACCGATAAAGCCACGGTTTGCAGTAATATTACGGACGAAGAAGTTGTTATAGCCCATGGACAGGTACATACCGCCCATACTGCCGATGGCCGCGGCCAGGACAAACGCCAGGGTGTAGATTTTCCGGGGGCTGATGCCAACGGATTCGATTGCCTGGGGATTCTGTCCCAGCGCCCGGATTCTCAGGCCGATCTTGGTCCTGAACAGCAGGAACCAAACCACGGCAACCATGACAAGGGAAATATAGGTGAAGAGGTTATGTCCGGAAATGATGGCGCCCAGGATGGGAATATCATGGATGAAGGGGATATTCACATTGCCAAGGGAAAGGCTCTGAACAACACCGGCAGTGGTATTCTTGGTGCCGGTTACCAGGTAGACAACGAACACCGTGCCCGCCGTCAACGACATGTTCAAAGAGATGGACATCAGATAGAGGTCAACCTTCATCACAAAGGACGCAAAGCACAGGAACAGTGCCAGCAGCACCGAGCAGGCCATGCCGCAGAGAATGCCAAGCCAGACATTCTGGAACAGCGCACTGAACAAAACACCGGCAAGGGCGGATGTCAGCATCATTGCCTCAGCCGCCATGTTCATCAGGCCGGCCTGCTGGGAAATGGTGGAGCAAAGCGCAACGAAAACGATGGGCGTGGAAATTCTGATCAGAGAGTAGATAAAGTTTGTAATATACTCTAACATTATACAGCCTCTCCTTTCTGCGCCTTTGCCTCAGCCTCTCTGGAGATCTTGAAGATGACCCTCCGGCGGGTACCGCCCAGGAACTCTTCCGCCGCGACGAACAGGATGATGACAGAAGACAGCATGGTAACAAGCTCGATGGGAATATTGGTATTGGCATTCAGAACAGCCGCGGCCTGCCGGATGTATGCCATGACAAATGCCGTAACCGGCACATAGATTGGTTTCTTTTTTGCCATAACCGCGACCAGCAATCCATCCATGCCAACGTTTGTCAGCAGCGTCAGGTAGTAGTTGTCATAGATTCCGAAGACCTCAACCGCCGCTGCTGCGCCGGCAAACAGTCCGCCGATGAGCTGTGCCGCGTACATCATTCTTTTGGCATTGATGCCGGAATAGATGGCAAACTGCAGGTTGTCACCGCAAAGACGAATCTTGGTGCCCAGAGGTGTCCGATAGAAAACGATCAGTCCGATAATGACACCCAGTACGGCAACCCAGAAGCCCCCGGTAAAATTCGTGCCATTCCAGTAACGGGTGAAGCGCATGTTCGCGGGATATTTGGGGGTGCCCAGGAAGCTCAGGCTGCGGTCAGAAATGGTACCCTTCAGGATCCACAGAGCAGCATACAGGCAGAACATGTTCATAATGGTAGACGTAACCATTTCGTGAGCGCCCAGCTGTTCCCGGCCAAAGGCAGGAACCATCAGAATCGCAGCGCCAGCCAGCATGCAAGCACCGACAATGATGATCAGGTTGACGATTTTGGGCAGACCGGGCATGGTGTTCAAGCCAAAGGAGGTGCCAAACATAATCAGCAGGATGGGCATTGGCGCCAGGTTGATGGTGCCCTCACCGGCCATGTTGAAACGTCCGGCAGCGTAGATGAAGCACATGCCCATACCGGTGAGCATATAGGCGGCCCATTTTGCCATAACATGCCCGAAGCGGCGCTTTGTCATAAACGGGCCGATCATGAAGTTCCGGACCGCTTCACCGGCATCGGAACCACTCATGATTACGATAATCACAACGCAGAGCGCAAACGCAATGATGATACCCAAGAGAACACGCAGGAACTCAAACAGAGCATCTACTCTTTCGACTTTTTTCATCCAAGGTCCCCCATTTCTTCCGGCGTCATCGTCTTGACGCCCAGCATGTAGTCGCCCAGTTCATCCACGGACAGCGCTTTCAGATCATGGAACTGCGCCACAAAGCGTCCACCTTTCATGACCAGAAGGCGATCCGAAACCTCCATGATCTCGTTCAGATCAGAAGAGATCAGCAACGCGCCGTAATTCTTTTCACGGGTGTAGCGAACCAGAAGGCGGCGGATCAGGTCGGTGGTACCAACGTCGATACCCCGGGTGGGCTGGTTGGCCAGGATAAAGTTTGCTCCGGAGCAGAACTCACGGGCAATGATCACCTTCTGGATATTGCCGCCGGACAGGAACCGCACCGCGGAGCTGCCGCTGGTACAGGCAATTTCAAATTCTTGAATGCACTCATCCACAAACTTGTTCAGCGCTTTCACATTGAGGAAGGGCCCCTTCTTGAAGCGGGGATCCTCCAGATAGATCGAGGCAATGTTATCCCGGATGGACAGGTTCTGAGCGATGCCGTATTTCATACGGTCCTCAGAGATGTGTCCCAGTCCCAGCTTGCGGATTTCCTTAATGGACTTGCCATCGGTTTCGGTGCCGTTGAGCTGAATCTTTCCGTCCGTTCTGCGGAGCAGACCGGAGATGATCTCGGAAAGCTCCGTCTGGCCGTTGCCCTCCACGCCGGCGATGCCAACCACCTCACCGGCTCGGACACCGAAGGTCAAATCGTTCAGAATACGCTTGCCGATATCATTCACATAGTTCAGCTTGTCCACATGAAGAATGGTCTGCTTGGGCTGAGCGGCGTCCTTGTCGATCTCCATAATCACATCCCGGGCTACCATCATACGGGAGAGCATGACAGGATTCAGATCCTTGATCAGACCGTGTCCGGTGACCCGGCCGTGGCGCAGAACGGTGCAGCGGTCGCAAAGCTCCATCACCTCTTCCAGCTTGTGGGAAATAAAGATAATGCCATAGCCCTGCTCTCTCAGCAGCTTCAGCTGCACAAACAGCTCACGGGTCTCCTGGGGCGTCAGAACCGCGGTGGGCTCGTCCAGGATCAGAACCTTTGCGCCACGAATCAGCGCCTTCAGAAGTTCGACCTTCTGCTTGTAACCAACGCTCAGATCCCGGATCAGCGAGTCCGGATTCACGTCCAGCTGATACTTTTCCGCTGCTTCCGCCACCATCTTTCTGGCTTTCACGGAATCGTAGATCTGTCCCCTGCCCGGCTCCATGCCCAGCATGATGTTATCCGTAACCGTCAGGTTCGGCACCAACATGAAGTGCTGGTGCACCATGCCAACGCCCTTCGCAATCGCATCCAGGGGGGACGCGATTTTGGTTTCCTTGCCGTCAATATATATTTTGCCTTCCTGACAATTTTCGTGTCCAAAAAGGATTTTCATCAAAGTTGTTTTTCCGGCACCGTTTTCGCCGATCAGGGCATGGATCTCGCCCTCGTTGACAGAGAGAGTTACATTCTTATTGGCCATAAAGCCATTGGGGTATACCTTGGTAATGCCATCCATTCTGAGAAGTTCTTTAGGCATTGTTCCTCCTCCTTATGTAAAGCGGGGCGAACGGCGGTGCCGCCGCTCGCCCCTCACGATTTCAGTTATCTACTTATCGGGGTTTACTTGGTGAAGTCAGCATCCTTGTTGTCGCGGTAATTTGCGAAGTCATCATAGGTGGGGAAGTCGAAGTAGGACAGAACCTCAATCTCGCCGGAAGCGATCTTGGCGGAGATTTCAGCAATCTGTTCCTGAACTTCTTCAGGGGTGTTCTCCTTGTACCAGTCGTTGTAGCACAGGCCGGTGCCGTTTTCAGCAATGCCGTAAACATGGTTGCCGGGGGTGATGCCGGTAGCCTCGCCATTGATGTTCTCCATGATCAAAGCCACGCAGGGCTCGATGTTCTTCAGCATGGAGGTGACCATGGTCTTGTAGCCCTTGACATCGCCAACGGACTCGAAGTAGGTGTACTGGTCGTAGTCGGTGCCAATGATGAAGCGGCCGCCTTCAACGCCGCCCTTTTCTTCGGCAGCCTGCATCGCGCCCAGAGCAACGGCGCCGCCCACGTTGTAGACGTAGTCGCAGCCGTTGTCCATCAGAACGTTCACGGACTCGTAGTCGCCCTGAACAGTCAGCTCGCCCATGTAGGCGTACATCATGTCCAGATCGGTCATGCCCATTTCCTTCACGGCGTACTTGTAGCCGTTCAGCCAGCCGGTACCGAAGTCGTTGGTGACGGGTGCATCCACGTTGATGACGCAGCCGATCTTGCCGGTCTTGTTCATCAGCGCGGAGTAAATGGCTACCAGGAAGGAACCTTCGTTCTGCGCGAAGGAAACACCGTAGATGTTATCGGTGCCGGAGAAGTCAGTGGAAGGAGCGGTGTCGTACAGGATGAAGGTGATGTCGGACCACTCGCCGTTTCTGGACATCTCAATGACGGTATCGGAGATGTACCAGCCCGAGGCTATAACGTAGTCGTAGTGCTTCGTATCCAGTGCGTCGATCAGGGAGTTAACAGCCTGAGAGTTGTCGTTGCCGAACTCAACCAGAGTGACATCGTAGCCGTACTTTTCGCCGGCAGCCTGCGCAGCGCGCCAGCCCATGTCGCCAAGGCCGAAGTCGCCGATGTACGCGCAGTAGTAAAGAACCGTTTTCGGTTTTTCAGCGGAGGCTTTGTTGCCAAAAGCAACGAGGCTCAAGCACATAACCAGCGCCAAGGTCAGGGCCAATAACTTTTTCATATTCGTTCCTCCATCATAATTGTTTTTATATCAACGTTCTTTCGGAACGTTAATATACATAAATGTTCATTCAGATGTTCATTTCTTGTTAAGGTTCTGTTCACAAAAGAACCATCACTTTGCACAAAATGAACATCCGCATTTTGTGAATGTTGTCATCATCCATAGTTTATAGACCAGATTCCCCGATTATTTAGGGCAGTTTTTAACGTTTGTCTGGATTCTGCACAATTCGCTTTTGGGTTTTGCGTCGGTTTTTGTCGTATCTATAGATTAGCATTGGCAAGTTCGTTTGTCAACACCCATTTTCGTTTCGCGCACAAAATTTGACCGTTTTGTTCGTTTCTGTTTCGATTGTTTCGTTTTACAAAAAATATTTCAAATTTAGAATTGTATTATTGACACGTCATTCTTTCAACTGTATAATCATTTCAGGTGGTATTGGGTATTTTTGCCATTTCCCCTTCCCTGCACGATCTTGTGATCGAAATTGTTTCAAACATTTTTGAACATTATTGCTTTCCTTACCGCTTCGGCAGTTTTCTCGATTCCACACATTACTGGGCAACTCTAAGAAATACCCTTTTGCGGCTTGGGTGGATCTTCGGCCCGAACCATCAAAAAGCAGTTTTCAAGGATTGCCTACTGAAAGAGAGTCATCCTAAATGAGCAATAATTCACGGCAGGACAAAATTTTTAGTCTTCTGGAAACAGAAGAACGCATGAGCGTTTCCGACCTGGCAGAGTTTTTTCACGTTACAGAAACCACCATCCGCCGGGATCTGAATGTGATGGAGGCCAACAAGCAGATCGTACGCCGCCGGGGATACGCCGAGCTTCCCGACCGGGGCTACGGAATGACCCTGCGCCGCCGAAATACCTTCCAGGAGGAAAAACGCCGCATTGCAAAAAAAGCAGCAGGCATGCTTCGATACGGCACCACACTGGCTTTGGATTCCGGAACCACCATTGCAGAGCTGGTACACGTCATGGCAGAGCAATGCACCGACCTATCCCTGGATATTGTGACCTGTTCGTTGAAGACCGCCTATGAAACCTGCCGCTATTTCCGAACCTCCATCCCCGGCGGTTCCATTTTTGCCGACGAGCTGAGTATCAGCGGCATGAGCGCCATCCGGTTCTTCGAGAACATCACCGTGGATATTGCCTTTCTCGGCTCTACCGGCATTTCCGGCACCCAGGGTCTGACGGTCTCCTATCCGCTGATCCTGGATGTAAAACAGGCGATCATGTCCTGTGCCGCCAAAAAAGTCGCCTTGCTGGATTCCTCCAAATTCGCCGCCCGGGGCGTCTATACCTTCTGCCCTTTCAGCGAGCTGGATGCCATCATCACCGTCCGCACCGAGCAGAACGCGGAAGTTCTGGATCAGATTGCCAAGCAGGGTGTGGAAATTATTCTGGCGTAACCAAAGGAGTGACCCGATGCTGTATCCCTTTCTTCTCTGCCTGGCCGGTGTCCTGCAAGGACTGATGCTGTCCTTCAACGGGCGGCTGGCCGCCTATTTCAGCCCCATCACAGTGGTTTTCTTTGTCCACTCCATCCCCACGGCGCTGCTGCTTGTGTATCTGGTCTGCTTCCGGAAAGCAAGGCTGCTTCAGAAGGCCTCCGTCCCGGCTTATGTCTTTCTGGTCGGTGCGGTGGGCCTGTCCATGGTTGCCGTGAGCAGCTATACCACCGCCCGGATCGGCGCCGTCACCTTCGCCTGTGTCGCTGATTTGACCAACATGGTCTTCGCTGCCATTTTTGACCATTTCGGCTTCTTTGGCGTAGAGCGCCGGCCTTTCCGCCTGCGGCAGATCCCCAGCTATCTCATGGCGATTGCAGGCGTACTATTGGTTGTTACCGGTTGAGGAAATTATCATGCTGTATCTTTTCTGCCTTTTTTTCGGAGCCATCGGCCCGGTGAATAACATGCTGAATGTAAAAGCCGGACAGTGCTTGGGAACTGCCCGGGGCGCTCTGATAAACTATGCCGAGGCAACCATCCTCTCCGCACTGCTTATTTTCCTCATGGGGCTTGGGCAGGAGCTGGCCTGGTCCCATATTGCCAGCGTTCCTCCGATTTATTATTGCGGAAGCGTTTTCGGTCTGCTGGCTATGGGACTCATCATCACAGCCACCCCAAAAACCGGTGTGGTTCTCTGCTCCATCTGCCTGATGATTGGCAGCATGACCACGTCCGCGATTTTGGACTATGTCTTTTACGGCCTTTTCTCCTGGCGGAAGGTTGTGGGAATCCTCCTGATTATGGCGGGAATCATTACCAAACAGATGGATTCCGCCAGGCAAGTCTGACATTCGCAAACACAGGCACCCCATGCTGCAGGCAGCCTGGGGTGCCATATTGTATCCCATTCTGCGTTTTCCTCCCTGGGCGGCGGAAAACGCCCAATCTGACAAAGGAGCTCAGCTATGGATAAAATTAAGGTCCGGGGCGCAAGAGTCCATAACCTAAAAAACATCGATGTGGACATTCCATTAAACCAAATCGTAGGCATCGCCGGCGTATCCGGTTCCGGAAAATCCTCCCTGGCACTGGGCGTACTGTACGCGGAGGGTTCCCGGCGATACCTGGATTCCCTTTCCACCTACACCCGGCGTCGAATGAATCAAGCACCCAAAGCCGATGTGGATGAGGTGCTGTATGTTCCTGCGGCGCTGGCTCTGCATCAGCGCCCCGGTATCCCGGGAATCCGGAGTACCTTCGGCACCGGGACGGAGCTGTTAAGCAATCTGCGGTTAATGTATTCCAGATTGGCAAGCCATCGATGCCCCAATGGTCATTATGTATCTCCCAGTCTGGCGGCAGCCGCCGGGCAAGAGCTGGTCTGTCCGGAGTGCGGAGCGCATTTCTGGGCTCCCAGTGCCGAAGAACTGGCATTTAACAGTCGCGGGGCCTGCCGATGCTGCAACGGCACCGGTCTCGTTCGGACGGTGGACCGCTCCACCCTGGTTCCCGATGATTCCCTGACCATCGAGGAGGGCGCTGTCGCTCCCTGGAACAGTCTGATGTGGTCTTTGATGACAGAAGTCTGCCGGGAAATGGGTGTTCGTACGGATGTCCCGTTCCGGGAATTGACCCCTCAGGAGAAGTCAATCGTCTATGACGGTCCTCCGGAAAAGAAACATATTTTACATCTGAATAAAAGCAGCCAGACCGCCACAGAATTGGATTTCACCTACTACAGCGCTACCTACACCGTAGAAAATGCGCTGGCCAAGGTTAAAGACGAAAAAGGGATGAAGCGGGTGGAAAAGTTCCTGAAAGAGGACATTTGCCCCCAATGCAGGGGCACCCGGCTTTCGGAAGAGGCAAGTGCGCCGCTGCTGCGGGGGATCTCTCTGGCGGAGTGCTGCACCATGACCCTGGCGCAGCTGTATGAATGGGTCGAAGGGGTGCCCGATTCCCTGCCGCCGCAGATGCGCCCCCTGGCGGAAAGCATCTGCCACTCCTTCCGCCCCGCCGCCCAGCGGCTGATGGAGCTCGGTCTGGGATATCTGACTTTGGACCGGTCTGCCGCCACCCTGTCTACCGGAGAGCGGCAGCGGATGCAGCTGGCCCGTTCGGTACGTAACCGCACCACCGGAGTGCTGTATGTTTTGGACGAACCTTCTATCGGCCTGCATCCGGCCAACATCGCCGGGCTTACCGGCCTGATGCAGGATCTGATTGCTGACGGGAACTCCATTATTCTGGTTGACCATGACACGCAGATTCTGGGGGCTGCGGACTACCTCATTGAAATGGGTCCTCAAGCGGGCGCCGCGGGCGGCCAGGTCGTTGCCCAGGGCACAACGGAGGAAATCAAGAAAAATCCCGGTTCCCAAATTGGTCCATTCCTTGCCGGAGAGAAAATACAGATTCGTCAGCCGCTTCCGGAGGGGGAATTGTTTGATTTGGGTTCCATCCAGCTGCGCACACATGCCATCCACACGGTGAAGCCTCTGCAAGTCAGCATCCCAAAAGGCCGGCTCACAGTTGTTACCGGTGTATCCGGTTCCGGAAAGACGACCCTGGTTTTGGAAAGTCTTGTGCCGGGCTTGGAAGCACTGACAGAAAACCGCCCCCTTCCCACCCACGTGGAGCATCTGGACGCCCCGGGTATCCGCCATGTGAAACTCATTGACGCCACCCCCATTGGCATCAATGTTCGTTCCACCGTCGCCACCTATGCAAACGTCCACGATGAACTCAGAAAGCTCTACGCCAGAACGCCCGCAGCCAAGGCTTTGGGATACAAAGCCGGTGATTTCTCCTATAACACCGGGGCACTTCGCTGTCCGACTTGTGACGGCACCGGTCAAATCAGTTTGGATGTGCAGTTTCTTCCTGATGTGGACATCCCCTGCCCGGAATGTGGGGGCTCCCGGTATCGCAGAGAGGCTCAAAGCGTACTGCTGCGCAATCATCAAGGTGAAGCTTTCTCTCTTCCGGAGCTGATGGATACCGATGTGCATACCGCCCTGGAACGGTGCAGAGAAATGAAGCTGGTTTCTTCCCGTCTGCAAGTGCTGGACAATCTGGGGTTGGGCTATCTGACGTTGGGAGAAGAAACCCCCAGTCTCTCCGGCGGCGAGGCGCAGCGGCTGAAGCTGGCCAGTGAAATGGGGCGGCAGCAATCGGATTCGGTATTTGTTTTTGATGAGCCCACCATAGGCCTGCATCCTCTGGATGTGAAAACCCTGCTGGGTGTTTTTGAAACACTGATCCGGTACGGTGCCACTGTCGTCGTCATTGAGCACGACCGTGATGTGATTCAAAACGCAGACTATATCATCGATATGGGGCCCGGAGGCGGGGATGAGGGCGGCAGGATCGTGGTTTGCGGAACCCCCGCCCACGTCCGCAGCTGTCCCCAAAGCGTTACCGGCAGGTATCTATAAACGACGCCAGACTACAAAATCCAGCAAAACAGGCCCAGGCCGGCAGGAACAATCCTGCCGGCCTGGGGCCGTTTTTTATATACGGATTTAGGCTATCGGCTGTTATGAAATGACCTCCGTCAAGAGGTAACATCTCACAA